>JBAWFE010000020.1:0-148665 GCA_049591595.1 Candidatus Dormiibacterota bacterium
GGGGTCTCGTGAGACAGTCGTAGTTCTGCAAGTTGCCGCGGCCTCTCCCGAACGGCGCACTGGCCGGTGGGGTCGCCGCCAAGGCATCCCGCTAACTCGGATCGTGCTAAAGGACGACCAGGGGCAAGAGGCGGCAGTGGATGTCTCAAGCACCGGTCGGCACCGCCTGATTGCTTCCACAGCACTTTCCCCAGCGACTGAGTGGATTGATCAGGGTACCACACGCCTTTTGACTGCACCTAAGCGAGTCCACGCCGACGGTGAGCTTGAACGCCTGCCCCAAGCGGATCCGGCGGAGCAACACCTTTGGCAAAGGATATCCACGTACTTTAGATACTCTCCGCTTCCTGGCCCGCTTCCACTGGTGGACGTCAGCATTCAGACACTCGTGGCGGCTCATGCCCTGACGCCCGATTCGTCCGTCATCTCTCTCGTGCGCCGGGTTGCTAAGTGCTTTTGTGACCCTGGCGCGGGTGCGGGCGAACTGCCGCCTCGGTGGCGTTCTTTGCTGCATGGCTGGGCGAATCGAATCGGTCCGACGGGAGCCGCGGGCGTGGGCGCGTTGTGTCCCCCAGTAGAGGGCACGGCGATCAGCATGGAGGGACTGGTGTCATCGGAGGAGTCCTTCGACGTATACGTAAGGGCCTCGCCAGCTTGGCAGCTTGTCGACGCACCCTTCGACGGGTTGGAACCCGAAGCACCGCTTGCATGGTGGGCCGAGGATGACTGCGGGAACAGCTATCTGGGCTCGGTGACTGACGGTACATTCGTCGACTCACAGAACGTCAGTGATGGCGCGATCAGGTTCTGGCCGGCGCTCGACAGACGTGCCGGCCAAATCCGGATACTTCCGACCGGCAGGACTGAGCGAGCGATCGTGGCGGTACCGCTTCCCGCCTGGAGGTAGCGCGGAATCCGGCGTGACGGGGAGTAATGGGGAATGCGAACCGAGTCCGTCGAGTTCAGCCAGCTGCCCTTGAACAGCGGCGACCAGGTCCTCGGATGTCGAGGTTTACCAACTCCACGAACGCTCCATCGTCAGCCGCCGTTCCCTCCTGTTCATGAGCCAAAGTGTTCGCGGAAGAATGGAAGAAACTCCGGCCCACATGCGTATTTCGGAGCAATCCGATCGGTCGTTTCGGGGGAATCCGATCAGCTGTTTCGGTTGAATCCGATCGGTCGTTTCGGAGCAATCCGATCACCCTGAGGGGAGGTGGAGCGGCGGCGTGAGGTGAGGAGGGCAAGGCACCCTCTTCAGGCAGTCCGAGTTGGATGTCCGAGGAGAGATGCCGATGCCCCGACCCCGAATCGCCATGCGCAAGATCAGAGAAGTTCTCAGACTGGTCCTTGGGGAAGGGCTGAGCCGGCACCGGGCCGCGACCGCAACCGGAGTTCCCTACACCACGGTGGCGGATTGCCTATCCCGGGCGGCCAGAGCTGGGCTGGAGTGGCCTCTTCCGGGAGGGATGGACGACCGCGAGTTGGAGGCCCGGCTGTACCGCCGGGCGGCGGTGCCGCCGGCCAGCCAGAGGCCGCAGCCGGACTGGGCCCAAGTCCACCAGGAGCGCGATCACCGGGAACTTCCTTTTGGGCGCACCTCCCCCTCGCTGAACAGGACAGAAGCCTTCTTGGTGATCTCCAGCTCCGTCTCTAGCTCCCTGATTCGCTTTCTAGCCTGAGCGAGCTCCACACGCTCGACGGTCGGTAGTCCGGGCCGCTCTCCCCGATCTATCTGATCCTGGGCAACCCAGCGAAACAGGGTCGCCTCGCTGACCTTGAGATCAGTTGCCAGCTGCCCGATAGGTCGCCCAGACCTGGCCAGAGCAACGGCCCGCCGCCGGAACTCCGCGGCATACACCTTGGGCATCACCATCTCCCCTTCTGAACGGCTCGATTCTCACAAACCGAGTCCAGAAAAGGGGGGCCAGATCAAGACCGGGTAAGAGTTTCTGGTTGTTGAAAGCCGCTGCGAAGAGCGCAGGCGACTGCAGCCCCAGCGAACGGTGGGGACGGTGCAGATTGTAGGCGTGGCGCCAGTCCTCGTAGAGGACCCGCGCCTCCAAGATGGAGTCGAAGATCTCCCGGGCGAATAGCTCGTCCCGGGCTTTGCCGTTGAAGCTCTCCAAATAGGCGTTCTGCCAGGGCGAGCCCGGGTCAATGAAGCTGGTTTCCGGTCCCGGAGAAGCCGCACCAGTCCCGGATGGCCTGGGCGATGAACTCCGGACCGTTGTCGCAGCGGAGGTATTCGGGAGCACCACGCTGCAGGCGGAGCTGGTCCAGCACGGCAACCACGTCGTCGGCGGTAATGGACCGGCCCAGCCGGCCGCCCACGCTCTCCCGGGTGAACTCGTCGCACATCGAGAGCACCTTGAAGGGTCGGCCGTCGGCGGTGGTGTCGAACATGAAGTCCAGCGCCCACACCTGGTTGGGTCGTTCCGCCTGCAACCGTCGCGCCGGCACCGTGCTGTTGCCCAATCGCCGCCGCTTGGGTGAATGCGGCGGCACTCGCAGTCCCTCTTCCCGCCACAGTCGCTGGACTCGCTTGTGGTTCACCTTCCAGCCGTCAGTGCGCAGCACCGCCCCAGCCCTCCTGAAACCCCATCTCGGCCACGTCTTGGAGATCTCTCGGAGTCGCTGCCGCAGCAGCTCCTCCGGGGCTGCCCCCGGCCTTGGTGGCCGCCTCTGGGTCGCTCTCGGTTGGCTCACTGCCCGGCACGCCTGGCGCTCACTGGTGTTGAAGATCTCGATCAGGTGCAGTACTGCTGCCCGGCGCCGAGCCGGGCTCAGAAGTTTCCCCGGGATATCTCCTTGAGCATCTCGATCTGCAACTCTCTGTCTGCCACCATCCGCTTCAGACGGTGGTTCTCGTCTCGCAGCTGGCGCAGCTCCTTGGCATCGTTGGCCTTCATCCCTCCGTACTGGTTCCGCCAGCGGTGGAAGGTGGCCTCACTGATCTCCAGCGCCTTGGCCACCTCCGCCAGATCCTGGCCCTCGCCCAGCAGACGCTCGCCTTCCCGCAGCTTCCGCACGATCTGCTCGGGCGTGTGCTTCCGACCCTTCATCCGAGTTCCTCCTGGCCCTGCTGGGCCCTTGAGAAACTCTCACATACCCCGGATCAGTTCAAGGGGGTCAGGCCATCATCGCGACCTCCTGATCCTGTAGCCCAATACTGTAGCCCATTTCGTTGCGCGCCACTTCGCGTCACTGCGCGATTTGGGCCGTTTACTGGCTAGCTTGCCGGACTCAGGGCTACTGATTTGAAGTCACTTTCGAGATCAAAAATGGCGGAGGGAGAGGGATTCGAACCCCCGGAAGCGTTGCCGCCTCAGCGGTTTTCAAGACCGCCGCAATCAACCGCTCTGCCATCCCTCCTCGGAGCTTGTTTTGAGATCGAACAGGAACTGCTTTGTAGTCGCCTCTCCCTCCCAGTGACAACCTCCCGGGTCTCGCCCGGAAACGGCTTCGGAAGTCCGATGACCAACCTCGGTCCGAGACCTCTCGTAGAAGTGTTTGCGATGGCCGTCCGCCCGAGTGATCGCCGCGACCCACCGCCCGTCGGCACGTCGGCGAACCATTCCCTCGCCGCTGGCACGACGTCTTCCATCCGGATGCACTGGGGGTTGGCTAGCCACTTCCTTGGAGCGTAGGTGTCCGCCCACGGTTACCGCAAGGTTCGGGTACGAACGACGGCAAGCGGGCACGGTAACGCTACCCAGTAACTAGGTCAGGCAGACTCGGGGGCGGGTCACAGGCTACGGTAGACGCCGCGCCGATGGGCTATTCGCAGGGCTAGGACCAAAAGTTCGGCGTCCCTGATTGTGTAGATCACCCGATAGTCGCCGAGCCTGAGCCGCCACAAATCGGGAAAGTCGACGAGAGGCCGGGCTCCCCTGGGTCGGGGGTCAGCTTTCAACCGATCGACGGCCCCGACGATTCGGCGAGCCACGGGCTTGTCGAGCTTCGACAATTCCTTTAGTGCTTTGGGGTCGTACCGAACCTGGTAAGGGCCCCAAGCACCGGTCACAACCCGAGTGCCCGGGCCACCTCATCTGATCGTATTGCGGTCGTGCGCCCAGCGTCTAGCTCCGCCAGCCGCTCCTGTGCGACGCGACCGTCCTCGAGGTCAATCATCGCCTCATAGCGCTCCACGAGTTCGGCTGGCACGATCGCAGCTGCACGCTGTTGGCCCCGGCCCCGAGTGACGTAGGTGATCTCTCCGCCGAAGGCGGCCCGATTCACGGCGTCGGAAAACTTGTCCCGCGCCTGGCTGACGGATAGCTCGGTCACCTCGCTGGTCATCGGCCGATTATACGCCAGCTACGCCAACTACGCCAGGTTGTGCCTCACGCATCGAACCGTCCGTGGGGTCGCGGTGTGTGAAGAGACAGTGCAAACTCGGTGGCTAGGATGCACTGGGAGTCACCACCAGATGACCGTCCCGGACCTCCATCACCAACACGATCACACCTGCTGCGATCGGATCGCCGACGGCACTGAGAGCCGGCCACTCCTCCCCCCGGGCCCGCACCGACCCCAGGTGAATCCTGCCGGGGATCGCGACCGAGACCACCGCCTCCTCCCCGATCATCCTCTCGATTCCGTTGATCACGGTCGGGCCAACGTCTCCATAACGAGCCGGACTCGCTCGCTCACCTAGCGTTTGGGAGCGCGTCTGCCCCCGTTGGGCAGGGCCCGCGCCGGCGAAGATGGGACTGCGGGCTCCGGTGCCGATTTGGACCCAGCAACTGACGCTGCCGCTCCCCCGCCATTGCTGTCCGACTCGGTCGCCATCAATAGAGCCTTGGCGGCACCCATGAGTCCGGCGAAGTCGGTCGGGACCACCAACTTGGCGTTGGGACTATCCGCCAACGTCGCCAGGTTCTTCAGCTGCCAGAACGCCAGCACTTCTGGGGTGGCCCTGCCGTCATGGATCGCTTCGAAGACAGCTCCGATCGCGGAGGCCTCACCGAGGGCGTCCAACTTCTGGGCCTCCTGGTTGCCCTCGGCCTCGAGGATCTGCGCCTGCTTGCGGCCCTCGGCGGCGAGAATGGTCGCCTGTCGCTGGGCGGTGGCCCTGGTGATGTTGGCTTGAGCCTCACCTTCGGCTTGATTTATGGCCGCCTGCTTATCTCCTTCCGACTGGAGGATGACCGACCGCTTGTGCTGGTCAGCTTCTTTCTGCTCCTCCATCGCCCTCAGGATGTTGGTGGGCGGGATGATGTCGAGCACCTCGATCCGGTTTACCCGGACCCCCCACTTCTCAGTCGCATCGGCGATGTGAGCTGCCAAATCGGCGTTGATTCGCTGTCGCTCCGAGAGGGCTTCGTCCAGGCTCATGGTGCCGAAGACCGCCCGCAGCGCCGTCCGGCTGATCTGATCAATCGCGACCTGATAGTCCTGCACTTCGAAGAGCGCCTTGTTGACGTCGATCACCTGGTGGAAGATGGTCGCGCTCACCCCGACCGCGACGTTGTCTTTGGTGATGACGTCCTGCTTGTCGCCGCGGCGAGGGACCTCGCGCATGTCGACCCGGATCATGCTGTCCACCATCGGGACCATGAACACCAATCCGGGATTGCGCGTGACATGGAACTTACCGAGCCGCTTAACGACTCCCTTCTGCCCCTGTTGGACGACGCGAACGGTGGACCGGCTCAGGCCGAGCGCCAGGACCACGATCACGATCAGCGCAATTAGGAATCCCACTTTGAGCCACGGTAGCAGACCGGCCAGCAGCCCGTTAGCGGGGACCGCTCCCCACGGCTACTTGATGTAGCCAGCTACGGTTGAACGAAGCTCGCCGTCCCCGCGACGAGGCGTGCACCGAACTGCCGAATCTTGTGCGAGAGCCTTCACCAGAGCCCCTTTCCCCAGCTAGGAGATCTCGGTAAGCGGCCCCAGATATGGCGAGAGCGCGTCAGGAATCACCACCGTGCCGCGCCCAGTCTGATAGGTCTCCAGCAGGCAGTCGAAGGTTCTGGGCAGGGCCAGAGCGCTGCCGTTGAGGGTGTGCAGGAACTCCGGCTTGCCCTGGCCTGAGCGGAAACGGATGCTGGCTCGGCGTGCCTGGAAATCTCCGAAGACCGAGCAGGATGAGACCTCCAGAAAACGGTTCATCCCGGGCGCCCAGGCGTCGATGTCGTACTTCTTCCACTGGGCGAACCCCATGTCCCCGGCACACATCAGGCGCACCCGGTAGTGGAGCCCGAGCGCCTGCAGGACCGATTCCGCGTCCCCCACCAGTCCCTCCAGCTCCTCCATGGAGTTCTCCGGTCGAACGAACTTCACCAGCTCCACTTTGGAGAACTGGTGCAGCCGGATGTATCCCCGGGTGTCCTTTCCGGGGGCGCCGGCCTCGCTGCGCCAGCAAGGGGTCCAGGCGACGAGTCGGATAGGCAGCTGGTCGGCAGAGAGGATCTCATCCCGATAGAGGTTGGTCATCGGAACCTCGGCGGTAGGGATGAGAAAGCGATCCCCCTCCACCACATGGAAGGCGTCCTCCTCGAACTTGGGCAGATTGCCGGTTCCGACCATGCAGTCCCGATTCACCAGGTAAGGCGGCGCGATCTCGGTATAGCCGTGGTCTCGGGTCGCCATGTCCAGCATCATCTGGGCCATTCCCCGTTCCAGCCGCGCTCCCTCGCCTCTGAGCAGGGCGAACCGGCTTCCCGAGATCTTGACCGCCCGCTCGAAGTCGAAGATGCCAAGCGCCTCGCCCAGGTCGAAGTGGGACTTGGGCTGAAAATCGAACCGAGGCGGCTCACCCCAGGTGCGAACCACTACGTTGTCATCGTCTGTAGTGCCGTCGGGAACCGACTCGTGGGGCAGATTGGGCACCAGCAGCAGCAACCCGTTGAGCCGCTCTTGGATCACTCGGCGATCCTCCTGGAGCTTCTGGATCTTCCCCTTCAAATGACCCAGCTCGGCACGCACAGAGTCCACCTCACCGCCGCCTAACCCGGCTGAGCGCGAGTTCATCTGGGCCCGGGCCCCCTCCTCCTCCCCCAGCAGCTGGCGATGCTTGCGGTCCAGCTCCAAGATCTCGTCGACCGGGGCGGGCTCACCCTTCCGCAGGGCACCCTGGCGCACCAGTTCTGGGTTCTCACGGATGAAGCTGAGGGCGAGCATTCTTTAAAGGTTAGGCGGAAGGCGGTACGGAGCCGTCCGGAGCTGCCTGGCCGTCGCCGGAGCCCTGGGGCCGCAGGGTCGGAAAGAGCAGCACGTCCCGGATGGTCTTGGCCCCGGTCACCATCATGACCAGCCGGTCTACCCCGATCCCGATCCCCCCCGCCGGAGGCATGCCGTGCTCCAGCGCCTCGACGAAGTCCTCGTCGAATGGCTGGGCCTCAAAATCGCCGGCAGCCCGAAGCCGGGCCTGTTCGTCGAGACGGCGCCGCTGGTCCAGCGGATCGTTTAGCTCGGAGAAGGCATTGGCCAGCTCGCGGCCCGCCACCACCAGCTCGAAGCGCTCGACGAATCTGGAATCGGGGCTGAGGCGGGCCAGGGGAGAGACCTCGACAGGGTAGTCGGTGACGAAGAGAGGTCCCCTCAGGTTCGGCTCCACTAACTGCTCGTAGATGGCGTAGAGCACCCTCCCAGACGAGGCCCCGGTCGGGATCTCGACGTTGAGCCGGCGCGCCTCCTCCACCATCCGCTCTGGCGCTCCCCAGAGGCCGTCGAGGTCCAGCCCCGTCAACTCGTGCACCAGATCCGGCATGGTCCGAGAGGGAAAGGGAGGCTCCAGGGAGATCGCGCCCTGCTCGGTTTCCAGCCCGTCCTCCCCGGGTGCCGTCGCGACAGCCGCCAGCACCAGCTCTTGGCAGAGCTCCTTCATCGACTCCAGGTTGGCGTAGGCCTGGTAGGCCTCCAGCATGGTGAACTCGGGATTGTGGCGAGGTGAGAGGCCCTCGTTGCGAAAGGCGCGACCCAGCTCATAGACCCGCTCAAAACCTCCCACCAGCAGCCTCTTCAGGTAGAGCTCGAGAGCGATCCGCAGATACAGATCGGAGTCCAGCGAGTGGTGATGGGTGCGGAAGGGCCGCGCCTGACCGCCCCCGGGGATGACCTGTAGGACGGGAGTCTCAACCTCGAGGAAGCCGCGCCCGTCGAGGACCCGGCGGAGTGCCCTGATGACCTCGGTGCGCTGGCGAAAGATCTCCCGCTGGTTGGGATCGGAGAGCAGGTCCAGGTAGCGGCGCCGGTACTTCTGCTCCACCTCGACGAACCCCCGATTCTTACCCACGGGGGGTCTCAGAGCCTTGGCCAGCAGGGTGAGCTGGGCGACCCGTAGCGAGGGCTGGCCGCGCTTGGTCCTAGTCAGCTGGCCCTCGGCACCGACGATGTCTCCGAAGTCGAGCTCTTCCAGTTGGTCGACCAGATCACCGGCGGGGTCATCCCGGCTGGCCATCAGCTGTAGGGTGCCGCTCTCATCACTGCAGTCGGCGAAGGCGATTCCGCCTGATGAGCGAGCGCCCAATATGCGCCCAGCTACGGCGACCCGGTCGCCGAGCTCGTCCGGTACTTCTGGCGCCCGCTCCGATGCCTCCCGGCAGCTGGCGGTGGGAGTGAAATCGACTCCCCAGGGCGGCGTGCCTGCCTGGCTGAGTCTCTCCGCTTTTCGCTTGCGCTCGGCGACGATCTCCGCCAGCGCCTTACCGCCTGTGGGCGGTCGCTGGGTCACGCCACCTTGAGGATCTGGACCTGGCGGGCGCCCCCGGGTGTCTCGACGTCGATCTTCTCTCCGGATCGGCGCCCCAGCAGAGCCTTGCCGACCGGCGACTCCAACGAGATCCGGCCCGAGCCCGCATCGGCTTCAGCTGGCCCGACGATGGTGTAGGTCATCTCGCCGAACTCGTCCTTGACCTTGACCGATGAGCCGAGCTGAACCGAGCCGTCCTTGTGGTCATCGGTCTCGATCAGGCTGGCGTTGCGAATCATCTGCTCCAAGGTGAGGATTCGCCCCTCCACGAAGCCCTGCTCGTTCTTGGCGTCCTCGTACTCAGCGTTCTCGCTGAGGTCGCCGAATTCCTTGGCGGTCTTGATCCGCTGCGCGATCTCCTGGCGCCGCTCGTTCACCAGGTGATTGAGCTCCTCGCGCAGCTTGTCCAGACCCGTTTGGGTAAGGAGTACCGGCTTCTCCTGCATTGCTTCTCACTTGCTCCTTGCCGACCTGAGCCGACGCGACTTCCGAAGCCCGCTCCGCTATCCCGTGGCGGCGGGCCGGGGATGCGAAGTCTACCGAACGCCTGCCCCCTGGGCAAGCCCAGAGCAACAGATAACAGTAGGGTCGTCAGGCGGCAACCGGATACCAATCACTACCAAACGACCTCCCAGGGGACCGTCACCGGATCCCGGCGCCTCCACATTCCCGTATCGATTCCTTCACCACTTCGGAATTTGCCCGCCTATACGTTCGGTGCTAGGCTAAGTCCAGCCCAAGGAGATGCGATCTCCAGGCTCTCAACATTGCCCCCCCCTCTCGGGGCGTCCCTTTCGGGGGGCGCCCTTTTTGATTAAGCCGGGTTCAGTCGTGGCTGCGGTTGAGCAGCTCCAGGACCCGCAGCCCTTCCAGCAGCACCAAGGGGTCGATCACGTCCACCCCCTTTACCAGCGGGGCGACCAACGGAGCCAGTCCGCCGGTCGCGACCACCTTGGGCTCGCCCGGGACCTCCTGGCGGATCCGGGCGATCATCCCCTCCGCCTGAGCCGCCGCGCCGTACATGATCCCTGCCTGCATGGAGGTCACCGTGGTCCTGCCCAGCACCCTGCCGGGGGCGACCAGATCCACCCGGGGCAGCCGCGCCGCCCTGGCGAAGAGAGCATCGACCGAGAGCTGGATCCCCGGGGCGATGGCGCCGCCCAGGTAACTGCCGTTCTCGTCGATGGCGTCGAAGACGGTGGCCGTGCCGAAGCTGACCATGATCGCCGGTCCGCCGTAGCGGTGCTGGACTCCGACGGCGGTGACGATCCGGTCGGCCCCGACATCCCGGGCGGGGTCGTAGTGGATCTCCATCCCGGTCCGGGTGCCGGGGCCGACCATCAGCGCCTCCAGGCCGAAGTAGCTCTGGGCCATCTCCGCCAGCGGCTGGCTCAGACTGGGGACCACGCTGCTGACCGCGATCGCCTCGACCTTGGCGGAGACACCGCGCTGGCCAAGAAAGGTCAGCAGCTGACCACCAAGCTCGTCGGGGGTGGCGTCGCGCCTGGTCGTGAAACGCCCATGGGTCTGCAGCTCCTCGCCGTCGAAGAGCCCCAGCGTCATGTTGGAGTTGCCGACATCGATGGCCAGCAGCAAGCGACTTCCTCCGCACCGGTTTGGGCAGTTCCTGAGTGCTGCCGACTATATCGGTGCTACCCTGCGAGCCCCTGACCGTGGTCGGCCCGGGATGAGATCATCTGCTCGTGCCGCGTGTCTACCGCTACAACTATCAACCTCGGGGCAAGCCTCCGTTTGCCTGGATGCCGGGATTCTGCTGCGGGCTCCCGCTCGCCAGCTGCTGCCTCCTGTGGGCGCTCTTTTGCCTGCTCCTGCTGGTGAGCGTCCTGGCCGTCCTGCGCCACCTTATTTAGAGGCGACGGGCGGCGGCTCGGCCCCACTTCCGCGATCATGGAAGCTGGTCCGCAGTTGAGTCCCCTTCCCACCACCCGTCCTGGAGGCATTCCTGACCTTGTCCGTGACCTATCCGACGCCGCTGCCGAATCCGACGGCTCGGCACCCTGCGACCCTGCGGATCGGCAGCCTGGAGCTGTCCACTCCGATCTTCATCGCGCCCATGGTCGGGATCACCGACCGTCCCTTTCGAGCCTTCGCCCGGGAGATGGGGGTCGGCCTCACGTGCACGGAGATGACCGCGGCGGCGGCCCTGGTCAGAGCCCCGGAAGGAGTCGCGGAGCGGCTTTTGGACCTGGGCCCGGAGGAGCAGCCGGTGGCGGCCCAGCTCGTTGGCAACGACCCCCAGATGATGGCGGACGCGGCCCAGATCTGCGTCGAGCTGGGCGCCGACACTGTCGACGTCAATCTGGGCTGCCCGGTGCCGAAGGTGGTCCGTCTCGGCTCTGGAGCGGCGCTGGCCCGCAAGATCTCTCGCACGGTGGCGGTGCTGGAGGCGATGGTCAGGGCAGTCGATGTTCCGGTCACGGCCAAGATGCGGCTCGGCTGGGACTACCAGTCGATCAACGCTCCGGAACTCTCGCGGGCTCTGGAGGACGTGGGGGTGGCCGCGGTCACAGTTCACGGGCGCACCCGCTGCCAGAAGTACACAGGATTCGCCGATTGGGACGAGATCGCCAGGGTCAAGGAGGCGGTGCGCCACATCCCCGTCCTGGGCTCGGGTGACGTCCGGGACACGGCTCTCATCGAGGGCCGAATCAGAGCTGGGGCGGTGGACGGAGTTGTGGTCGCCCGAGGGATGCTCGGCGACTGGAACTTCCTGGAGCAGACGGTGAGTCAGCTGCGCTGGGGGGAGCCAGGTCCCACCCCCGACTTCGAGAACCGCCTGCGACTGGCCAAGCGTCACTGGGACGCCATGGTTGTCCATCACGGTGAGCAGCGCGGGGTTCGACTGAGTCGCAAGTTCGTGGTCTGGGCGATCAAGGGCTGCGACGGTGCGGCCCGGCTTCGGGCTCGGGTGGCCGACCTCTTCACCCAGGCGGATCTCGACCAGCTCTACACGGAGATCCTCCGGGCGGGAGAGGGGCCAACCGGCTGGCACCGGCCGGTCTTCACCTCCGGGGAGGGTTGAGCTGCCCCCGAACACCGGACGCCATCTGGTCTGTCCCTCGGGTTGCCGTGGGGGAAGGTTCGAGATCCTGGGGGCCCCGGTATTCGTGGACAGCACCGGCCGCTACCTGACCCACCAGGATCGGGTGGCAACCTTCCGCTGCTCCGAGTGCCAGTCCATTGCCATCGACCTGGCGGCGGCCGCCAGCGCGGCAGCCCGAGATAACCGGTACGCGCCAGCCCCGACCTTGCGCTGCCCGGCCTGTGGCGCGTCTCTGCTCTCCCCGGAGGACCACGATCCGGGTGCGGACCTGGAGTGCCCCGATTGCGGTGCCATCTTCTCCTGGGAGGAAGGCAGCCCATCGTTGCTTGGCCAATTCAGTGAGGAGCACCCCGACGACGAGCCAGATGAGGAAGAGTGAGCGCTCTGGAGAGAGTCGGAAAGTGTCGGTGGCTGCTCGACCCTGAGCGTCTGCGCCTAATGAGCACGCAGCAGTTCGGCCCTACTCGCCCTTGACCCGGCCCGTGGGGCAGGGAGGACGATCGAGTCATGCTCACCCCACGGCCTAACCAAACGCTCAGCAGTGGTGAGTTCACGCGTCAGTCTCGGCTGAGTGCCAAGGCGCTTCGGATCTACGACCAGATCGGTCTACTCCGGCCGGGGGAGGTCGATCCCTCGAACGGGTACCGCCGCTACCGGGTCGACCAGCTGCCCACCGCCCGCCTGATCGCCATGCTGCGCGGGGTCGACATGAGCCTGGCCGAGATCGGATGGTTGCTCGCCGATCTGGGCCAGGACCACGAGCTCGCCGCCCAGCGACTCAACTCGCACCTGACCGAATTGGAGGCTCGCCACACCAGCCGCCGAACCCTAGTCCGCCATCTTCACGCGATTTTGAGAGAGGTAGAAAGCCCGATGTTCACCGTTCAGACCCGCCATGTCCCCGCCCGCCGAGTCATGTCGATCCAGCGCCGGCTGCGAGCATTCGAGACCGATGCCTTCGCTCGGGAGGCGAAGCGGGCGTTCGCCGAGCACCTGGGCGGTGCCGCACCGACCGGACCATTCAGCCTGATCTTTCACGGCATCGTCGACCAGGACAGTGACGGGCCGCTGGAGGCGACGCTCGCCTGCCCAGGCCAGATCGAGCCGTCGGATCTCATCGGGATCCGCACCGAACCGGCGCACGACGGGGCGCTCACGACTATCACCAGTCGGAGTGGGCGTACCCGGCGATCCTCGCCGCCTACGACGCGGTGGCCTGCTCGCCTGAGGTGGCCGCCCGTCTCGGCAGTCGATTGTCCTGTCGGGAGGTTTATCTAGCCGAACCCGACTCGATCACCGACGACGAACTGATCTGCGACGTTGCGCTCCCGCTGGGAGACCGTCTCTGACCGGCTGACGAGCCTCAGAGCGGGCGATCAGAAATGTCCGGGTGGTGGTGGCGTGACGCTGGATAGGCTCGGTACGGCGAGCGCGGGCCCGGCTAGTTCGTCCGGCGCCGACCGGCTATTCGTCGTCCTCGCGATGGACCGGACACTTCGCCCCCTCGGCACCCAGCTCCAGGGTGCCCACGGCGAGTTCCTCTGAGGCAAGCTCAGGAGAGCGGGCGAATCCCGGCGTAGTGCCCTCCTCCCTTGGCCGCAACCGGGCTATCGTCGGCGACGCCTCCCGAGGTATGAATCGCCCACCCCGGCCGCCGGCGGCGTAGGTGAGGAGCGCCCGGTCGACATCGCCGGACTCCGGTGTCGCGCCGTCGAAACCGGAACCCGGCTCCACCGTGGCCGCCACTTCCGCTGACTCTCCGTCCAACGGGGTACGGTGGGGTTGGGCATTGGCAGAGCGACCCAGCTCGGGCTCGATCAAAGGCGCCGCCACCTGCATCGTCACGACCGAAAGCCGCCTGGTCCTAGCGACCTTCTCCACCTTCGCCTTGATCCGACGCCGCAGATATCCGGCCGGCATCTCGTGCAGCAGAGTGCGCGCATCGTTGGACCAGCCGATCTTGCGGTTGTCGAAGGTAAGCTCCTCGGTGACCTCACCCTCCGCGGCCGCGGCCTCCATCAGGCTCTGGTGGTCAACCTTGGAGAACTGGTCCTGGGCACCTCCGCAGACCGGGCAGCCGACCGGTCGCACTCCCCGTGCGGTGTAGCCGCACTCACGACAGATGTGGACCTCAAAATCGACCTCGACTCCGGACCGCTTGGGTACGGGAACCCCAATCGCCACCGAGGCCTCCGGGGGAAGGATGTCGCCCAGGGCGGCGGTGACTATGTCCTGAGAGATGATCGAGTGGCCGCGCTCCATCGCCCAGCGCAGCACAGCGGTCCGGGAGAGACCCTGGGCCGAGCAGGGAATACGCTCGATCACCGAGTTCGCCTCCGGGGTCCAGACCACCGAGGCCGCTCCCCGCACGTCGATCGGGGGCACGTAGGTGCGGGACGAGAGCAATACGCTGCAGGGGGCCAGCCGGAGCAGGTTTTCGGTGTTGCCACCCAGATCCATGCCCTGATCGGAGTGGACCCCAATCCGGCCGCAGACCAGCAAGGATGCGTCCTTCTCCCTGACGTAACGCAGGACCTGCTCGAAGGCCTTGCCGTCAAGGAGGGTGATCGGCAGATCGACTCCCTCAGCCTTGGCGACGTCCCTCGCGACTTTGAGGTGGGACGAGTAGATCATGGCCAGCCCGGTGTCGATGATCTCCTCGTGAAGCGCTTCCTGCTCCTTGAACCGGAAGACCTTGCTCGCCTTCTCGGAGAGCACGCCCACGATGCCGTTGAAGAGCACGTAGTGCAGGTAGGGGTCGTAGACCGAAACCGCCTCGACCGGAAGGTCCAGGGCTCGGCCTAGCTCCAGGGCGGTGCGGAGCCCGGCGAACGACTGCGGCGAGCCGTCGATGGCCACCACGATGGGGCCGTCCAGCGGTTCGCGACCCTCGCGGTGCCGGACCACCAGGGTGTCCTTGTGGGCGCGCCGAACGACCCGATCGACACAGGTCCCGATCTGGGTCTCTTTGACCTGCCCCAAGCCGCAGGCGCCCATCAGCACCAGGTCGTAGTCGGACTCGTTGATGTCCTTGACCAGCACCTCCCAGTTCTTGCCGTCGAAGGTTTTGGGGGTGAACCTGATCCCTTCTTCAAGGCAGCGCTTCTGGGTGGTGTCCAGATACGAGTCGGAGATGAGCTGCAGGCCGCTGGTGATCAGGCTGTCGTGGATCTTGCGCTGGCGCTCCAGCTCCGCCTCGTCCTGGTACTCCTCAGGGAGGGTGTATTCCATCTGCTTGAAGCGGTAGTCGTGCAGCCGTGCCGCGTACACGTGGGAACCGATGATCTCGGCCCCGCTGGACTTGGCCAGCCGTATCGCCACTTCGGAAGCGGCGACCGAGTGGTCGGAGTTATCGACCGGCAAATAGAGCTTTCGGTACACCTTCCTACCAGTTGATCCCCGACGACCAAGGTTGACTCGATGCTAACAAGTAGCGGCGTTCTCAGGCAGGGAGGCGGCGCCGGAGCGATCGGGCCCACGCCCGGTGGTCAGCCACCCGTAGGGCGGCGTCGGCGATGGCGGCCCGGGTGCGGCTGGGCCCGGGCGAGCCCGGCTGCTCGCGCTGCCGCAGTGAGCGACTCGGCTCAAAGAGCTGTTGCCCGTCGGACTCCGACGAGAAACCCAGTCGCTGCCAGGCTTCCCGTACCACCTCATCCAGGCCCAGGCGCCGCGAGTCGGCCTCGCGCACCAGCCGGGCGACCATCCCGTGGGCCAGTCGAAAGGGAACGCCCCGGCCGACCAGCCATTCGGCGAGGTCGGTCGCCAGCAGCTCCGGATCCGCGGCGGCTGCGGCGAGCGCCGGGCGATTGAACCGGACGGCGCCGAGCAGCTCCGCCAGCACTACCAGGCTCTCCTGAACGGAGCCCACCGCCATGAAGAGGTGCTGTCGGTCCTCCTGCAGGTCCCGGTCGTAACTGAGTGGCAATCCCTTGAGCACGGTCAGGACTCCCATCAGACCAGCGACCGGCCGGCCGGTGCGCCCTCGCACCAACTCCAGGACGTCGGGATTCTTCTTCTGGGGCATGAGGCTGGAGCCGGTGGCCCAGTGGTCGGGCAGTGTGATGAAGGAGAACTCCCGGCTGTTCCAGATCACCAAGTCCTCACAGAGCCGCGAAAGGTGAACCGCTACCAGGGCGCAGGCAAAGATGAGCTCTGCCACGAAGTCGCGATCCGACACCGCGTCCAGGCTGTTGGCGCTGACCCTGGTGAATCCCAGCTCCCGGGCCGGCCCGCGACGGTCCACGCCCAAGGTATTGCCGGCCAGAGCTCCAGCTCCCAGCGGCGAGGAGTCGGTTCGGCGGTCCAGGTCCCGCAGCCGCTCCTGATCCCGATCCAGCATTTCGAAGTAAGCCAGCAGGTGGTGGGCCAGCTGAACCGGCTGAGCCCTCTGGAGGTGGGTGTATCCGGGCAGGAGCGTGTCCTGGTTCTGGCGCGCTCGCCGGAGCAGGACCCGCTGCACGGCGGCAATTCCGTCCACCAGATCGCAGGTCGCGGCGCGGCACCAGAGACGGAGGTCCAGCGCGACCTGGTCGTTCCGACTGCGTCCGGTGTGGAGCCGCTGGCCCGGCTCCCCGACCAGCTCGGTAAGCCGGCGCTCCACCGCCATGTGGATGTCCTCGTCACTGGCCAGGGTGGTGAACTCCCCGCGGGAGAGCTCTCGACCTACCTTGAGCAGACCGCGCTCGATCGCCCGCAGCGCCTTGTCGTCCAGGATTCCCGCCCGACCCAACGCCCTGGCGTGAGCGAGGGAGCCCGCGATGTCCTGCGCCGCCATCTTGAGATCCTGGGGAAGCGAAGTGGTGAAGGCCTGCAGCTTGGGCGCGGTGGGGCCGGGGAGTCGTCCTTCCCAAGCTTTGGGAGCGCTGGGTCTCGGTGTGGTTCCCGGTCCGTCAGTCGGCTTCGTCAAGGGCCTAGTCCGAACGATGCTGCTCAGCTCCGGCAATTCCCCGGGGCACTGAAGGGAGAAGAGGTCGGGACTCGTCCCAGAGGTTCCCCTGGGCTGCCGCCTGGGTGCGCAGCGGCAGCCCGAAGATGGTTAGGAAGCCCTCGGCCGCCTGATGGCGGAAGTGGTCACCCGCCAACTCGTAGGTGGCCAGGTCGCGGCGATAAAGGGTGCTGGGGCTGGTCCGGCCCAGCAGCGTGACGGCCCCTTGACGCAGCCTCAGGCGGACCTCTCCGGTGACGAATCCCTGGGTGGAGGCGACGAAGGCCCCCAGACTCTGTCGGAGCGCTGAGTACCAGAGTCCGTCGTAAGTGAGCTGGGCCCATTCGTCGGCGACTAGCCGCTTGAAGCGAAGCACGTCCCGAGAGAGGGTCAGGGTCTCAAGGGCTCGGTGGGCGGTGTCGAGCACGACCGCCGCCGGCGCCTCGTAGACCTCGCGGGACTTGATTCCCACCAGCCGGTCCTCCACGTGGTCGATCCGGCCGACCCCTTGGGCGCCGGCGAGCAGGTTCAGCTGGCTGACCAACTGGGCTGGGGAGCGCGCCTCGCCGTCGAGGCTCCGGGGAACGCCTCCATCGAAGCCGATGACCAGATCCTGTCCCTGGTCAGGCGCCAGCCTGGGATCTCGGGTCCAGGCGAACGCGTCAGCTGGAGGCTCTATCCAAGGGTCCTCCAGGACTCCCGTTTCGACGCTTCGCCCCCAGAGATTGGCATCGACGCTGTAAGGGCTCTCCTTGGTGGCGGTGATCTCCAGACCGTGCTCGGCGCCGTAGGCGATCTCGTCGCTGCGTCCCATCCGCCACTCGCGCAGCGGCGCCACCACCTCCAGTCCGGGGGCGAGGGCGCCGACGGCGACATCGAAGCGGACCTGGTCGTTGCCCTTGGCGGTGCAGCCGTGGGCGACCGCCGAGGCGCCCACCTCCTGGGCCACCTCGACCAAGAGCCGGGCGATAAGCGGCCGGCCCAGGGCCGTGGCAAGCGGGTAGACGCCCTGGTACAAGGCCCCGGCCTGAAGGGTGGGCCAAACGAAATTGCTGAGGAACAGCTCCTTGGCATCGACCACGTGGGCGGCCGTGGCGCCGGCGCCAAGCGCCCTTCGTTGGAGCACCTCGGCATCGGCGGTTTCCCCCAGGTCGGCGGAGAGGGTGATCACCTCGAATCCCCGGGTGTGGGTCAGCCAGTGGACCGCCACGGTGGTGTCCAGCCCGCCTGAGAAGGCCAGCACGCAGCGGGGCCGTTGGGAGTCGGTCACGAGGTCCCTCTGGCCTCGAGTCGTCTCCCAGAGCCCTGGTGAACTACCTGCGCTTTCAGCCCCATCGGGCGCCCCGATCCTGGGCCTCACGCAGCCTTCGCCCAACCGCCTTGGCCCCGCCGTCGGAGCGGGTCAAGACAAAAACGGTGTCGTCTCCTGCGACGCTTCCCGCGACCTGGCCCAGGGCTAGACCGTCAACGGCTGCGGCGACTACCTGGGCGCCGCCGGAAAGTGTCCGCAGGACGACGATCGACCCGACCACCTCAAGCTGGATCAACTGGGAGGCCAGCGCGGCCACCAGGCGGGCCTCCCCATCCGGCCCATCGGCTGGCGGCAGGTAGCGGGGCCCGTCGGCGGCCGGCACCCGGGCGACCCGAAGCTGGCGCAAGTCCCGGCTGATGGTTGCCTGGGTGGCGCTGATGCGCCGTCGCCGCAACTCCTGCGCCAACTGGGCCTGAGTCTGGACGGAGCGACTGCGCAGAACCTCCAGGATCACCGACTGGCGCGACGCCCGCGAGATGGCAGCGGTCAACTGCCGACCCCTGCAGCCTGGGCCGTGTTCAAAGCGCGCTCAATTCCGGATACCGCCAGCTCAACCTCAGCCTGGCCGAGGATCAGGGGTGGGGCGAGCCGGATCGTCGAGGCGCCGATGGGATTGATCAATATCGCCTCGCCGAGGGCCGCTCGTGCAGTTTCCTGAGCCAAGGGCCGACTGAGTCCGATCCCCAGCAGCAGTCCGCGTCCGCGCACCTCAGCGATTGGTAGCCCCTGCTCGCCGAGGGCCAGCAGCCGGGAGCGCAGCTCGGCCCCGATCTCGACCGCCCTCTTGGGCAGGTCGTCTCGCTCCAGCACTCGAAGCACGGCCAGAGCCGCCGAGCAGGCGACCGGATTGCCCCCGAACGTGCTCCCGTGATCTCCGGGCGTGAGCACGTCAGCTCGAGCTCCCACCAGGACGGCTCCCAGCGGCAGACCTCCGGCGATCCCCTTGGCGACGGTCATGATGTCGGGGACGATGCCCGCCTGCTGGTAGGCCCACATGGTCCCTGAGCGGCCCATACCACTCTGGATCTCGTCGACGATCAGAAGAGCCTGGTATCGGTCGCAGAGTGCCCTCAGCGCTCGGAGGTAGTCATCCTCCAGTACGAATACCCCGCTCTCGCCCTGGATCGGTTCCACCAGGACTGCGACGGGGGGCCGCTCGGAGTCGGCCAGCGCCGCCTCCACCGACTCGAGATCCCCCTTGCGCAGCTGACGAAAACCGTCGGGAAGGGGGCGAAAAGGGTCGCTGTAGTGGGCATTACCGGTGGCTGCCAAAGTCCCCAGCGTTCGACCATGAAAGGCGCCCTGGAGCGTGAGGATGTGGAACGCGCCGCCGCGGTTGAGCTGGCCCCATTTGCGGGCAACCTTGATCGCGGCCTCGTTCGCCTCGGCGCCACTGTTGCCGAAGAAGACCCGCCCGGGAAAAGCCGTCTCAACCAACCGCGCGGCCAGCTGGACCTGCGGTTCGGTGAAGTAGAGATTGCTGGTGTGGATCAGCCGCTGCAGCTGATCGGTGGCGGCCGCGACCACCTCGGGGTGGCAGTGACCGAGCACATTGACGGCGATCCCGCCCAAGAGGTCCAGGAGCCGGCGGCCGTCGTTGGTCTCGACGTAACAGCCCTCGCCGCGAACCAGGGTGATCGGTACCCGGTTGTAGTTGCCCACTATCACCTGCTCGGCCAGCGCCGCAGTGGAGACCGCCGTCAGTTCAGCCATCGACCGGCACCGGGTCGATCATGGTGCCGACCCCAGCTTCGGTCAGCAGCTCGAGCAGGATCGAGTGAGGCTGACGCCCGTCGACGATATGCACCGTCACCCCCGCACGGGCCGCCGCACAGGCCGCTTTGAGCTTAGGGATCATTCCGTCCGCGGCCGCCCCATCCCGCCAGAGCGCTTCAGCCTGGTCCACCGTGAGTCGGCTCTGGAACTCCCCCTGCCGGTTTTTCACCCCGGGTACGTCGGTCAGGAGTAGCAGCTTGTTAGCGTGCAGCTCCTCGGCCAGCGACGCCGCGACCGTGTCGGCATTGACGTTGTAGGCAAGCCCGTCGTAGCCGAGGCCGACCGAGGCGACGACCGGGATCATGCCCCGCTCGGTGATGGTGAGAACTGGCTCGGCATTGACCTCCTGGATCTCACCGACACGGCCCAGGTCTTCACCGTTGGGTCCGAGCTGACGCCGAACCAGAATGCTGGGACCGTCCTCTCCGGAGAGTCCCATGGCCCGCCCGCCGAGGCGGTGGATGGCCCCCACCAGGTCGGGATTGATCTTGCCAGTCAAGACCATCTTGGCCACCTCCATGGTCTTGTCGTCGGTGACCCTCAGGCCGTCTACGAATTGGGTTGTCAGACCGAGAGCCCCGGCCAGCGCGGTGATCTCCTTGCCCCCGCCGTGTACCAGAACCGGACGCAGGCCCACGAAGCGCAGCAGAACCAAATCCTGGAGGACAGTGTCCCGGGCTACGCCCTCGTCCATGGCGGCGCCCCCCAGCTTGACCACCACCAGCTGATCCTGGAAGCGCCTTATATAAGGCAGTGCCTCAACTAGGACCTCGGCTCGCTTGAGCGCCGTGGCCTGATCTCGGTCGGTGGTGGCGTCAGGTTGAGTAGTCGGCATTGATCCTCACGTAGTCCAAGGTGAGATCACAACCCAAGGCGGTGGCCTCAGCCTCTCCCACTCCCAGGTCGATCTCGATGGCAATTCTGGTCTGATCGAGTGACTTGGCCACCAGCTCCAACGACAGCCCAGTCGGCCGACCCATGGCGAAGAGCTCATGGCCGGCAATTCGCAGCCGGCAGCGGTCGAGGGCCAGCTCAGCGCCGCTCCGCCCGACGGCCATCAGGATCCGGCCCCAATTGGGATCACCCCCATGGACGGCGGTCTTGACCAGCGGTGAGCTGGAGACAGTCCGGGCCGCCAGCGAGGCCTGGCGCTCGTCGACCGCCCCCAAAATGTGCACCGAGAAGGTTTTGGTGACTCCCTCACCGTCAGCCACGACCTGCTCCGCCAGGTCCAGCAGCACCGAGTCCAGGCAGTCAGCGAAAAGCTTCGCCTCGAGTGTGTCCCGCCGCAGTTCGGGACCGCCGGCAGCCCCATTGGCCAGCACCAGGCAGCAATCGTTGGTGCTGGTGTCGCCGTCGACGCTGATGGTGTTGAAGCTGGAGCGCACCGACTGGTGCAGCAGGTCGCGCAGGAGATCCGGCGCGACCTGGGCGTCGGTCGTGACGAAGGCCAACAGGGTCGCCATGTCGGGATGGATCATCCCCGCGCCTTTGGCCATTCCCCCGACGGTGTGGGTGATCCCTCCCACTTCGAATTGCTCGACGGTCTCCTTGGGCTTGGTGTCAGTTGTCATGATCGCTTCGGCGGCCAGGTGACCATTGCCCGCGTCCAACCGCCGTCCAGCTTCCAGTATCGCCTGGCGAATGCGCTCCATCGGCATGCTGCGCCCGATCACCCCGGTCGATGCCACCAGGACCTCTCCGGGATCGCACTCAGCGGCGTCCGCCGCCGTCTGCACCATCCGCAGGGCGTCCGCCAGCCCCTGTGAGCCGGTGCAGGCGTTGGCATTGCCGCTATTCACCACCACCGCCCGGGCCATCCCGCGCTTCAGATGCAGCTGGCTAACCACGACCGGCGCGGCCTTGACTCGGTTCTGGGTGAAAACTCCCGCCGCAGTAGCCGGCACGTCGCTGGCCAGCAGCGCCACGTCGGGGCGAACGCTGCCCGCCCCCCGCACGTCCGCACTGGCGGCGGCAGCCCGGAAGCCGCGGGCGGCGGTCACGCCACTGGCCTGCTGCCCCACGGCCGACTTCGCGGTTATGGCCATTGGGCCGCTTCGCCCAGTCCGGAGCGAGACGCGAGGCCAAAGCGCAGGTTCATCACCTGAACCGCCTGCGCAGAGGCGCCGCGCCCGAGGTTGTCAAGGACCGCGGACACCACGAAATGGCGGCCCTGCTGAGCCAGGGTGAGCCAGCACAAGTTGGTGTTCGTCGTCTGCTTACTGCTTACCGGGGAGTTAGAGATCCGCACGAATGGCTGATCACGAAACCGCTCCTGGTAAACCGCTTTGAGCTGCTCCAATGTCACCCCCGCCCGCGGGCGGAGATAGCAGGTGACCTGGATACCTCGGGTCATCGGCACCAGGTGGGGAACAAAGGTCACGGTGACGGGAGCTCCGCTCAGGTCCGTCAGCACCTGTTCCATCTCCGGCTGGTGGCGATGCCCGGTGACCGCGTAGGGCTTGACTGACTCGTTCAGCTCGGTGAAGAGGTATTCCGCCGACGCGCTACGCCCGGCCCCGCTCACTCCAGTCTTGCCGTCAACCACCACCTCCGCCTCAATCAGCTGTCTCTCCACGGCCGGGCCGCAGGCTAGGATGGCGGCCGTGGAAAAACATCCGGGAAGGGCGATTAGCTGCGCCCCCGGGATGGCCTGAGGGCGGAGCTCCGGGAGGGCGAGGATTGCCTGCGACAAGAGCTCGGGGGCGGGGTGAGGCAGTCCATACCAGCTGGCGAAGGCGGTTGGCGACCGGAGTCGGAAATCTGCCGAGACATCCATCACCACAGCGCCTTGCGCGAGCCACGACTCCGACTGGCGCGCGGCGTCGCCTGGGGCTGACGCACTTATCACCAAGTCGCAATCTTCTGCGTTAATGGACTCCACCAGCACCTGGTTACAAGTGGAGCCCGGGAAGGTCGCGGAGTGGACCTTTCCCGCCTGGGTCCGCGACGAGACAGCCGCCAACTCGACATCTGGGTGATCCAGCAAGAGTCTCACACAGCCGGCACCGGCATATCCTGTCGCGCCCGCCACTGCTACCCTCACACGATTGCCCGATCCAGACATTCCGAAATGATTGCATATTTATGCGTGAGTCGGCATGACGGCACGCACTGGGGAGCGTCGGAGCGCGGTTCGGGGTCAGGCTCCCGGCGAGGGCTCCTGAGCTTCCGGAATCGATTCGGCGAGCACCCTGCCGCGGCTGTCCAACGCCACGACCGCGACATACTTGGACTGAGCAAGCCCCGTGACCACTGTCTCAAATCCGGCCTTGGCACGCGTGGCGACCACCTTGAGATGTTTGGGGTCAGCTCCGGTCCGAACCTGCCAGCGCGCGATTCCGGTGGCCCCATTCCAGCTCGCATAGACACTCATGTCGCCTGTCGGGCTGATCGTCGCTGCTTCTTCGGGTAGCGTGTTGGGCGTCGCTGCCCAAGGGTAGGAGTAGGCGCGATAGCTGTTTGTCGGCTGCGGAAAGGTGGCGTCGAACACCACGTTGCCGTTCGGGTCGTACTCCGTCACAAACGAGCCTGATCCCCAACCGAGAAGGGCTCCGCCCCCGGGAAGGAGCTGCACGTTCCCCTGTGCGGGCACGTCCAGTGCCGGGCGATGGGTGTACCGGCGCAAGAGGCTGACGGCTCTCTTCTGGAGGTCGAGCGAGAGCACGATGCCACGGGCCTGCGGGCCTTTGGAACCCACGTCCTCGTCGTCAAAGATGGTGAGGGTGCCATTCGCCTGGAACTCGGCGTCGTGCTGCAAGGCGAATTTCGTGCCGGGTCCCATGGAAAAGCTGCTGTGCTTGCCGTTCAGCTGCCAGAGGACCGTCCCAGTTGACTGGTTCAACTCGTATACCGCGTGGGCGTTCCGAGCTGAAATGAGCACGGTCCCGTGCGTTGACGGGTCGATCGAGTTGACGTGGAAGTAGTCGTAAAGGGCGTTGGTCGGGGTGGGCAGCGCCTGGTAGGACGCGGTGACGCTGATGTGATCGAGGCTGTGCCACTCGAAGAGCACGTTGCCCGTCTTGATGTCAATTTCCTGGACGATTCCATCCCAGACCGCACCATGCTTTGGGCCCCCGACCGAAGCCAGATCCCAGTCGACTGCGTTGTAGGCGGTGATCCAGGCGGCGCCCTGTGGAGTGACCAGGAACTCATGGAGATCGGCCTGGTAGCCGTTGCCGGCCCGCACCGTCGCAATCACTTGATATGAGTCATTGGCGATGTAGTCCACGCCCGCTCCGTGACCGCTACCGACCTGGCCCTGCCACCAGGTGAGAACGGGTTGCCCCTGGTAGGCCTGAATCCGGAGATCCGATGGCTGCGCGCCGGCTGCTAGGGGATCAAACCAGACCAGCTGACCGTGACTGTCCACGATCATCAGCCCGGCCTGCCCAGGACCGCCCTTGGGGGCCAGGAAGATGTCATTGCCTCCGCTTAGACGATCGACATCCACAGTCAGGGCCGGAGGGGACAGGGTAGGCGCGGACTGGAACGACTGGATCTCTGAGGCTGTAACCGATGGGGAGGGAGTCGCGGGGCGGCCTGGGGCCGGCGGGGCCGGGTTAGCAGGCCTGGCCACCCCGAAACTCCAAGTTCCCCCGCTGGCGCCGCAGATGGCCAGTTTGGTCTTGACCGCGACCGTCTCTCCGGCGTTGAAGGGGGTAGTTGGATAGAAGCTGGCCCCATCGTGGTCAGAGTCCTGGACCAACCGACCTGGATGGGTCCCGGTTTGCGAGCCGACCACCTGGATGGCCGCCGCCCGAAGCCTGGCTACGCTGGCACCCCGAAAACTGATCTGGGTTTCCGGCGAGGCGGTGGCCGTGCCGGGGCTGGGGTAGACGCTCACCGCGCTGCAGGAGGTCGCCACCGCTAGTGCTGGCCTACCGGGCCGGCCAGCCACAGGAACTCCACAAGAACTGATCGTGACGACCGCCAGGCACGCCAACAAGATCGATCCGGTGCGCACCGCCGAGCGCACAGCCCTAGCCCTCCCTACTCCGTCTCCTGCTGGCTCGGGTGCTTCCCCCGGGCGCTCGCAGATAGTAGAACCTGGGGCGCCCGGATCCCCTCAAATCTGAGAGCACACTGAGCCCGGACTGTGCCTCAACCATCGGAAGGCCCGAGATCAGGAGTGGGCATTCCCACCGGGGAGGGCCGTCGGTTCGGTAGATTGCCCGAACAAGGATCCCCATGACCACCCAGCCAACCCGGCGACCCACCCCCGCGCCACCTCCCTCAAGGTCTGCCGCTCCGATGCCCAACGGCCGCGCCACGCCTGGGGAGGGACCGGCCTTCTGCCCGGCGCCACCCTCGACTCTCTCCGAATTGGGCCTGCCCTTCTCGTTTGTGTGCGACCTTGTGCTGAAGATCCTGTACTTCAACGGCACCGTGCTGGGCCGGGAGCTGAGCGCCATGGTCTGCCTGCCGTGGTCGTTGACCAGCGAGGCGGTTGCCTTCATCTCCAAGGAGAGCTTCTGCGGCACGACCGGAGCCCGGGCCGCCACCAAGGCGCACGAGGACTTCGCCGAGGGACTGGAATACGTTCTGACGGCGTCAGGGCGGGAGCGGGCCCGGGAGACATTGCAACTGAGCCAGTACGCGGGGCCGGCTCCGGTTCCAATCGACAGCTACCTCGCCAGCGCCCGCAGCCTCGCGTCCGACACCGGCGAGGTCAGCGCCGAGATCATGCGTCAGGCGCTGGGCAACCTGGTTCTGCCCGATTCGGTAGTGGATGTGGTGGGCTCGGCGCTCACCGCCAGGCAGGCACTGTTCCTCTTCGGTCCCCCTGGCAATGGCAAGAGTTCGATCGCCGACGCCTGCGCCGCGGTGTTGGGCAACCCCATCTTCATTCCCCACGCCCTCTACGTTCACGGCGAAGTGGTGCGCGTATTTGACCCGGTCCACCACCGCCCGGTGGCGGGGCCGCCAATCGTGCACGACCGCCGCTGGACCCTCGTCTACCGGCCGGTGGTCCGCACCGGGGGCGAGCTTAGAGCGCAGCAGCTGGAGCCGGCCTTCGACCGCGTGCTCGGCTTCTACGAGGCCCCGCTGCAGGTCAAGGCCAACGGCGGCATCTTCCACGTTGACGACTTCGGCCGCCAGGTGATCTCCCCGAGAGAGATTCTGAACCGCCTGATCGTTCCCCTCGAGACCGGGGTTGACCACCTCAACATCGCCAGAGCCGGAACGACGGTCAGCGTCCCCTATGCCACCATCTTGCTGCTCTCCACCAACCTCGATCCGTCAGAGTTGGTGGACGAGGCGTTCCTGCGTCGCGTGCGCTACAAGGCGCTGGTGGATGACCCTGGTCCGGAGGAGTTCCGGACCATCTTCCGCCAGGTCTGTCGGGACCGAGGCCTGGACTATCGCGACGACGCGGTGGACTACCTCATGGCTAATCACTACGCCCCAAAAAATCGCTCCCTGCGAGGCTGCCAGCCCCGGGACCTAGTGGGGCAGATCATCAGCACCGCCCGATATTTGGGCAAGCCGGCTGAGCTGAGCCACGATCTGATCGACCGGGTGGCCCACGCCTACTTCGCAGACTTCCGCTACGCGGCAGGGCTAAAGCCGGAGGCTCCGGGGCCGCCTGAGTAGCCAGCTCTCAGGGCTGGACCTCTTGGCCAAAGGCGGCCCTCAGCTCCCGCTCAACTCGCGCCCGTCCCCCGGGGCCGGTTTGCTTTTCAACCGAGCGATCCACCTCCTTTACTGCGGCGAAGATGCTCTTAGCGGCGGCCCGGCCCCTAACCGTGAGACCGAGGCGAACCAGGCGGTGGTCAGCGGGGTCCGAGCTGCGGCGCAGGTATCCCCGTTCGACCATCAGGTCACTCAGTCGGCTCAGCCCCTGTTTGGTGGTTCCCAGCTGGGCAGCGAGATCGCCCACTGTCGCCGGAGCCGAGCCCAAGGTCACCAGCACCCAGCTGCCTGAACGGGGCAGGTCGTCAAAGCCGGACCGAAGCAAGCGCGCTCGCACCGCCGACCGATAGGCGCGGACGCCACGGCTGAGCAGCACCACCAGATGGGGTTCGGCGGCGCCTTGGGCGGTGGGGTGGCGGACCTTCACCAACGGAGCATAGCGCGGATTCGGATGTTGTCACCATAGTTGACAGTCACAAGTGATGACTGCTACTTTTCCCAGAACGCCTTCGCGCCAACCGGACGTCCGACTGGGAGAGCGACCATGAGCACTGCCGCCGCGACCACGACGCCTCGGTTCACCACCTCTCAACTTGCGCTAATCGCGTCGGCCGGGGTCGCCATCTATGTGCTCATCGACGTCGCCTTGGCCTTCCTGCGGCCAGACCTGAGTCTCCTGCACCGGGCTGAGAGCGACTACGGCGTGGGTTCGTACTCGTGGCTAATGGACATCAACTTCCTGATCCGGGGCTTTCTATCGCTGGCCCTCGCCTGGGCGCTGCTCAGGTTCGCCCCCGGGGCCAACCGGCTGCGTACGGGAGTGGCCTTCCTGGCTGCCTGGGCAATCGGATCCGGGATCCTCGCCTTCTTCCCCGACGATCCGCCGGGGACGCCAGTTACTGCGGCCGGCCAGGTGCATCTGGTGGTGGCCCTGATCGCCTTCCTCTGTGCCGCGGTCGCCACCATCGCTCTTTCGGTGGGCAGCCGCCACTTCGACCAGCTCCGCTCGCTGTATCCGGTGCTGCTGGTTGTGTCAATCGCCGCGGTACTGCCCCTGCTGCTCCTGGGTCACACCAACTTTCGTCCCCACACTCTAGATGGGCTTTACGAGCGTCTCTTCTTGGGCCTTGAGCTTCTCTGGATCCTGATCGTCGGGCTGCGGCTCTATCGAACGTCACATCTCAGCCCAGGGGTGACCGCCGACAGTCCATAATTCCGCCATGCTTCGGCGGGCCCTGAACCGCCAGCCCCGGACTCGACAGCTGTGGGCGTCCGACTCTTCACTGGTCGAGGCCTGCCTGGAGGAGCACCCGCTGGACACCGTGTTCCTGCGCAGTGAGATCCGCCAGGGAGCTCTGCGCCAGGGTTCCCTGCTGGGGGTGGAACACACTCAGGGACGTCGCCTCCGGGGGGTGGTAATGCACGGTCCCCTGGTGGTTCCCTGGGCACCGGATCCGCGGGATCTGGATGCCCTGGCCAGAGCGCTCCGCCCCCATCTGCCCTGGATCCAGCTGATGGTCGGCCCGCAGGATCAGGTGGCGCGGCTCCAGGAGCAGTTGGGATCGCGACTACCCCCGGTCAGAACCCTCCGCGCCGTGCAACCCCACTACGCACTGGACAGGGGATCCGTGGCGCCCCCGCCGAGCGACCCTCCCCCGCTGCGGCGGGCCCGGACCGACGAGCTGGAACAGCTGGTGCGCGCCGGTGCCGCCATGCACTTGGAGGAGGTGGGCTTCGACCCCATGTCGGTCGACCCGTCGGGTTACCGCGAACGGGTGCTGGCGCTGATCCGCCGGGGCCGGCTGTACGTCTGGATGGAGCGGGAGCAGGTCGCCTTCAAGGCGGAGTGTTCGTCGGTGACGCCGGAGGCGGTGCAGCTTCAGGGTGTCTGGACCGATCCCGCCCTGCGGCGCCAGGGTCGCGCCACCCGGGCGATGGCAACTCTCTGCCACCAGTTGCTGGCGGACACCGAATGGGTAACTCTCTTCGTCAACGATTTCAACGACACCGCAATTCGAATGTACGAACGCATTGGTTTCAGGCGCATCGGCAGCATGCGCACTGTCATTTTCTAAGTGCCGACGACAAGGCGCCGCCGGTGCTCTGGACCGGGGTTCCGCGCCGGACTCGCCTGCCAACGCCGGTGCCGATGGTGACGTCGGTGATGTCCGGTGCTTTCGGAGTTCTGCTGAGCCAGGGGTCCGGGCAGGTCCGCCCAGCCGTCAGCGAGTTGCCTGGATCCGGCATCTCCTGATGGGCGTCACCCGGGAGGAATCTCAGCCATCAGCTCCCTGGCTCTTCGTCTGGCCAGGACCGGGCCACTCACCATCAAGATCACCCCGAGGGTGATCATTACCGCCGCCAGTCCCACCGCCGGGGTCAGGCCCTGGCCTAGGATCAGCCACCCCAGAATCAGAGCCACCGCGGGATTGACGTAGGCATAAGTCGCCACGGTGGTCGAGGGCAGCACCTTGAGGGCATAGGTGTAGCAGGTGAAGCCGGCGATCGACCCTCCGGTGACCAGCCAGGCGAAGGCGAGCAGGGCCGGGGGACCGATGTGCGCCCAGTGCACCTGCGAGCCCTCCCCGGTGATCAAGCCGACCAGGATCAGGGCCAGGCCACCCACGATCATCTCCACTGCTGACACCAGCAGAACGTTGCGGGCCAGCGGAGCCCGCTGCGCGTAGAGCGAGCCGATGCTCCATAGGACGGCCGCGCCCAGGAGGCCAGCGCCTGAGAGCAGGCTGATGTGGCCCCCGGCGGTGGGGTCCACAAGCACCGCGACTCCCCCCAGTCCCAGCAGCACACCCAACCAGCCGAGAGGCCCCGGGCGTCGGGTGCCCTTGAGTGAAAGCGCGATCAGCGCCATCCAAAGCGGAACAGTCGCGATCATCAGGGCGGCCAGCCCAGACGCCACCTTGACCTCCCCGAGCGACACCAGGCCGTTGCCGCCAAGCAGCAGGAAGAGCCCGACGACGGCCGCGCTCAGCGCCTCCTGCCGAGTGGGCCTGCTCCAGCGAACGGGCCGGCCCCGCCATCCGCCGGCCCGGCCCGCGAGCAGATAGAGCAGGAGTCCGGCCAACAGGTAGCGAGTGCCGGACATCAGCAGAGCGGGGATGTACTTGACGGCGACCTGGATCCCGGTGTAGGTCGAGCCCCAAAGCAGATAGACCGCCACCAGCGCACCCCATGAGCGAAGGTTGGGGCTGCCGGAAATCCGAGCGCGAGCTTCGTTGACAGTCATGGAGAGCAAACTGACCTGTGCCTAATGAACAGGGACAATTGTACGCCGCAAGCCATGATTGCTAAGGTACAATCGGATCTCATGGACGACATCGATCGCGCCCTGCTTCGCGGCCTGGCCCGGGATGGTCGCAGCACCTATGCCGCCCTCGGGGAGCAGGTCGGGCTCTCCGCGCCCTCGGTTCACGACCGCGTACACAAGCTGGAAGCGGCCGGGGCGATCCTGGGGTATGCGGCCCAGGTGGCGCCGGCGGCGGTTGCGGCGGACACCGCCGCGCTGATCGCGCTGAGAACTCACGGCAACGCCAAAGA
Source organism: Candidatus Dormiibacterota bacterium (assembly GCA_049591595.1). GTDB lineage: Bacteria > Chloroflexota > Dormibacteria > Aeolococcales > Bog-877 > Bog-877. The sequence goes on from JBAWFE010000020.1 coordinate 29,966, forward strand.
GCGGCTCCGGCTGGAGTCGGACCTCTCCCGCGAGCCGGCGGTGCTAGAGCTGCACGAGGTGGCGGGGGACGATTGCTACCTGGCCAAGGTGAGGATGCATTCCACCGCCGAACTGGCCGCGCTGCTGGCCCGGCTGCGCGAGGCTCATCCGGGGCTCACCACGCGCTCCTCGGTGGTGCTGCGCTCGGTGTTCGAGCGGCCGCTACTGGGCGAGACCGACGACCAGACTTTGAGCTAGCGGTCGCTCAGTCGGCTTGGTCCCGGGAGACGGTGGCTCCAGGAACTCTCAGTACTCGTCCTCAGGGCGCACGTCCTCGTCGACGTCGTCGGGCTCAGCCTCCTCGGCAACCTCTTCGAACTCGCCAAAGCTCTCCTCGAGCTCGTCCGGGGTCGGCTCCGGGGCGGGAGCCAAGGGGTCATCCTCCTCGTCGACGATGGAGGGGGGCTCCTCGTCTCGGGAGACCACCGCCTCCTTGGCGTACGGTCGGTAGCTGATCTCCCGGACCTTGCGGACCGGGAAGGAGTTGGTGCCGGCGAGCTCCGGTGCCTGATAAACCTCCCGCAGGATCACCTGGACACCCGACCCATCCACATGGGTCACCGCTCCCGCGTACCGGTTCCCGCTCTTGCTCAGCTTGATGATCCGCTGGGAGAGTCGTGGCTCGACCCCTCCCAGGTCGATGCCGCGCATGGTCCTGACCCCCACCTGGTCATCACCTACCTCGACCTTGATGGGGTCGCCCGGCGCGATGGCCGCGGGATCCACTCCCTTGGCCAGGACCAGCTTGGTGATCGCGGTCTTTCCCGGTTCGTCGGTGAAGATGGCCACGTCAACCGAGGCCGCCACCGGCGCGACCTTGGCTTTCGCGGAACCCCGCTCCTGGAGCTTGGCCAACTGTCGCCTGGCGATCTGGTTGCCCGGATTCGCCTCCAGGGTCGCCGTGTAGGCGGCTTCGGCCTCCGCCAATCGGCCGAGCTCCAAGAGCGCCTTGCCGCGCCGGTTGCAGATGTCCTCGTCGGCGCCGAAGCGCTCGATCAGGTCGTCATTGACCGCAAGCGCCTCCTGCCAGCGGCTTGCCAGAGCCAGCCGGATCGCGTCTTCGGCGGCTTGGATCTTTGATTTGGGGATTTCACCAACATCAGCCAAGGCTGCCGTTCTCCTCATCAAAGATGGCCGGGGCGTGGGTGCCGGAGGGGCAGAATAACTGTTGTTGGGATCCGCCCCGGAGCCGTCCGATCCCGCGTGGCGGCGCGCTGTTGACCGGTCTCACCCCTGAGGCGTTGCAAGCCGCCATATGATACCGACAGGCTGCCACAATGCCGGCCGCTCAGATGGCCTGCTGCTCAGCCGAGGTCCCCCCACGCAATGCCGTCCAACAACCACAAGCGCAAAGGTGTCCAGATCCTGGCCGTCGCCAACCAGAAGGGCGGGGTTGGGAAGACCACAACCGCGGTAAATCTGGCCAGCGCCCTAGCCGAGCGGGGGGTCAGGGTCCTGGCGGTCGACCTCGATCCCCAGGGCCACCTGACGGTCAACATGGGGGTCGCCCATCCCGACGAACTGCGGGTAACTGTTTACGACATGCTCTGCGAGCATCAGGTGTCGGCGGCGGACGTGCGGCTGCACTCGCCCGGGGTGGGGGTGGACTTCCTGCCATCCAACGTTGAGCTGGCGGGAGCTGAGCTGCAGCTGGTCACCGAGATCGGCCGGGAGTCGGTGCTGCTGGAGAAACTGACCCCCATCCTCCCCGACTACGACTACGTAATCATCGACTGCCCGCCATCGTTGGGGCTGCTCTGCATCAATGCCCTGGTCGCCGCCACCGCGGTGGTCATCCCCCTGCAGTGCGAGTACTTCGGCATGAAGGGGATGGAACAGCTGCAGCGCACCATCGAGCGGGTCCGGGTCAAGCTCAATCCCCAGCTGCGGATTCACGGCATTCTCCCGACCATCCACAAAGGTCGCACCGTGCACGCCAACGAGGTGCTGAACGACGTGCAGTCGCACTTCGGCGATCTGGTATACCCGTTCCAGGTCTCCGACAGCATTCGCTTCGCCGAGTGCCCTCTGGCTGGCCAGTCGATCCTCCAATACGCCAGCGAGTCCGACGGCGCGGCGGCCTACCGCCGGCTGGCCGACGCGGTGCTCTCCCAGGGGGGCCACTGAGATGGCTTTCAAGCGCGCCAGCCTGAGCGGGTCAGCTCAGCTCTTCCAGCCCACCAAAGTGCCCGCCGGGGACCGGCCCGATGCCCCAGACGAGCCAATCCCACTGCGCAGCCGACCAGCGGTACCTTCCCTGTTGGACGACGACCCGGAGGAGAGCGACCGGGGACCGGTGCTGGTCTCCGAGATCCCCAGCATTCCATTGCCCCACGGGCATCTCTACCGCCTCAGCGACGATGAGGTGGAGCTGCTCTTGGGAGCTCTCCAGCACGCCAAATTCCCCCACTCCTACCAGCGTCTGCCCAAACCAGCGATGGACGAGTTCGAGCAGCTGGAGGCGCTGCGCCAGAAGATCGCGGACCAGCGCGAGGCGAGCGGCTGAGCCCGGAGACGCCTCGCCCGCGACTCCAGATCGCCAGGGTCCGGGTCACCGGCACCGCCGAGACCAACTGCTACGTGGTCGCCTGCGCCAGAAGCAAGGAGGCGGTGGTGATCGACCCCGGCGCCGACGCTGCCAAGATCATCGAGCAGTGCCAGGGGCTGACGGTAAAGCACCTCTGCTGCAGCCACGGCCACCGCAACCACGCCACTGCCAAAGAGGAGGTCAAGGCCTCGGTCGGCGGTGCGACGGCGCTCAGCCTGTTCGACGCCAAGGCGTATCTCCGTTCCGCCGACCACTACCTCAACGACGGGGACCGGCTGCCGTTCGGCGACTTCGAGCTCGAGGTCATCTCGACCCCCGGGCACAGCCCGGGCTCGCTCTGCTTCAAGGTGGGCAACCACCTCTTCACCGGGGACACCCTGCTCCAGGGCAACATCGGAAAGACCGACCTGCCCGACGTGGACCTCTCGAAGCAGCTGGTCAGCGTGCTCTCGCGGCTGCTCAGCTTGCCCGAAAACACCGTCATCTATCCTGGCCATGGCGCCACCACCACAGTGGGTCAGGAGAGGCGGGAGAACGTGGCTGTGCAGATGCTGCGCCAGGTCGGCTGACCGGACAACTCAACTGGCTGATGGCGCCCCGAGCGGGGGTCTTGTCTGCCCCTGAGTGGTGGGGGGAGAATGCCGGGTAGCTTCATCCCAGCTCAGCCGAAGTCGGGTTGGCCCGCAACTAGACTTACCAGCATGGTGATCGGCAGTCTGGTGCTGACCCTGCACCTGCCGCAGAGCCAGTCCCTCAAGGACAAACGCCAGGTGGTCAGCTCGCTCACCCACCGGGTCAGGCGCACCTTCAACGTGGCGGTGGCCGAGGTCGAGAGCCTGGACGCCTGGCAGCTGGCCGTTGTCGGGGTCGCCTGCGTCAGCAATGACCGGCGCCACGCCGAGGAAATGCTCAACAAGGTGGCCAATTGGGTCGCTGAAGACGGCGGCCGGGGAGAGGCTCTGCTGACCCACCAAGACATCGAGCTGATTCAGGCGTGAGCCCGGTGATCGGCGTGATTCAGATCGGTGTCGACCCGGTCTTTCACCTGGGACCACTGGCGATCCACTGGTACGGGGTCGGGTACGCGGTGGCGATCCTGGTGGGCCTCCAGGTGTCCCTCCCCTACGCGGAGCGCCACGGGATTCCCCGGGCCAAGACCGGCTGGATCGCCTTCTGGACCATCGTGCTGGCGCTGATTGGCGGCCGGCTCTTCTACGACCTCCAGTCCGGCGCCGGGTACTACTTCACCCACCCGTTGGAGACCTTCGCCGTCTGGCAGGGGGGGATGGCTTTCTTCGGGGCGATCTTCCTGGGCAGCGCCACCTTGCTCTTCATGGCCTGGCGCGAGCGGGTGAACTTCTGGGTGCTGCTGGACGCCGCCGCCCTCTTCGCCTGCGTCGGCCAGCCGATCGGCCGGATCGGCAACATCATTAACGGGGACATCCTGGGCTATCCCTCCAACTTGCCCTGGGCGACCGCCTACACCAACCTCAACAGCTTCGCGCCCCGGTTGGGCGTCGCCTACCAGCCGGCGGCCGCCTATGAGGCGCTGGTGATCCTGCTAGTTCTGGGCTTCCTGATCTGGCTGCGTCGCCGCGGGGTGGCTGACGGAATCGCGGGGATCGCCTATCTGATCCTCTATCCGATCACTCAGATCGGGATCTTCTTTTTGCGCAATCCGGTCAACGTCCCGGTGATCGCCTTCGGCCTCAAGCAGGCCCAGCTGACCGCCCTGGGCGTATTGATAATCGGCACGCCGCTCCTGGTCATCGCATGGCGCCGCACCAACCGGCGATCGGAAGGGGTCCAGGGCGCCCTCGCCGAGCCACCCACCGCTTGAGCGAGGAGACCACCCGAGGGCTGGAGGCCTTTCAGCGCACCCTGCCCTTCCAGATGGATCCATTCCAGCGGCAGGCGATCCAGGCCCTGGAGCTGCATCAGGGTGTCCTGGTCAGCGCGCCCACCTCGAGCGGGAAGACGGTGGTGGCGGAGTGGGCGATCTGGCGCTGCCTCCAGCAGGGGGGCACAGCCGGCGGGGAGCGGGTGCTCTACACCTCCCCGCTCAAGGCGCTCTCCAACCAAAAGTTCGGTGATCTCTGCCGTCGCTACGGCGAGGAGAACGTGGGGCTGGTGACCGGCGAGACCTCGATCCGGCCCTTCGCCAAGGTGGTGGTGATGACCACCGAGATCCTGCGCAATCTGGTGTACGACGACCCGCTCTCCCTGGAGCGGGTCTCCTGGGTGATCCTGGACGAGATCCACTACATCGACGAGTACCCGAGGGGGACGGTCTGGGAGGAGGTGATCGTCCAGGCGCCGCAGCACATCAAGTTCATCGGGCTCTCCGCGACAATCACCAACGTCGACGAGGTGGCCGCCTGGATGACCGAGCGCCGGGGCCAGATGGCGGTGGTGGTGCGGCAGGAGCGCCCGGTCGAGCTCCGCACCTGGCTCGGGATGCGCAATCAACTGCTGCCGCTGCTGGACTCCGAGGGACGGCTCGACCGTCGCACCCTGGAGCGGGCCCAGGAGGATCGCAGCGGGGATCGGCGGATGGGTGGGGGCCGCCTGGCCTGGGCTTCGGAGAACGACATGCTCCGGATCCTTGACCAGCTGGCGGAGCAGGAGATGCTGCCGGCGATCTACTTCATCTTCTCCAGGAGAGGCTGCCGGGAGGCGCTCGCCCGCTGCAGCACTCACCGGGTCGACTTCACCTCCCTGCAGCAGAAGTTTCAAATCGACGAGGTGCTGGCAGCGCGGCTGGCCCAGGTGGAGGATCCGGACGAGGCGGAGCTGTATGCACGCTCGCTCTCGATGGACCTGCTCCGGCGGGGGATCGCGATGCACCACGCCGGCCTCCTGCCCTACGTCAAGGAGACGATCGAGGAGCTCTTCCAGAGGGGGCTGCTCCAGGTGGTGTTCGCCACCGAGACCTTGGCCCTCGGTCTCAACATGCCGGCCCGGGCCTGCGTCATCTCGACCTTCACCAAATTCGACGGCCAGGGCTTCGCGGCGCTGCGGAGCGGTCAGCTGGCCCAGCTCCTGGGCCGAGCCGGAAGAAGAGGGATCGACTCCATCGGCCACGGGGTGATCCTGCGCGACCCAGAGGTGGACCTGGGGGTGATCTGCGAGACGTTGCTGGGCAACGACATGGCTGTCGAGTCCAAGTTCGCACCCACCTACAACATGACCCTGAACCTCCTCCGGCGGCACACCCCTCAGGAAGCGGAGGAGCTCCTGGAACAGTCCTTCGGGCAGTACCAGCGCATCCGTGCTCTGGACAACCTGAAGGAGCGCCGACCCAACCTGGAGGCCCGGCTGGAGGACCTCCGCCAGCGCCGCTTCCGGCATCCCAAGATCACCTGCACCGAGCGGACCCTGAGCCAGTTCCTGGGGGCCCGGAACGGGCTGGACCAGGCCCGCGAGGAGTCCAGGAAACTGCGCCGGCAGCACTTCCGGGACCGCCGCCGGGGCCGCTTCGGGGATGGCACCCAGGACCCGGCGGGGAGATTGGAGCGGCTCCGGCGCACGATCCGCCAGGAAGAGCGTCGGCTCGCGGCGTCCCCATGTCCTGCCTGTCCGCTCCTCTCCGACCATCTGGCGAGCCGCCGGGAGCTTGACGAGATCCGAGTGGAGCTGGAGGGAGCCGAGGCTTCTGCAAAGGCGCGGGAGCATGAGTACCGCACCCAGCTGCAGGCCTACCGCTCGGTTCTGGCCCAGCTGGGATACCTAGCCCAGGATCGGCCTACCCGGCTGGGTCTGCTAGCGGCGGCGGTCTACGGCGAGAACACCCTGCTGGTCTCCCAGACAGTGGCTGACGGCTGGCTGGACGAGATGTCCCCGGAGGAGATCTGCGGCACCTTGGTGATGCTGGCCGCCGAGGACCGCAACCCGGACCGTCCCAGTGGCAAGCGGCGGATGCCGACCGCCCGGCTGGAGAAGGTCGCCCGGCGCCTACGCCAGGCTCAGCGCGAGCTGGCCGAAACCGAGGCTGAGTGGGGCCTTTCGGAGAGCCGCAGCCCCTCTTTGGACTACGTCGACTACGTGTACAACTGGGCTCGCGGCGTCCCGCTAACCGAGCTGCAACCGCCTGCCGGAGTGGACACGGGGGACGCGCTTCGGGCGACCAAATCGGGCTACGCTCTGGCCCGCCAGTTGGAGCAGGGGCTGGCCGGATGGTCGCTGCAGGGAGCGGTCGGCAAGGCCCGGCAGAGCCTGGAGCGAGACCTGGTCCGGCGGCTGTGAGCGACGGGGAGCGGGTCCGACGCCAGTACGACGCGATGGCCCAGGCTTACGCGGCCGACGTCGAAAAAAACGCCTTCAACGCCCACTACGAACGGCCCGAGATGATCCGCCTGCTGGGCGACGTTGCCGGCAGCCGCGTGCTCGAAGTGGGCTGTGGTCCGGGGGCTCTCACCAGCTGGCTGGTCCAAGCGGGTGCCACCGTTGTCGCGATGGACGTCAGCCCGGAGATGGTTCGCGCCACCCGCCAGCGCGTCGGTGACCAAGCCCAACTGCACGTCGCCGATCTTGAGCGACCACTGCGTTTTCTGGGGGAGAGTGCTGTGGATCTCGTCGTCGCGTCGTTGGTGCTCCATTATGTTCGGGACTGGTACCGGGTGTTCCGTGAGTTTCGACGGGTGTTAGCGGGTGACGGGTGGGTCGTCTTCTCCACTCACCATCCGGCCATGGACTGGCAGCTACACAGCCCCGACGACTATTTCGCCATCGACCAGATCACCGAGACCTGGAACAAAGGTGGCCGAGACTTTCCGGTCACCTTTTGGCGACGTCCACTGACTGCGATGACCAGCGCCATCACCGCTTCAGGTTTCGTCATAGAGACCCTTTCCGAGCCCCAGCCTGCGCCCGAGCTGGCTCGGCGCGACGCCCAAGCTTACCGGATACTTCTAACCAAGCCCGCCTTCCTCTTCTTCCGCTTGCGCGTCGCTGCCTGAGAGGCTCTCGCCAAGGGAGCTGGACAGAGCGCGGAGCGCAAACTTCGCACGAGGAGGAAGCAGAAGCAGCTAGCGAGCACGCATCCGGTTGTTGCGCGGTTGGTGCTCCAACTCAGCCAGTCCTAGCTCTTCCATGAGCGGCGGGATGTACATGCCGAAGCGACCTCTTAGGCCCTTTTTCTGTCCATACCATCCGCCCACGGGGTTGTCAGACGCTCGAGCCCAGGCCTCCACTGTTCCCGGAGCAGCGTCATTCTGCTCGTCGGCGCTGCCGAGCGCGATCCAGTCACCGTTCGCCTTGAGCATTGCATGGAGATCGTCGAGGCAGCGCGCGAGATAGGTCAGTGTGGTCTGCCCGACGGTGCAGACCAGAACAGCGGGATCCTGGGACTGGTCGCGGTAAATCGAGTAGCTGGACGTTCCCGGAGGCGTCTGCAGCTGCCAGGGGTCGTCTCGCGTTCCCGCGCCATTCACATCATCTGCTCCAGCTGCCTGACCGGGTGCACTCGCAAAGTTGAGTCAGCGCGTGACGTTCAACGCTCCTCGGGGACGATCGACTCAGGCACCCCAACCACGCGATAGGGAAGGTCGCTGATGTCGAAATAGCGCACCGGCTTGCGCATCCGCTTGGCAATTCCCACCTGCACCTTCAGTCCCAGGGACAAGGACCCGAAGACCCACATCTCTTCGCAGCGCGCGATCAGGTTGTTCATCGCCTCGCGCACCAACTCCTTGGGGACTGTGTGCAGCAAGTAGTAGTCGAACATCATGAAAGGGGTGATCGGCACCCGACCCTCGTCGAGGACAAACTTGGTCAGCTGCTGACGCCAGAAGAAGGTGCGGTTGCTCATGGCCACGTAGACAAGTGCCTTCGGCCGGCGCAGCGTTCGCTCCGCCTGCTCGGCGGGACTGGCCCTGGGAGTCGGGGTGAAGATCAACTCCAGGATGTCGTCGGCGGAGCGTTCGGTGAGGGGCGCGGCCTCGGTTCGTGCCTCCCCTTCTGGGGTCACCCGGCCCCGCCCAGTTGGCGACTCCTCCCCGGGATTGGGCGCGCCCGGCGCACCGGCTACATCCAAGTCGTCAATCCCACCCAAGATCTGCGCTCGAGTATACCCGCCATGTCCTCCCGGAACTCACCGACGCGGCGGCAAGTCGGTTAGCTCCTTGAGGGCGGCGAGGGCCCCCGCCAGCAGCGTCCGGTGCTCTGGCTGGTTGAGCCAGCGACTGGCTCCGGAGGGATGCGGGAGCGGGAGTAGCAGGGGCCGCTGGGAGGACGAAAGACCTTCCTTTGGACTCAGATTCGATCCCCCTGGGCCGAAGACTCTGCCCACAGCGAGGTGCATCGGGAGCTGGCCCAGAAAGCGCTCCAGGGCCATCTGGCCCACTGCCAGGATCAGCCATGGTTGCTGGATTGAGAGCTGACTCTCAAGATGGCTGCGGCAAAGTTCCACTTCGGCCAGGCTGGGTCGTCGATCACCCGCCCCGGAGGCGGCGGGGCCGGGGAAGCACTTGGTGATTGAGGTCAGGTAAATGCGGCGGCGGGCATCCTCCTCGTCCCCGAATCCAGCCTCCGCTAGCCAGCGGAAGAGCTGTCGCCCTGCCCGACCGCTGAAGGGGCGTCCCACCCCCTCCTCCACCCGACCGGGGGCCTGCCCGACCAGGACGATGCCGCTGAGCACGGGAAAGGAAAGCACAGGTGCGGCATGAGCCAGCAGTCCCGCCGCCTCGCAGCGTCGACAGTCCAGGATTTGCCTGTGCAGCCGAGCGAGCCTCAGCTCCTCGCCAACCGCCCGTGGGATCGTTCGACGACCCTGTGTTCCACCGGAAGCTGCGGCCACCGGATGCTATCCTAGGTCCCTCACGGTCGCCATCTCGACGACCCAGAAAAGATACCTGGTCTCGAGGTCTCGTGTATGCCTCACGGCTCAGACCCACGCCGTCGGCCTGATCAGCAGTCCCCGGACTCGGGGGCCTCGGTTCCGCCGCCCTGGTGGAGCGCCCTGTCGGAGCACCAGCTCCCCGCGGAGGGACCACGGGTTCGGCACCCACGGAGTTGGCGTGACCGGCTGGGTGCGATTGGCCCCCGGCTGGCCACCCCAGTGGCCATCCTGGCTGTCGTGGGTGCGGTGGTGGCGTTCGGTTTCGGCTACCAGCTCGTCGGCTACCTTGTCGGGGCAGCCGTTCTGACAGGACTGGTTTTGGTCAGCGTGGTCCACCACCGCCGGTCGACTGCGGTTGGGGACCCCGGCTGGTGGCGCTGAGGGAGCGGGCGTCCCATCGGGGAAGAGGGATGCCGGGCAGTTCTCTGATCGCCGCCTGGCCCCTGGCGGTCTCCGTTATGGGCGGGTGGCTCCGGCAGCAGTCTCGACGCCCGGGCCCGGTCGGTGACGCCGCGGGCTTGGCAGTGGTCGTGGTGAACCGTTCCGCCAGGCTCCTCGGCGAGGTCAGCGCCGAGGTGGTTCGAGCGACCGGACGCGCCGACGAGGGGACCAGGGGAGCCGCCCCCAAGCGCCGCGCTCAGAACCGTAAGGCGGGGTCCAAGTCCGCCGCTTCCAAGAGGGAGAAGTCGGCCGGCTGAGGCGTCAGCCCCAGTCGGTGGCAGGCTCGGGGGGCTCGGGCAACACCTCGGACTGACGGACTGCGGCTTCTTCTTGGAGCTCTCTCCGGTACGAGCGCTGAGACGGGTTTGGCACAAGGTCGAAGAACCTGTAGCTCTCCGCCAGTTCAACCCCACACCTGCGACCCACCTCGCGGGCGCCCCGCTCCATCCCCTCCCGCATGTCGCTGGCATCGAATTGGCTGTGGTGCTCCCCGAGAGCGGCCATCTTGTTCTCCAGATCGATGGGCAGCAGCGGGATGGCGATGTCAGAGTCGGAGGAGGCACCGACGAAGACGAACCGAACCTTGTGCGGCTGCAGCCCCTCATCGCGGAGGAGCTCGGGAAAGGCCCTGGCGTCCCGAGCGCTGGGGAAGATCGCGTCCAGGGCGGCGTCGCCGGCGGCCCGGTGGTCGGGGTGGTTGAGGTAGCCACGACCGAACCAGCGGTTGGTGGGATCCATGGTGATCACCGCCTCCGGGCGCAGCTCGCGAATCACCCGGACCAGGTCTCGCCGCACCGCCAGGGTGTTCTGCAGGACGCCATCGGGATAGCCGAGGCAGCGCACCTCGGAGACGCCGATATGCTGTGAAGCCAGCCGCTGCTCCGTGAGGCGGACCAGGCTCAGCTCCCCGGCGGGGATGGTGGGGTCGTCGCTCCCGGCGTCGCCGTCCGTGACCAGGCATACCGCTCCTTGGCAGCCCTGGCGCGACCAGGCTGAGAGCACCGAGGCGGCCAGGAAGTCACAGTCGTCAGGGTGGGCCACCACGACCAAAGCCCGCTCGGGGACGTGCTCGAAGAGCTCCAGCGGCGGGAGCGCCGGAGTAGGCGGGCCTGCCTCAGCCGGCTCGTTGGATGCCATCTCAACCAGTTATCCTGGCAGCCGTGAGCCTCCCTCTGCAGCGCACCCCTCGGATCGCGACTTTCTCGATCGTCGCCACCGACGGCCTGGACTGGGGAGTGGCCGTCGCGTCTAAGTTCCTGGCGGTGGGCAGCGCCGTCCCAGCGGCCCGGGCGGAGGTCGGTGCCATCGCCACCCAGGCCATGGCCAACACCGGCTACAAGCAGTTGGGATTGGACTTGCTGGAGGCGGGTAGACCGGCCAGTGAGGTGGTCGAGGTGCTCACCGGCGACGACGAGGGCCGGGAGCACCGCCAGCTAGGGGTGGTGGACCGCCACGGAGGCGCCGCGACCTACACCGGATCGAAGTGCTTCGAATGGGCCGGAGGGCGGACCGGTAAGGGTTGCGCCTGTCAGGGCAACATCCTCGCCGGCCCGGCGGTGGTCGATTCCCTGCTCTCCGTGTTCGAAGACTCGACCGGAGACCTGGTCGACCGGCTGATGGCCTCCCTGGCCGCGGGTGACCTGGCCGGCGGAGACCGACGCGGTCGGCAGTCCGCCGCGATCTTGGTTGTCCGCCGCCACGCCGGCTACGGGGGGTTTGACGACCGGATGGTGGACCTGCGGGTCGAGGACCACCCTCAGCCTATCCCCGAACTATCTCGGCTCCTGGAGCTGTGGAGGCTCTACTTCCAGAAGGCGTCGCCAGAGTCAATGCTGCCCTTGAACGATGCCCTCTACACCCGGTTGCGAACTGCCCTGGAGCGAGCGGGGCGGCTCCCCGAGGGGGGCAGCACCGACCAGCTCTGGTCGGCCTTCGAGGCCTGGGTGTCGGAGGAGAACCTGGAGGAGCGGGTCTCCAGCCGGGAGGAGATAGATCCTTTGGTGCTGAACAAGCTGGAGGCGCTCCCCTCAGCTGGGTAACGGGCGACGTTTACTGGCCACCTTCTGCCAGCGAGTGCTGAGCTCGCGGCACCGAAGTTTCTGCCGTCGGAGATCGAACAGCACTGGTCCAGAGAACGGCCTGATCAGAGGCTGCCAGATCTCCCTTCTGGCAGCTGATTCTTGCTAACCTCGGCTGCGCGGGCCGGGACCCGCAAAAGCTAAGCCGCCTTGAGGAGTGCCCAGGGGAGTAATCCCTCTGGCCGAGCGACCTGACACCAGCGACATGCTCATGATTCATGGCGTTTTTCGGGGAGAGCTCCGAGCTGCACCGGTTCGCATCGAAGGAGTCGTACCGGGGGCCCAGGTCCGTGCGCAACTCATCGGCGAACACTACGCATTCGTCCTCGCGGCGCTGCACATCCACCACGAGACCGAAGACGAACTGCTGTGGCCCAAGCTCAATGAGCGAGTCGTGTTCAAGCGTGACCTGGTGGCCCGAATGGGGGCCCAACACCTGGAGATCGCGCGCGAACTTAAGCTTTCGAACGAGGCCTTGGAGCGCTGGTCCAAGACGGGCACGGCTCAGGACGCCACTCCGCTGCTGGAGAGCCTGCGCCGCCTGACCGAACTATTGGAGCAGCACCCGGGTGAGGAGGAACAGCAGATCCTCCCCATCGCGGCGGAGAATCTAACCGTCGCGGAGGGGGCGAACTGGGAGAGCACGGCATGGCGGCGGTGCCGCCCGAATGGCTGCCGGTCACCCTGGGGCTCTGCCTGAAAAACCTACCCCCGGATGCCCGCCCGATATTCCTCTCGCATCTACCTGAGGGCGTCGCCGCCCTGTGGTCGAGTCAGTGGCAGAGCCAGTTCGAAGATCACATGGATTCGCTGGCTCCGACAGGGTATTGATGGGAGCGGTGTCTTCCGTACCTGACTTATACCTGGCCAAGCTGAAGCCCTCTCGACAAACCTTCCAATCTCGGCTGGGCTGACGCGGACCGGATGGGAGAATTTCTGCCATGACCGATGTGAATCCGAAGAGTGAGCTTCACCGCGATCTCCAAGATGCCCGTGAGTCCTTGATCTGGAAGTTGGAAGGACTATCGGAGTACGACAGGCGCCGACCCATGGTGCCGACCGGTACAAATCTGCTGGGCCTGGTAAAGCACGTCGCCATCATCGAGTCGGGGTACTTGGGTAACACCTTCGGCCGCCCATTCGATGAGTCTCTGCCCTGGTTCGCGGACGACGCCGAGGTGAATGGGGACATGTGGGCAACCGCGGATGAGACGAGTGAGCAAATCACGGGTCTATACCGCCGGGTATGGGCCCATTCGGATGCCACGGTTGAGCAACTCGGGCTCGATGCTGTAGGACACGTGCCCTGGTGGGGCGACGGGAATGACGTGACCTTGCTGCGGATCCTGGTGTACGTGATCGCCGAGACCAACCGACACGCCGGGCACGCCGATATCGTCCGCGAGCTCCTCGACGGATCAGTCGGCTTGCGCAAGGGCGACGACAACATGCCGCCCGGCGACAAGGCATGGTGGGAGAGCAACCGCCGCCGGGTGGAGCGCGCCGCCAAGGATGCTGGGCTCAGTTAATTCACTGTGGACCCCGGTGGACGGCAGCGGGTGACCGGTCTCGATCACTCACCATGCGCCGGGGCGAGCCACTCTTTGTCCGCTCTACCCGTCTTCAGGCGGGGGTCACGATCGTCGGGGTTCGGCCCATTCGACTGAGGTGGTAGAGCAGTAGCTGCTGTGCACTGAACGCGGCCCTGCCGTAGTCGGAGGTGAGCTCTAACACTTCACTGGACAGGGGCATCTGCGTGAGCCCGTAGGCGAGCTGAACTGCCTTGCGCACTCCCAGATCATCGGCCACCACCACGGGCCGGCCCTGCACCCGGGTCAGGTACTGGGTAGCCGTCCAGGGGCCAAGTCCGGGCAGTTCAGTGAGCCTGGCTCTCACCTCGTCGTCGGATGCTAACTCCAGCTCTTCGAAATCGAGTTCGCCTCGGCAAACGGCCATCCCCAGCGCCACCAGACAGCGGGCCTTGGCTCTGGTGAAATGAACCTCGGCCCAAACGTCCGGCGGGGCCGCTGCCATCCGCGCCGGATCTGGGCAAATCACGAAGTCATCCCCCAGCGCGATGCGCTGGCCCAGCCGTTGCAGGATTTCCCGGCGCACGCTGAGCGCCAGCGTCAGGTTCACCTGCTGCGCGGTGACCATGGCCAGCAGTGCTCCCAAGGGATCGAGAGCCCGGACCGGAAAGACCCCCGGATGGAGCTCCAGGAGGCGGGCGATGACCGGGTCGCGTCTGGCCAGCGCGAGGAGCGGTGCTTGCTCGTCGACAAACATTGACTGCAGCCGAGCTGGAAGGGCGGGTTGCGATGGTTCGGGGGTCGACTCCACTTCGAGAGATGTGCCAGTGGCCGTGCGCCGCAGCCGGACGGCTCCCACCTCCCCCTCGATCCGGTAGGGCCGCAGGAAGCTCTGACCATCCCAGCGGTCCATCAGGTCGTCTCCGTAGCGACTGAAACGCGCCAACGAGGCGTCGAGATCAAGGCCCGCGGGCAATCGCAACTGACCGATAGGGATGCCGCGGATCACTGAGCGAGTAAGTCGATCAGGCGCGCGAGCCGGACCGCGTCAACTCGCCCTCGGAGTACCCCCAACCGCGCTCGGCGGTCGCCGGTCCGGTCGGCCCAAGCGAGGTGCCTGCCCCCTCGCTGAAGTGAGCTGGGTCTCTCCGGGCCAGCAGGGCAGGGACGGCCCGGCTGGCGGTGAAGACGAGAAACCAGCCCAGGAACAGGGGTACCCCGATGCTCCAAATGTCGAGAGCCAGGTAGAAGTGGAAGTCATACGGGTCCATGGCTTGAAAGGCGGCCATCAAGACTCCCGCCACCCCGAAGGCAAGAGATGTAAGCACGAAGGCATGGGCAAGAATGCGTCCTCGGGCCGCCCGAAAGCGATCCAGCGCGTTGCTGCGGGCGGGAAGCTCCTCGACTCGATGCCACCCTCGCCACAGGAAGAGCAGCAAGGCCCCGCCGGCCAGCCCCCCGCCCGTGAGGACGATCACCCCGAGAGCGATCATGTTCTGCGCCACGGTCAGCGAAAGTTGCTGGGTCACGCCGTAGACCCCCTCGTTCAGCAGCAACCCTCCGCCGGTGAGCAGCGCCCCCGTGAATATCGCGGCCACCGCGACCGCCGAGCGGTCGGGACTCCGCCACCGATGGCTCGGTGTGCTCGCGTCGATGGCGCTGAGCGCCTGCCAGATCAGCGGGGCGCCGATGGCCCAGCCCAACCAGGGGGGTACGATCGCCGGCAGCCAGTCGACCAGCGCGTTGAAGTGGAAATCGTAGACATCCCAGATCCTCAGGACGTTCATGCTCAGCCAGATCGCCAGGCTGTACGCCAGCAGGTAGAAGAACGCGGCGACGACCAGCTGGTACCGGGCTTCGGCCAGCCGCTGCAGCCCGCCGTGGGGACCACCTAGCAGCCCTGCGACCTTCCAGTAGAGAGGTCCGAAGAGCACCAGCAACAGCACCACCGGGGTGAACCAGGGGAGGATGTCCAGCAGCAGGTTGAAGTGGAATTCGACTGGGTCGATGGCCTTCAGCAGGACCATCAGGATCCACACCACACCCACGAAGGCGAGGCCCAGGAAACAGGCGCCAACCAGCACCTCGAACCGGCGTTGGACCAAGATCGCCAGCTTCACCGGTAACCATGGTAACGGCGGATACCTGGCTTTACCTGCGGGTAAGTGGGGACGATCTCCGGGCCGAGTTGAGCGCCATCCGAGTGAGACGCGGGACCCCTATCAATCCCGGCGCGCCCGCCGCTGCGGGTGGACGGTCTCGCCCCGCTCCAGCATGGCCACGAACTGCTCGATGCGCCTGGATCGGGTTTCCAAGCGTTTCGCCTGGTTGATCCGGTAAAGCACCGCGTACCGGTTTTGGCTGGTCAGGATCTCGAACATTTCCTGGGCGCGGGGAGCGAGCTGCAACGCGGTAGCCAGGTCTGCCGGGATCTCCATGGCCGACTGGGGGGCGTAGGCAGCCTCCCAGCTCCCATCGCCCTGGGCCCGCGCCACCGCGGACAAGCCGGCCGGTTGCATCCGGCCCTCGCTGGTCAACCGGGCGATGTTCTGGATGTTGTTCTGCGACCACTGGCTGCGGGCGAGTCGCGGCGTGAACCGCTGGCAGTAGGTGAGCTGGTCACGGCGCCGGACCTGACCATCGATCCATCCATGACAGAGAGCCTCGTCGAGCGCCTGCCCGTAGGTCAGACTGGTTGGATTGCTGGTGTCCCTTTTGGCCAGCACCAACCACACACCTGGCTGATCGTGGCTGTGCTTCACAAGCCACCGCCTCCAGGCCACGACGTCGAATACCGTCAGTTCAGGAAGTTCGACTTTCAAGCGGGCTGAAATCCTCCACCTGGCGACTCCGACGCTTCATAGCAGAGGTGAGGTGCGGTGCCGCACTTCAGGCACCTCCGCCGGGTTCTCCGTTAGCCCGGGGCGACACCGATTGACGGGCTGCGTCGTCTGTTGAGCTCTAATTTTCTGCGGGGAGTTGACCATCGCCTGGGCCGTGAGTTGAGTCGCACAGGGTCACCTGGACTGTTCAGGCCTCGACCACCTGGACACCGTAAGCAGCGATGCGGAAGTCTCTCGTAACAACAGTGAGTTCCTCGAGCTGCGACTGGGCCACGAGCATGCGGTCAATGGGATCGCGGTGAAGTCTCGGGAGCGCGCCAGCAACCAAAGCGTGGGCAAGGGAGATCGGAAGACTCGAGAATCCGTTTGATTCCAACTGTGCCGAGAGGTCGTCCGGTGCTCGGAGTTTTCCTAGCGAGCTCTTGATGGAGATCTCCCAGGCCGTCGCGGCCGAGACGAACACCGCGTTATACGGGTCCGCGATCACTGACCGAGCGTTCGGCGTCAACCGCCGGTCAGCCAGCCACCACAGCAGCACATGGGTGTCCAGTAGGACTCTTACTGCCCCTCTCCCCTGAAGGCGGCAGCTACTTCTGGAGGCAGCTCATCGAAGTCGTTAGCGATGTGGACTAGACCGCGCCAAGCCGCCAGCACGCGCGGCGCAGATCGATGTCCGATTGGAACAAGTCGGGCAACCGGTCTGCCCGCCCGCGCCAGGACGATCTCTTCGCCACGTGCGACCCGGTCAAGCAACTGGGAGAGGTGGGTTTTTGCCTCGTAGACGTTGACGCTCGTTGCCATCACAGTGGATCGTATCTAATCAGACTAGATCTGGTCACGTCGCCTATCGCGATCCAGTCCGGGTCGGTCTAGAGCGAGCGAAAGATCACCGCCAGACCGGCGAAGATCAGCACCAGGGACACAAGTGCGAGACAGCCAAAATCGAAACTGACCAGTACCCGGAACCATCCGGAGAGCTCTTCCACCCCAGGCGAGCGAAGGGGCCGCGACCTCTCCTGGAGCGGCCCCTGCCGGGCCACCGGCTCCTCAGCCCGCGCCCGCGCCCAGATGCTCCGCAGGCTGATGGCGGCACCGCCCGCCATCAGAAGTCCGACGGCCAGGATCACAACCCCCAATCCGACGCCCCCCGATGGGGCAACCACCGCGACCAGCGAGCTGGCTAGGGGCATGGAGCCTCACCCCAGAGATGACGTGGCGCCCGGCGCGACCTAGGGCAACGAGCGGTATTCGTGCCTCGCCTCGCGGACCCAACCGCCCAGCGAAACCACGACGATGATCAGGCCGACGATCACCACCTCCAGCTTAGTGATCACGCCGATCAGCGACATGGCGATCCCGATGGCCAGCAGGATGGGCCAAAAGCTGGGTCCGGGGAGATGGTGGGGGTCCTCCCCCCCGTGGCTCAACGGTGCCTCCACCGAGGGCTCCTCACTTGGCATGCGCAGCCGCCAGGTACAAGACAGCCCAGATGAACCCGAGTCCCAGCATCAGGATCCCGATCCCGGTTAGGAGCAGCCCGAGCCGCACATTCGCGCGGGCCTCTTTACGTTGCATCAGTGGTTCCCTGTTTCTGGCTGCGCCAACGGTGGCTTGGGGTTGACACCGCCGAGTAAACCACGGTCGGAGGCGCTGGTGGTGCTGGCCGAACCGGCGTCGGCCGCCACCAGCCATCCGATGGTCGCCAGGATCACGACCGTCGCCCAGGTAGCGGACCCCAGTGCCAGATGCAGGTCCTGGAGCGCCTCCGGAGCCTGGAGCGTCGCCACCAGTCCGCCCGCGGCGATCTGCGCCAACAGAAGCACGGCCAAGAGATCGGCCAACACGCGCGCTCCTCTAATGCCGCGCCAGTGTCGGGCGGCGTGCATCACGAAGAGTGCGATCAGGATGGTCGCGACCAGCACCATCAGGCGGTGGACGTCCTGAATGATCACCAGCTGTTGGGGTTGACCTGAAGAGGATGTGCATCCCGGCCAGGAGGGACAGGCGTAGGTCGCACCCCCATCGACGACCAGCGAGCCCGAGATCATCACCAAGAAGGTGGCCACCACGGTCCACCAGCCGCGGGGATGGAGCCGTCGGCCGAGACTAGGTCTTCGCTCAACCAGACTCGCGACCGCAGTGACCCAGACGACTCCGAGCAGGATCATCGCGGTGAGCAGATGCAGCGCCACCGTGATCGGGGCGTTGTGGGTGATGACGGTGATCGCACCAAGGATGATCTGGATGATGATGATCACCAGCGCCGCCAGAGCCGGTCGGAAAATCGTCGGGCGCTGGCGCGCGAAGCGCCAGGCGGCCAGGGCCGTCAGGATCACGAAGACCGTGACCAACGACACCAGATATCGGTGGGACTGCTCGAGTATCGAATGGAAGTTGTCGATCGGTCCCAGCTGGCCGTAGCAAAGGGGCCAGCCGGGGCACCCCATACCGGACTCGGTGACCCGGACGGTGCTGCCCAGAATCACAAGGAAGTAGGTGAGCACCCCGGTCACCAGCGCCAGGATCGGAAGCAGCCGCGAGAGCCGCTGGGGGATCAGCCCCAGGGGATTCCGAATCAAGGAAGCACGGTGCCCGGGGGATTTATCTGGTGACCCGAGAGCCGCCAGTCCCGGAGGGGCCGGTCACTGGTGACCGGGGGCAGATCCTCAAAGTTGTACGGCGGCGGCGGCGAGGTTGTGTACCACTCCAGGGAGTTGCCTTCCCAGGGGTCGTTGGGAGCGGTCTTGGGGCCATGCAGTGACAGCACGACGTTGTACAAGAACACCAGGATCGCCAGCCCGATGATGAAGGACCCGATGGTTGAGGTGAGGTTGAGTGCGCCCCAGCCGCGGTCGATACCGTAGGTCGCAATCCGGCGGGGCATTCCCAGCACCCCGAGGATGTGCATCGGCATGAAAGTGAGGTTGAACCCAAGTATCAGCAGCCAGAAGTGCCACTTGCCGAGGCGCTCGCCGAGATACCGACCGAATATCTTCGGCCACCAGTAATAAAGCCCCGCAAATACCGCGAAAAGCGAGCCGCCGACCAGAACGTAATGAATGTGGGCGACCACCCAGTAAGTGCCGTTGAGCTCGTAGTCAATCCCCAAAGACGCCAAGAAGACCCCGTCTAAACCGCCGATGAGGAACATCAGGAGAAACCCCACCGCGAACAGCATCGAGGTGGTGAAGCGAATCGAACCACCCCACAAGGTCCCCAGCCAGTTGAAGATCTTCACCCCGGTCGGTATAGCGATCACCATGGTGCTGGCCATGAAGAAGATCTGCACCGGCAGCGGCAAGCCCACGGTGAACATGTGGTGCGCGAAGACCATGAAGCCCAGCACCCCGATGGCCGCCATGGATACCGCCATGGCGCGGTAGCCGAAAATCGGTTTACGGGTGAATACCGGCAAGATTTCCGATATCAGACCGAAGCCGGGCAGCACCATGATGTACACCGCCGGGTGCGAATAAAACCAGAAGATCAGCTGGTAGAGGACGGCGTTCCCGCCTGACGCCGGGTTGAAGAAGTTGGTGCCTAGCTGGCGGTCCAACAGAACCATGGCCAAGGCGGCCGCCAAAAACGGCGAGGCCAACAGGACCAGTGCGGAGGTGACCTCCATCGACCACACGAACAGCGGGATGCGAAACCAGGTCATCCCGGGAGCCCGCATCCGATGGATGGTGACCAGGAAGTTGACTGCCCCCATCACCGACGAGATACCGAGGATGTGCAACCCCAAGATCCATAGGTCTTGACCCACCTGGGGGGTGTACAGCTTCTCCGCCAACGGGACGTAGCCAGTCCAGCCGTCCGACGCCGCACCACCCGGCAGCAAGAAGCCGCTGTACATCACCAGACCACCCAGCGGCACCAGCCAGAAAGCAAAGGCATTGATGCGAGGGAATGCCATGTCCTTGGCACCGATCATCAAGGGCACCATGAAGTTCCCGAACGCACTCCAGACGGGAATCACGAACAAGAAGATCATCGTGGTCCCATGCATGGTGAACAGTTGGTCGTACTGCTGCGCCGTGAGCAGGGTGTTGTTGGGCTCGGCCAGCTGGGTGCGGATCAGCAGCGCCATCAGACCGCCGATGCAGAAGAAGATGAAGGTCGTGAAGAAGTACAGGATCGCGATGCGCTTGTGGTCGGTGGTGGTAACCCACTCCCAGACCTTGCCGTAGGAGCGTGGTACCGGCCGAGAGAGGGGCAGGTCAGCGGAGCTCATGAATCCTCACAAACGGCTCAGGCAAGGCTGCCGAGATAACTCTTGTACTGGGCGATCGAGACGACCTTGACCGTGATCAGCATGGTGTCGTGTCCAACCCCGCAGAACTCGTAGCACTGCCCTTCGAAGATGCCCGTTTCGCTGGCCTCGATGAAGGCGTGGTTGGTGATTCCCGGGAGGGCGTCGATCTTGGCCCCCAACGCTGGCACCCAGAAGCCGTGGATGACATCCTTGGAGATGGTGGTCAGGTCGATCGGCGTGTTGACCGGGATCTCCATCGTCCGAATCGAGCTCTTGCCGTTGGAGTAGGTGAAGGTCCAGTAGAACTGCTGGCCGGTGACGTGAATCGCTACCGGGTCGCGACCGGCCGGAGTCGCTGGGCTAGGACCGCTGCGCAGATAGCCGACGTTGACGACGTTGAAGATGAAAAGGGCAAACAGCAGGACCGCCGGACCGGCGATCCATGCGCGCTCCACCCGTTTGTTGCCGTGAATCTGGGCAGGCATCTCGTCATCCGACCGCCGCCGGAAACGGAAGCAGGCGTAAAGAATGGCGCCCCCCACTCCCAACAGCACCACGATCGAGCAGGCCAGGAATACGTAGAAGAGCATGTCGATGGTTCGGGCGGGGGGACCGCCGGGATTGAGGAAGTTGGTGTTGGCCGCCAGGGCCGGAGAAAAGGTCAGGATGCCCGCCCCCATGATGCCGAGCGAGGTCGCGGCGAGCAGCTTGCCGCCAAGGCGGGCGCCTCTGGTCTTCAACGTTCCTCCGCAACTCCCCGTGCCTAGGTCCCGACCGCGGCTAACCGTGGGACCCGCGCCAAAAGGCGAGTCGAGTATGGCCATCGGCTGATCTCACTGTCAAACGGGGGCAGCTCGTGGAGTCGGGGTGGTCTGGAACTAAGATGGAAGAGTCGGCGGCGTGAGTTCCAAGAGTGGAGAGAGCATGGTCGAAGGCCCGTTGCAGGACCCCCTCGGAGTCAGGGCAGAGTTGGGGGCGGGAGGGCCGAGCTTCTACAGTCTCGGCCGACTCAGGGACCTGGGACTCGCCGACCCCGACCCGCTGCCAAGCACCGTCAAGGTCTGGCTCGAGATGCTCCTACGGGAGGCTGGCGGTCGCCACTCCACACCGGAGAACGCCCTCTTCCTGGCCAACTGGCGCGGACAGGTGGCCGAGGAAGACCGAGAGCGCGAGCTGCCCTACTTTCCGGCCCGGGTCCTGCTCCAGGACTTCACTGGCGTTCCGGCGGTGGTCGATCTGGCCTCGATGAGATCGGCCATGGTTCGGGCCGGGGGCGATCCCGGCCGGATCGACCCCTTGGTCGATGCCGACCTGGTCATCGATCACTCGGTCCAGGTAGACGCCTTTGGCAGCGAGTCTGCCTACGGCACAAATCTGGAGCGCGAGTACCAGCGCAACTACGAGCGCTACAGCCTGCTGCGCTGGGCCCAACAGGCCTTTCGCGGGTTTCGGGTAGTGCCTCCCGGGATGGGGATCTGTCACCAGGTCAACCTGGAGTACCTAGGCCGGGTGGTCCAGCTGCGAAATCAGAACGGCCGCCCGCTGGCCCTTCCGGACACCCTGGTGGGCACGGACTCGCACACCACCATGATCAACGGCCTGGGGGTCCTGGGCTGGGGCGTGGGAGGCATCGAGGCAGAGGCCGCCATGCTCGGTCAGCCGCTCCTGCTCACCCCCCCACTGGTGCTGGGCGTGCGCTTCACCGGCCGCCTTCAACCGGGAGTCACCGCCACCGACTTGGTGCTGCGGGTCACCGAGTGGCTGAGGGGAGTCGGGGTGGTCGGGAAGTTTGTCGAGTTCTGCGGGGACGGGCTGGATGGGCTTTCGCTGGCTGACCGGGCAACTATCAGCAATATGGCACCGGAGTACGGTGCCACTGCCTCGCTCTTTCCGGTGGACCAGATCGTTCTCGACTACCTCGCCATCACCGGTCGACCGCCGGAGTTGATCGACCTGGTGGAGCGGTACACCAAAGAGCAGGGTCTCTTCCGGACCGCCGACTCCCCGATCCCCATCTTCTCGGAGGTCCTCGAACTCGACCTCGACACCATCGAGCCCAGTGTCGCGGGGCCCCGACGTCCCCAGGACCGGGTCCCGCTGGCCCAGATCGGTGAGAGCTTCGTCAGCAACTTTCCCCCCCAGGTCGATCTCGCCTCCCCGCCGGAGAAGCCCCGACTGGAGGACGGCTCGGTGGTGATCGCGGCCATCACCAGCTGCACCAACACCTCCAACCCCAGCGTGATGGTGGCGGCGGGGCTCCTGGCCAAACGGGCGAGGGAGCGCGGGATCCGCCCCCCTTCGTTCGTCAAGACCAGCATGGCGCCTGGGTCGCGGGTGGTGACCGACTATCTGCGCCAGTCCGATCTGCTCCCAGCCTTGGAGTCGATCGGATTTGACGTCGTCGGATATGGGTGCACCACTTGCATCGGCAACAGCGGTCCCCTGCCTGACGAAGTGGCGCGCGAGGTCGAGGAGCAGAACCTCCAGGTGGCCGCCGTGCTCAGCGGCAACCGGAACTTCGAGGGCCGGATCCATCCCCAGGTCAGGGCCGCCTATCTGGCCTCGCCCCCGATCGTGGTCGCCTTCGCCTTGGCGGGCACCGTTCGCCGGAACCTAACCGAGGAGCCGCTCGGGCTGGACCGAGACGGCCGGCCAGTCTTTCTGAGGGAGCTCTGGCCCAGCGCGGCCGAGGTGGACCAGGTGATCGCCTCGGCGGTCAAGCCCGAGTTCTTCGCCCGGGAATACGAGCGGATCTTCGGCGGTGACGAGCACTGGGCCGAGATGGACTCGCCGACGGGACCGATCTACCAGTGGGAGGCCTCCTCCACCTACATCCGCGAGATGCCGCTCTTCGAAGGCATGTCGGCAGAGCCGAAGCCCATAGCGGACATCGAGGGTGCTCGGGTCCTGGCCCTACTGGGAGATTCCGTGACCACGGACCACATCTCCCCGGCCGGGGCGATAGCCCAGACCAGCCCAGCCGGTGAGTACCTGCAGTCGCTCGACGTCGGGCCTAGGGAATTCAACAGTTACGGATCGCGCCGGGGAAACCACGAAGTGATGATCCGGGGCACGTTCGGCAATGTCCGGTTGCGAAATCAGTTGGCTGCCGGAAAGGAGGGTTGGTTCACCTCTCACCAGCCGGGCGGCGAGCCGAGCACCATCTACGACGCGGCAGTCAGGTACCGCGAGGAAGGGGTACCTCTGATTGTGATAGGTGGCAAGGAATACGGCTCCGGCAGCTCCCGTGACTGGGCCGCCAAGGGGACAGCCCTACTGGGAGTGCGGGTGGTGCTGGCAGAGAGCTTCGAACGGATCCACCGCAGCAATCTAGTCGGGATGGGAGTGCTCCCGATCCAGTTCCAATCGGGCGAATCCGCGGAGAGCCTGGGTCTGGACGGCACCGAATCCTTCTCACTTGCCAATCTGGCCCAGCTGCTCAAGCCCCGGGCTACCCTCTCCCTCTCCGTCCAGGACCAGTCGGGCCGGACCCAAGAGATCTCGGTGGTCGCCCGGGTCGACAGCCAGAACGAGGTCGAGCAGCTGCGCCACGGGGGTGTACTGCAGATGGTGCTGCGACAGTTCCTAGCCGAGTAGGCCGGCTGTGACCGCCACCCACGTCAGCTCACCGGTGGAGCGGGTACTCCACGGCCGGGGTTCGGCCCGGTCGCTGCCCGAGGAATTGGAGCGGCTAGGGGCCAGCCGGGTGGTGGTGGTGAGCTCCGCGACCCTGTCGAAGGAGACGGCGGTGATCTCTAAGGTGGAGAAGGCGATCGCGTCGCGCCACCAAGCCACCTTCACCGGTCTGAGCCAGCACACTCCAGATCAGGCAGTCGGTGAGTTGGCGCAGTTGCTGCGCGACCACCGAGCCGACGGAGTGGTGAGCGTCGGTGGCGGAAGTGTCATCGATGGCTGCAAGGCGGCGCTCCATGCGGTCGGAGCAGGGAGTGCGGTGCATCTGGCAATCCCCACCACCTTGTCGGGAGCGGAGTTCACCGGCAGCGCCGGGATCACAGATGGACCGACCCGCCAGAAGCGCAGCATCGTCGACCGCCAAGCGGCCCCGAGAGTGGTGATCCTCGATCCCGAGCTCACTCTCCACACCCCGGAACGACTCTGGCTGGGCACGGGGATACGGGCGGTCGATCACGCGGTGGAGACGGTGTGGTCGCCGGTCCGGGACCCGCTGAGCAACTACCTGGCGCTGGAGGCTCTCCGTCGGCTGCGATCGGCCCTCCCGAGCTGCCGTCGCGATAGTGACGACGTCGACGCCCGCCACGACGCGCAGATCGCGGCCTGGTGGGCTGCACTCGGGCTCGCGGCGGTGCCGATGGGCGCCAGCCACACCTTGGGGAAGTTGCTGGGAGCGCCCTTCGGGATCCCCCATGGCCTCACATCCTGCGCCCTCCTCCCGTCGGTGATCCAGGAGATGGCCCACCGGGATCCCGACCGGGTGGCGGCCCTCGCGCCCGCGTTCGAGGTCGGCGGCCCTCAGGCGGTGGCGGCCGCCTGTCGCCAGCTGATCACCGAGTTGGGACTGCCCACGTCTCTCTCCCAACTTGGGCTCGCCGACGACGACATGGCCAGCTACCTGGAATCAGTTCCTACGGAGTGGCGCGAGGTGGTCCGAGCCGCGTTCTGAGCGCAGGTCGTGCGGGCGCTGACCGGCCGCATGCGTTTTATTTGATGTCCTTAACTTGCTTTGGTTTCGATTCTCATTCTATAATCCGCCGCGTGCAGCTGATCGCCCGTTCCAGCCTCCTTGGCACCCAGCGAATTCGTCTCGGCTCCGCTCTCGTGCTGCTCGGGGGCATCTGCGTCGGCGCTGGCGCCCTCGCCCCCACCGTCTCCGCCCGCACAGACGTCATGAACGTGGTGGCCGGAGAGAACTTCTGGGGCAGTCTGGCGAGCCAGCTGGGGGGGAAACTGGTGCAGGTCACCAGCATCGTCACCGATCCCAACGCTGATCCTCACGAATACGAGAGCAACTCCTCCGACGCCCGGGCCTTCGCCGCCGCCCGCTTCGTGGTCCTCAACGGAGCGGGCTACGACGACTGGGCCAATCGCCTGCTCTCCGCCCAATCCGAGCCGGGCCGCCGGGTGCTGACGGTCTCGACGCTGCTCCACAAGAAGGCGGGAGACAACCCCCACTTCTGGTACGACCCCAACTACGTCGTGCGGGTAATCAACCGGATCACCTCAGATTACGAATCGCTGGAGCCTCGCTCGGCGTCCTATTTCGCCGGGCGCCACAAGGCGGTGGAGTCGGCTCTCGCCCCGTATCGCTCCCGGCTGGCGTACATCACCAAGCACTTCTCCGGGACCCCGGTAGCAGCAACCGAGAGCATCTTTCAATACTTGGCCCAGTATCTCCATCTGGACCTGGTCACACCGGTCGCCTTCATGCAGGCGGTCTCCGAGGGAATCGACCCGCCGGCCTCAAGTGTCGCCACGTTTGATCAGCAGATTACGGGCAGACGGTTCCACGTCCTCGTCTACAACCGGCAGACGGTGTCGCCCCTGACCACCGGGATCCGCAACCGGGCGCTGGCCAAGCACATTCCGGCGGTGGCAGTATCGGAAACAATCCAGCCGCCGACTGCGAGTTTCCAGAAGTGGATGGACGGGGAACTGGACGCACTGACCAAGGCGCTCCAGCAGACCCGAGGCAGCGGATGACCGGATTGGTCCACCCGTCGGCCGGGCCGGCAGCACTGGCCGGTCGGCTTCCGGTCGTAGCCGCGCGCGACCTGGCAGCTACCTATGGCATCCAGCTGGTGTGGAGCCACGCCACCTTTGAGATCCAAGCAGGCGAGTTCGTCGCCGTGCTGGGGCCCAACGGGGCCGGCAAGTCGACGATGCTGAAACTGCTGCTCGGGTTGCTCCGACCCAGCCAGGGGACCTTGGAGGTTCTAGGGGCAGTTCCCACCCGGGGCAACCCGGCCATCGGCTACGTTCCCCAGGCCCGCGTCCTGGATCCCGAGGTCGCCCTGCGGGGAATTGACCTCGTGCAGCTCGGCCTGGACGGCCACCGTTGGGGCTTCCGGCTCCCATTCCGGTCGGCACGGGACCAGCACGCTCTGGTCCAAACGGCCGTCGAAGCGGTGGGAGCCCAGGCCTACGCCAATCGCCGGATCGGACAGATGTCGGGCGGCGAGCGTCAGCGTCTGCTCCTAGCCCAGGCGCTGGTGGGCGACCCCTCGCTGCTGCTGCTGGACGAGCCCCTGGCCAACCTCGACGTTCGCAACCAGGCGGCCATGGCCGAGCTGATCGGCAGTCTCGCCCGCAGCCACGGACTCTCAGTGGTGATCGTGGCCCACGATCTCAACCCCTTGCGCAGAGTCATCGATCGAGTCTGTTATGTGGCGGGGGGAGGCTTGGCCATCGGTAAGCCGGACGAGATCGTGACCTCTGAGGTGCTCTCGCGCCTCTACGGGGCTCCGGTGGAGGTCCTGGTGGACAGCCGGGGAAGACGGTTCGTGGTTGGCATCGACGAGGAGCTGGCCCACCCTCACCCCGAAGCCGAGCGCGAGCCGGCGCGACCAGGGTGGGGCTGAGCTGGTGATCGAGACGCTTACCGGGCATCTGCTGGTGGCGCAGACGACGTCGTATGCCTTCAGCTGGAACCTCCCCTCCGACCTCGGTCAGATGCTCTCCTTCGAGTTCATGCGGAACGCACTCGAGGCTGGGGTCGTGGTCTCGATCGTGGCCGGAGTGGTGGGGTACTTCGTGATCCTGCGCCGGACCGCCTTCGCCGCCCATGCCCTCTCTCATGTCGGGTTTGCCGGAGCCGCCGGGGCAGCTGTCGTCTCGGTGTCTCCGGTCTGGGGACTGTTGGTCTTCTGCCTCGGCGGCGCGGGCGTGATGGGAGCGCTTGGTCAACGGCTGCGGGAGCGGGACACGGTCATCGGAATCGTGCTCGCCTTCATGCTCGGGCTGGGAGTTCTCTTCATCTCGCTCTACACCGGGTATGCGACCGAGGCCTACTCGATTCTGTTCGGCGAGGTGCTGGGAATCAGCACCGGAGAGGTGCAGCTGACGGCGATCATCGGCGCGATCACATTGGTGCTACTCGCCGCGATGTATCGCCCACTGCTATTCGCTTCGGTGGACGAAGAGGTGGCCGAAGCACGCGGAGTGCCCACCCGCTTGCTCGCGATCGGATTCATGGGCACCCTGGCGCTGGCGGTGGCAGTCGCCGTTCAGGTTGTCGGGGTGTTGCTCATCTTTTCGCTGCTGGTCACTCCGGCCGCCATCGCCGACCGGCTGACGAGCCGGCCCGCCACCGCCATGTTGGTGTCGGTCGTGACTGCCTTAGCCTGCACGCTGGTCGGTCTGGCGATCGCCTTCTACATCCCGGTGCCGGTGAGCGTGTTCATCACCAGCTTGGCGTTCGGTACTTATCTGGTGGTGCGCTGGGCCCCTCTGCTGCGTCCGAATCGCCCGCTTTCACCCGGGAGTACCGTGTGACCGTGAGCAGCTCCAGCGAGCTAAAGTCCGACCCGCACTCTCCGGGCGGACCGTCGGGTCCGGAGTCCGATGTTCATGTCGGGGTCGGCAACCGGTTGACCTCGATCCGCCAGCGGTACACCGGGGGCCGACGACTCCTAGTGGAAGCGCTGATGCGCGCCGGGCGCCCGCTCACCGTCTCCGAGATCGTGGATGTTCGCCCCGCTCTTCCACCGAGCACGGCCTACCGCAACCTGGCGGTGCTGGAGCAGGCAACGGTGGTGCGCCGGGTCCAGCTGAGTGGCGAGTTCGCCCGATACGAGTTGAGCGAGGAACTAACCCGGCACCATCACCACCTGGTCTGCGTCGACTGTGGCTCGGTTGTAGATGTGACCGCTCCGGCCCGCCTCGAGGCGGACGTCACCGCCACCGCCAAGGAGGTGGCGGCCGCGGCCGGATTCCGTCTCGAGAGTCACCGACTGGACCTGATCGGACACTGCCAGACGTGCTCCTGACCGCCTTCTGCCTGACCAGCGCCTAAGATCCGCTGGCGGGAGCCTCCGCCCTAACCGGCTCTACCGAACCACGCGGACCACTGCGGGCGGAGCGCCCGGCGCGCGTCGCCAGGATCGAGCCGCCCAACACCAGAGCGAAGCCGAACCCAATTGCGAATGTGAAGTGCTCGTGGAGCAGCGCGACTCCCAGCGCCACCGCCACGGCGGGGTTGATGTAGGTGATCACGGTCGCTCGCACGGCGCCCACCTCGGCAATCAGGGCGAAGAAGACCAAGAAGGCGACAGCTGTGCAGACCACCCCCAAGGCCAGCACCGCCAAGATCACCGTCAGGGACGGCATGTGGGTGGGTCGCTCGGCGATTGCAACTGGCGCATATAGGACCGTACAGATGACGAGCGAGCCGCTGACAACTCCGAGGCTGGGAAGATCGGAAAGTCTTCGGGCCAGGATCTGCGGGCCGGCGGCGTAGCAGCACACAACCACCGCCATCTCGAGCATGGAGCCAACCGTGATATGGCCCAGATCGAACCCAAGTACGGCGCCCACCCCCGCCACCCCCATAAGGAGCCCCAGCAGACGCGCCCCGGTGAGCCGATCCTGGGTTCCGCTGGCCCAGACGATCGCCACCCCCACGAGCGGCACCGCCGCCACCAGCAGCCCCGAAAGCGAGCTCGAGATGCGCGTCTCCGCATCTGAGAGCAGGAGCCAGGCGATGGCGATCTCGACCAGGGAGTACACAAGGAGCGGCCGCCATTTGGCGAGCAGCGGGCGTATTTGTCCACGACCCAACGCAATCGGCAGCAGCAACACAGTTCCTATCGCCGTGCGCGCGAACACCAGATCCGCTGGCGCGAGGTGACGGACGGCCACTTTTATGAGCAGATAGGGAATGCCCCAGATGACGCACATCGCCCCGAAGAGCACCCATCCGCGCCGACTCATCGCACAAGCCTCCCGCGTGCTCCACGGCGGTCCGCCCTCCCTCGCCGATGGGGATAGGGCCCAATTCTGGTGAGGCTACCGTCCTCGGCCCTGCGGCCGCCATCCGGATTCCGCACGCAGCAGTCGCCCCGCCTTGTCCCCTAGGCTGGATTTGGCACTGCGGAGAGTACTCCGAGAGCTTCCTGTGAGCGGACCTTGACTCATGGAGCGGCCGCATAGAACGGACGAAATCCAAACTTGTAGCTAGCCAGCGGACCCACCATCTTGGTCGCTCGCGCCCAAGACAACACCGGTGGGACGACGAACGCGCTGCACGTGAAAAAGATAGAACCAGAGGGGTTGTTCGTGCCACTGCCAGAGCTGCGAAGATTGTTCAGGAGACGCACCATCGTGGCTTGCCTCGAAGTGAAGAATAAAGCAAGCTGATCGCCAGCTTCTCCCGCTAAACAACCCGGTTGATCGGCATCCTGACCCATAGACCCGTCCAACAGAATGACTGCCCTGGCGCCGGGTGTAAGCATGTCCCCGCCCATCGTCAGTCTGGGGAACTCTGCAGTCCCACTCATAGTCGGTGGCGAAC
Organism: Candidatus Dormiibacterota bacterium; assembly: GCA_049591595.1. Lineage (GTDB taxonomy): Bacteria > Chloroflexota > Dormibacteria > Aeolococcales > Bog-877 > Bog-877. The sequence continues at coordinate 60,025 of JBAWFE010000020.1, forward strand.
CGTAGTCAAAATAATCGGTACTGGCCGTGCCGGTGCCCGAAGGACTCGGAAGAGGCGTGGGAGGAACCACACTGCCAGCGGCGTCATGCAAGACCAATGCTTTCGGAAACGCCGGCAGGCGGCACATCTTAGAGGAGGTATTGCTGAGGGTGATTCCTTCCTGGATGTTCGACAGCGCCGGGAGATTGGTCCAATACCGGCCCTTCAGTTGGTGCGCGTCACAGATCGCTGCCGAGAGCGGCGCCGGGTGGGATGTCGGGGTGGAAGACCGAGTGGGGCCGGGCCGGCTCGAAATCGGGCCCGTCGCTGCCCAGCCGGCTACCACCCCAAAGCCAGCTACTGCCAGGGCCACCTCTCCCCAGTACCGCAGGTCTCGGCGGCTCATCGGCGACACCCCATAGCGGCGTATGGCTGGATGCGGGCGGCGCACAGGGAAGTCGACCCGTGCTGCAACCGCTAACGGTCCAGGTCCCTCCTCGGTTACCGGAAGGGGCGCTCGCGGCACCTCGGCATCACCTGGCAGCGCTCGTAGAATTGAGACTCTCATGCGTCGAGTCAGCTGACCGGAAGGCGCCGATTGATCAGCAAGGAGCCACTGAATGACAGACACGAGGAGATCCGCCGGAACGCCCCCGGGCTACGTAGTGCTGCGCCAGGTAGGTGAGGGCGCGTGGCACCTGGTCGGGGAGGCTGACCGTCGACCAGGACTGACTGCGCGCGCGGCGCGCATTCAGGCCGTGGAAGATGCGACCAACGGGACCGCCACGAAGGAAGAGGTGTACGCGGCTATCTTGAGAAGCGAGTGGCGTATCTCATTCGAGCTTTAGGCCTGTTCGGCCCAGACGGTGCGTCGCCGCGGCTCCTCGGGCCCGGGGAGGTGCGTGCCCGTCACCTGATGATAGGCCGGTGACACCCGACCCCGACCGCCGTCAGATCATCTTCCTCAATGGCACGACCAGCTCCGGCAAAACGAGCCTCGCCAAGGCGCTGCTGCCCATTCTGCCAGAACCGTTCTTCTATCTCTCGGTCGACAGTTTTAACTCGATGCGAGACCAACGGTATATGGACGCCGAGGAATTGTCCGAAGTACTGGAGCGCACGGTTCGCGGCTTTCATCGCGCGGTGACCGGGATGGTGGGTGCGGGCAACAACGTGGTCGTAGACCATGTTCTGCGCGAGCGTTCCTGGTTGATCGACTGCCTCAATCTGTTTGACGGCGGTGACGTGGTCTTCGTAGGGGTTCACTGCGCTCTTCCGGAGTTGGAACGCCGCGAGAGGCTGCGCGGAGACCGAGTGCCGGGCCGTGCGGCCTACCAGCTCGAACGGGTCCACGCTCATACCCTCTACGATGTGGAATGTGCCACTGATACCAACACCCCCTCGGAGTGCGCTGAACTGATCTTGTCAGCGGTAACATCGCCGTCTGTCTCACGAGCGTTTGACCGCATGCAGGCTGGTGACCGTCCGTCGTGACTCAGAGCGTGTCGCTGTAATTCGCTCCTCGGTAAACGCGTCCACCACACTGCTGTCCGAGAGGACCGCTGGTGGCCAGCCCGAATTGTCCAGGCGGTTCCCCAGCTTCGCTGAGTTCTGACCGCGCGATCAGCGACGTCATGACCGACCGCTGAACTGCGGTCGAACGTCCTCGGCCCATCCGTCTGCCCCCAGAATTCGGTTTGTAGCAGAATGGCGGCTATCGTCCGGTCCCAACCAGGGAATCGGAGTTAGACGGAGTTTGAGCTTGTCCGCAAGTGCCGACTTGCCAGCGGAAGTCCCGAAGGGCGAGGGACACTACGTCACGTCCGGGCCACGGCATCGGACCGAAGCGTTTTTTGTCAACGTGGCGGAACTGTCCCAGGGAAAGCATGACCGGCCCGGTAAGACTGCCAGCGGCCCGGGTAAGTCGCGGCTGACCCGCAGCGACCTCATCTTCATGCTGGACGCCAAGAAACGTGACTGGCGAAAATCCCGAGCTACCCCAGCCGAGCGGAATATCGTCCTGCGGATCGGTCGAAAACTGGAGCGCCAGGGGTTGACTGCCGGCGAGTTCGCCACGGTGTCGTTCGGCATTTCGCGTTCGACGTACTCGAACTGGAAGAAGCTGGCCAGGCGATCCTAGGCGCCACTCGGACACGACCATCGGTGATCGTGGCAACCCGGTCGAGATGCGACTGCGTGCGCTGCGGTTACGGTCTCTCGGCGAAGGACGCAAGATGTCGAGCCAGGAAGGATGCGGCCCTCGGGAAGGCGTCCAGTCGATTCGATCGCTTGGCCAGGCCATGGCCCTCGTCATCGTAGACCAGCAGCTCGCACTCCACGCCGTTTGCCCGTACCGCTGCTACCAGTTGATTGGCTTCACTCAGGGGCACGCGGGGGTCGTTGGCTCCATGGATGACGAAGAGGGGAGCCGTGATCTGGCCAACACGACAGATCGGCGATGCCGAAAGTAGAAACTCTCGGTCGTACTCCAGCGACCCGTACTCGGGCTCGCGGAGTGCCCTACGGTAAGCCGACGTATTCTCCAGAAACGTCACCAGGGACGATATCCCCACGATGTCTACTCCAGCCGCCCACAGGGCAGGCTGAAAGGCGAGCCCCGCGAGCACCATGTACCCGCCGTATGAGCCTCCCCACAACGCTGCGCGCCCGGGGTCAAGTCCCACGGTCGGCAGCCAGGCATGAAGGGCGGCGAGGTCCTCGATTGAATCGAGGCGGCGGTGCCGATCGTCCGCCGAGTACCACCGCTTGCCGTACCCGGTCGAGCCCCTTACGTTGGGCCGCAGTACGGTGTATCCGGCCGCGGCCAGTCCCTGGGTCACCGGGTCGAAGGTTCGTACCGATTGCGACTCCGGCCCTCCGTGGATGTAGAGCACGGCGGCACCGTCCAGCGACGGATCGATCGGCTCCTGGCTCCGATACACGAAGCAGGGAATCAGTTCTCCGTCTCGGGTGGGAACGCGATGCGCACTCGGCTCGACTAGGCTGCTGCCTGCGGGCAATCCCGTGCTCTCTGCGACAGTGCTGACCAGTCCGGTCGCGACGTCGATTCGCAGGACACTCCCAGGGACGGTAGCACTCGAGTAGGACAGCGCGATGAACCGCGAATCTGGTGACCAGATCGGGTCTGGTCGCGCCGGTGCTCCGGTCCAGCCGTCGCCCGGCAATTCGACGGGACGAAGCATCTCACCGGTGGTGGCGTCGTTTAGGGATAGTCGAGCTGCTCCGTCATCGTTGGATCGGACGAGCACTAGACGACGACTCGGAGAAACCCACCCGGTGACTTCACGGCCCGCGAAGGAGACCAGCTCTGTCCAATGACCCGTCAACAAGTCGACTCGTGCGATTACCGTAAACTCGCGATCCCGATCGGTAGTCACGATTATGGATCCGGCACTCGGATCCCAGTACGGATGAAAGTGTTGCGCGCACTCCTGCTGTTCGGTCAGCTCTCGCACGCCGTCGGCGGTGGATTCCACCAGCACCAGCTGTTCGGACATCGGCTGCTTCGCCGCTCGAACCAATATCGCCCTCTGTCCGTCCGGAGAGAGTGACACCTCATCGATCCCGCCACCTTGGTCGTAGATGACAGTCTCGACTCCGCTCGGAATCTCCCGCGCGACAACGTCGAAATCCACACTATTGCGACGATTTGTTGTGTACAGCACTCGGCCAGCGACGACATCCACCAGATTGTGGAAGAAGCGCTCGTCGCGCACGAGGGGCACCATCCCCTCGACACCGACTGGTGCAGCTGGCAACGGGTCAAGTGAGAGAAGTGACAGCTGGTTACGCTCGTTGCCGCCCTGATCGTGCTCGACCACAACGGATCGAGTGCCGGGCAGGTAGCGGCCGGAGCAATCCCCGGGCAGAGCCGTCAGCTGGGTGGCCGTTCCATCCAGTGCCAGTTCAACCAGCTGGACCGAACCGGTGCCGTCGTAGCCGGCCAGAATCCGACCGGCGTCGTCGATGTCGAACGCCGTCCAGAGCCGCAGCTCCAGCAGAGCACTCATTGCGAACCCCATGCCCGGGATCGTATCTGGTACCCCCAGCAGGACTCGAACCTGCGCACCCGGCTCCGGAGGCCGGCGCTCTATCCGCTGAGCTATGGGGGCCGGCGATCGCCGAAGCGGCGCCACTCCTCTTGGAGGGCCGCTCAGCAGGAACCCAGCCTACTCGTCCTCGTCGCCGATGGTGAACATCAGCCCGTCCTGGACGTCGTACAGGGCATCCATCCACTCCGCGATGACCACTTCATCGGCCCGGCGCCGCCCCAGAGGGTGTCCCTCTTTGGCGAGCAGGCGCCGGCATTGGTTGCGCAGCGGGAGCGGTACTACCACCTCCTCGGCGATGTTGAGCTGCTCCAGTTCGTTCAGGAGCCGGTCGATGAAGAGGATCTTGTTGCGGCGGGCGTTGCGCTCCCGGCGCTCGATGTGGTCGGACTCATAGAGTTTGGAGATCTCGTGGGAGGTTTCAGAGATGGTGGGCAAGTTCTGTCCCTTGAATCCGCGCGACCGGAGATGTTCGGCTCCCTCGCCCGAGCGGGAGGGTGCAACTCAATCCTAGATGGCACCCTGAGATGCGTCAAGGTGCCGTGAGGGGCTGCTCGAATTAGCGGGAACCCGCCGCGGTGACCCGTCCGAGACCGGAGTCGAGGCTAGCTGGCAATTCCATCGGCCAGCCGGAGCAGGGGTCCGGGAGCCCTCTCCAAGTCCCCGGTCGCGATCGCCAGCGGGCCGTCAGCCGTCTCCACCAGAAGCTCACCACCGTCCGAGATGCCCAGCACTCGACCCGAGACTCGGCCGGAGCTATGTTCGGCCACGACCACTTGCCCAATCCACGCGGCATGGCGGAGCCATTCGGGACGGACCACGCCGAAGCCCCCCCGCTCCCAGTCTCGGTAGCGGGCCGCCAGCCGGCCCAGTATCGCCTCGGCCAACACCGTGCGATCCACAGTGAAACCCTCCCGATCGCAGGCCGTGGCGGTCCGACGGAGATCGGGCGGCAGCTCGGCGCCAACCCAACTGACATTGCAGCCGATCCCGATAACCACGATCCGCTCCCCTTCGCTCGGAGTTGAGGTCTCGGCCAAGACTCCCGCCAACTTGCGTTCACGGCAGAGGCAGTCGTTGGGCCACTTGAGCTGAGCGCTGGGACCGCCAGCCAGCTCGAGCCCTTCCACAACGGCCAGTCCGGCAACCAGGCTGAGGGTCGACCAAGTGGCAATCATCGCCGTGGGCCGAAGCAGCACCGAGAGCATCAAAGAGCTCCCCGCCGGTGCGATCCAGCTTCTCCCGGAGCGCCCCCTGCCCGAGAGCTGCTCGTCGGCCAGCACGACCAGTCCCTCTTCAGCGCCGGCCGCGGCGGCAGTCGCGACCAGGTCCTGAGTGCTGCTGACCCGGGCGTAATGGCGCAGCTGGAAGCCCAGCGGCGAGTTCGCGAGCCCCCTCTTCAGTCGCCTCAAGTCGAGACTTTGCGTCACTTCGATGACAGTCCGTCTGAGATGAGGAGCACTCTCGTATACTGCCGCGTCGTGGAGAATTGGGAAAGGGTTGAGCTGTTCAGCTCCTTCTTAAAGCTCAGCGGGGACATCGAGGTGGTGCCGCCTTTGCGGCTCACCGATGTCGTCAATCGGATGACGGAATATCTCGAGATCCAGCATCTGACCCTGGAACCGCTGGCGAGCACCTACCCGGTCATCAGCACCGTGGAGGACTCGGCGATGGTCGCCAAGCGAGCCCTCCTGATGGTGGTCCCAATTGGAGAGTCAGCCGCAGACCACGGTGGCAGGCGAGCGCTCTTGGAGACCAAGGTGGCACGTCAGGTGGCGCTCACCATCGACACCTTCTCCCTGGTCTGCGAGGTGTTTTTAGAGCCCAGGCTGAGCCTGCGGGAGACCCTGGAACGGAGCGTGGACGACTTCCTACCAGTCCGCAACCTCAACGCAGTTTGGCTGCCGGCGCTGACCCACGAGCGGGTCACGATCCAGCGCTCCTTCGCCCTGATCCATCCCCGTCAGATCCTGAGTTTCTCAGAGCGCGGGGAAGCTGCTCCCTGACCTCTCCGGAAGCCCCTGGGCGATCCGCCGGAGTCTGAACTGACCAGCTCGATTCGGCGCGACGCGGCGACGGTGGCCGTGCTGCGTGACTCACCGTCATCCGCCGTCGAAGGACCAGGGGTTCAGGTGCTCTTGATGACCAGGCCCGCGACCAGTTCGTTCGCACCGCGAGCGGAGGTCTTTCCGGGCGGCTCGGTAGACACGGCCGACCTGGATCCCAGCTGGTCGGAGCTGGAGGCCGGACCGCTTCTATCTCGGGAGGTGGAGCGCCACCTCCTGGTCACCGCGGTACGGGAAACCTTTGAGGAGTGCGGCATCCTGCTGGCTCGAACTTCCTCTGGCCAGCCGTGCCCCCAAGAGTTGGCGGCTGAGCTTGGCTCCCTCCGCCGGCGGCTCCAGGCTGGGCACCCCGGGGAGTTCCAATCCAGGCTGAGAAGGACGGGACTGCGACCGGGTTGGGAGGATCTCATCTTCTGCGCCCACTGGGTCACACCCGAGGGCCTGCCCAGGATCTTCGATACCCGCTTCTTCCTGGCGGCACTGCCCGCCGGACAGGAACCGAGCCGGGAAGAGCCGGGTGAGCTGACCGCGATGCGCTGGGTGAGCCCCTATTCCGCGCTCCAGGAGGCAGTTCAGGGAAGGACTCTTCTCCTCCCCCCCACCCGATCGGTGTTGGAGCTGCTGGTGCAGCACCGAACAGTCGAGGCGGCGCTGCAGGCCGCGCGCGGAACCAGAAAGATGCGAGTTCAGCCGAAGCTGGAGGAGATCACTTCAGCCCGCTACCCGGGTCTTGATGTGGGGGATCTCCTCGGCCCAAAGTCGGAGTCGGGCGAGTGACCAGGGCGCCCGAGGTCCTGCTAGCGCGGGCCTCCAACCCCGGCCCGCTCACCGGGTCCGGGACCAACACCTGGATCTACGGCCAGGGCGAGACCGTGGTCATCGATCCAGGCCCAGCCGACGAGCGCCACTTGGAGCAAGTCATGGCCACCGCCGGTCGGATCGGGCGGGTCGTCATGGTCGCCTGCACTCACCACCACATCGACCACCTGGAGGGTGCAGCTCGACTCTGCGAGCTGGCCCAGGCCCCGCTCGCTGTGCACTTCCGACGGGCGACCGACCCCCGCACCCTGCCACTCCACGACGGCGACCGGCTGCTGGTTGGAGGCGGTGCGCTGGTGGCGATCCACACCCCCGGGCATGCCTCCGACCACCTCTGTTTCTTCGAGGAGTCGAGCCGGATTCTCTTCACCGGCGACCACGTTCTCCAGGGGACCACCAGCCTGGTGGTCCCCCCGGACGGCGACATGGCCGAATACCTGAGCTCGCTCGATCGCGTATTAAGGCTGCGCCCGAGCCGACTGCTCCCGGGCCACGGAGAGCCGATTGAGGCGGCGGAGACTGCGATCGCCGACCTGATTGCTCACCGCCTCCTACGCGAGGAGCAGATCCTGCAACAGCTGCAGTCAGGCCCAGCGGGACCTGACTCCCTGACGCCACGTCTCTACGCCTCCTATCCACCCGAGGTCCTCGGAATTGCAGCGGGCATGGTACTGGCCCACCTGCAGAAGCTGGAACAGGAGGGCAAGGTGCTCCGGGTACCTGGTGAGCTGCCGGACCAGTTCGAGCGAGTGGACCAGAGTAACGAGTCGTAGAGCCCGCCGGCGGAACCCGCTGGGGCCCTTACCCCATCTGGAACGGCAGGTGGGCCAGGGTTCGGGTCATCGCCCCAGAGGGGCCGATCGGGACGATCGGCTTCCACAGCGCCTCGCCGTGATAGGCGGTGCCGGCGATGTCCAGATGGACCCAGGGAAGGTCACCTGTGAACTGGCGCAGGAAGACGCCGCCGTTGATCGAGCTGGCGGCCGGAGTTCCCGAGGTGTTGCACATGTCGGCAATTTCGCAGGTGAGCGCAACGTCGTATTCCGGGTAGAGGGGGAGCTCCCAGATCCGCTCCCCGGCGAGGGCCCCAGCTCGGCGGAGCTGGGCGATCATTTCGGGGCTGGTTCCCATGGCAATGGTCACGGCGTATCCCAGGGTGACCACCGCGCCCCCGGTCAAGGTGGCCACATCCACCAGATGTGTCGCCCCCCGGTCGGCGGCGAATCCCAGCGCATCGGCGAGCACCAGGCGCCCCTCGGCATCGGTGTTGTTGATCTCGATGGTCTTTCCATTCATGGCGCTGACCACATCGCCGGGCTTGACTGCGCCGCCGCCGGGCATGTTCTCAGTGAGGGCCGCCACGGAAATCACCTGGATCGGGGCTTCCATCTGGGCGATCAGTGACATGGTCTCGATCACTGCTGCCGCCCCGCTCATATCGGCCTTCATGTCGGACATCCCTGGGTTGGCCTTGAGGGAGATGCCTCCGGTGTCGAAGGTGATGCCCTTCCCGACCAGCGCCAGAACCTTGTCCGACTTAGCCTGGCCCTTCGGGCGATACCGCAGCGAGACCAGCTTGGGAGGCTCGTGAGAGCCCCGGGCTACCGCCAGGAGAGCACCCATCCCGAGCCTCTCCATATCGGCACGCTCCAGCACCTCGAGCTCGAGCCCACCCTCCCTCGCCACCCGCTCGGCCTCCGCGGCGAGCAGGGTGGGGGTCAACCGGTTGCTTGGTTCCCATTGGAGCACCCGGGCTCGGTTGGTTACCTCCCCGAGCGAGGTGCCCTCGACCAAGGCATCGGCGATCGCCCGGTCGGTGCCCAAACCGGCCACCACCAAATCCTCGATCACGCCCGAGTCTTCGCCGGTCTTGAGCTGACCGAGATGGTAGTTGCCGAGCGCCACCCCCTCGGCGACGGCCCTCGCCACCGCCCGGGGTTCACCTTGATTCGGGTCCTGAGCGGCTAGCACGGCGACCACCGCCTGGTCGACCAGTACCGTCAGGCTCCGACAGAAGCGCCTGGTCTCACGGACGGTGAACTGAAGCGCATTTCGAAGGCGGTAGCCGTCTAGCTCCTGGGACCGTCCCAGCCCCAAGAAGACGACTCGAGGAGTCGGGAGCTTGCCAAGGGTCGCGACCGCGGTACGAGTGGGGAAGCTGCCGGACGCCTGATGGTCGTCGCGCATGCTGGTGAGGAGGCCGTCCAGGGCACTGTCCACCGCGGCCGCCAATGGTCCTAGTGGTCCCGTCTGGAAGTACGGCACCACCAGCACGTCGGCCTTGATCTTGCCTAGGTCCGTGTCACTTGCCTTAGCTCGCAATCTCACGCCTCCTCAATGCCCAGGCCGTTTTCCGGCCTTGGCCGTGGCTGCGGCGAGCGCGCCTCCCCTAGGGAGCCCCCGTCAGGGCTCAGTGGTGGGGGTCGAAGCGCACCTGCCGCAGGTTTGGTATCCACTCTCGCAGCGCCGTCTCAAGCTCCCGGAGCACCGCAGGGGTCAGTACGACCACAAAGTTGGAGCTTGGATGCGCCTGCACCACCACCTCCCCGGGCCGAGGTTGCGTGACCAACAGGCTGTCACTGGCGGGACCGGAGGAGATCACTCCCCTCACCCGCGCCGTCAATTCCGCATCGGTCACCGGCGAATCATGGCAAAGCCGAGCCGGACAATGTCGGCATGCCCTCCCTGGCCGTGACTTCAGGGCTCCGCCCCATCCGACTATCTCTCCGCCAACTGCTGGAGGTCGAGGCTGTCCGCCTTGGCTTCTCCGAAGTGGGGGTTACAGACCTGGCACCTTTCGAAGAAGCCGCGGGGCGGGCCCGGCGGGCGGTGGCGGAGGGCCGGATGCGGGGAATGCCCTGGTACACAGAGGAACGGATCAGTCAGGCTACCGATCTAGGTCAGCGCTATCCGTGGGGCCGAAGCCTGGTGGCGCTCAGCTATCCCTACCAGCCGGCCGCCCGTCTCCAGAGCGGTCCGGTAGTCCCTCCCCGCAGCCCGGGGCGTCCCCGAGGCAGAATCGCTGGATACGCCCTGGGTGAGGACTATCACGTTCGCCTTGATCGGGCCCTGCGCCAGCTGGTCGGCCGGCTCGCCCTGCGGTCACCCGGCTTGCGCTGGCACCGCTTCGTTGACCACGGTCGAGCGTGGGACCGGGCGATCGCCGAGCGGGCGGGCCTGGGCTTCTGCGGCAAACACACGCAGCTGATCACCGAGCGAGGAGGCTCCTATGTGCTGCTTGCCTCCCTGGTTCTCAGCCTCGAACTTGCGCCCAACCAGCCGTCGAAGAGGAGCTGCGGCAAGTGCCGTGCCTGTCTGCCCAGTTGCCCGACCGGGGCTCTGCTGGCCCCGGGGGTGATTGACGCTCCGCGGTGCATCAGCTACTTGACTATCGAGCACGAGGGGCCGATCCCCCTTCAACTTCGACCTCTGATGGGTACCTGGGTCTTCGGCTGCGATCTCTGCCAGGAGGCGTGCCCGATCAATCAGCGACTCAGCCCTCCGCCGGTCCGGCCCGGCCCCGCCTCCACCAACGGGGGCCCGGTGCCGTATCCCGATCTGGTCGAGCTACTCCACCTTTCAGAGCCGTCCTTCAGAGCTCGCTTTCGGAACACCACCATGCGAAGGAGCGGCCGGGAGCGCCTGTCCAGGAACGCGGCCATCGCCCTGGGGAACACGGGGGAGCGCTCGGCCGTCCCAGACCTCGCGCAAGCCCTGGGACACGACCCCTCAGCCCTGGTTCGGGGAGCCAGCGCCTGGGCGCTGGGCCATCTGGGAGGTGCGGCGGCCGCCACCGAGCTCAAGGGCGCGGTGGAGCATGAAGGCGATACGGTGGTGCTCGCCGAGATTGAGCTCGCCCTCCTCGAGACTCCCCGGGCGCTGGAATCAAGTCCCAGGGGGTTGCGGCAGCTTAGTCATTCGGCATAATCGCGGCGGTGGCTGGCTTTGCCCCGGTTTGCGCGGCGGTCGACATCCCCCAGGGAACTGGTCAGGTGTTCGATGCCGATGGCGTTGAGGTGGCCATATTTCACGTGGACGGTGTCTTCCACGCTCTGGAGAACAGCTGCGCCAGTGGCGGGTCAATTGGCGAGGGACTGCTGCGGGGGCATGTCGTCACCTGTCCCCTCGACGGCGAGACCTACGACGTCCGGACCGGGATCTCTCCGATCTCGGATGCCATCTTCGTCAAGCACTTCGATGTGCGGCTCGACAGCAGTGGCAACGTGCTGGTGAAAATGGAGCCCACCGAGGATGAGGATGAGGAACTCTGAAGGGACGCCTGGCCGCGATAGATGTGGGGTCCAACACCGCCCATCTGCTCGTCGCCACAGTCGGTGAGCAAGGGCCGAGCCGGCGACGCCACGCGGTTCACCTGGTGGGCCTGGGCCGCGAGGTGGCGGAAAACGGCGAGCTAGGCGAGGAACTCCTCGAGAGGACGGCCGAGCTGGTCGGTCACCTCGTCGACCAGGCCCGTCACGACGGTGCCGAGCGGATCGGCCTGGTCGGGACTGAGGCGCTGCGCAACGCCGCTGACGGAGCCGCCTTGAGGGACCGGGTCCGGCAGCAAACCAAGCTGCAGCTGCGGATCCTGACCGGGGAGGCGGAGGCGCGGCTCAGCTATCTGGGGGGGACTGCCCACTGGGTTCCCCCGGGCCACCCCGCGACGGTGGTCGACGTGGGCGGGGGGAGCACGGAGGTGGTCCACGGTCTGGGCAGCCGACCGGTGAACGGGACCAGCCTGAAGGTGGGATCCGATCGGATCCTGATGGCGATCAACGCCGCAGACCCCCCCACGCCGCGCCAGCGGGCGGACGCCGAGCTGAGGATCTCGATGCTGTTGGAGGCGGCGCCCGACGCGGCCCGTCAGGGGATGCTGATCGCCACCGGGGGCACGGCCAGCAACCTGCCGGTGCTGCTCGGGGTGTGGCAGCCGTTGTCGGACTCCAAGGACGTGCTTCGGGATGAGGGAACACGGGAGCCGTGGATCACGCTCACCCGTGACAACATCGACCAGGCGGTCCATCTCACGGCCAACCATTCCAGCGCCGAGGTTGCGATGCGCAGCGGGCTCAGTCCGGCACGGGCCCGCCTTATGGCCGGCGGGATCCTGGTCCTGCTCGGGCTCCTGGAACGATACCAGGCCAAGGAGCTTGTCGTCACCGAACGGGGGCTGCGCGACGGAGTGCTGCTCCGCCTGGCCGCCGCGGCCGCCCACCATCGCCCCGGCTGAGGGCAGTTACAGCGGATTGCCGAGCCTCCGCCACCTTGCCCTAAGCTGGACTGGTGCCGGTCTTCGACTTTCACACCCACACCACCATCTCTGATGGTCATGCGGACGCCATGGAGATGGCCCGGCGGTGCCGGAAGAACGGATACGCCGCCTACGTCTGCAGCGACCACGTCGACGAGGGGTCGGTCGGAGGGCGGGTCCCGGAGATAGTCGAGGCCTGTCGGCGGGTGGCAGATGAGCTGGGCATCCGCGCGATTCCTGCGGTCGAGGTGACTCGCGTGGCACCCGAGCGGGTCGCCAAGGTGGCCGCTCGGGCCCGCTCTCTGGGAGCGCTGCTGGTTGTGGTCCACGGCGAGACGCTGGGGGACTTCCCTCAGCCAGGACTCAACCTGGCAGCCACCCGCTGCCCCGACGTGGACATCCTGGGACATCCCGGCCTGATCTCTCATGAAGCCGCCGAGCAGGCTCGGAACAATCAGATCCACCTGGAGATCAGCGCGGCCGGTCTGCACGGGTTAACCAATGGCCACGTCGCCAAGGTGGCCCTGGAGGTTGGAGCGTCACTGGTGCTCGACTCGGACGCCCACCGCCCGGAGAGCCTGCTGACTCCAGAACGAGCCCTCCAGGTGTTAGAGGGCAGCGGCCTGAGCCTGGAGGGAGTCACCCAGGTATCCGAACTGGCACCTTTCTCGGTCCTGAGGCGGCGGGGAATTCAGTTCTCGCTGGAGCCGAGCGCCCCCTGACCGGACCAGCGCGGCCCTACGGGATGGGATTCGTGGTCGGCGTGGGGGTAGGCGTCGGAGTCGGAGTCGGTGGCGGAGTGGCGGTGGGGGTCGGGGTGACGTTGGGAAGCGGGGTCAGCGAACCGCTCGGGGTATTGGTCGGCACCGTCTCGATGTCCTGAAGAGTAGCCACCAGCAGGGTCCGCTTCGGCCCCTGGCTGAACGTGACGATCACCGCATCTCCGGGAATCAGGTCGTCAAGAGTGGCAGTTGCTCCTCCCCTGGTCAATACCGACTTGGTGGTGACCGTCGCCTCCACCGGCTCACCGCCGGCCGGCTGGATAGCGATCAGGTTCGGAGCGATCCAGATTCCGACGATGGTGCCGTCGATCTGGTGCCCCACCAGGGAGTTGGTGGAGGTCGGGGAACTGCTGGGAGAGATGCCGACGGCCGCCTGATTTTTGCTCGGGCTGCTGCCGACGGCGAAGATGGTCAGCGAGGCGATGCCCAGCCCGACGCCCAGCACCGAGAGCGCGATGATCGCGAAGAAGATCAGCGCCAGCAGTCCATGGCCATGGAAGCCAATGAAGTTATGGCGCTCTCTCATGTGTCGGCCAGCCCGCAGCCGCGGAACCCTCCGCCGCGCCGCCCTAGCCCTCGGCAGTCGAGTCTCCGCCACTTCGCCTCCTCGCTATCTAGCTGTCCCTGACGGCACCATCACCGAACCCGGCCGGAGTATAGGGGACCACCCGAGATCGGCCGAGAAGGCTCGGTATCATCAACTGCCACCCATGACCTCCACCTACGATCACGCCGCCATCGAGGCAAAGTGGCAGTCCCGCTGGCAGGAAACCGGCATCTACGAGCTGGCGCTGGACCGAGTGACCCGGCCCTACTACAACCTCATGATGTTCCCCTATCCGTCAGCGGAGGGGCTGCATGTGGGCAACATGTTCGCCTTCTCCGGAGCGGACGCCCACGGCCGCTTCGTGCGCATGCAGGGCTTCGACGTCTTCGAGCCGATCGGCTTTGACGCCTTCGGCATCCACAGCGAAAACTTCGCCCTCAAAGTAGGCCGGCATCCCACAGAACTGATCGCCGGCAACGTGATCCGTTTCACCGAGCAGCTGAAGCGGCTGGGCGCCCAGTTCGACTGGACCAAGACAGTCGACACCACAGATCCGGCGTACTACCGCTGGACTCAGTGGCTCTTTCTCACACTTTGGAAGGGAGGCTTCGCCTACCGGGCCCGACGAAACGTCAAATGGTGCCCCCAGGACCTCACCGTGCTCGCGGACGAACAGGTGCTGGCTGATGGCACCTGCGAACGGTGCGGGGCACTGGTCACCGAACGGGAACTGGAGCAGTGGTTCCTCCGCATCACAGCGTTCACCGACCAGCTGCTGGCCGACCTGGACGACCTCAACTGGTCGGAGAGCACCAAGCTGCTCCAACGGCACTGGATCGGGCGCAGCCAGGGGGCACTGATCGACTTTCCCATCGAGGGCGAGGACCCGCTCCGGGTCTTCTCGACCAGGCCTGACACCATCTTTGGCTCCACCTTCATGGTGTTAGCACCGGACCACCCGAGGACCCTGGACCTGGCAGCTCCAGAGAGACGGGCTGAGGTGGCCTCATTCACTGCGGAAGCGGCCCACCGGCGGATTGCCGGACGGCGGGATGACGAGAGCTCGACCCGGGGCTTAGCTCTCGGCCGGGACGCTCACAACCCGCTCACAGGGACCCGCATCCCACTGTTTACTGCCGAATACGTTCTCTCCGGGTACGGGACCGGGGCGATCATGGCGGTGCCGGCCCATGACCAGCGCGACCACGCCTTTGCTCTGGACCACCACCTGCCGGTGGTCGAGGTGGTCTCAGGCTTAGACGGCAGCGAACGCGCCCACGGCGGTACGGGCGCGCTGGTCAACAGTGGCCATTTTGACGGTCTCAAGGCTCCCGATCCGGCCCGCGAGTTGATCACCGCCGCTTTGGTCGAGGCTGGGTTAGGCCAGCCCCACGTGACCTACAAGCTCCGAGACTGGGGAATCTCCCGCCAGCGCTACTGGGGACCGCCGATCCCCGCGATTCACTGCCCTAAGTGCGGAGTTGTGCCGGTCCCGGAGGAGGACCTCCCGGTGCTGCTGCCCTTTATCGAGGACTTTCGGCCCCTGGGAACGGGCGAGTCGCCGTTGGCGAGGGATCCCAATTTTCTGAACACCACCTGCCCTAACTGCGCTGGCCGAGCCCAGCGCGATACCGACGTCTCCGACACTTTTCTGGACAGCTCCTGGTACTTTTTGCGGTATCCATCGGTCGGCCATAACGATGTCCCCTTCGACCCTGAGTTGACGCGAAAGTGGCTGCCGGTCACCTACTACGACGGTGGCAACGAGCATGCTGTGCTCCACCTCTTGTACTCGCGCTTTGTGGCCATGGCGCTGCGGCAGTTGGGCTATCTGGAATTCGAGGAACCCTTCACCCAGTTCCGGGCCCACGGGACCATCGTGAAGGGCGGCGCCAAGATGTCGAAATCCCGCGGCAACGTGGTGGTTCCCGACGAGTATGTCGCCCACTTCGGCGCCGACGCGTTCCGCCTCTATCTGCTCTCCTTGGGTCCGTATCACGAAACCCTGAACTTCGTCGACACCGGCATCAATGGACCTTTCCGCTTTCTTATCCAGCTCCTACGTCTGTTGGACCGAGTGGACCCGGAGGTTGAGGGCGTCACCGAGCCGATGGCTCTGGCGCGAGCGCGCAACCGCTGCATTCAAAAGGTGACCGTGGACACCCCGGAGCGCAAGTACAACACCGCCATCGCGGCGATGATGATCTTCGTCAATCGACTGGGGGAGCACGAGGGACAGATACCCAGGGTCTCCATGGAAACCCTGGCTCTTTTGCTCGCACCGTACTGCCCGCACCTGGCCGAGGAGATCTGGGAGCGGCTGGGCCGGAATTACTCCGTACATCAGCAGCTGTGGCCTGTCGCTGACCTCTCGCTCATCGTCGACGAGCAGGTGGTCGTGGTGGTCTGCATCAATGGCAAGAAGCGTGACCAGCTGGTCGTGGCGGCCGGGACCGCTGCCGGGGACCTTGAGCTTGCGGCACTGGAACTGCCGAGGATCCAGCAGTGGCTCGATGGCCGCGCGCCAGAACGAGTGATCGTGGTACCGGACCGACAGGTCAACCTGGTGCTGGCAGCCTAGCGCGGCAATTTACCGCCGTGCCTCGCTGACTCTTCGACCTCGTGCACCGCGGTGATTCGTACGAGCAGCTCGCGCTGTGAAATGGTGCTGTGATCGACCTCATCGACTGGGTGTGCCACAGCAGTGTCGGGCGACGAGTGGCAAGTGGTGAGGTACTCTCGAGCAACTTCACCGATGGGGAAGTGGTCGAGCGCTTCGAAGTCGCCGTCCGGAAGGGCATCTCTTGATCTGATCGGATACCGTTCCATCCCCACAATGAGTTGGCTGCAATCGGCCCCATCCCGGAAGACCACGCTCAATTCACCAGTCAGGGTTCATGGCCAGCACCGACTGCGAGGCTGTCGGCCAAGTCGAAGTGCCTTCACCCGAGAAGTGAGTCTGGCTACGCGCGATCGGGAGAGAGGATCCTCTTGATGACGTCCCACCACCGGGGATACTTCTCGCGACACTCATCATCGTCGCCCAGGCAGACGCCGCGACCTCGACAGTGGGAGCATGGCCTGGGCCAGTGGTCAGACCCGTTGGGCCTCCCGGAACCTCCACAATAACTGCAGCGCCGACCCTTCATGCTGCAGAGCTTACCTGTGAGAGCCTTATCCGGACCAGGGCAACGCGCGTCGCTGGCGGTACCCCTGGTTTCCCTTGGCCGCTTCTCCGATCGGCAGTACCATTGGCCCAATTCGAGTGGTGACACGATCGGTGCGGAGGTCCGCCCCGGCGTGGTCGTCACAAGGGACCACGCCGACTTCGTTCCGGCCCGTAGCTCAGCTGGTTAGAGCAGGGCTCTTATAAAGCCCAGGTCCTGGGTTCGAGTCCCAGCGGGCCGACCAACTCCCTTCGCTCCGACGTTGAGCGTCCGGTTGGGTTGGATGCCACGGGCGCGGTCGCGCAAGAGCGGCTCAACCGCGGTGCCTCGCAATCTCGCCGCCAAGGAGGGTCAGGCGTCGTGGCCTGACCCCCTACTGGTAGTCCCGTGAGGAGCCGGATCGGGGCTCGTGCTGCCGGCGCGCGATTTCGGCTTGGCGGGCAGGGCGTCGACTGCCGCCTCGACCATCCTCACCAGATCTACGGCGCACTGCTCCTCGAGACCGGGAGCCTCCTGCTCCAGGACGCTGGCCAAGACCGAAAGCCCACCTTGCGCCCACACATTGCCCTCTCGAACGAAGTCGCGGCCCCGCTTCGTCGATGCTAGAAATACCAGGCGTCGATCTGCCGGCTCGCGAATCCGGTCGGCCATGCCCAACTCCACCAGTCGATCGGCGATAGGAGTGGTCGCCCCAGGCGAGAGTCGCATGAGTGCGGCCAACTCGGTCATGGTTGTTGGTTTTGGCTGGATCAAATACAGTGCCTGCGCCTGACGGCTGGAGAGAGTCTCCCCTTCGGGAACTACTCCCCCAACTTCCGGCCGGGTCCGCCAGAGTACGTGCAGCACATCGTGCAGACGCAGCAACTCACGGAGCAGCCGCTCCGCCCGCATCTGCCCGGTCGGTCGCTCCATGACTGATGCTCCGATCCGAAAAGGCCGACAGCGGCTGGGCACGCGCCATGCCAAGGTCCAGTCCAATGGCGCAGGTTAGCATGGAGGACTCTGGGTCGCGGTCGGGTCGTCCCACCGTCAAAGAGGGCTCCCAGCCTGGAGTTGGCAATGATCCAGCTGGCCGTGCCAAAATGGCAGCCGCGGCTCAGAGGGCAGTTCGGCCCGAACTCAGTTGGGCCACATCTCGGGTCCCCCGGCGGGGCCAATCCAGTTGGAGCACCAGCCCTGTGTCATTAGTGGTGATTCTCTGTGAGGACCGCTTCCGCGAGCAGCTGGAGGCGCTTTCGGTCGAGGTCGGCTACTCCATGCCCCGGAGCAGCGATCTCGACGCGGATGCGGCAGCCACGGTCCGAGCTGAGCTGGAGCGAGACCCGAACCTGGCCCTGGTGGTCACTGAGCGGTCGGGCCAGGGCTGGGTGAGCGCTCTCGATCGAGAGGACATCCGCTACTGGCTGGTCGAGGCGGGATCCCCCAGGGGTCCCGGGTTCGAGCCTCCGAAGCGACGCCCCCACCGGCACCTGCTGGGCTTGGACAAAACCACTCTCGGCTATCTGCGACAGCTCCTCGACGACTGGCGGGACCGGAAGCTTTTGCGGGTCGACTGCTTCACCTTCGCCTTTCGCGATGGGATGCCGCACGAGGCGGACTGGGTGGTCGACACCCGCTTCCTGAACAGTCCTTACTGGATCGCCGAGATGCGCGAGAAGCCCGGCACCGATCCGATGGTGCGCGAATACGTCATGGAGCAACCGGGAGCCCAAGAGCTGGTCGGGGAGTTCCTGCCGATGCTCCTGCGGCTGGTCCCTCTCTATCAGGCACAACGCCGATCGGTGCTGCGGGTGGCGGTGGGATGCACCGGCGGATTGCACCGCTCGATGGCGATCGCCTCAGAGCTGGTTGAACGGATCGATGCGTCCGGCATGGCAGCGGCGCGCTACCTCAAAGAACCCCCACTCCATCTGCCCCAGGAGCTCGACTGACCCCTCGCTCGGGGCCTAGCCATGGGCGCCGCCCATGGCGGACAGCAGCGCTTGGGCCCCGAGTCCGGCATGGTCGGTAAGCGGGAAGCCCCCGCGGGGCAGGACCGACCGCACCAGATCCTCATATGCGATGCGCACCTCGGGGTAGCGCAGAAATAGTAGGTGCGCGTACTCCTTGACCACTGGACGGGGTGGCCGGCGCAAGCGGAGATGCACCTCTCCGGGAAGGTGGTTCGCCTTGCGGCCATTGCAGCGCTTGCAGGCGACCACCTGGTTCTCCCAACTACTCGGGTTTCCCCCACGCGATACCGGGATCACGTGGTCGATGGTGAGCTCCGGGGCAGCCGCGTGGATCCCGCAGTACTGACAGCAATGGTCGTCTCGCAGCAGCAGATTGCGGCGATTGGGCCGGAGCATCCGCCGCGGTACGACTATGTTGCGCAGCAGTCGGACCACGATCACCCCGTCGCTGAAACGGCGCTGGGCCAGTTCGTCAACCACCATGGCCTTGACGGCATCGTCCAGGAAGGCGACCCGCTCTTTGGTCAGCAGCACCACCAGGCGGCGTCGACTGATGACATTTAGCGGTTGCAGCGAGGCATTCAGCAGCAGCACCGGCATGGCGCCATTGTGAGCGAATCGCGGCCTAGAGTTCAGCCGCGGCGGAGTCCCAGGGCCGTTCTCAGCCCCACGATGTGACCCAGCAACCCGTGATTCACCGTCAGCAAGACCAGCGCCAGCACCAGCGCTACCAGCAGAGCCAGCGCCAGGTAGCTGGTGACCGACGGACCCGATGTAGGTTGCGGAAGTCCAGGCTGCGCCACCGCTACCTCCTCACCTCTCGATGGACCGGCTCGGTGCTCCAGCGCCCCTGACCATCGACTCCAACCTGTGAGAATCTCCAGCCGTCTCCCTGCCCGCTCAGCGCCAGGGGGAAGAGCTGGGCAACCTCCTCGCGCTGCCAGCTGGTGGTAGTCACCAGCTGGGCTGGGTCGATCTGCCGCGCCAGCTGCTCGAGAGCCCCGACCAGGGAGTGCTGACGCAGCGCCAAGACGGTCCCGCCACCAGGTCGAGGGAGAGCCCGGATCAACGCTTCCAAGATCGGATCGGGAGGCTGGTCCAAGAAGAGCTCGCCGGTCAGCAGGGCTTCCTGAACGGCACTTGGGTGGTGCGGATCCAGCGCCGGCCACCCAGCCGGAACCCACCAGTCGGCGGACCCGAAGCTGAGCACCCTGGTGCTGGCGAAGCTCGTCTCGAACCGGTCCGCCAGTGCGGCGAGGGCGGGCTCGGGCCACCTACCGGCGACTAGCAGGGCCGCGCCCTCGAGCACCGCCCGGCGGGTCTCACCTAGCTCCGCTCGATCCAGCTCGGCGGCAACCCTGGCAGCCACATGCACGGCCAGATAGGGGCGGTCAGTCAAGGGTGGCAGCAGAAATTCGATGGCGAGGTCGCCCACATGGCCCTCCCCACTGAGCGCATCCTCGGGCAGGTCGAGATCCCGCCTGGCAGAAGCCACCGCGTCGGCAACGGCCCCCGACGAGAGCGGCTTACCCAACAGGGTCCAACGCTCTCCGACCAGCATCTCCAGCGGGGTGCCGGGTCTGATCCGGACCAGATCGGCGCCGCGCTCCAGAGGCTCGCGAGCTATCGCGGGGGCCCCGCTCATGTCCAGCTCCAGCGGGTGCGGCAGCGATTCCTGAGGTTCGTCTTCGAGAACTGACGCGCCAGCTGACGGGGGTGGTGGGATCCCCTGAGCTGGACCGCTCTCCTGCCAGGTGGCAGCCGGACTCGCGATGGCCCGGGAGTGCGCCGAGGGCAGGGGCGGAAGGCCACTCGCCAGTTCGACCAGGGTCATCACTACGCCCGCCACCCGTAGCGAGCCGCCCGGCTCCAGTAGCGCCCGGCCCCCGGGTGCCACGCGGCGTCCGTCGACCCAGCTTCCACTGACGCCACCTAGGTCGTGCACCTCGACCCCAGCAGGAACCCGGGTCAGCTCCAGGTGGCGGTTCTCGACTGCATCAGTGGGGTCTAGGTGGCTTACGTCGACGTCGGGGATGGTGCCGCCAGGCACGCTCCTACCCAACAGAATCGGATACCGCTCCAGGGTCACGGTGGCCCCATCCGAAGCCCGCAGGGCGAGCAATCCCGGGGCGCTCATCGGCTCACGGTCCGCAGCCAGGCTCGAGCGGGACGGTCATGGCTTCACCCCGCGCCGCTCGAGCTCCGCGATCAGGGCCGGGACGACCTTCAGGGCGTCTCCGATCACCCCCAGGTCGCACAGCTTGAAGATCGGGGCGTCGCGGTCCTTGTTGATGGCGATGATGTGCTTCGCCCCCTTCATCCCGACGGTGTGCTGCATCGCCCCACTGATCCCACAGGCGACATATAAGTCCGGCTTCACCGTCTTTCCGGTCTGGCCGACCTGGCGAGCGTACGGGACCCAGCCGGAGTCCACCACCGCCCGGCTCGCCCCCACAGCACCATGAAGAAGTTCGGCGAGCCGCTCCAGCAGATCGAAATTGCTTGGGTCCTGGAGCCCGCGCCCTCCGCTAATCACCACCTTGGCCTCCTCCAGTTTCGGTCCACTCGCCGGTGCGACCACCGACTCCACCCGGCGGGCTCCCCGGGGGGCGTCATCGGGCAGCTTTACCGGGACCACCTTGGCCGGCGGGCCGGAGGCGCTCTCGGCGGTCACCGACTTGGGTCGAAGCAGGACGCACGGACTGGGACCACTCAGCTCCGTTAGCACGTTTTGGGTTGCTCCGAAGATGGAGCTGGCGGCAGCGAAACCGTCGTCCCGGGGCAGGACGTCGGTGGCGTTCGCGACCACGGTCAGGTTCATCTTTGCGCTCAGGCGCGCACAGATGTCCCGAGCGTCGTAGGTGGCTCCGAACAGGATCAGGTCGGGGTGGTGTTCCTCGACCAGGGTTGCCAAGGTGGCCACCGCCGGCTGGGCCACGAACTGCCGATACGCCTCGTCAGCTCCCGCGTAGAGCGTCTGCACACCATATTCCCCGAGCAGCGCCGCCGCTCCGGCCGCGTCCGGGTTCAGCACCACCGCCTCGACGTCTCCCAGCTGGCGTGCCTTGGTGAGGACCTCCAGCGAGACGGGCGCCGGCTCGGAACCGACCAGCTCCGCGTACACCAGGATCTTCCTGGCCACCCTCAGATCACCTTCAGCTGGGCCAGATAGTCGGCGATCCGCTGGGCCGCTTCCCCTTGATCCTCGAAGACCTCTCCCCCCTTGCGCTCGGGAGCGGGCTCCACGCTGACGATCCGCTGACCAGCCCTGGTCTCTCCGACGGTGGCGGGATCGATCCCAAGCTCCTCCAAGGAGGGCTGCTCCAACGGTTTGCTCCTGGAGGCGACGATCCCCTTCAGGGTTGGGTAGCGCGGCTCGTTGATCCCCCCGGTCACGGTCACGACCGCCGGAAGATCGGCCTCCACCACATCGTGGCCGTCAGGGGTTTGGTGGTGGATACGCACCTTCTCCTTCGTCACCTCCAACTGTTTGGCGAAGGTGAGCGACGGCCAGCCCAAGAGCTCCGCGATGGCCGCGGGCACGGTACCGGTGTAACCGTCGGTCGATTCGGTGCAGGCGATCAGCAGGTCTGGCTGAACCCGCTTCACCGCCGCCGCCAGGACGCGGGCGGTGGTCAGGGCGTCGGAGCCGCGCAGCCGCTCGTCACTGACAAGGACACCCTCCCCAGCGCCCATCGACATCGCCTTGCGAATGACCTCGACGGCTTTCTCGGGACCCATCGAGATGACCACCACCTCACCATCGTGGACCGCCGCCACCTGGAGGGCGGCCTCGATGCCGTAGGAGTCACCGGGATCCAGAACCACCTCTCCCTGGTCCCGGACCAGCAGGTGGGCCTGGGGGTCCAGCTTGCCGACCCCGGAGGGATCGGGGATCTGTTTCACCAAGACCGCGATTTTCAACCGGGTGATCCTCCACTCTGCCAGACCCGTCTGGAAAGGCCTGGCCATCTTAGCGAGGATCGAGATCGCCCCATCTCGATCCGCAAGCCAGATCACCGGGAACCCGGACGTATAATCGGCCAGCCCTTCCGAGGGCGAGGCAGACCGGCGGACGGCCGCCGGCCCGCTCCGGGGCCCCGTGGTGTAGCTGGCCTAACACGCCACCCTGTCAAGGTGGAGATCGGCGGTTCGAATCCGCTCGGGGTCGCCACCTGCGCCAGCGGGCTCGAAGACCGATTGAGTTGGCAGTACGATCGCCGAGATGTCGATGCATCCCGAGGCTAGTGCCGGCTTCTCCCGCGGAGCCGCCGCCTACGAGCGGGGGCGGCCCGATTACCCTGCCGCCGCTGTCGGCTGGCTGACCGCCAGACTGGGATTAGGACCAGGCAAGCTGGTGGTTGACCTGGGGGCGGGGACCGGCAAACTGACCCGCCAGCTTGTGCCTTACGGGGCTCGGGTGATCGCGCTCGAACCGGTCAAGGAGATGGCCGACGAGCTGGAGCGCGCGGTTGCCGGGGTCGAAGTGCTGGCGGAGACCGTGGCCAGCACCTCGCTCGCCTCGGGCTCAGTGGATGCCGCCACCGCCGGACAGTCCTTCCACTGGTTCGCGGATCAGCCGTCGCTGCATGAGATTCACCGCATCCTCCGCCCTGGCGGGAGACTGGGCCTGGTCTGGAATCGCCGGGACCCCCACTCCCAGCTCTGGCGGGCGGTCTCGGAATTGATCGATCCGCTACGACGAGGGTCGCCGGACCATGCGACCGGGGAGTGGCGCCGGGAGCTGCGGGCCAGCCGCATCTTCGGACCGCTGGAGTCGCGGGCGTTTTCGCACCAGCACCTGGCCACCCCGGAGCAGATGGTGGATCGGGTTCTTTCCTTGAGCTTCGTGGCCGCCGCCGAGCCCGCGCTTCAGCAGCGTCTACGAGAACGGGTTCTAGAACTGGCTGCGGAGTACCAGAACCGACCAAACCAGCTGATCGCCCTGCCGTATCAGAGCGAAGTCTTCGCCTGCCGTGCCTGCTGAGGGCGGGGTGCCCGGGGATCTGGATCCCCTCCCAAGCTCGTTCCTGGAGCGGCTTGGGAACCAGGAGGAGATCCTGGTCAGCTCGCGGGACCACTCCGGGCAGGGGACAGTGCGGATGTGGTTCGCTGTGATCCCTCCCGGATACATCTACCTGCTCACCCCGACTTACACCAGAAAGGCCGAGCGGTGGCGGGACGATCCGTGGGTACGGTTTCGGATCCCCGGGACCGACTCGACCCAGGAGGGGGTAGTCTCCGCAATCGGCTGGGATGAGGCTCGGCTAAGTGCCGACCAACTCACAAGGAGCTTCGCCATGGCCGGGGCAGCGACCGAAGAGGCGCTGCGCTGGATGCTCCAGGACGGCAGCCGCCAGCTGCTCAAGGCGGGCGTCAGTCGGGGCTCTGAATCAGACGGACGTGGGCTGGTCCAGCCGCAAGACGCTGGCTAGCAGAGCCGCCACTCCGAGCGCGACCTCGGAGGGCTCGGTCCACTCCTCCGGACAGTGACTCCGGCCGTCCTTGGAAGGGATGAAGATCATCCCCATCGGGCAGAGATGGGCTAGGGACACAGCATCGTGGCTCGCCCCCGATGGCACGTCGATGACCGACTGCCCTAGCTCTTCGCTGGCGGCACGGATCGTATGTCGCACCTCCTCCGAGCAGCTGACGGGCGGGCCAGAGGAGATCCACTCGACCTCAAACCCGACGTCACGCCTTCTTGCCAGCTCCCTGATCCCATCCTCCAGCTGGAGATGGCGGTCCCGCAGCCAGCTCTCGACTGCGCCGCGGAACTCCACCCAGGCCGCTACCTGGCCGGGAACCACGTTAGCCGCACCGGGCGTGATCTCCAGCCGTCCCACGGTGGCAACCCCAGATCCGTCCTCTGCAGCAGTCTGGCCCAGCCGCTCTACCAGAAGTACCACCTCGGCTCCCGCTGCCAGTGCGTCCCGGCGCGCGGTCATGCTGGTGGTACCGGAGTGGTCCGACCGGCCAATGATCGTCACCACCGCCCGGTGAATCCCGGCGATCGCGGTGACCACCCCCAGTCCCGCCCCCGCCCGCTCCAACGCCGCCCCTTGCTCGATGTGGAGTTCGAGATAGGCACGGAGATTCCCCGCCGGCCAGACCCCGGCGGCGAGGTCTCCCAGCTGGGCACCGGTGGCGGAGAGCGCGGCTCCAAGGGTCTGCCTGTCACTGTCCAGCTGCCCCAGGTCAGCAGGGTTCAGTAAACCGCTGACTGCCCGACTGCCAAGACAGCTGAGTCCGAAGCGGTTTGGCTCCTCGCCTAAGAAGTCGACGACCCACAACTGGTGGCGGAGCGGCGTACTGGTCTGCTGTAGAAGCCTGGCCACCTCGATGGCGCCGACCACTCCGACCATCCCGTCAAATCGACCGCCCCCGGCGACGGTGTCGGTGTGCGAGCCGATCACGATTGCCGGAAGACCCTCTTCCACGCCCGCCAGCTCCCCGATCAGATTGCCCACCGGGTCCGTGTGTACGGTGAGGCCAGCTGACTCCATCTGCTCAGTCACCCAAGCCCGGGATCGCGAATACGGCTCAGAGAAGAGGCGCCGGGTGTGGCCGGGCTGGTCCAGCTCCCGAAACTCAGCCAGCTCCATGAGCTGGCGCCAGAGTCGATCCTGATCGGGAGACGGAAGGCTACTCACGGTGACGCCCGGGACCGTAGCAGCCCGGGGTCGGGTTGTGCGTCCAGCCAGGCGGATGGGACGATGGTGGCAATGCCCACCCGTGCCGAAGCCCTAGACCTGCTCTACGAGACAACCCAGACGCAGAGCCTGCGCAGGCACGGGCTGGCCCTGGAAGCGGTGATGCGCCAGGCGGCCCGCCGGGTCGGCGGTGACGAGGAGGAGTGGGCGATCACCGGCCTGCTCCACGACTTCGACTACGAGGCCCACCCGAAGGAGCACCCCTTCTGGGGACGACCTGTGCTGGAGTCGCGGGGGTATCCGCCGGAGGTGGTCTTGGCCATCCAGGGCCACGCCACCTTCAGTGGGGTGCCGCGGGACACGGAGATGGCGCGCTGGCTCTTCGCGCTCGATGAGTTGACCGGGTTTGTGATGGCGGTCGCGATGGTCCAACCGGAAAGAATGGTGAGCGCAGTCAAGACTTCATCGGTTCGCAAGAAGCTGAAGGACAAGTCCTTCGCCCGCAGCGTGCTCCGCGAGGACATCGCGCTCGGCAGTGAGGAGCTGGGGGTCGGGGTCGAGGAACTCACCGAACTGGTGGTAGCCGGCCTCACCCCGATCGCGGCTGAGCTCGGGCTCGGGTCCGCCGAATAGCGACGCCTATACTCGGTCGCTGACCTCTCCGGGGAGGTGGCTGAGTGGTCGAAAGCGCCCGCCTGCTAAGCGGGTGACGGGGGTTAACCTCGTCCGAGGGTTCGAATCCCTCCCTTCCCGCGCTTGTGATGTCTCAGGTCATGGTGCCCGGCTGTCTCGGGCCATCAGGGACGGCTCTCGGTCGTCACTGAGACTTCCCAAATCCTATCTGCGGTACGGGTTAGGCTTTCGCCGTGCCCCCTGAGCAAGGCGGTGATCCGAGTCAGGTCGCGAACCGGGACGCTGACGACACCCTGGTCGCTCCGCCCGGGCGCTTTCGGCTCTACCTGGGGGCCGCCGCCGGAGTTGGCAAGACCTGCGCCATGCTGGATGAGGGGTGGCGGCGGCGGGAGCGGGGACGGGACGTCGTGGTCGGCTTCGTTGAGACTCATGGCCGCCCCCACACCGCCGAGTTTCTTCGCGACCTGGAGGTCGTGCCCCGGAAGCGCATCGAGCATCGTGGCGCTCAGTTCGAGGAGATGGATCTCGACGCAGTCCTGGCGCGGCACCCCCAGCTCGCCCTAGTCGACGAGTTGGCGCACACCAACGTGCCCGGCAGCGGCCGGCACGCGAAGCGATGGGAAGACGTGCTGGAGCTGCTGGAGAACGGGATCAACGTGATCAGCACGGTCAACATCCAGCACCTGGAGAGCCTCGCGGACAGCATCGAGAGCATGACCGGCACCAAGGTGCGGGAGCGGGTGCCGGACTGGGTGGTCAGGCGCGCTGACCAGACGGAGTTGGTCGACTCCTCTCCGGAGCAGCTCCGGCGCCGGATCGTTCACGGCAACGTCTACCCGACTGAACGCGTGTCCGCCGCCCTTACCAACTTTTTCACCACCCGCAACCTCACCATCCTGCGGGAGCTCGCCCTGCGCTTCGTAGCCGACGAGACCGAAGAGGTGCTGCTCCGCGAGGTCGAGGACGACACCAAGGGCGCGATTGAAACCGGGGAACACTTCCTGGTGGGCGCGGGAAGCGCTCCCGGAACCGATCATCTGCTGCGTCGTGCGGCTCGGATCACGGCCCGGACCAAGGGCGACCTGCACGTCGTGCACGTGGTGGCCGACGACTCGTCCCGGTCGGCTGACCAGAACGCCTTGGAGGCGATGCAGGCGCTCGCCACCGCGATAGGCGGGGAGTGGTCAGTCCTGCACGGCGACGACGTCGCCTCCGCACTGGTCACCTTCGCGCGGAACCACAACATCACCCAGGTGATGGTTGGCTCGGGCCCCGGCCGCAAGTGGGGGCTGGGTCACGGCGGAGTCCTCAAGGAACTTCTTCGTCAAGCCGGTGCGGCCAACCTAGACGTGCATGTCATTTCGCTCTCCCACGACCGCATCGGATCCCCCGTCGAGGACGACGATTCGGGCGACGGGTGAACTGTTGACCTGGCCCATCCGGCGACCCGCCGCCGGGGTGGCTGCCGCCTTAGCGCTGACCGCGGTGCTCGCAGCCTTGATGCTCCCGGCGCGGGCTCACCTGGGGACAGGCACCAGCGGTCTGGTGCTGATCATTCCGGTGGTGGTCGGGGTCGCCATCGGCGGCTGGGTCGCTGGAATCTTGGCCATCGCTGCGGGATTCTTCTGCTACGACTTCCTCTTTATCCGCCCCTACACAACCCTGGCGGTCTCCAACTACCGCGACTGGGTCACCCTCGGTGTCTACGTGGTGGTAATGCTGGTCGTGGCCCGGGTGGTGTTCTCGCTGCAGCAGGCCCGAGTGCAGGCGCGACGGCGGGCGGACGACGCCCGACACCTGCTCGAGGTCTCCGACCTGCTCATCGGCGACAAGCCGGTCGATGAGCTGCTGGGCACGGTGGTGCGGACAGTGCAGCGCGAGTTCCGGCTTGCTTCGGTCGCGCTCATGCTGCCGGTCGGTGAGCAGCTGACGACCGCCGCTCACTCGGGAGACCCGCTTCCCGAAGGGCTGTTCCGCGGTGGCACCCTGACGGGCGACCCCGCCACTCCGCTGGCGCTGGCCGGGCAGGGGGGGATGCGCACCCTGCCACTGGCGACAGCGGAGCGGGCGATCGGTGTGCTTCTGCTAGCCGGACCGCCGCTCTCCGCCACCGACCAGCAGCTGCTGACCACCTATGCCAACCACGCGGCGCTGGCTGTCGAGCGGGCCCAGCTGCGCGAGCAGGCCCTCCAGAGCCTGGTGCTCCGAGAGGTAGACAACTGGCGGCGCGCCCTGCTGGGATCGGTCGCCCACGACCTGCGCACCCCGCTTGCATCGATCAAGGCTGCGCTCTCGGATCTCGGCGATCCCTCGGTCCCACTGTCTGACCAGGACCGGAAGGACCTCCTCATCACCGCTGAGGATGAGACCGACCGCCTGACCCGCCTGGTCAAGAACCTGCTCGACATGTACCGGATCGAGGCCGGAGTTCACCGACTCCTGACGGCCCCGACGGCGCTCCTAGAGCTGGTCGACGAAGCCCTGGAGGCGATGGAAGGCCCACTCGAGTCGCGTCCGGTGGCGGTCGACGTCGCCCCAACACTTCGGGTGAAGGTGGACCGGGCGCTGGTCGTCCGGGTGCTGGTCAACCTTTTGGAGAACGCGGCCCGCCACACACCTGATCGGACTCCGATCGCGGTCCGGGCCCAGCGTCAGGCGAGCTGGATCGAGCTCGAGGTGGAGGACAGTGGTCCAGGGCTCAGCGCCGAGCGACTCGCCAGCGTCTTCAACCCAATCCCGGACAGTGGTGAGCCGTCGGGATCCCCCAGCGGGGTGGGGCTGGTGATCTGCAAAGCGTTCATCGAGGCCACTGGGGGAAAGATCAGTGCGCGCTCCGGTGCCCAGGGCGGACTTCAGCTGGACATCCTGCTGCCGGCGGCATAGTCGGGCGCCATGGCCAGCCTCCTCCTGATCGATGACGAGCCAGCAATCCTCCGGGCTCTCGGGATCGGCTTGCGGGCCCGCGGCTATGACGTCCACACCGCCCGCACCGGAGCCGAGGGCCTGGCCGAGGCGGTCCGCCACCGACCCGAGGTGGTGGTGCTCGACCTGAAGTTGGCGGACATCGACGGAATCGAGGTCTGCCGCCAGCTGCGGAGCTGGACTGAGGTGCCGGTGCTAATCCTCTCCGCCCACGGCGAAGAGGACCGCAAGGTCGCCGCTCTCGACGCCGGAGCTGACGACTTCATCACCAAGCCCTTCGGGATGGCGGAGCTGGAAGCGCGCATTCGGGTCGCCCTACGACACCTGCACCAGGACGACGGAGAGCCCGAGATCGCGGTTGGCGAGCTCAGGCTCGATCTGTCGGCTCGCACAGTCACTGTCGCTGGGAGTCGCCTCGCTCTGACCGCAACCGAGTACGAGATGCTGGCCTACCTGGCCCGCAATGCCGGTCGGATTGTGACCCGCGATCTCCTGCTCAGTCATGTATGGGGTGGGCGATACGGGGCCGACTCCCACTACCTGAGGGTCTACGCCAACCGGATCCGGCGCAAGCTCGGACCGACGCACGCTGACCTATTGATCACCCATCCCGGCATCGGCTACGAACTCCGGGCCGACCCCCCGGGCGAGCCGGGCTCGGAGACACCGACCTAGCTGCGGGCGACCAGCTTGGCCAGGGCCCAGTTGAGGGCCAGCACGTTGACCGTGGGATCGCCTAGAAATCCCAGGACGGGGCCCTGCTCCTGTTCCAAGACCAGCCGTCGGACCGCGGCCGGGCTGAGCCCCCGGGCGCGGGCCACCTGGTTGACCTGCACCAGCGCCGCGGCTGGCGAGATGTCCGGGTCGAGTCCGCTGCCCGACGTCGTCAGCAGGTCGCTGGGGGGATCATCGACTCCCAGGGCACGCTCCGCTCGGATCGCAGCCCGGACCTGTTGGGCGAGCACTGCAGATGTCGGCCCGAGGCTGGTCGGTCCACTGGCCAAGGGGTCGTCCGGGTCGGGGCGGCCGTGGAACCACCCGGCACCCTTCCACGGCTGACCGATCAGGCTCGAGCCGTCAGCTGTGATGGAGCCCCGAGCCTGAGCCGGGAACAGCACGCCGGCGACTCCCACCTCCGCCAGCGGATACATCAGCCCACAGAGGATCGTGAGAATGATCAGGGCGATCACTGAGCGGCGCAGATGGAGCAGCATCAAGCCACTCCCAGGGCCGTCAGGCCCAGATCGATCAGCTTGATGAAGATGAAGGGGGCGATCACTCCGCCCAACCCGTAGATCAGCAGGTTGCGGCGCAGCAGGATTGAGGCGCTCGCCGGCCGGTACCGCACGCCCCTCAGGGCCAGCGGGATCAGCGCCACGATCACCAGAGCGTTAAAGATGACCGCCGCCAGCACCGCGGTGTGGGGGCTGTGCAGCTGGAGGATGTTCAGGGCCGGCAGCTGGGGGTAGGTGGTGGCGAAAAGGGCCGGGATGATCGCGAAGTACTTGGCGACGTCGTTGGCGATGGAGAAGGTGGTGAGGGCACCCCTGGTGATCAGCAGTTGCTTGCCGATCGCCACCACCTCGATCAGTTTTGTGGGGTTGGAGTCAAGGTCGACCATGTTGCCCGCTTCCTTGGCGGCCATGGTGCCCGTGTTCATCGCCACCCCGACGTCGGCCTGGGCCAGGGCGGGGGCGTCATTGGTGCCGTCCCCCGCCATCGCTACCAGCCGACCGCCCTCCTGCTCGCGCCGGATCAACGCCATCTTGGCTTCCGGGGTCGCCTCGGCGAGGAAGTCGTCCACGCCGGCTTCGGCGGCAATGGTGGCGGCGGTCAGCGGGTTGTCGCCAGTCACCATGACCGTGCGGATGCCCATCTTGCGCAGCTCGACGAAGCGGGCCTTGATCCCCGACTTGACTACGTCCTTCAGCTCCACCACCCCGAGCACCTTGGCACTGTCCGCGACCACCAAAGGGGTCGACCCGGCTCGGGCCAGCCGCTCCACGATGGGGCTCAATTCGGCGGGCACCTCGCCTCCCTGGGCGATTACCCAGGCCCGCACCGCGTCGCCCGCCCCTTTGCGGATCTGGCGCCCGCCGATGTCCAACCCGGACATCCTGGTCTGGGCGCTGAAGGGGATGATCTGATGCCTGCCGGCCAGCTGCCGACCCCGGATCCCGAAGCGCTCTTTGGCCAGCACCACGATCGACCGACCCTCGGGGGTGTCGTCGGCCAGGGAGGCCAGCTGGGCCGCGTCCGCCAGATCGCGCTCAGCGATACCAGCCAGGGGCACAAATGCCTCGGCCATTCGGTTGCCCAGGGTGATGGTACCGGTCTTGTCCAGCAGCAGGGTGCTGACGTCTCCCGCCGCCTCGACCGCCCGTCCGCTCATGGCCAGCACGTTGCGCTGGACCAGCCGATCCATCCCGGCGATCCCGATCGCCGAGAGCAGCGCCCCGATGGTGGTCGGGATCAGGCAGACCAGCAGCGCCACCAGGATCACCACCGAGACCTGACCGTGGGCGAAGGTGGCGAATGGCGCCAGGGCCACGCAGACCGGGACGAATATGATGGTGAGGGTGGCCAGCAGGATGGTCAGTGCGAGTTCGTTCGGGGTTTTCTGGCGGTTGGCACCCTCGACTAACTCGATCATCCGGTCCATGAACGTGTGGCCCGGCTCGGCCGTGATCCTGACCACGATGCGATCGGAGAGCACCCGAGTGCCGCCGGTCACCGCCGAACGGTCTCCGCCACTCTCCCTGATCACCGGCGCCGACTCGCCGGTGATGGCCGACTCGTCAATCGAGGCCACTCCCTCGACGACCTCCCCGTCGGACGGGATTATGTCCTGGGCCTCGCAGACCACCCGGTCCCCCTTCGCCAGCTGACCCGCTGCGACCAGCTCCTCTTTCCCATCAGTGGTGAGCCGACGGGCTAACGTCTCGGTGCGGGCGCGGCGCAGGGTGTCGGCCTGGGCCCGCCCCCTACCCTCCGCGGTCGCCTCGGCGAAGTTGGCGAAGAGTACGGTGACGAACAGGGTCACGGTGACCGCCCAATCGAAGACCGAGGGGTGGGCGATTGACTCCAGCAGGGTGATCACCGTGCCGATACAGACGACAAACATGACTGGGTTCTTGATCTGGACCCGGGGATCGAGCTTGGTGACCGAATCGACCAGTGCTCTGATCAGGATCGCCCGCGTCATCCAGGGCAATTGCCGCCTACCCCGCCCGCCGCTCGGTGCACTCGGCAGTTCGGCATCCTGAGCGGGCGCCGGACGTGACTGTTCCGCTGTCGTTCCCTGTCGGATCACCGCCGAACCTCCTTCAGTCATCCGAAGAGGTGACCGTGGTGGACCAGGGCCTCGGCAACCGGCCCCAGTGCGAATGCCGGTAGGAAAGTGAGACCGCCCACCAGCACGACGGTTCCCAGCAAAAGGCCGACAAAAATTGGCTGGTCGGTGCGCATAGTTCCGACGGTGTCCGGAATCCGACCCTTGGCGGCCAGCGCCCCAGCAACCGCCAACACCGGGATGATGATCCCGAAGCGACCCAGCAGCATGGCCAGCGCCCCAGCCAGGTTGTAGAACGGCGTGTTACCGGTGAGTCCGGCGAAGGCAGAGCCGTTGTTGTTCGCCTGCGACGTGAACGCGTAGAGGATCTCGGAGAAACCGTGCGGACCCTGATTCAGCACCGAGCTCTGACCTGCCGGAATGGCCACCGCCAAGGCCGTCAAGGCGAGCACCGTGACCGGCATCATCAGCACCCCAATGGAGGCCAATTTGATCTCTCGAGCTTGGATCTTCTTGCCCAGGTACTCGGGGGTTCGGCCGACCATCAAGCCGCCGATGAATACCGCCACGATGGCGAAGAGCAAGAGCGTGTAAAGACCGCTTCCGACTCCGCCGGGCGAGACCTCCCCCAACATCATCCCGGCCAAAGCACCCGCTCCCCCGAGCGGCGTGTACGAATCCAACGCCGAGTCGACTGACCCAGTGGAGGTGGAGGTTGACGCGATGTCGAAGATGACGGAGGTGGCCGGTCCGAAGCGCACCTCTTTGCCCTCCATGTTGCCGCCTACCTGGGAGGTTGCTCCGGCGGCGCTTACAGCCGGGTTGGGACCTGTCTCGGACCACAGACTGACGCCCAGCAGCGCTCCGAAAAGGACCGCCATCGCGGCCAGCAGGGCCAGCCCCTGGCGGATGCTGCCAACCATCTTTCCGAAGGTGTAGGTGAGGGACACAGGTATCGCGAGCAGCAGCACGATTTCCAAGAAATTGGTTAATGCCGTGGGGTTCTCGAATGGATGGGCGGCATTGGCGTTGAAGAATCCACCGCCGTTGGTCCCCAGCTGCTTAATCACCGTCATCGAGGCGACCGGCCCCAGCGCGATGGTCTGCGAGATGCCATTGAGCAGATCGTGAATGTGCGCCGGTCCCATCAGCGTTTCGACAGCACCCTGCGATACGAACACCACCGTCGCGATCAGCGAGATTGGCAACAGCAGGTAGAGCGTGCCCCGGATCAGGTCGACCCAGAAGTTGCCGATCGTGGCCGATTCCCTGCGGGAGAGGCCTCGCACTAGCGCGATCGCTATCTGGATACCCACCGCGGCGCTGACGAACTGCTGCACCGCGAGGGCTGACATCTGGGTCAGATAGGACATCGTCGACTCGCCGGCGTAATTCTGCCAATTGGTGTTGGTGACGAAGGAGACGGCCGTATTCAGCGCTAACCATGGCGACACGCCGGAGAGGTGTTGTGGATTGAGCGGCAGTGCTCCCTGAACCCGTTGGATCGCGTATACGAGCAGCACGCAGACCGCGGAGAACACCAGCGTAGCTCCGGCATACCGCTTCCACGACTGTTCGGCCTTGGGATCCACCGCCAGTAGGCGGTACACCGGTTGTTCCAGCCAACCGAGCCATCGACTCTTGCCAGAGTAAATCTCCGCCATGTAGGAGCCTAGGTAACGCCACGTCACCGCCAGGACGACAATGAGCGCGAAAAGAGTTAGCCAGAACCCCACTAAAACCACTCCGGCCGAATCAATGCCACCACCAAGTAGGCGAAGGTGACGGTCGCGACGATGAGCAGCAAAATGTCGGCTAGATTCACGAGATTCGCTCCAGCGCCTCGACAAAGAAGTAGAGCACGCCGAAGGCGGCAACGATCATCAGCACCGCGAGAACGTCGAACATGAATCGAGGCTACCGCGGCGACCGTCAACGATGAGTAAACACCTGATGGCGCACCGTCAATACTTCGTCAACATCGCAAGTATTGACTTGCGAAGCTCGCACGACGACCGCGCATGCCGCTTACGATTGGGCCACTGATGGAAACCAGTCCAGTCAAGGCAACAGGCCGGGCGGAGCTAGCGAATCCGGAGCCTGCCGTGCTGGGCACGATTTTGGTGCACCAGTCCATCGAGGAAGTATTCGACTATCTGGCCGACGGCACTCATGATTCGGCGTGGCAGTCGTGGGTCTCCCGGTCGGAGTTGCTCCGCTACGGAGGAGGGGTGGGCGCCATCTACCGCCAATCCCTGCACGACACCAGCTTGGGCGGACGGGATTTCCGGTACCGAGTCGTGCACCACCGCCGCCCGCTGCTGATCGGAGTCGAGGCGCTCGGCCCGTTGGGGCATCCTCGAGCCAGCTTCCGGCTGGAATCGGTGGGGCCGTCTACCACCGGGATCGCACTCTCCGTCGACCTCTCGGGGGTTGGCTGGCCGGGCCCAGGGACGGCCGGCGCTCTGCGCTGGCGTGACCGCCTGGTTACCAGCCTGCCCCATCTGCAGTCCTGCCTGGACCAGCTGGTCGGGCAACCTGGCCGACTCTGACCGACAGGGGGCGCTGCGAACCTGAGGACCGGTTGAGCAACAGCGTGAACTCAAGCACGCCGAAGCGGTGCACCGGACAACTCGAGCGGAACTCAGGGGAAGTTCGCCAGAACCCTTTCCTGAGTGTTTCCAGCGCCATTGCGGCCCAAACACCGGTACGATGCCACGATGAGCCGAGCGGAGGCAGGTCCCTCCCACCCCACCCATAGCCTCTGGTCACTGCCGGGGAGGCTGGTTCGGAGGTATCGGGAGACCGCCGCGGAGCGCCCCGACGAGGACATCAACATGAGGGTGCTGACCGCCTTTCTGGCCACCTTCTCCACCGTTCGGATCATCACCCACGGGATCCGCAATCAGTGGCTACCGCTGGGCAACATCGTACTCGGAGGTGGTGGTGACAAGAGGGATGGGCAGCCTCTCCATATTCACCACATGGTGTGGGGCATTCTGGCTCTCACCGGGTGCGGCTATGCCGCCCTGCTGCAGACCGACCTCCGCTGGCGGCGACGGCTGGCCCCGCTGTACGGTGCCGGCGTTGCGCTCACCTACGACGAATTTGCCCTCTGGCTTCACCTGGAGGACGATTACTGGACCAAGCAAGGGCGGGACAGCGTGGACGCGGTGGTCTTGCTCAGTGCCCTCTTCGGACTTGCCTCGGCATCGCCCCTGTTCTGGCAACGAGCCCTGGTGGAGGTGACCAACACCGCAGTTCCCGGGGCCCTCGGGGAGGCGGCGCTGGATAGCTCACTTCGCCCAGGCGCGCTACATCGCACCAAGGGAGAGAACCCAGATGCCTGATGACTATCTGACAGTAGATGAGGTGGCGGCCCAGCTGGCCCTACCTCTGGAGATGATTCAGCGCCGGATCGAGTCCGGCGACATTCCGGTGCACTGGGTCGAGATCGGAGGCAAGCTGGAGATGCGCATAAGCGCGTCCGAAATCGGAGTTGACGACCCGGGCCGGGTACCGACTCCCTTCCCCACTCCCGAGGGCTTCGTCCCCGGTGAAGCGGGAGCCGAAACCGAGGAGGAGGTAGCGCCCTCCAGTTGGAACGTGCGCGAGAGCCAGTACCCGTCGGATGTCTGGACTCCGGCAGACGGCGACCCTCCCCCTCCGCAGACACCCGCCAACCCCACTCCTTGGGAGGCTGAAGTGGAAGAAGAGGGCGAGGACCTACCGGCGGCCGCGGCGGAGCCGACCGAGGAGCCGGCGGCAGAGCCGGTCTGGCGACCCGATCCAGGTACCTGGGAGGATGAACCGCTTGATGCGACAGCTGCCGACGAAGCGACCCCTGACCTCACGCCGTTCAGCCCACCCACGGCCGACGCCTACTTCCCCTTGGAGGACGCCCAAGCCGACTTCGCGGCCCCGCCGCTGCCGGCGGGCGGCGGTCCCTTCTCCTCGGGCAACGAGTCCCCGGAATCGACCGATGAGGACGAGGAGGAGGCGCCCTTTGGCAGCGATGACGATGACGATGAGGAGATCGTCGCTGTCGAGGTGGGGCTGGATCTCGAGTCACCGCTCCCCAGCGAGGTGATGGGCGTTCCCGAACTGGTCGAGGTACCCCGGCCGTCGGCCCTGGCGGCCGCGCAGGGGCCGGACAGTGCCCTGGCGATCAACTCCATCGACGCGCGCGAACTGGTGGCCGGACTGTTCGAGCGCTGGGAGCGCGCCTTGGAGCAGCGGATCCAGGCGGAGCAGCGACTTCGTTTCGAGGCCGAGCTGGAGCGGCGGCTGCGCCAGGTGCGAGACCTGCGGCAGGAGCTGGAGAACACCAGGAAGTCCACTGCGGCGCAGCTGGCCGAACGAGAGCAGGAGGTGTTGGCGCTCCGCAACCGGATCCGCGAGCAGGGACCAGCCCAGCCGAAGAGCCGAGGGCTATTCCGGCGCTAACCCGCATCGACGACTTTCGCCTCGGAGTAAATCAGCCCCAGGCAACGTCCGAATAAGCGACCAGTCACAGTGAGCAGCGAACGCGCGTCCGAGGAGATCAAGTCCCGGCTCGACATAGTCGAGGTGATCGGCGGCCACGTCAGGCTGACCCGGGCCGGGCGCGAATGGAAGGGACTCTGCCCGTTCCACACCGAGCACACCCCTTCCTTCTACGTCAACCCGGAGAAGCAGCTCTGGAACTGCCAGGGGTGTCACGAAGGCGGGGACATCTTCGACTTCGTTGAGCTGATCGACCACACCGACTTTCGGGGGGCCCTGGAGGAGCTGGCCAAGCGGGCCGGGGTGGACCTCAGTCAGGATCGGCCCCAGAGCGCGGCGGAACTCCGACGGCGCCAGCGGCGTGAGGCACTGTTGCAGCTGAATCAGTTGGCGGTGGACTATTACCACCACGTCCTGCTCAAGAGCCCGGCCGGTCAGCAGGGGCGGAGCTTTCTGGAGTCCCGAGGGGTCACCGAAGAAGACCTGGAGCGTTTCAAGCTCGGGTATGCCCCGCTCGGCACCACCCAGGACAATCTGGTCCGCTTCCTGGGCCAGCGGAAGGCCGAACCTTCCGATATCGCGGCCTCCGGGCTGGCCCGCAGCGACCGCGGTCGACTCACCGACTTCTTTCGCCAGCGGCTGGTCGTGCCCATCCGGGACGAGCAGGGTCGCCCGGTGGGGTTCGGGGGCCGCGCGATCGGGGAGGGAGTTCCCAAGTACCTCAACACCAGGGGCGGCACCTCCCTCTTCGACAAGTCCAACGTCCTCTTCGGCCTGGACCTGGCCCGCGAGGCGATCCACAAGGAACATCGGGCCGTGCTCATGGAGGGGTACTTCGATGTGATCGGGGCTCACCGGGTTGGGATCGCGAACGCCGTCTCCACCAGCGGCACCGCCCTCACCGACGCCCAGGTGCGGCTCCTCCGGCGATTCTCAGACGAGGTGATCCTCTGCTTCGACGGCGACCCCGCAGGCCAGACGGCCGCCGGCAAGGCGGTGGGACTGGTCGCCCAGGCAGGGATGAACTGCCGGCTACTCTCGCTTCCCGAAGGTCAAGACCCAGACGACCTGGCCCGCAGTGACCCAGCCGCCCTACGCCAGCTGGTGGACCAGGCTCCCCCGGCCTGGGAAGCACTGGTCGATGGTGCACTTGGAGAGGCGTCCCCTCGCTCTGGAGGAGAGAGCCAGGAGGCTCTCCGCCGGGCCATGAAAGTTTTGGGGCGTATCCCTGAGGCCAGTATTCGCGCTCTATATGCAGAGCGGGTCGGCCGCCGGCTGGGCGTTGACGCCGCTCGGATCCTTAAGGACGTCGAACAAGGTGGCCCGAAGCGGCCGACCAAGTCAGTAGGAGCAGGTTTGAGCCAAGCGTCGAGCGGGGAGATTGCAATGGGAGCCTCTGCCCATTTGCTGGGGATGCTCTGTCACAGCCCCGAGTTGATAGCCGAGGTGCGAGATCAATTTCAGGTCCGACGGGATGATTTCCTCGATCCTCAATACGGCGAGCTTTACGCGGCGATGGTCGAGGCGGCGCCGGCAAGGCTCAGTGCAGCCAACCTCTCTCCGGAGCTTCGGATACGGTGGGATCAGCTCCCCAAGGGTGGCTTCCCCGAACTTGACGAGAATGCCGGGAAGGCCCGGCGGACGCGCTCGCTCGGCGACTACGTGAGAAGGATCCGGATCGAGACCCTGGAGAATCAGGCAGCGGGCATCACAAAGCAGCTGGGCGAGCTGGGTCACCACCGCGAAGGTGAGGGCCCGCAGCTGATGGCCGAGCTGGATCGGAAACGGCGGCAGGTCGAGGCGCTGCGCAGAAGCGGCGGAATGGAGGCATAGGTTGGTCAAGGCGATGAAGGCTCCGGCGGCGGCACCGGCTCCCCCGCGCACCGAAGATCTGGTGCGGCTGGCGGAGCAGCTGATCCTGAAGGGGAAGGAGCAGGGCTTCCTCGCCCCCAACGAGATCGTGGAGCCGTTCCCCGAGCTGGACACCGACCCCGACCAGATGGAGCGGCTCTTCGTCATCTTTCGGGAGATGGGCATCGTCGTCTCGGACGGCGACAAAGACTTCGACGCCGAGGAAGCCGACGACGACGTGCTGGCGGCCGATGCCGACGCGGTCTCCCTGGACGACCCGGTCCGGATGTATTTGAAGGAGATTGGGCGCGTCTCGCTGCTCAAGGCCGAGGACGAGGTGTACCTGGCCAAGCTGATCGAGCAGGGAGACGAGGACGCCAAGCATCGCCTGACCGAGGCCAACCTCCGGCTGGTGGTCTCGATCGCCAAGAAGTACATCGGCCGCGGCATGTCGTTCCTGGACCTGATCCAGGAGGGCAACATGGGGCTGATCCGGGCGGTGGAGAAGTTTGACTACCACAAGGGGTACAAGTTCTCCACCTACGCCACCTGGTGGATCCGCCAGGCGATCACCAGGGCCATCGCCGACCAGGCTCGGACCATCCGGATCCCGGTGCACATGGTCGAGACCATCAACAAGCTGGTCCGGATCTCCCGCCGCCTGCTTCAGGAGCTGGGGCGCGAGCCGGCCGACCCCGAGATCGGCGAGGAGATGGGGATCACCCCCGACCGGGTCCGGGAGATCGTCAAGGTGGCCCAGGATCCGGTATCCCTGGAGACTCCCATCGGGGAGGAGGAGGACAGCCACCTGGGCGACTTCGTCCCCGACAGTGAGGCGGTGGCGCCCTCCGAGGCGGCCTCTTTGACCATGCTGCGGACCGAAGTCGAGGACATCCTGGACACCCTGACTCCCCGGGAGCGCCGGGTGCTGCAGCTGCGCTTCGGGCTGATCGACGGCCACCAGCGAACGCTGGAAGAGGTGGGCAAGCGCTTCGGGGTGACCCGGGAGCGGATCCGCCAGATTGAGGCCAAGGCGCTGCGCAAGCTTCGCCACCCCTCTCGGAGCATGAAGCTGAAGGACTACCTGGAGTAGGCCTCCCGCTGACCCGGCGCTGGGCCGGGAGAGCGGCGCCGGGTAGACTGCGCGAGGTCAATCCGGAGTAGCTCAACGGTAGAGCAGGCGGCTGTTAACCGCAAGGTTCACGGTTCGAATCCGTGCTCCGGAGCCATCTCTCAACTCACTTCGCAAAAGGAGCTCGCGCTCCGGTAGACGGCTGGGCGCGGCTAGCCGGTTCAGAGGCGGAGAGCTGACCCAGTGACAAGCATTGAATCGTGCTCCACAATCACCGAATCATGCGATTGAAGAATGGACAATGGTGGCGCCTCCCCGGACGACCCCCCGCCCTGATGGCGCTGGGCTTCGCCGTGACCGTGGTCCTGGTCGGCTGCGGGGTTCACACGATCATCATCCGGCAGCACCCAACCCCAACGGCAACGAAAACGCCCGTGGCGACGCCGACCCCCGTGGCACTTGCCGCGTGTCCGGTGACGGCGATCACAGCTTCGCTGGGACAGTCGAACGGGGCAGCCGGACGCCAAGGTTATGCGATCTTGCTGACGAACACCGGAACCACGTCGTGCACTCTGGAGGGATACCCATACGTGCAATTGGTGGATGGCAGCGGCAACGCGCTCAGCACAACTCCGATCGAGAGTGATGACGGGGTAACGTCGGTGAGCGTCCTGCCCGATACGGTGACTCTCGGCGCGGGAGGGACTGCGTCGTTTGCGCTCCAGTACGACCTAGTACCCAGCAGGAGTCAGACCTGTCCCACAGCGGCGTCGATGCGGATCTATCTTCCCGGAACGTCCGACACGGCCACGCCGGCGCCGGTGACCTTCAGCGCCGAGATCGCGCCCTGCGGGGGGATCGTTTACCTCTCGCCAATCCACGCGGGCACCTCTTCCCCGTGAGAGTCTCGGCCAAGGCGGACTACGCCGTGCGGGCGGTGATCGAGCTGGCCGCGGAGGGCGGCCGCGGCCCGGTCACGGCGGAGCACATCTCCAGCATTCAGGACATCCCCCTCAAGTTCCTCCACAACATCCTGGCGGAGCTCAAGCGGGATGGGATCGTGAACAGCCACCGGGGCGCCGCCGGGGGCTTCATCCTGGGGCGTGACCCCACCCTCATCTCCCTCGGGGACATCATTCGGGTGGCCGACGGGGGGCCGTTGGCCCGGGTCGGCGACTACCGTCCGGACGAGCTGGCCTACACGGGCCACACGGCACCGCTACGCGACGTGTGGGTGGCGGTGCGGGTCGGAATCCGCGACGTACTTGACGAGGTCACCGTCGCCGACATCTGCTCCGGGCAGTTGCCAGAGGTGGTCCACAAATTGCTGGCTCGACCGGACGCGTGGTCGCCTAGGGTGAAGCTGATTCCAGGAAAGGCCCCCCGGGCCGGTGTCCCCGGCCCGCGAGCAAAGTACGGGGCGATGTCGCCCAGCTGGGAGGCTACCGCTGCAGATCCGAAGTGATCGGCGGTCAGGGCACTTGGGAGCCCGGGGTCCTTGGCGGCTTCCCCTGACGTGGGGCGGGACCGGCTAGGAGCCAGCCGACGAGGGGTCGAAGCGGAAGATCCGCGAAGCCAGAACCAACAC
Organism: Candidatus Dormiibacterota bacterium; assembly: GCA_049591595.1. Taxonomy (GTDB): domain Bacteria; phylum Chloroflexota; class Dormibacteria; order Aeolococcales; family Bog-877; genus Bog-877. Next base: position 101,154 of record JBAWFE010000020.1, read on the forward strand.
CACGACCCCGATTCCGACCAAAACCAAGAGATCCGGGGTAACCGCGCCCAGACTCTGCGCCTGGGCCATCAGCCCGCGGAGCCCGTCGGCGAAGTACTTGAGGGGCATGATCACCGACAGGTCACGGAGCCACGCCGGGGCACCGGACACGGGATAGAAGATCCCGGCGATGAAGAGCTGGGGCAGGGTGATCAGGTTCATCAAAACAATGGCCGCCTGATCGCGATTGGCGATGCCGGCGATCAGGAATCCGCCTCCCAGGAAACAGAGAGCGCCCACCAGGAGCATCAGCACGACCAGTGCCGGGGAGGGTCCCAAGCCAACCCCGTACATAACGTGACCAACTCCCAAAAGCACCACCACCTGGACCGCCACCAGAACCAGTTGGGAGATGACGCTGCTGGCCAGAAAGGCCCAGACCGGAATGGGGGTTGCGCGGACCCGGCGCAGAGTGCCGCGCTCGCGGTCCCCGACCAACCGAATCCCTGCGCTCAGTCCGGCGGTAAGCACCGCATAGGCGAGTATGCCCGGAGCGAGGAAATCAATGTAATTGGCATTGACCAGTGAGCCTGCGCTCACTCCTCCCTTGGGATGGAGTTGGGTCACGCTGGGGATCACCGCCGGGGCGGTGCGCAAGAGCGTCTGGTTGAGGCCGTATAGGGCGCCTTCGGCCGCGGCCGCGAAGGCCGCGTTCTCGGTGATGTTCCCCGCGTTCTCCTCGATCTTCGCCCGGAGGGGCGGGCTCGTGCCGGTGATCACCAAGGCAAAGTCCGCGTTGTTGTTGAGCACCTGCCGCCTCGCGGTGGCGGCGGAAACCTCTCGCACTGTGAAGGAGCTGTGGGGCAGGGCTTGCTTGAGGATCGCCGCGTCGGCGGCCGGCGCCACCACGTCAACGTTGGTCTTGCTGCTTTGAAAGAGTCCTCCGAAGATGACGATCAGGAGCAGCGGCACCAGGATGTTGAAGACCATCACCTGGCGATTGCGGGCCAGCAGCCTCAGGTTGGCTCTGGTCAGCGCGATCAGGGGCAGCCACGGCGAATTGGTGCGGAAGGTGGCGAGGGGATTGGGATTGGGCAGGCGTTCTTCGCTCACGCCGGACCCTCCACCCCGATGTGGCGCCCAGTGCGCGCCAGAAAGACATCCTCCAGGCTGGGCGGCCTAACCGAGACATCACGGAGGGCGCCCTCGCCCAGCTGTTGATTCAAGGCAGCGAGGATCACCCCCATCTCCGTCCCCTGCAGCTCCCACCGTCCGTCCGCGTACTCGGAGCGCAGAACCCCGGGAGTCGCCCCGAGATTGGCGTCCTGGCCGGCGGCGATGCTGATCGTCGCCGCTGCGCCAAGCTCGGCGATCAAGGTGGTCGGGGCCCCCTGCGCCACCACCTTGCCGTTGTCAATGATGTAGACCAAGTCCGCCAGCTGCTCAGCCTCCTCGATGTAGTGCGTGGTCAGCAGCACCGTGCGTCCCTGGAGGTGGAGGCCCTGGATCATCGCCCAGGTCTGGCGGCGACTGAGCGGGTCGAGACCGGTAGTGGGCTCATCGAGGATCACCAAGTCCGGCTCGTTGCATAGGGTCAGGGCCAGCTGGAGCCGTCGCTTCTGCCCGCCGGAGAGACGCTCGGTCCGGCGTTCGGCGACGTCAGCCAGGTCCACCAGTGCCAGCAGGCCCGGGGCGTCAGCCTCCCAACCGTAGAGCTGGCCAAACAGAGTGAGGGTCTCGGCACAGGTGAGATCCGAATAAAGGGCCCCCTCTTGGAGTTGCACCCCCACCCGGCTTCGGGCCTGCTCCGGGGACTGGCCGAGGACCCGGACCTCGCCGGAATCCGGCTGACGCAATCCCTCGATGATCTCCATCGTGGTGGTCTTGCCGGCGCCGTTGGGGCCAAGCAGCGCCACGATCTGACCCCGCTGGATCTCGAGATCGATACCTCGAACCGCCTCTACAGGACCGTAATTCTTGTGCAGACCGCGCACCGAAACTGCGGGTCCGGTTGACTGGGCGAGAGGCCCATCTCGACCGTCGGGAATCTTGCTTCTCCTCCATCTGAACGCCACGGTCGCGCGACCTAGCGCGCCCAGGGTAGCAGCCGCTGGCGGGCGGTCAGGCGGCCGCGACGGTCGCTCAATTGACCAACTTCATTGGACGGTTTCGCCACGACCAGAATAGTTTTCACGATCTTCTGGCAGAGTTCGTGACCTGACCTAGCTCCCCTCCGAGGTGGGCGCCGCCCGGGGCGGCGGAGCTGGCGTACCTTCCAGGTGTTGAGAGTCCTCCTGCGTCGGCTGCGGCAATGGTTCCCGGTGCGGGTCGGAGCCCGCTATCTCGCTCGAAACGGACCCAATCTGGCCACCCTGGTCGCCTGGAACATGCTCTTCTCCTTCTTTCCAATCATGGTCCTGTCGGCCACCTTGGCCGGGTTGATACCCCACCAGGGCGCGGGCATCGGCCGTGGGCTGACCAAGGCGATCGCCACGGCCCTGCCCGGCGGCAAGGGCGCGGCAGTGGTAAAGGCCTTGGACGCCTTCCACCACCACACGGGGTTGCTGGCGATCGTCGGGGTGGTCGGTCTGCTCTGGGGGGGCTCCTCACTCTTCGGGGCGATGGATCACGCGTTCGCTAGCCTCAGCGAAACTGATTCAAGGTCGTTCTTTCCCCAGAAGCTGATGTCTTTCGGGATGATCGTGCTCTTCGCCTGCCTGGTGGTCCCGGTGGTGCTCAGCTCCAGCCTGCTGGCGGTGATCAATTCGGTTCCCGGGATCCCCACGGTGCTGAGCCATGGGCCGGTCGGCCTGATCCTCCAGGTCTGCCTCTCGATCGTGGTTGGCACGATCCTCTTCAGCGCCATCTACTTCCTCGTGCCCAAGACGCGCCGATCGGCCCGAGCCGTGCTACCAGGGGCGCTCTCGGCGGCGGTCCTGTTCGAGGCGCTCAGCCTGCTCTTCCCGCTCTACTTCAAGGTCGCTCACGGATTCAGCACCTACGGCACCACCTTCAGCCTCTTCTTCCTGATCTTGGCCTACGTTTTCTTCCTTGCCCAGATCACAGTGGTGGGATTCGCAGTGGTCATGGAGGGAGAACCGCGCGAGCCAGAGGTCGGTGCACCACGACCACCGGACGTTCAGTTCACGCGGCTCTGACCTGGTGCAGGTTGCTCAGGGGGAAGTAAGCACCGCCTCGGAGCCCCCACTCACAGGACCGGATGAGGAGTTCTCACGACTCCACACGACCACCAGATAGAAGAGGCCCAGGATGGCAATCCCGGTGACCCCCTCGACCACTGAAATCAGCGGAGGCCGCCAGGCCACCAGGTTGGCAATTTGACACGCGACGCCGAGCAATAGCCCGTATACGACAAGACTCCTGCCCAGCCGTCGGCGGCGATACATGAGCACTCCGCCGACCAGGCTCACCACGGCTCCAACCACCAGCCCGGCCTGGCTGTCCACGATCAAGTTGCCTTCGACAGTTTGCAACATCTGGAACGGACCGCCGATCGACACCAGCAACTGGCCGAACAAAAGGGACTGTTCGATCAGGACCAGGAGTGACCAGATGGCGAACAACAGGCCAATACCGTGGGCGTCGAAGCTCAGCGCAGCTGGGGGATTCTCGGAGTACGGGGGTCGAACCAGCCAATTGCGCATCGCGTAAGCGCTCCTCACTATTACCCTCGGGTAGCCCCGGTAACTGCCGTGATTAGTGGGCGATGCCCACCTGAATCGTCACCGAGGCTACCACCGCCTTTGCCGGAATGGTGTCAACCAGCGCGGCGCCAGACAGCGCTGTTTACCGGCAGTTCAATCCGTTAGCCAAGAGCGTCGGGCTCCCAGATGCCTGCTCGATAGAGGCGGCCCGGCAATGCCCGACCCAGCATCGCCTCAAGCCGCTGGGCCACTGCGCAAAGTCGCTTCACGTCGACCGCTACGCTCGCTCCCACTCGCTGGAGTAAATACAGCAAGTCCTCGCTGCACACGTTGCCGGTAGACCGCGGCGCGAAAGGACATCCACCGATGCCTCCGATTGAGCCTTCGAATCGCCGCACGCCGGCCTGGTATCCGGCCAGAGCGTTGGCCAGGCCCATACCCCGGGTGTCATGGAGATGGACGGACAACCTGGGGAGCGGAACGCGCTCCGACACCTGTCCCACAAGCTCCGATACCTGACCCGGATCGGCGACCCCAATGGTGTCGGCGATGCTAATTTCCCCAGCTCCCAGCTGGGTCATCTCGGCCGCCAAGTCCACCACCTCTTGAGGCTCGACCTGACCCTGGTAGGGACAGCCGAATGCCACGCTCAGGCTGGCATCCCATTGGCAGTTGGCAGCTTCCGCCTCCCGGGATAGCGCTGCGATCTCTGCGACCGTCTCCCTGACGGATCGCTTGAGGTTGTGCTGATTGAACGAGTCGGTGACCCCGACATTGACGATCACGCGGCGCGCCCCGGCCCCCAGGGCCCGCTCCAACCCCTTGCGGTTCGGTACCAGGACCCGGATCCGGTCCAGCCCCCCTGACGGCCCTGCAGACGCGAGCTCGGCCATGACGGCCTCCGCGTCGGCGAGCCTGGGGACCCAGTTGGGAGACACGAAAGAGGTCGCCTCGACCAGGTCCACCCCACTTTCGAGAGCTCCTCGGATCAACTCCAGCTTGCGCTCGGTCGAGAGCTCTTCTGAGAGGTTCTGGAGCCCATCCCGCGGCCCGACCTCGGTGAAGAGGATTCGTTCCCCGGTGCCGGCATCAGGGCTCATTCGGCGCGGAGTCTAGCCCGACGCTGGAGCTCACCCAAACGCGAAGCCGATGGGAAGTCGGCGGGAATCACAGCCGGCGAGGGGGCGACCAAGGGCAGCTTGAGGTCAGCCCGCCGGGCCCGAAAGGCCGCCACCTTGGTGCGGCTTAGGCAAGTTGAAGAGCAGAACCGCCGAGAGCCGTTCTTTGAGGTGTCGATGAATGCCCGGTCGCAGTGCCCCGAACTACAGAGACCCAGTCGGGCGCCACCCGGGGAGCCGATCACCACGGCCAGTGCGATCACGCACATGGCCCCTCGGGCTACGGCATGGCCCGCCTCTTTGTCCTGGCTGTGGAAATGGAGGTGCCATGACTCACCGTCGTGTCGGGCGAGCTGGGGGGCTGCCTGATAGCGGGAGAGCAGAGCGTTGACCAACGCTGCCGCCCGGTCCTGCCTGCCCTGGGCCATGAGTTCGAACACCGAGCGGAGATCGGCCGCCAGCCGGATCAGCTCCTCCCCTGCGTGGCCCCTGAGCGTCACCGGTTTCCCGCTGAGCTTGGCCTCCAGCTCCTGGGCCAGCGCCCGCCGGGCGCTCAGTTCCAGGGGCAGCTCCCAACTGCGCCCCCGGGACCAGCCCGGGCTCAGCCGGTTGACCAGCTCAACCGCCGACTCAACACCTCGGTCCGCGTAACTCTCGAACTTCATTTTGATCGATACCAAATGCATGGTACTCTGTTATAGTCGTCGACAGTATCACTAGTTACACGAAGGAGGCAAACCATGTTTGACGGATCTCTACACCTCCTCGTCAAGGTTCATGAGCGCGAGCTACGAGAAGCTGCCCTGCGGGACCGTCCCGGGCGGCAGTGGGCACGCCAGTCTGACGAGACACGACAGCGCCGCGCGGACGCCGCGCGCCGACTGCTCACCGGCGCCATCCGCCGGGGCTGAGTTCGGTCCGCCGGACCCAGCGGGTCCCCCCGAAGGACTTCGCCGGGGTCCCGGGCCGACTCCCCAGCCGCGATTGCGGAGAGCGGCCGCCGCAGTCCCGGGGCCACCGTACCCGGGCTCTGACCGTGATCTGGAACAGGGGCAATCGCCCGGTGGGATGGTCCAGCCTGCAATCATGGCGGCAGTGCAACCTTCCGGCGGCCGGCTCCAAGTTGGCAATCTTCACCTCGCGGATAGGCGGTGGGGTGCCCTCTACACCGGCAGCCCCGGGCCGGAGATGGCCATTTGACCCCTGCCTATAATTCGAGCCGGATGGACGACAAGGTCATGGTCGACCTGCTCGAGCGAGTCGGCAATCTTTTCACGTCCAGCCTGGATCTCAAGGTCAACATCGACTTCACCCTGCGGGCTCTCTCGCAGCTGGTGGCCTGCGACGGGGCAACCGTTTTCCTGCTCGATGAGGACGAAACCCGCCTCACCGCCATGGTCACTTTCCCCTACACCGAGCAGGTGAGCAGCGTCGCCTCGTTCGGCTTGGGAGAAGGAATCGTGGGTTGGTCGGTCGCCGAGCGCAAGGCGGTCAGGGTCGATGACGCCACCGTGGACCCCCGTTTCAAGGCCCTGGCGGCAGCGCACGCACCCCGCAGCTCCTTGGTGATGCCACTGGAGTCACCCAACCGGGTGGTCGGCGCCCTTACCCTCACCCGAAAGCGGGTCAAGCCGTTCACCGAGCTGGAGCAGGCTCTGGTGCGAGTCATCTCCAACCAGGCGGCCATCAGCATCGACAACGCCGCCCTGCACGCCGCCGTGCAGCGGCAGCTGCAGGAGATCGCCCTGCAGAAGCACGAGCTGGAGGTGGCCAACGCGCAGATCCGCGAGAACAGCCGGCTCAAGAGTGAGTTCCTGGCCAACATGAGCCACGAGCTGCGCACCCCGCTCAACGCCATCTTGGGTTTCAGCGAAATCCTCAAGGACAACCTCGCCGGCAAGATGAGCGCCGCCCAGCAGCACGAGTGCCTGGAGAACATTCACACCAGTGGCCGGCACCTGCTCAATTTGGTCAATGACGTGCTCGACCTGAGCAAGATCGAGGCCGGGCGGCTAGAGCTGCAGTACGAAGAGTTTCCCTTGGGAGCTTGCATTTCCGAGGTCCTCACCGTGGTCCGCCCACTCGCCGAGCGGGGCGGCGTCACCCTCGAGGTGGAGATCGAGAATGACACGGTCCTGCTGCGCGCCGACAAGGGCAAGTTCAAGCAGGTTCTCTACAACCTGCTCAGCAACTCCATAAAGTTCACCCCGGAAGGCGGCACGGCGACCATCAAGGCCAAGGCCCGGCCCCGGGCCGGACAGCTGGTGCTGCAGGTCAAAGACAGCGGGATCGGCATCGATCCGCAGCACCACGACCAGATCTTCAGCGAGTTCTTTCAGGTTCAGGCATCGGATGACCGACAGTTCGAAGGCACCGGACTGGGACTGGCCCTGGTGCGACGGCTAGTGGGGCTCCACGGCGGCACCATCAAGGTGGACAGCCAGTTGGATCGGGGCACCACCATGACGGTCACGCTGCCCCTGCACGGTCTGCGCCCGGACGGTCAGATGCGCAACCGAATCCTCGTAATCGAGGACAATCCCAGTAGCCTAGAACTTTCCACATTGGTACTTCGTGGCCAAGGCTTCAGGGTGGACACCGCCACCGACGGTCAGCAGGGGCTGCAAAAGGCCAAGTCGCACGCGTACGACCTGATCCTGATGGACATTCAATTGCCCGGCATCGACGGACTCACGGTTACCCGCCTGCTCAAGGCAGATCCGCGGACCGCCCAGACACCCATCGTGGCGCTCAGCGCCAGGGCCATGGTCGGGGACGAGAAGGAGGCCATGGAGGCAGGCTGCTCCGGTTACATAACCAAGCCGATCGAGGTGAAAAACTTCGTTTCCACGGTCACCGAATACCTGGAGGCACAGGGTGCATGAGCGGCGGTAACAAGACCATTCTGCTGGTGGAGGACGATCAGGCCACCCGCGATATCGTCAGGCTCGCCTGCGAGCCGCAGCACTACACCGTGGTGGAAACCGGAACGGGCCTGGAAGGGCTGGACATGGCCCAGCAAACCTCGCCCGACCTGATCATCCTCGACATCAATCTGCCCGGAATGAGCGGACTTGACGTCTGCCGCAAGCTGCGGGCCGACGGCTACAAGGTGCCGATCATCATGCTCACCGCCAAGAGCGACACCATCGACGTGGTGGTGGGCCTGGAGCTGGGGGCTGACGACTACGTCGTCAAACCGTTCGAGGTTCGCGAGCTGGTGGCCCGGGTGGGAGCGCACCTACGCCGCTCCGACGTAGCGCCGACCGATCAGCTCAAGGAGCGTTTCGAGTTCCCCGGTCTGACCATCGACCTCCGCCGGCGCCAGGTCTACCGGGACGGCGAGGAGATCCAGCTCACCCTGACCGAGTTCAATCTGCTGGCGCTCCTGGCCAGCCGCCCAGGCCAGGTGATGAGCCGCGCCGAGCTGCTGCGGCGGGTCTGGGGCTACGAGGTGGAGATCGAGACCCGTACCGTTGACGCCCACGTGTATCGGCTTCGGCGCAAGATCGAGCCCTCCGCGGACCGCCCTTCGTACATCCACTCAGTCCCGGGGATCGGCTACCGCTTCGCCGGCTAGGCCCCGGTCCGGGCCAGTGCGCTCAGCTCAGTAGATGAAGCCGACGAAGTAGCCCTGCTCGGGGCTGATGGTGCGGGTGTCCTCCACCCCCAGCCCATCGACGTTCATCTCGCTCTGCTCCCAACTCCCGTTGGGCAGGACCTTGGTCACCAGACCGACGTGACCGTCGTAGCCGTTGTCGAAGACCGCGATCGCGCCCACCACCGGCACCTGCCCCTCGGGAGCGCCAAAGGCCTGGGCGTTCGCCCACCAGTTGATCGCATTGCCGGACCACGGAATGTAGCGCTGGCTGGCCACCCAATAGGTGCACTCACCCCAGGGGAAGGGATCAGTGGCGGCCGGCGAGCTCGGGGTGACTTCGGGGATCCCGACCTGCACCGGGACAAAATCCTGGGCCGGGAGGGAAGTTGGGGAGGCCGCGCTGGGCATGAGCAGGAAGCTGTTGGGGGCCAGGGTCGCGCCCGATGTCAGGGCGTTGTAGTTGAGCACCACCCCGGGGCTGACTCTGAACCGGGCGGCGAACGAACTCAAGGTCTCACCCGGGAGGACCCTAACCAGCACCGTCGCCCCCGCGGGGGGGATCAGCAGGTCTTGGCCCGCCTGGATCGTGGCTGACGCTGCCAGCCGGTTGCTCCAGGCCAGCTCCTCCGCGCTGGTCTGGTACTTCACCGCAAGAGTGGCCAGGGTGGCCCCGACCGGGGCACTGATAACCGGGGCCGGCGCCACCTGGATGGTGCCCGGGACAGCGGCCGGTTTGTCGTAGTACTGGCCGGCCTGGGCGGAGGAAGGGCTCGGCCAGAAGGATGCTGAGGTGGAGACAGTCTGGATCCCGTTTCTTGACGCGGAGAACCAGCCCATGAGCAGCAGGCCACAGGCGGCCAGGATCACGGCAACATGGGTAAGACGACTATCAGGACCCGGCAGGTGCTTCTCCCCAGCTGCCTTCGGCGGACGAAGATCGATCGGTGGCGCCCTCACTCCCTCAAGCGGCGCGCCCGCGCCCCGACCCTACCAGAGCGCTCGAGGGGGTGTCAAAGGTCCCTGAGATCAGCTGACTTGGACCAGGCGGCTCCTCCCGCCGGTCCGACCGACCGCCTGATGGACACCGGAGCCCCGCTCACGACCCCATTTGCAGAGGACCGGCGAGCGGAAGCGCTGACTATCCTGGGAGCGGCCATGGCATTCAACTTCGACTGCGCGGGAAAGCGCTACCGGGGCCAGCCAGAGGTCCTGGACCGTGCGAGGCACCAGGCCTACGCGGAAGCTGTCGGGGCCCCGCCAGCTTCCGAGGACGGTTTCACCCGGCCGCTGGCCTGCTTCGCTGCCGTGTATCTCCTCTGGCCCGTCGTCCCCCAGCTGTTTCAGGACCCCGAGGTGGGCCTTGACGTCGAGCACCTGCTCCACGGCGAGCAGGAGTTCACCTTTGAGCGGCCGCTCCTTTTCGATGAGACGATCACCCCGGTCGGGGTGATCGAAAAGGTGGATCGACGACGAGGCATGGTCTTCCTGGACTTTCGCTGCGAGGGGGTAGACCAGGTCAACCAGGTGGCGGCGCGCTCCCGCAGCCTCTTCGTGGTCAGAGAGTCAGGATGAGCGACTCACTCCGACAGCAGTCCTTCCCACCGGAGATAGGCGACGGGCCGCCGGAGCTCCGCCGGGTGATTACCCAAGGGGTCATCTCGGCCTACGCTGAGGCCTCAGGGGACCACAATCCGATTCATCTTGATCTGGAGTACGCACGGAGATCGGGGCTGCCGGCAACCATCGCCCACGGCCTGCTCACTCTAGGCACGGCCTGCGCCGAGGTCGAGAGATGGGCGGGAGCGGGGAGCTGGGTGTCACGGGTCGTCTGCCGCTTCTCGGCTCCGGTCCCAGCCGGCGAGGAGATCGCGGTATCCGCCCTGGTGAGCGCGGTCGAAGAGGACTCGGCCAAGGTCGAATTGACGGTGTTGACCTCGACCGGCGAGCGGGCACTGACCAAGGCCAAAGTCGAGCTCCGGGCCAGCTGAGCCAGGCCTATCCGATGTCTCTGGACTTCTCCCCGACCGAGGAACAGGAGGAGATCCGAGCGCTTGCCCACAACTTCGCCGAAAAGGAGATCCGCCCGGTCGCAGCAGATTACGACGAGCGCGAGGAGACCCCATGGGAGGTCATCCGCAAGGCTCAGGAGTTGGGATTGGGGGCGGCGTCCAGCCTGCCGACTCAGTACGGCGGGGGCGGGCTCGATCCGGTGACCCAGCTCCTGGTGACTGAGGAGCTCGCCTGGGGCGATGCCGGGATCGCGGTGAGCATCTCGGCCAGCGCGCTGGCGGGCGCCGGGATCATGGCGATGGGCACCGAGGAGCAGAAGGCCCGCTACCTGGGGCTGCTCTGCGACCCTAAGACGGTCCGCTTGGGTGCGATGGGGCTCACGGAGCCGGAGTCCGGCTCGGACTCGCTGGCGCTGCGGACCACCGCCCAGCGGGTGGACGGCGGCTATCTGCTCAACGGCACCAAGCAGTTCTGCACCAACGGCGGCATCGCCAACGTCCAGGTGGTCTTCGCCACGTTGGATCGCAGTCTTGGGCCCGAAGGCGTTACCGCTTTCGTGGTGGAGAAGGGAAACCCTGGCATGCGGCAGGGGCGCAAGGAACGCAAGTTGGGAGTGCGGGCCTCCCACACGGCCCAGGTGATCCTGGAGGACTGTTTTGTGGCTGAGGAGGCCCAGCTCGGCTTCGACGCCACAGGGAAGAGCCAGGGACCAGGCTCCTCCGGCGCGATGGCGATGCTGGAGGCGACCCGGCCCGGGGTGGCGGCCGGTGCCCTGGGGATCGCGCGAGCGGCCTTCGAGTACGCCCGCGACTATTCTCTGCAGCGCCAGCAGTTCGGGAAGGCGATCGCCAACCACCAGGCGATCGCCTTCAAGCTGGCTGACATGGCCACAGAGATCGACGCCACCCGGCTTCTGATCTGGCGGGCGGGATGGCTGGCCTCCGAGGGACGTGGCTTCCCGCGCGCCGAGGGCAGCATGGCCAAGCTGATGGCGGGGGACGTCGCGATGCGGGTGACCGTCGAAGCGGTGCAGATCTTGGGGGGCTACGGCTATATGAAGGACTACCCGGTCGAGCGCTGGATGCGCGACGCCAAGATCTACCAGATCTGGGAGGGGACGGCGGAGATCCAACGCCTGGTGATCGCACGTGCCGTGCTGGGAATCCGCGTCTGATCAGAGGTTTGGCCCCCCGACCCCGAGCACGCCTCAGCTGGCTCGACTAGTGACCGCGAGCCCTACCCCGAGTCCGATGATCACCATCGCGCTGGCGCGTTGGGCGCGCTCCAGCTGCCTGGGTCTGCGGGCCAGCCAGCGCCGAGCCGTCCCAGCCGCCAGTGCGCAGGCACTGTCGGATACGAGAGCGATCGCAACCCACACCGGTCCCAGTAGCAGCAGCTGGAGTGCGGTGTGGCCCAGCGAGCGGTCGACGAATTCTGGCAGCACCGCGGTGAAGAACACCATTGATTTGGGTTGGTCAAACCGACCACCGTGCCGTCCCAGACGATCCGCCGGCGACGGCGCGGTGCGGCTGACGCCACCAGCTCCGCTCCGACCGAGCGCCGACGCCTCCACGCCTGCACTCCCAGGTAGAGAAGGTAGACGGCACCGACGAGCTTGACCACCGTGAAGGCCATGGCCGAGTGCTCCAACAGCTGGCCCAGGCCCAACGCGACCACGACCACCTGAATGAACTCGCGCAGGGAAGTACCGACCACCGTGCCGAGGGCGGCTCTCCTTCCCAGGCTGACCGCCCGGCTGACGATGAAGAGCACGCTCGGTCCCGGGATCACGATCACCAAGAAGGCGATGGCGCTGAAGGCGAAGAGCCGAGGTAGGTCCATCTAGAAGGAGGTTAGAAGTAGATCAGCCAGCCAGGATGGCGGCCAGGTTGAGGGGCTTCTTGGGAGATTTGAAATGAAACCGCTTCCCAAAGTCCCGGAAGATCACCGAACCGGACGCCGGCTGCACCCATCGCAGCGGATACGGCTTGCCGGTGGTGGAGACATAGAGAGTCCGGGCCGGCGGTTCGTCGACGGCGATCACGGACTGCCCCTCATAGACGCTCACCTTCCCCTTGACCGCGGTGGGCGCCTGCTTGGTGATCTCCAGCCCCAGCTCCTTGGGAGACGTCAGAGTGGCGAACGCCTGGGTTAGGTCGGCTGCTGTGGAACTGCTGGCGGCTATGTATACCCATCGGTTGCCCAGGTCAGACTGCAGGCTTGCGCCGCCCACCTGGCTCCAGAGACTGGTGCTGCGGAAGTAGTCGGTGCCCCCGAGCTCTTCTGCCTGAAACGAGATGGTGGAGGAGGTGAAGGTGCCCTCTCCCTCGTTCGCTCCCTCGATGTCGAAGATGATCGAGCCCTGGCTGCCGTGAACAGTGGAAGTGGCCTGAATCTGGAACGTCCGAGCGGAGCCCAACGCCTTCCCGGCCGCCGCCACGATTGCCGGTCCCTTCTCCTGCTGAATGCCGTTGGGCGGCGCCGAACAGGAGGTGAGGATCACAGTGGCCACGAGGGCGGCGGTGATGAGGGCCAGCGCGCGTCGAGAGGTGGCGCGAGGGGTCCCAGCCAGGTTTGGGAGATGGATCACTGAATTTCCTAGCGCGGCGCCACAAGTCGCCACGGCGAGCGCTGGTCTGGGTCGAGGGGATTCCGTGGTCGGCCGACCCTGGCATCCTAGCCGACCAAGGTCCGGCGAGAATCTTTGGCCCGGCGTCAGCGGGCAACCCTCGGAGGGCGGTTTGCGAGGTTGGCCGCGGGCGCTGATCCCGTTCCGAAACCCCGCCCACGGGATGGCTACACTCGGCCGATGGTGATGTTCGACCTCTCCGGCAAAGTGGCCCTCGTCACCGGTGCGTCGAGGGGGCTCGGCCGCGCCGATTGCCTGGCCTTGGCCCGGGCCGGGGCCGACGTAGTGGTCACCGACATCCTGCTCGAGTCCGACCCCGATCTGCTCCAGGTCGCCCAGCGCAGCTCCAGCGTCCTGGCCCAGGTGATGGCCGCGGACCACGTGGTCTACGCCGAGCAGACGGCCGAGGAGATCCGCCAGATGGGACGGCGCGCCAAGACCTATCCGATGGACGTGACCAACCGCAAGCAGGTGCGGTCGGTGATGGAGAAGGCCGCCAAGGAGTTCGGCGGAATCGACATCCTGGTGAACAACGCCGGAACGCTGGACCACCTGGCCCAACTCGGAGAGCAGTCCCCCGAGCTCTGGGAGCGCGATCTCAAGGTCAATCTGAGCGGGGCCTTCAACTGCACCCAGGCGGCCTGGCCCTATCTCCGCGAGGGAGGCTTCGGGCGGGTGATCTTCATGTCTTCGGTGGCCGGAACCCTGGGCGGATTCGGCCAGGCTAGCTACAGCGCAACCAAGGCCGGCCTGCTAGGGCTGATGCGCTCGACGGCGCTGGAGGGTGCCCGCCACGGAATCACCAGCAACGCCATCGTTCCGGGGGTGATAGCGACCGAGGCGTTCAACACCGGAACCCCCAGCATGCGCGAGCGGATGATCCTGCGCACCGCGATGCGGGCGGCGGGCAAGCCCGAGGATGTCGCCCACGCAATTTGCTTTTTGGCCAGCCCCGAAGCGGGATACATCACCGGGGTGGCGCTGCCGGTGGCCGGGGGAATCGAACTCTTCACCTTTTGAGGTGAGGTTGCGACCCGAATTGAGCCCTAATTCGCTGCTCCCCTGCTATAGTTGCGGCCGCCAGACGAAGTCCCGGGCGGCGATTCAAGGCACGACCGAGCAGTCCTGGCCAGTACGCGATTTGGAGGATGCTCGGATTGAGCCTCGACGACGTTACCCTAACCTGCCGCGAGTGCGGCTCGGAGTTCGTTTTTACCGCGGGAGAGCAGCAGTTCTACCAGTCCAAGGGGCTGGTCAACCAACCCACCAGGTGTCAGCCGTGCCGCCAGCTGGCCAAGGCTTCGCGCCAGGGATCAAACGGTTACGCCTCAGCCGGGCCTAGGCCGCCCCGCCAGATGTTCGACGTGGTCTGCGCCGACTGTGGAAACATGACCCAGGTTCCGTTCCAACCGAAATACGACCGTCCGGTCTACTGCAGCAACTGCTTCGAGAACCACCGGGCCGCACGCTAGTCCCGGATCGGCTGGGGCGCCAGCCGCTGCAAAACCCCGAAGCCATCCTCTAACGCCTTCGCATCGACCGCGCTGGCCCGAATGATCACGCCCCCGGCGGCTTGCGGATAGGAGCCGAAGCTCACCTGCGGATAGCTCCGTTCCAGTTCGGTCAGCACCGGAAAGAAGGTGGACTCGGCGACGCCCGGGAAGTACATCTGCCGGTACCGCCGTCCACCCTCCCCGCCTAGATACCGAGGCTCGATCTCCTCCTGGAAGATCGCCTGCAGCTCGCCCGGAACCCCGGGCAGGACAAAGAGCCAGCGCTGATCCCCCTCTCCTGGAAGCGGGATCGCCAACGGGGGAGCGCCGCCGACCGGGTTGCGCAGCACTGTCGATCCCTCCGGGATCAGGGCCATCTTTAGGGTGCCCGGGTTGGGCTCGGGACTGGCCACCCGACCCTCCCGAAAGCGCTGGGCGACACGCTCTCTGACCCTGGCCAGGACCAGGGGATCCTCGACCAGGCTGACCTCCAGCATCTCGGCTACCGCGGCCATGGTTCGGTCGTCCGGGGTGGGGCCCAGCCCCCCACAACAGAACACCCGGTCCGGCGTTCCCTGGGCGGCGTCCCGCAGCTCCGACGCGATCACCGCGATCTGATCTGGAACCACCACGATCCGGGAGCAGGGGTGGGGACTCTCGCGGAGCTGGCAGGCGAGCCAGGCTGAGTTGGAATCGGGAGTGTGACCGGAGAGCAATTCATCGCCCACCGCTACGATCCAGCTGACCAAGGGACCTCCTCATCCAGAACTCGCAACAGCGCCCCAGCCAGGGTCGCGCTCCGCCAATCATGCCCCTCGGGGGCTACCGACCAGGGGCCTTCGAGCTGGAGTCCGGGTTGGTCGTTCTTGGTAACTGGCAGATCAGCCCGGCCAGTCGTCGCACCGACGCCAGACACAAGGGATCGCCCAGGATGGTCTCGGCGATCACGAGGTGGGGGCGCCGGCAGCTGGACGCGACGCAGCCGGCGGCGCGGTCAGCGGGCACTGGGCTGGACTAGGTCCGTCGCGGTGGCAACTACGGCTTCAGCGTTGGCGAGGTCGTCTTCTAGCTCAGCGGGATCGAATGGGTAACCGTGGTACTCGGCTGTGTTTCGAGTCCGGCGCATCCTATCGAGTTGCTGGAGCGCCTCAGCGCCGGGGGCGCCCGCGTACAGCTCTTGCATGAAGATGATCAGGTTGGTATGGGCGGCCGGCCCACGGACCCTCAGGCCACGTGACTCCAGCACGGCAGTGCAGGCCTTGCCGGCGACGTCGTAAGCAAGCTGATAGGCGCCGGCTAAGTCAGACTCCCGAACTGCGAGTCGAGCGGTAACAAGGTGTCTGCGCGCGTCATCAAGCACCGCGGGTTACGGCCGCAGGATTCGGCGCGATGTCCTAGAGCAGCCCCCGGCGGCGGAGGTCGTCGAGGCTGCTGACCCGTCCCGTCCCAAGGGGATGGGGAGCATCGGGCCAGCCCGGAGCGTGGTCGGAAAGCCGTCTTTAGACGCAGCCCACGCCTCAGTGGATCTGACGATGGCGTTGACCTCGATGCCGAGGCGCACCTGGGCGGCTCGCGCGGCGCGGTCGACCGCATTGCGATCTGGAGTGCCGACGACCAGGACATCGAGGTCCTGAGGTGGCGGCCCAGGCTGGCCGGAAGCGCGCTCGGCCCAAGAGCCGTAGATCCAAGCGGCCTCAGCACCCTGGACCTGATCCAGCTCCTGGGCGAGGACGTAGGCCGGGCCTAGCGTCTTCAGGGCCAAGGCTCTGACCTCGGCCAGGACGGGTGAGGCGGGGTCTCCCCGAACTAGACGGAGATTGCCGACTCGCCGACTGCGGAAGAGCCCGGCTAACTCCAGGCGGTCGACCTCCCGGTTCACGGTAGTGTGATGCACTCCCAGCCGACGGGCCAGGTCGGAGAGGGAATGCTCCGCATCCGGGTCCAAGAGCACCAGAGCGAGCAGCTCGCCCTGGTGGATGGACCGGAACAGTGGTAGGAGAGGGGTTGCCGGTGTGTGCATGTCGCGCACCATTATATGCGGCATGCGCACAGATGGCGCCGGGATGACCACGCCCGGGGCGGACCAGACGGTCCGGGAGGCTTTCCCGCCGATATAATTCGGCGGCTCCGGTCAGCGTCGCAGGAAGGCGAAGCCCAGGGCGGAGTTCCAGTCTCTTCCGCTCACATGCCGCTGCGCGCGGCTGGAGGATCGCACCGCAATGACTCGAACCGTGCTGATTCCGGTGCTGGTCGCCGGTCTGCTGGCCCTGGCCTACGGTGCCTACCTGGCGATCGGGGTGATGCGAGAGTCGCCCGGCAACGAGCGGATGCAGGAGATCGGCCAGGCGATCCGCGAGGGTGCCTCCGCCTACCTCAACCGGCAGTACACCATCATCGCCGTCATCGGCCTGGTGCTGGCCCTGGTTCTCTTCCTAGGCGGGCTGATCAGCCCCGCTCTGGGCTGGAAGACTTCCCTTCTGTTCCTCTTCGGAGCGATCCTCTCCGCCAGCGCCGGCTACGTGGGGATGAACGTCTCGGTGCGCAGCAACTACCGGACCGCCGAGGCGGCCCGTCGGGGGCTGGGACCCGCGCTCAAGGTGGCCTTCAACGGCGGAGCCGTGACCGGATTCTTCGTGGTCGGGTTCGGGCTGTTGGGGGTCACCATCGCCTTCTGGATCCTCGACCAGCCATCGGCGATCGTGGGGCTGGCCTTCGGGGCTTCATTGATCTCGGTCTTCGCCCGCCTAGGCGGTGGCATCTACACCAAGGCAGCCGACGTCGGCGCTGACCTAGTCGGCAAGATCGAGGTCGGCATTCCCGAGGACGACCCCCGTAATCCGGCGGTGATCGCCGACAACGTCGGCGACAACGTCGGCGACTGCGCCGGGATGGCGGCCGACCTCTTCGAGACCTACGCCGTGACTGCGGTGGCGGCGATGCTCCTGGGCGGGCTCGAGTTCCACAACTTCGATCTCACCATCTACCCGCTGCTCCTGGGAGCCATCGGCATCCTCGCCTCGATCTTCGGCACGTTCTTTGTCAAGATCGGCAAGGGCGGTTGGATCATGGGCGCCCTCTATCGCGGCCTGGTCTCGGCGGGGATCTTCGCGATCGTCGGCTTCCTGATCGTGACCCTGGTGTTGAAGGCCAACGGAGGGCTCTCGGCCAAGATCCTGGGCCACCCGGTACTTAATCTGGTCTGGTCCGGGGTGATCGGGGTCGTGATCACCATCCTGATCGTGGCCATCACGGAGTACTTCACCGGGGGCCAGTTCAACCCGGTCAAGAGCGTGGCCCGCGCTTCCCAGACAGGTCACGCCACCAACATCATCGCCGGGCTGGCGGTGGGGCTCGAGGCGGCCGCTCTCCCGGTCCTGGTGATCGGGATCGGGATCCTCGGTGCCTACGCCCTGGCCGGGCTCTACGGCATCGCCATCGCGGCCATGAGCCTGCTCAGCATGGTGGGCATCGTGGTCGCCATCGACGCCTACGGACCGATCACCGACAACGCCGGGGGAATCGCCGAGATGGCCGACCTCCCGGAGTCGGTCAGGGCGATCACCGATCCCCTCGACGCCGTCGGCAACACCACCAAGGCGGTCACCAAGGGATATGCCATCGGGTCGGCGGCGCTGGCGGCCCTGGTGCTCTTCGCCGGCTACACCCAGACCCTGGGCCACCATCACTTCGACTTCAGCCTCGACAACCCGCGGGTTATCGTCGGTCTCCTGTTCGGGGGCATCCTTCCGGTGCTCTTCGCCTCGCTCTCGATGCAGGCGGTCGGGCGCGCGGCCGGCGAGGTCGTGGAGGAGGTGCGCCGCCAGTTCCGGGAGATCCCCGGGATCATGGAGGGAACCGGTCGGCCGCTGTACGGGCGCTGCGTCGCCATTGTCACCCGGGCCGCCCAGCGGGAGATGATCCTGCCCGGCCTGATCCCGGTCGCGGCGCCCCTTCTCGTGGGATTCGTGCTGGGGCCAGTCGCCCTAGGTGGACTCCTCATCGGCACCATCGTGGTGGGGCTCTTCCTGGCATTGCAGATGACCTCGGGCGGTGGAGCTTGGGACAACGCCAAGAAGCACATCGAAGAGGGGAACTTTGGTGGCAAGGGCTCGGACGCCCACGCCGCTGCGGTCACCGGGGACACCGTCGGCGATCCCTACAAAGACACCGCGGGACCGGCGATCAACCCCATGATCAAGGTGGTCAATATCATCGCAATCCTGATCGCCCCCTTGATCGCCACTCACTTTCTCATTCACTGAGCTCAAAAGCGCAGACGAAGGAACGGCGACTGACGGCAAACCCCATGCAAGACGCCCAGCAAGCTGAGTATCAGGTCGAGATCGCCGAGCTACAGCGAAAGCTGATCGAGCTCCAGGAGAACGAGGCCGCCCCGGCGCTGACCGAGGAGTACTCCGCCGAGGTCAAGATCCTGACCGCCCTCCTTGAGGCGACCCAACACCTTCAGGAAGAGATCGCCCTCCGACCCGAGCTTGGGGAGAACCTTTTGGCGGGCGGCTTCCAGGCCGATCAGTTCAAAGACCTGTACGCATTCGTCTACGAGAAAGCGCTGGAGATCGAGTTGGCCGGTGCAGAATTCGCCCAGGCGATTCGCCGAACCGATTTCGCGTCACTCCTCTCCAGCTGAACTGGAAGACCTCGAGAGCCCTTGTCCGGCTGGGGACAGGCGCGATCCCGCCGTCGTCAGCAAGAGGCGGCGCCGGGCAGCTGGCTGAGGCGCGACACCCCAGGGCTCCGTAGGGGCTGAATTACCCTCCGGCACCGGAGCCACCATTCGACGCCTTGCGGTACCTCGGTGTGACGCGTCGGTCACGTCTGGATACGCCTCGGTCACGTCGAACTCACGAAACTGTGACAGCGAAGTGGTGGACGGGGGGCCACTCGAGGTCGCAGAATCCCTTCGAGACGCTAAGGATCGTCCCGGGTGCCGGTGCTAGCGCCGCAGGGGCATCGGGGTGGAGAAGCGTAGGGGACCAACTTTGGCAATGTCGACGACTGCAGAGGGAGGGGACCTCGACGGCTCATCCGTCGCGCTGCCACCCGCCCGGACGCCTGTGCGTCGTGGCTGGCACGCCGCCGGGGTAGTCCTGGGCACCCTCGGCGGAGCGGTCCTGATCTTGGTGCTGCTGGCCGCGATCTTCCTGGCGGTGGTCTCCCGCACCAGCGACCGTGGGGTCCCCAGGGTCTTCGGCCAGACGTTCCTGGTCATCCTGAGCGGGTCGATGACCCCGACCTTCGACGCCGGGGACCTCGTTGTGGACAGGACCCTGACCGCCAGTCAGGCGGCGCATCTCCACAAGGGAGAGGTGATCACCTTCGAGGCGGGACCGACCGCCGCACCGGCCTCTGTCCTGATCACCCACCGCATCTTCCGAGTGAGCCACGTCCAGGACCCCAAGACCCATCAACTGGTGCCGTTGTTCGAGACCAAGGGAGACGCGAACCGAGCGCCCGACGACAACCTGCTCCAGCCGAACGAGATTTTGGGCGTTTACGAGTTCCGCATCCCAGATGCCGGATACGTACTGGACGCGCTTCATCAGCCGATCGTTTTCATCCTTCTGGTGAGCTCTCCTTTCCTGCTTCTGATCGCGGCGGAGGGGACCAGACGCTGGAGGGCCGCGGGACCAGGGGGAGGGAGTTCAGGAGGAGCCGCCCATTAGCAGACTGTGCAGTTTTCGCGCCGGACTAAATTCCCGGCGAGCCTAAACCGAGTCAATCGACTTACGAACATCAACAGGGAGGAATACGGTTTGAAGTTTCTGAGAAAGCGGTCGACGATCGTGCTGGCCTCGATTGGCGCAGCAGGCGCTATCGCGGCCCTAGCCACTGCAGCTAGTTTCGCGCTTTTCTACGACCCGCCGGCGCCGGTCAGCCAAACATTTGCGACCGGCACCGTCACTCTGGGCACTCCGTTCAGCTATACGTGTAACACGGGTACCAACACCTTGACGACTCCTGCGCCGTCCCCGTCCGGCAGCATCGCCGCGAACACCCCCGTGGCACCCGGGTTCAGCACCGACGGCTACCCCACAGGAAGTGCAGCCCCTCCCGTCGGTGATCAGTCAGGCACGCCCTGTACCTTCGGTATTACCTACACAGGATCCATGCCTGCTTTCCTGGCGACTGATGTCACGGTGACATCGACCGCCGGTAGTGAATCTTCTGCTACCTGCGACGGAACCTGTCTTGGACTGTACTCACCTACATCGAGTACTGACGAGAATGACCTTGAGGTTTGGACGAGTTACAAGGTGCCCTCGGGCAAGATCTACGCGCTCGGGATCGGAGGCGACCAGACCATCTCCGAGCCCGGCACCACCGGTGTGGACACCGGCTTCGGCAGCTCGTGCGGGTCGAGTACTGGTGACGATTGCCCGGTGAACAAGGGTTACACCGTGCTCTATCGCGTCTACGTCTACTGGCCGCTAGGATCAGGCTCGGAAGACAACCCGTATCAGGGATCCTCGGCAACGGTCACGCTCAATATTCACGCGGTTCAGGCTTACGACAATGCGCTGAAGTCTTGCTCCCCCGACACGATCATGGATCCAGAGCAGAACAGCGTGCCGTGGACCTACTCCTCACCAGATCAGCCGGCAGTTGGATGGGGCGGCGGCTTCAACAGCGGCACTTATCCCGCGACCAACACCTGCCCGATCACCGACGACACCGCAGACGACTGGACAGCACCCCCATCCACTGCGAACCTCTACCCGTTCTCCCACAAAAACGGATGACGGGACGACGCAGTACAAAGAGACCGAATATCGGCGGCGGCTGAACGACTGCTAAAGACACCAAACACAAGGGGTGCCGGCAACGGGTCGGCACCCCTCAGTCGTCCGCAGGCGGCTGCTCTCCCGGGACAAAGCGATCAGACGATTGAGCAGTGACAGCCGCTCGGAGCCTGTGAGCCGGAGCGGTCGACGGGACCAGCGATTCTGAGACTGATCGGCGGGACATCTGCCGTTCCGGATAGTCGTTCCCTGCGCGTCAGTGGCTCAGTCGGCCCCTAGCTTGCCACTCCACATCCTCGGCACGTGCCATGCCCGAGGAGCTCGACCCGCTCCAGCTCAAAGCCCAGCGGCCGGGCCGCACTGGCCACCCACTGAGGCACCTCGGGGCAGCTGACGTCGAATGTGCCGCCGCAGCGGTCGCAGACGAGGTGCTGATGAGACTCACTTCCGGCCATCACCGCCTCGTAGGTGTTGGCATGGCCGAGCTGGATCTTGCGAGCCAGCCCCAGCTCCACCAAGAGGTCGAGGGTGCGGTAGACGGTGGTGCGCTGGAAACCGGGGAGCTTGCGCCCGATGCTGGTGCAGAGCTCGTCCGCCGTGGCGTGACCGGGGTGCTCTAGGAGAGCCCCGTACACCAGCCGACGCTGCGGGGTGAGCCTTCTGCCCTGCTGTCTTAGGGTTTCAAGACCATTCACGATGCTCGCAATATACCTGTTGCGTGCTATTGCAACATGTGACAGACCCGCCCTCCCGTGAGCTCCGACCGGACCTGGAAGCCCTCCGAGCTATGATCGAGGTCAAGTGTCCGCCATCCGTGAGCCCAATACCCTAGCCGCGCTCGAGGATGCCCTAGCCACGGTCGAGGACCCGGAGTTGCATCGGCCCCTGATGCATCTCGGGATGCTGAAGAACCTCCGGGTCGAAGGCAACACCGCCAAGCTCCGGGTGATCCTGACCACCCCCGCCTGTCCCCTCAAGGACCGGATCCAGTCAGAGATCGAGGCGGCCGTGATCGGAACCGTTTCCGGGATCGAGAAGGTGGAGCTGGAGTGGGACGCCGACGTCAGCCGAACCCGCGGCGTGATCGGTCGCCAGGAGATCCCCGGGGTCCGCAACACAATCGCGGTGAGCGCCAGCAAGGGCGGCGTCGGCAAGACAACGGTCGCCGTCAACCTGGCCTTCGCGCTGCTGCGAACAGGTGCCCGGGTTGGGCTCCTGGACGCTGACATCTATGGCCCCAACGTCCCCATCATGCTGGGCCTGACGGAACGGCCTTCCGCCCTGGACGGTCGGATGGTTCCCCTCCAGAAGGGCGAGCTCAAGGTGGTCTCGATCGGCACCATCATTGATCCCGAGCGTCCGGTCGTCTGGCGGGGTCCGATGCTGGCCGGGGCCCTCAAGCAGTTCCTCTTCGAGGTCAACTGGGGTGAACTCGACTACCTGGTCTGCGACCTGCCTCCCGGGACCGGGGACGTGCAGTTGACGCTGGCCCAGTCCATACCTCTCACCGGGGCCGTGATCGTGACCACCCCCCAGGATGTCGCACTGGCCGATGTCGGCCGGGGAATCGCCATGTTCCAGCAGCTACGGGTGCCGATCCTAGGCGTCATCGAGAACATGAGTGGGTTCGCCTGCCCCCACTGCGGAGAGGTCACCGACATCTTCAGCCGGGGCGGGGGCCGGGAGCTGGCCGAGGCCCGGCAGATCCCCTTCCTGGGTGAGATCCCTCTCGACCCCTTGGTGCGCACTGGCGGCGGCGAGGGCCAGCCGCTGGTCCTGGCCCAACCGGAGTCCGCCCAGGCGGCGATCTTCGAGCAGGTGGCCTCCTCGCTGGCCGGACAGATCAGCCAGGTCAACTTCCAGTCGGCCGCCTCGCCGGAGATGCCCGCCGGTCCCCGGATCCCCCGGAGTTGACGGGGCCGGTCGCGATGAGGAGCGTCTGGTGGCCGTGATTCAAGCGGTGGTTCTGTTGGTTCTGGTGCTGGGCCTGGGCGTGATGCTGCTGCGCCGCTACCTCAAAGTCAGACGGCGGTAGCGCAGGCGCCGTTCGGGCTCGGAACGGTCGCAGCGAACGACGACGAGGACCTCCGCGCCCGGTCCGCGTCGGTGCGGCTCTGGGTCAGGCCAGCACGCCGGGCATGGTGCGCACCGCCGCTTCCCGGATCGCCTCCCTGGCCTCAAAACTGTCGCTGTAGACCCTGAGCCAGACCGTGCGTACCGGGAGCAGCCTGGCCAGGAGCTCCCGGGCCGCCCCGGCCTCCACTCGCCCCGAGATGGGGTCGAAGAGCCGCAGCATCTGGTCGTCGCTGGCGGGGTTGTCCGGCCTTGGTGCGGTGCTGGCCAGATCCACCTCCAGCCCCACTCCCTTGAACTGGGCCGGAAGGGCGGAGCGAATCAGCGCCTCGATCTGACTGGAATTGCTGAGCCCAGCCGGCGAGTTCGGCTGGCTCAACTCGCGGTAGGCCTCAAAGGCCAGCCGCCAGGGTAGTCGGCGGCTGGTAACCGCCTCCCAGTGGCGTCCCAACTCACGCTCCTGGTCGTTGCGCGGCTGGCGCTGGAGGCGCTCCACCTCGGTCATGAGCGACCAATCGGTGAGGAGCAGGTACTGATCCAGATGGTCCAGGGGGTTGCCCGGCGGCAGCAGAGCCTCGCAGGTCCTGGCGAAGACCGGGCGCAGGTGGAGGTCGATCCGGCGGACGGTGCGGTGAAAGTAGACGTGGTTGTACATGTAGAGGCGGGCTGACAGGAACATCTCCAGGGCCGGCGCGCCGTGCTGATGCAGCACCAGGTTGCCGTCCTTGATGAACATGTAGTGACGCAGCCGGGCCAGGTCGACCGGACCCACCGCGACGCCGCACATGTAGGCGTCCCGCGGGACGTAGTCCATGTTGTCGGTGCTGGCAGGACCGCAGAGAACCGGCTTCAGAGCCCTAAGCCACAGTGGCGGCTCGAAGCCGTCCAGCTCCCGCGGTGCCATCACCCAGGCGACCCACTCGGGCAGGATCGCCTCCCCTTGAGCAAAGTCCCCATCCGGGCTGCGGCGAATCGCCGCGATCAGCTCGGCCAGCGGTCCCAGCACCAAGCGCCGCCCGATGTCTTCGTGGTCCAGACCGTACTGGGCGAGCACCTCTACGTCGAAGAAATGGCCGAACGGCCCGTGACCGATGTCGTGGAGCAGGCCGGCGATCCGCATCGTCTCGACCACCAGCTGGCGCGAGGGCGCATCGGGGCAGCTCTCCACCAGGCTGGAGTAGAGGTGTTCAGTGAAGGTGCCGGTTAGATGCATCGCCCCCACCGCATGCTGAAACCGGGAATGCTCGGCGGTGTGGAAGACCCACCAGGCGGACTGGAGCTGGTGGATTCGTCGTTGCCGCTGCAGCCAGGGATGGTCCAGCAGCGCTTCCTCCGAGCCAGCCCCGTCGGCCCGCTGCTTGGTGATGCTGCAGTACTGGTACAGCGGATCGGACAAGAGGTTGACCGCCTCGAACCGACTCTCGGGCCCCTTCACCTTGCCCGCCATGTTAGGTGCCGACCCGGCGCCACGGGGGTCGATCAGTGCGGCCCCGCCGGGCATCGACCTTCCTGTGGGCCCACTGGTCAAAGTATTTGGTAAGCTCAAACCAAGCATTTCGGCAGATCGCAGGAGTCGGCGCTTGAGCATCACCAACGGACTGGCGGCCGCCCGCCGTTCCCCGCGACCAGTCGGACCCCACTACAAGTGGATAGCCCTCTCCAACACCACGATGGGCATGCTGATGGCGACGATCAACGCCTCGATCGTGCTGATCGCCCTGCCTGACATCTTCCGAGGGATCAAGCTCAACCCGCTGGCACCGGGCAACACACCGTATTTCCTCTGGCTCCTGATGGGCTACATGGTCGTGACGGCGGTGCTGGTGGTCACCCTGGGTCGCATTGGTGACATGTACGGCCGGGTTCGCATGTACAACCTGGGCTTCCTGGTCTTCACCGTCTTCTCGATCCTGCTCTCGATCACCTGGTTTGACGGATCGGGGGCAGCGCTTTACCTGATTGTGATGCGGGTGCTGCAGGGAGTTGGGGGAGCCATGCTATGGGCCAACTCCAGCGCCATCCTCACCGACGCCTTCCCCAGCACGCAGCGGGGCATGGCGCTCGGCACCAACATGGTGGCGGCGATCGCCGGCTCGTTCATAGGCTTGGTGTTGGGGGGCGTCCTGGGACCGATCGCCTGGCAGCTGGTATTCCTGGTCTCGGTCCCGGTCGGTCTATTCGGGACCATCTGGGCTTTCCTGATGCTGCGGGACACCGGCGTCCGCCAACCGGCCCGGATCGACTGGTGGGGCAACGCCTTCTTCGCAGTCGGGCTGGTGGCTCTCCTGGTGGGGATCACCTACGGCATCCTGCCCTACGGTAAGGCAAGCATGGGTTGGGACAACCCGCTGGTGCTGACCGCGATGATCGGTGGGGTCGCCTGCCTGGTGTTCTTCACCTTCTTGGAGACCAAGGTCAAAGCGCCCATGTTCCAGATCCAGCTCTTCCGCATACGCGCCTTTGCGGCTGGCAATGTGGCCGCCCTGCTGAGCGCCCTGGCCCGGGGTGGTTTGATGTTCATCCTGATCATCTGGCTACAGGGGATCTGGCTGCCGCAGCACGGCTACAGCTTCGCCGAAACCCCACTCTGGGCCGGGATCTACATGCTGCCTCTGACCGCCGGATTCTTGGTCGCCGGACCGATCGCGGGGATTCTCTCGGACCGTTTCGGCTCCCGGATCTTCGCCACCGTTGGAGTCTCGGTGTCGGCGCTGATCTTCGCTCTCTTCCAGCTGCTACCGGCCGACTTCAACTACATCTTCTTCGCCGCTCTGCTGGCCCTCTACGGACTCTCCAGCGGACTCTTCGCCTCGCCTAACCAGGCGGGCATCATGAACAGCCTCCCGGCCAAGCAGCGTGGCGCCGGCGCCGGGATGGCGGCGACCTTCCAGAACTCGGCCCAGGTTCTCTCGATCGGAATCTTCTTCACCCTGATCATCCTGGGACTCTCGGCCACCCTCCCCCACACCCTCTTCCACGGACTAGTCACCCAGGGGGTTCCGGCCGCCACCGCCACCAGGATCTCCCACCTGCCGGCCGTCGGCAGCCTGTTCGCCTCCTTCTTGGGGTTCAACCCGATCGGGTCGTTGCTGGGACCCACCCTGGCTCACCTCAGCCACGCCCAACAGGCGTACCTGACCGGGCGAGCCTTCTTCCCGCACCTCATCTCGGGACCGTTCCTGAACGGGCTGCATGAGGCCTTCGACTTCGCCTTCGCCGCCTGCGCCTTGGCGGCGGTCGCCAGCTGGCTGCGCGGCGGCAAATACATCCACCAGGAGGAGGCCCCCAGCCCGGTGCTGGCCTTCAATTCACCCCCATCCGCCCCGGCCGAGCTGGAGCCGGAGCCCGAGCTCCCCTCGTCTGATGACACGGGTGCCGAGTCCGGAAAGCGCTCCCTCGAACCGGCCCGGGCCTCCGACCGAGACGGATCGGGAGACCGCTCCGCCCCATGACCGGCGCACCGGCTCTGGCACAGGTCGCTGCACCGGCGGGCTCGACGGTGGCAGACGAGAGCCCGGTCGCCGAGCTGGAGCGAGCGGTAACCGCGATCGTGCGCTGGTCCAACAGCAGGGAAGTACAGATCGAGACGATGCGCCGGGCTAGGTGCGACCTCCCGGTGGGAACCGTCGGCATGCTCCACCGGATCTCCGTGTGCGGACCGGTGCATCCGTCCCAGCTGGCGGCCTACTACGGCGTCGACAACTCCACTATCACGCCCCGGCTGCAGCGACTGGAGCGGGCCAGCCTGCTGTCCAGAGAGCCGGATCCCAGCGACGGCCGGGCCGCGCTGGTACGGATCACTGCTGCGGGAGAACGGTTACGCAAGCGGCTGCACCTAGCCCGCCGCCACATGCTGGAGGAGCTGGTGCAGGATTGGCCGCTCAGCGAACAGCTTTTAGTCGCCGGAGTGGCGTCGCGACTGGCTGCGCGGCTGGAGCTGCCCCGCAAGGCCACCACGCCGGTCGCTAAGTAGGTTTGGAGAACTGCCGGATCGCGATTCCGAGCATCACCGCAGCCGCCACCGCGACTAGTCCGACCTCGGCAAATACCGGAAGATTCCAGCTCCCCCAGGTGACCCCGGGGTCGAAGGTGTGACGGATCAAAGGTGGAATTGAGAGATAGGTGAAGACCTCCTTGCGGAGCGGGTCGACGGCATAAGAGAGCGGGTCGAGCTTGCTCAAAACCCCCAGCCAGACTGGTAGTTTCGTCACCGGGAAGACCGCCCCCGAGAGAAAGAACATCGGCAGCACGAACAGCTGGGTGATCACCTGGAATGACTGCACGTCGGAGATTCGGGCCGCCAGCATCACCCCGAAGGCGGTGAGGGCAAACGCCGTCAGCATCATCTCCAGCAACAGAACCAGCAGCATCACCGGGTTGTAGGGAACCCCCACCAACCCGGCCAGCGCCAGCATGATCGCGCCCTGAATCGTCGCCACCGTGGCGCCGCCCAGACACTTCCCCAGAACCAGGGTCCAGCGGTGCACCGGCGCCACCAACATCTCGCGCAGGAAGCCGAACTCCCTGTCCCAGACGATGGAGATTGCGGAGAAGATGGAGGTGAAGAGAACCGTCATCCCCAGCACCCCGGGGAACATGAAGGTGCGGAAATTGAAGCCGTCCGCGGTCGAGATGACCGTGGACAAACCGGTCCCCAAGACGAAGAGGAACAGTACCGGCTGAGCCAGTGAGGTGAGGATTCTCATTCGGTTCCGACGGAAGCGGATAAGTTCCCGCTTCCAGACCACCCACAAGGCCCGCATGTCGTCGCTTGTGCGTCCTCCGGCAACTCTGACTCCGGGAACAGCCACGCTGGCACCCATGGCTACCGCCTCCCTCGAGCTCGCATCCACGGATTGGCGCGGAGGCGCTCGGAACCGGATGCCTCAGCGTCCCGGATGGTGCGCCCGGTGTAGGTCATGAACACGTCGTCGAGGGTGGGGCGAGCCACCCTGATCGACCGGATCGTGATCCCGAGCTCCGCGAACAGGCGGGGCACGAACTGTTCTCCGCCCGGAACATGAAATGTAACCGCGCCCTCGCTGATCTGCGCCTTGATCTGAAACTGCTGCGCCAGCCGTTCAATCGCCTGCTGATCGTCGTCGGTGTGCAGCTCCACGCGGTCCTCGCCAATGCTCCCCTTGAGCGCCTCTGGGGTGTCGATCGCCACCAGCACGCCGTTGTCCATGATCGCCAGCCGGTCGCAGTACTCCGCTTCGTCCATGTAGTGGGTGGTCAGGAAGATGGTGATCTGCTCGCGCCGACGAAGCTCCTGGATGTAGCTCCAGATATGGGAGCGGGTCTGGGGGTCAAGACCAACTGTCGGCTCGTCGAGAAAGAGCACTGACGGAGCGTGCAGCAAGCCGCGGGCAATCTCCAGCCGCCGCTTCATGCCGCCCGAGAAGGTCTGCACCAGTCCGTCACGGCGCTCCCACAAATCAACCATCTCCAGCACCTGGCGCAGACGGACCGCGACTACCTCGCGAGGTACGCCGTACAGCTCGGCATGAAACCGCAGGTTCTCGGTGGCGGTCAGATAGTCGTCGAGAGTGGTGTCCTGAAAGACCAAACCGATGCGTTGACGAACCCGCGCCTGGTCGGCCACCACGTCGAAGCCAGCCACGTGAGCGGTGCCCTCGGTGGGGAGGACCAGCGTGCAGAGCATTGAGATGGTGGTGGACTTGCCGGCGCCGTTAGGCCCCAGAAATCCGAAGATCTCGCCGGTCGCAACCTCGAAGCTGACCCCCCGGACCGCCTCGATCTCCTTGTAGGTCTTCTTGAGGTCCTGGGCGACGATCGCCGGCTCGGTAGATCCACTGCGGGTCACCACTGGGCGAGTCTCAATCTGGGTCACTGCCTTAGCTTGCCACAAGAGGCATCTCCGCCTAGCCGGAAACCGCGGTTGTCGGACCTTCGCCTGGATCGACGCGCAAGCGGAAAATCGGGTGCTCGGGGCTGGACTGGGCCAACTCCTGGTCGCTGGAGTCAGCGCGGAACGTCATGAAGGAGCGTCCCCCGCGGACCTTGAGGGCGAACTCTCTCAGGATCGGTGGCCGTTGGCTGACCGGTACCTCCTCCAGGAGCACCCGCTGGTGTTCTCGACCTCGGCGCAGCTCGGCAGAGCCGGCAAGACGTGCGTTCTTTACCCAGTCTGCCCCCGAGTATCCGGCAACAACGAAGCGGTCGCCGCGAAATTCCAGCACCGCGACCGGGGTCGCTCGCGGGATGCCGCTGTTGCGACCGCGCAGGGACAGCAGGTGCTGGGGGGCGGGTCCGATGCCGCGCCGCAGCAGGGGACGATTGATCAGGTTCATGAGCTTCAGCCAGGCAGGCGCGCGTCGCCCCGGCAGAGCGGGATTGGGCGGATCGCTCACCCCTGCTGCTCCTCAGTGCTGCCGTCCGACCGCAGCCAGTTCAGGACAGCCACTCGCGAAAGGCGCCACTCCTGGCCCAGCCGGCGTGCGGGAAGTACCCCCGAGTCGATGAGAGCCCGCACGTCACCCGCTTCGACCCTCAGCCGGTTCGGCGCCGGCGCCACGAAATGGCGCTGCACCGGGTCCGCCGGCCGCTCCGCACCTTCGGCACCCACCGTGGTTCGGGGAGTATCGCCCCGCACCACGCCACGCAAGCCCAGATCCCGCATCAGCCGCACCACCGTGCAGCGGGCCACCAGGAATCCCTCGCGCCGTAGCTGGGCCCACACCTTGTCTGCCCCGTAGACCCGGAAGTTCTCCCCCCAGACCCGCTGGATCTGCGGCTTCAACTCCCGGTCCCGCAGCTCCCGGGCCGAGGTCGGCCTGCTGCTAGCGGCGTAGTAGGTGGTCGGGGCAAACGGCAGCACCTGGCAGATCGGCTCAACTCCCCAGCGCTCCCCGTTCTCGGCAATGAACTTCACGGCTTGGGCGGTCTCGGGTCGAGTTCCGGCGCGAAAAAAAGGGATGCCGCTCTCAGGATTTCGTTAGCCCGCCGCAACTCCCTAACCTCCCGCTCCAGCTCCCGGATCCGCTCCCACTCCAAGGTGGTCACTCCGCTTCGCAGCCCCCCTTCCACCTGCGCCCGCCGCACCCACTGCCGCAGCGACTCCTTGGTCATCCCCAACTTGGCCGAGATCGACTCAATCGCCGCCCACTCCGAGGGCTAATCGCCTCCATGTTCCAGCACCAGCCTCACCGCCCGCTCCCACAGGTCCTGCGGGTACCTCGTCGAGCTTGTCATCCCTCCATCCTCTCAACGAATGGAGTCTCCAGCTTTCCCGGGGCGGTTCAGTTAGGACTGTGGGTCGCCTGTTTTGAGTTCAATGGGCATTGACCATTTGCTTTTGCTCATTTAGAATTGCCTTACGTGAGCAAATTCAAGCCCGCCAGAGGGCATCCGCGTCGCGAGGACATCTACCGCCGCGTTGCCGGCTATGCGACCTTGCTGGAGGCACAATTCGGCGGATTGCCCACCCCGGACCTACTCAACCGAGTTTGGCGAAAGATCTGGTTCGAAGAGGCTCATAACTCAACCGCCATCGAGGGCAATACCCTCGTCCTCAAGGAGGTTGAGGCGCTGCTGGCGGCCAACAAACCAGTCGGTGAAAAACAGCTCAAAGACTACATGGAAGTTCGAGGGTACGCCGATGCCGCAGAGTGGGTGTACGGGCAAGCTCGTGGTGCTTCGCACTGGGGTGAAGACTCCCTCATCACCATGACCGAGCTGAGAAATATCCATCATCTGGCTATGACTCCCGTGTGGGACATAGCTCCGCATCAATACGCTCTGCCCGGAGAAGAGGCTGGAGGCTGGAGGCGGCATAACGTCGAACCGTTCCCCGACGGAATGACGCCACCAGACTTTACTATGGTGTCGGCATTGATTTCGGATTGGATCAAAGACGCTAACGCCATAACTCGTGAAGAGGGCTCGTTGATGGAACGGCTGGCTGCAAGCCATGAGCGCTTCGAGCGCATCCATCCATTCTTAGACGGTAATGGCCGGTCTGGACGCTTGGCACTCAACCTTGTTCTCGTGCGCCTAGGCTACCCACCTGCCGTAATTCACTTCAAGCAAAGAAACCACTACCGCGCCGGCTTGACTGCGGCTATGAATGGCAATCCAGGCCCGTTGGGCGAAGTAATCGCCCGTGGAGTGATGTATAGCCTGAATCAATTCCTGTTTCGCCTGATGTCTCACGAGCAAAGCATCCTACCCCTGACGGCCCTGGTGAGTGAGGACTTGAGTTTTGTCGCGCTGCGCACGGCAGCATCACGAGGGCGTTTAGAAGCACTCCAAGCGGATGATGGCGAGTGGCATTCCACGCAACAGTGGGTCGCGGACTACCGGCAGCACCGATGGGTCCGGCGCCATTCACCATAGAATATGGAGATTAGCGACAACGCAGTCGGGTTGTAGACCGACCAATCAGTGATTGGGCTAGGCGAGCATTGCCGATCCGGTACATGCAGACGCCTTCGCCGCGATTCCTCCTGCTACTGGTGTCCTGTCTCATAGGTTACCGGCAGAATGGGTGCATATCACTGCCGTAGGAGGTAGCTTCCGATGCCGGCCGGAAGACCGAAGGCTCATTTGCTGGTCAGCGGGACGGACCGCCAAACACTGGAGCGATTCACAGGTCGGCACCTGACCAGCCAGTCGTTGGCGATGCGGGCCCGCATCATCCTGCAGTGTGTCGGTGGCCAGACGAACACCATGGTGGCGCGCGAGCTGCATGACACCGATGCCACCGTCGGCAAGCGGCGGACCCGTTTCATCACCAGGGGAATCGAAGGCCTGTTTGACGAGCGGCGCTGCGGATGACTCACGACTACCGGCGACACGGCACCCACAAGACCGCTGTAATTCAAAGCTGGCTGCTGCGCCGTCCCCGATTCACTTGCACTTCACACCCACCCACTCCTCCTGGATCAACCAAGTGGAGCGGTGGTTTGGCGAGTTGACCGATAAGCAGATCCGCCGCGGCACACATCGCAGCAGCCGCGCCCTGGAAGACGCCATCCCTTTATACGTGAAACTGAACAAAGAAGCGCCCAGGCCCTACCTCTGGGTAAAGACCGCCGACCAGATTCTGGCCAGCATCCAGCGCTTTTGCTAGCGTACCTCTGAGACAGGACACTAGGTAGTACCTCGAGTACCCGCCCGGGGACCAGAGATTCGGGTGGCGCCTCCGTCCGCCAAGAGACTTGGATCCGACCGGGACCTCCACCCGCGGTCGGACATCAGGGTCGCTCCCGGCTCGGATCAGCCTTCCAGCCGAGCCAGAAACTGGGCGCCATGGGGACTGCCCCAGCCGGTGCACGGGTCCCAGCCTAGGCCTGCGTGGTAGGCGCCGTTGTTGCCCTTGGTGATGTCCCGCGTGACGCCCTCGCTGTCCAGTGTCTGATACAGCATCGGGTTGAGGTAGCCCGGCGAGTGTCCCAACCCCTGCGTGCAGCGGATCAGCAGAGCCGCCCAAAGCGGCGCCGCCGCGCTGGTTCCTCCGAACACGGCCCGCTGGCCGTCGACGAGGACCTGATACCCCGTCTCGGGGTCGGCATCCCCGGCCACGTCAGGCACTCCCCGTCCGGTCTTGTGACCGGGGTCGGCTGAGGGCGGAACCTTCGCCTTGTCCTGCCAGGCGGGAAGGGCAAAGAAGGAACTGACGCCTCCACCCGTCGCCCCGCCCTGGGCGCCGTCGTTCCAGGTCACCTCGGAGGTGATCTTCCCGGCCTTGGAGGAGAGGCTCGTGCCCCCACACGCCAGCACGTGTGGGCTGGAGGCGGGGAAATCCACGTGGGCCTCTCCGTCGGTCAGCCCGTCGCTGGAACCGTTGTCCCCGGCGGCTACGCAGACGCTCACCCCGAGCAGTGATGCGTCCTGGAAGGCCTGATCAAAGGCGGTCATGGTGGCCTTGGGCCACTTGGACTCGGGTCCACCCCAGCTGATCGAGATCACCGAGGGACGGTTCGTCTCGTCATGGAGCGCCGCGTTGATGGCGGCCAAGAACCCCTGGTCGGTGTTGGGGGCAAAGTAGACAGCCAGCCGGACCCCGGGGGCCATGGCCCCGACCAATTCGATGTCCAGCATCACCTCGCCATCCGGTCCGTCCTGGACTCCGGTGGGCTGGTTCGAACCTCCAGCCACGGGGATCGCCACCAACTCCGGGGCCGGCACCCCAAAACCGCTGAAATAGGTGGTGACGTCGGCGGTCTGGTAGCCTCCCCCCAGTTCGATCAGACCGACGCACTCGCCGGCACCACTGGTACCGGCGGGGAAGCCGTACAGCTCCGCGACCTGGGTCGGCAGATAACTGAGCGGCGCCGCGTCCGAAAGCGGCCCGACCGGTTGCGGCAGGGGCAGGGGACGGAACTGGGGATTCGCCAAAGGCCGCGTCTCAAGGCCGAGGACCGCCACCACCCGATCCGCGATCTCGCCCGGGACGGCGGCGGTCCCCCGGGTCGCTCTGAACTCCTGGCCACCGACCCCGCTCCGGCGGAACTCCACCCGGAACAGCTCTCCCAGCCGGTCGAAACTACCCCTGATCTCGACCGTCCGCCGTTCGGCTGCCACCGAGATCACTGCCACCCCGACCGCACTGCTCCAATCCCGAAGTGCCTCGACGTCAGCTGGGTGAGCTCCCCGGGCATCCACCAGCTGCTCCCTGGACAGATGGGCCCGCAGCCTAGGGATGAGCAGCCCGAGGTCCGCAGGAACCGGAGCGGCGGCGTCCAGCCTAGGGCGCAGCACCAGCGTGAGTACCGCCTCCTCGTCGGGGTCAACCGGCCCGAGGTCGGCCCAGCTGGGGTCAGCAGAAGGCTCTCTTGGCGAAGGGCGTGGGGGGCCTAACTCGGCAAGCTCCATGCTCCCCAGTATCGCCACGCCCGGCGACTGCTGCGGTCTGCGAACTCCCGCCGGCGCATGTTTCGGGGCCCCAGCCAGCGGTGGTGACTAGCTGGTACATTTCGCGGCTGCGAGCCTTCAAGTGAGGATCTCCGTGGCCGACTTCGACGATCTCATCGCTGAGGCGGAGTCCCATCCCATGGAGGGCTGGGACTTTGCGTGGCTGGGCGACCGGCTGACCACCACTCCGCTCCCCTGGAGTTACCGAACCATGGTGCAGCGGCTGGCGCGAGAGTCCTCGGACCTCTTGGACCTAGGGACAGGCGGCGGTGAGTGGCTGGCCAGGCTGGACCAGCGACCCCGGCGCACCGTCGCGACCGAGGGGTGGCCGCCGAACCTCGCCCTTGCCAGGACCAGGCTGGAGCCATTGGGAGTCGAGGTCGTCGCCTACGACGGACCTTGGGACAATGTCACCCCAAGTGGCGCAGAACCGCCCCTTCCCTTCCCGGACCGTTCCTTTCATCTGGTGGCAGATCGCCACGAAGCCTTCCTGGCGGTGGAGGTGGCTCGGGTGCTGGCCAAGGGCGGTCGCTTTATCACTCAGCAGGTGGGCGACGGCCGGGAGTTGGCGGCCCTGATCGGGGTCGCACCGGCCCAACCTCTCAGCCCCATCTGGGAGCTGGCCCTGGCCTGTGACCAAGTCGAGAATGCCGGGCTTCGGGTCACCGACGGAGGCGAGGTGAATCAGGTGGAGACGATCGCCGACGTGGGAGCATTGGTCTGGTATCTCAAGGCGGTGCCGTGGGAGCTCCCCGGCTTCGCTCCCGAGTCGTTCCGGGAGCGTCTTCTGGAGCTGCACGAGCTCTGCCAGCGGGCACCACTCAAGTTCGAACGGCGCGCGTTCTGGCTGCTCGCGGAGGCCTGAAGGAGGCGCGGGGAAGATTGACTCAGCGCTCCTGGGCGACACCCCTGGTGATCTGGAGCAGGCCGACGAAGCGGCTGTAGACCGCCAGGCAGTCCTCTCCTTCGATCACGACCTCAAGCTCCGCGAGGGCGCGAATGCCGCGAATCTGGACCGCCAGTTTCACCAAGTCAGCGTTCCGCAAAAGCACCCGCAGCTGGACCGGAGATGGGAGCACCGGCGCCGGGATCTCCTGTAGCCGCGCGAGGGCGCTGATCGCCCCGTCGTGTATCCGTCGGCGAGCTACCGCGGGATGGAGGCTGCGCGCCGCCAACCGCGTGAGCGACTGCTTTACCACCACAGTCTCCGCTCCGACGAGGATTGGCTCAGCCTGGGCAGCGGTGTGTTGGTCCCCGGTGATGAGCGCCACCGGAACCCGATAGTGACTGGCGACCAGCGCGTTGATGCCGCTCTCACCAACCAGATGGCCATTGAGGTCAACTCTTTGGATGGCCGCCGGATTGTAGGTGTGAGAAAGCACCGAGGCGGCCCCGCCAACCGCACCGTGGTAGCCGATGAAGAAGCAGGCGTCAAAGTCCTCGTCCAACCCTTCCATCATGTAGAGAGGCTTGTACTGCCCCGAGCAGTACTCCGCCTCGCCCTGGAGCTGGTCAGGCGCCAGGTTCCGCATCGATCCGTGGGCGTCGTTGACCAGAAAGCTGTGGGCTCCGAACGCCACTGAACCTTCGATCGCCGCATTTACCTCTCCCAGCAGCAGCCGGGGCCCCGGCGCCAGGTCATCGGCCGCCGCTACCTGGCTCCAGTCGACGATGCCGGCGACGCCCTCCATGTCACAGGAAATGTAGATTCGAATTGCGCTCCCTCCGGCTAAAGCTTGGGCCGGTCCAGTCTAGGCGGGATCGTCGCCCACCCGATCCGGCCATTCCCCCAAGGAGCAGGGGACGAGCGTTCCGCCCGGTGCATTGAGACGAGCAGCGCCACCAACCCTCCTCTGGACGGCTCGCGACCAGCGTTCGACTGCTCAGCGTGCGACTTCTCGTCTGGATGACTACCGCTTAGCTCGGTCGCCGTCGCCCGATCTCCCAGCACGGTATTCATGCATTCGGCGGAGTGCAGCCACGGTTAGGGCCGCACCTGCGAGGGCGCGTGGTGCACGCGCCTCTGTATAACATGGTCCGGATCTGCGCGTGTACCGGCAGGCCCCCGTCTGGACCAGCCAAAGTCCTCCGTATACTCTCGGTCGTGCTGTCTCTGCTGAGGAGCAATCGCGATCTTTCCATCTTCCTGGGCACACAGGCACTGTCGTACCTGGGCGACGCCGCCACCGCCCTTCTGCTGCCGCTGATTGTTCTGCAGCTAACCCACCGTCCACTTCTCGTAGCGGCTGTGGCCGCTCTTGCTCTCCTCCCCTTCCTCATGGTCCGCCTTCCGTTCGGCGCAAAGTTCGATCGCCTTGAAGGTCGTCGATCACTGGTGGTGGCAGAGGTAGGAACCGGGCTTCTAACTCTGCTCATTCCAATCGCCGCCCTGCTGCACGGACCGGTGCTGCTGGTGATCTTCGTCGTAACCGTTCCACTCAGCATCCTCGAGGGGTTCTGCTCGGCGGGGGTAGGATCACTGACTCCGCGGATCGCGGCTCGGGAGTATCTAACCAAGGTGTATTCACTGGTAGAGGCAACGGAGTCGTTGGCCTGGGTCGCCGGCCCCTTGCTGGCAGGACTCGTGGCCGTCGCTTACGGCGCTGCCACCGGATTGGCAATCGACGGCGTCTCTTTTTTCATCCTGGCGGCGGGACTGTCCGCGCTGCGGTCGGAGCCTCTCGTCACCAGCACGGCAGTAGGCAGCGTTTGGCAGGATGTACGGTCGGGTCTGGGTTACTTTCTCCAGCACTCCAACCTACGTCGCGCGCAGTTGGCTTGGACGATGTACACCGCGATCGGCTCAGGGATCGTCCTGGGGTTGATCTACGTAGCCACCGCCAACGGAACACGATCCACCAGCCGAGCCGCCTTGGCGGTCGCTGCGTATGCGGCGGGGTCAGCGGGGGGGACCCTGATTGCGGGCGTACGCTCACCGCAGCGTCACTGGCTGGGGATCGCGAGCGGCTTTTTTGTGCTCGCTGCTGGTGCTGGGCTGGTCAGCGCAGGCGGACCACTTTTGGAGATCGCTGGAGCGCTCTTGTTCGGGCTGGGCGAAGGCTTCGCACTGGTGGTCTTCCTGGTCATTCGGGCGGACGGCGTACCCGTCGACTTCATGAGCCGTATCGCCGGCGTCAGTGAGGTGCTGGGCAGTGTCGCCACCAGCGTGGGTGTGGCGTGGATGGGGGTCACCCTGCAGTTTCTGCACGGATCGGGTGCGTTCCTGGTCGTCGCGGTTCTCGCCTTGGGACTCGCGAGCTGGACGGCCTTGGGTAGCCGAAAACCACAGCCGTCGAGTGCTTCCTGACCCTATACCGGCGCCGCTACGACCAGATTCAATTCGGTCCAGTCGTCCTCGGTGGCGGTCCAACTTGATGCCTGGACGTTGGCAATAACCTGCTCGGGCCGAGTAGCTCCGGCGATTACCGATGCCACCTGGGTTCGTCCTAACAATGCCCCGAACGCAACCTGCAGGAGGGTGACGCCGCGTTGCTGAGCGAAGCTCTCCAGAGCTTCGACCGTGTCGAAGCTTTTCTGATCGTCCAGCATGCTGGAGTTGGACGGTTGGCTCGCGCGCGACCCCGGAGGCGCGGGCTGGCCCCGGCGGTACTTGCCGGTCAGCAACCCGCGGGCCAGTGGAAAGTAGGGCAGCAGCCGCATGCCCAGGTGATCGAGCGCCGGCAGCAGCTCGCGCTCAGCGCTGCGGTTGAGGAGGCTGTACTCGTCCTGGGCACTGACAAAGGCGGTGAAGCCTAGAGAGCGGGCCGTCCAATTGGCCTCCACCACCTGCCAGCTCGGGAAGTTGGAGCAGCCGATCCAGCGGACTTTGCCCTCCTGGACCAGGTCGTGCAGCGCACCCAGGGACTCCGCGATCGGCGTGGATGGGTCAGGCTCGTGCATCTGATACAGATCGATCACCTCGACTCCCAGCCGGGTCAGGCTGGCCTCCGCCGAGGCTCGGATGTAGCCGGGTGAGCCCCGGTGTTGGGCGGGATCCTCACCCGCACGCTTCATGCCGAACTTGGTGGCGATGAGGGCCTCATCGCGACGCCCCAGCAGGGCCTGTCCCAAGAGCCGCTCGCTCTCTCCTCGGCCGTAGATGTCAGCCGTGTCGAAGAGATTGATGCCCGCATCGAGGGCCGTGTCGACTACCTTCCCCACCGCCTGGTCCGGCATCCGGGTGCCGAAGCTGTTGGTACCGAGCCCGACCACGGAGACCGGTGGTCCGGCAAGTCCGAGCTGGCGCCGATCGAGTTCTACCACCTTGCCCACCGGTTCATTCTCCCGCTCAGCTCGGCCAGCTCCAAGTTCCCATGGTGTCAGATACTCCAGACCGTCGGCAGTTCCACGAGGGACTGAACTCCGTGCGGGGCTGCCGGCAGGCGCTCTCGACCGATCACCGGGTAGCACTCGCGTCACGGCGCGTGACTGACCCCGGTCGCAGTGCATCGGCCACCGCGGCCAGGACCTCGGACATGCTGTCGAGCCCGCCCGCCTGCGACTTCGCCGCCGCCTCCCCCGCCGCCGCCGCCTCCCCACTGCGGCGCAGGGCGGCGCTCAGAGCCTCCGCCAGGCCACGCCATTCGGCGTCCGACCAGGCCAGCCACTCTCGCGTCGCCTCCTCAACGGCTACGACCGTCGCGTAGCGAAGTCGGCCCGAGAGACGATCGGCCGCCTCAGCTGCCTCCTGGCGTCGGGCGCGCTCCCGCCAACTCCGCCCGGCCGCCCCTGGCAGCGCGCTTCTGACACTGCGCAATCCCATGGCAAGAGCTCCGGGCTCGTCGCTCAGGGTGACCCTGACGTTAGGGAGCCGAGTGGACTCGACGAGGCGGGGAGCGCCCGGCAACTTGATCTGGTAGATGCCCCCAACTTCGTCCAAGAAGTGATCCAGGACGGCCTGGAGTCGCTCCGCCTGGTCTCTCAGAACCTGCTGGAGTGGCGCCCGCACCAGGTTCTCAAGCAGGCGCCCGCTCTGGCGAGCGGTCGCCTCCAACTCCAGGGGCCAGCCATGGTCGTCGGAGATGGCCGAGAGGCGCTGATCGAGCTCCTTTCGGATCGAGTCGATCTTGGGATCGACGACACCTCGAACCAGGTCCGCTGCCTGGGCTGCGATCACCGCCTTGCCTTCCTGCCCAACCCGGGCCAAACGATCCTGAGCTGCCAGCATCCGCCTTGCGCGGTCGCGGGCCTGAGCTACCGGGGCAGCGAGGGCCGCTCGCTCCAACGAGAGGGCGGATCGAGCCAGCTCGAGCGCTGAGCCGCCAGTCTGAACAGCGCTGTCCCAAGCGATGCTGGAGCGAGCTTGCCCCAACTCGTCACGGAGCCACTGCCGAAGGTTCGCAACTCCCTCGTCATAACCGTCGTCGAGCTCGCGCCTCGCCGAGGTGGTGAAGATGGTCGGCGCCGGGCCGCCGAGAATGCCGGCCACGCCCCGGCGCACGTACTCCACCGCCTCCTCCCGCTCCCGCGCCGAGATGGCGTCGACCTTGTTGAGGCAGATCACGGTGCGGGACGCCCTAGCGGCCACGTCTCGGAACCAGTTGGCTTCGGAGAGCGAGAGAGGCGACTCGGCACTCAACACCGCCAGGGCGACGTCGATTCGGGGCAGAAAGGCGTGCGCGGCATCGGTGTTCTGCTGATGCATGCTGCCCGTCCCGGGCGTATCCACTACCACTACGCCATCCCGAAGCAGACGTGACGGATACTCCACCCATGCCTCGAGAACCTGGAGCCGGTTACCAGGGTTGGCCGCCTCGGTGACGTACTCAGCGATCCGCTCCACCGCCATGCGTTCGGTTCCGGAGGCCATTTTCACTACGGCGCAGGGCTCCTGCCCGTAGCGGATCAGCGTCGGCTGCGAGGTGAGCGGGAGTACGCCCACCGGCAGCAACCGCGCCCCCAGGATGGCGTTGATCAGCGAGCTCTTGCCCCGCTTGAAGTCCCCTACCACCGCCAAGTAGACGGTGGCGGTTGCCAGCTTTTGAGCCGCCTCCGCGACCACCGCCCGGGTGCTGGCTGGCAGCAGTTCCAATTGGCTGAGCTCCCGCAAGCGCGCGGCTAGATTGCGGGAATCTCCGGGGGCTAGGCTTTCATGAGACAAACCAACCACTCTTTCGGACATCATCGGCCCCGTTTTCGGTGGGGCTTCCTGGCGACTTCCAGGAACTGCGTCTGCGTCCTCCATCGACGCAGGAATGGTGACCGGCCGCCAGGGGATCTGGACGGGATTCCGATGGAGCGAAGCCGCTTCGTCAAAGTGGTGGTGGGCTGCCCCGACAGAAGTTCGATTTGGGACAGTGATAATCCGCAATCGACGTAAAGTTGCTGCAGCAGATCTGGCGGGACCGCCAAGGGATGGGGGAATCGGCGCCAGATTGGGCCGCCTGGACTCACCTCCGGAAGATGCCACTCTGCGAGCACCCTGGAGACCAGTTCATCTTCATACAAGGCCCTAATCAGAGCGATCTCCTGGAGGCCTGCCCGCGGCGGAGGGCCTCCGATCCTGACCGGCCACCCGTGATCGTGGACCGTGCGCAGGATGAGCTTCCGACTGACTCCCAGTTCGGCTCCCACTCGACCGGCACTCCACCCTTGCTCCACGTAGAGATGAAAGACCTCAACCGGATTGGGCTCTCGCCGGTCCTCTCGGTAGCTGCCGCCCCGTCCTCGCATCGGCACGGACAGCTCGGCGAGCCGGTGCCGGACCACACCCTCGGACAGTCCGAGGGTCGCGGCGACCTGAGCACGGGTGAATCGGCGGTCGACATAAAGCTCCCATAGCGCGTGCTGAAGGCCAGCTGGCACCGCCAGGCGGGTCTGGGGCCGTGAGCGTCCCCGGCCCCGAGGGGCGAGTTTGATCCCTGCTCCTCTTAATAGGCTAGAGACCTCGGTCCGCGGAATGCCCGTGAGCCGGGAGATCTGACGAGTCGAGACTCCTCGGTGAAGATAAAGATCTACCACGGAGACAGTTGGGTCGAACGAGGCCGGAGCGCGGGTGGCTGCCATCACCAGCGCCAACCGACATTGGCTGACGAACTCATTGTCATCCCCTGACCGACACAGATTGGTCAGGGGCCATCAGCTCAGGCTGCGGTTCCGGTGCCGATCACCGCGGCGAGCCCCATCGCCGTGCTCGCAGACTATCACGACCGCGGGCACGACGCCACTCCAACGAGCACCGTGAGTCGGACCCGTTCTTGCCCGTGAACTGGCACCGCCACCAGGACCGCCGACCCATGTGCCGGCGCGGTAATAACGGCCATCTAGCCTGGCCGAATGCGGTTACGAACCTGGCGAGCCGCCCTCCAGCCCCGCTTCTCCACTCGGGACCGGCAAAGTTGGGTCGCTCATCCAACCGCCGAGGCGGTGGTACAGGTCTTCTCCGTAGCTGGTCGGGAGCGGCTCCGCTTCGACCATCCGGAAGGTCCGTCGTCCGTCCGCCAGCCGCTCGGCGCGCAAGAAGAGAGCCGACTCCAGATGCTGCCGGTAATAACTGTCCGCCAAGTCGTGGAGGTGCGTGACAAAGAGGATCTTGATGCCGGCTTCCAGGCAGGCACGAACGATCTGGCGGGCCAGCTCCGATCCTTCTCGTTCGTTGGTCGCTGCGAACGACTCGTTGAAGAGAACCATGGAACGCGGGGTGAGTTCATCGGCAATTGCGCTCATCCGACTCAGCTCCTCATCGAGGCGTCCGCTCCTCATGCGGGAATCCTCCTCACGAATGAAGTGCGTAAAGAGCCCCTCGCAGACACTGGAGGCAAACGACTGAGCGGTTACGAACATGCCACACTGCATCATCAGCTGGCTGAGTCCCATGCTCCGAAGGAAGGTGGATTTCCCGCCTGAGTTCGCTCCGGTGATCATCACCAAGGACTTGCCGTTCGCGTGCGCGTCGTTCCCCACTATCCGTCCCTCCATCCGCAGAGACAGGCAGACATCGTAGAGACCGTTGACCGCGAGGGCGGGAGGCGTCCAGGGCAGCGGAACCGGCGTACAGGTCGGGACATCCCGCTCGACGAGCTGTCCACGCAAATTGAGGCAGCTCACGTAGAAGCCAAGTTCTGAGCACAGCATCGTAAAGAAGCTCAGGATGTGATCGGTCGACTGGGCGAGAGCGTTGGCCACCAAGGTAGTGCCGCGATCCGTGAGCTCGGAGAGGGCTCGCAGGCCGGCATCGTCACGGGGCGAGACTTCGAACGAATAACTCGAGCGAAGCCCGATTCCCATCCACTCTCTCCAGCCCTGCTTCGTGTTGCCCGGCGTACGAAGCACGTGCCCCACCCCTTTATTTCCCGTGCCGAGCTCGGCGCTCATCACGATCCCGTCCCTCAGCTTGAGGCGTTGGAGATACTCGTCGATCGTCTGGAAGTAACCATCGTCCAGCTCTTGGCGCAGCATGTTGACCAATGCGACGAGTCCCTCAGAGCGAAACGCTCCGCCCTGATCCTCGGCAATTTGCCGCAATCGTTTCAGCGAACTCACGAACAGTTGGAGCGCCTCCACAGACCTGCGCAGGGTGCTCGAGGGTGATTTCCGAAAAGGCGCCCAGATGGCTCGCTCACCCTCAACCGCGGCCACCGCGACCGAGTACATCTCACGGATCACGTCGGGATAGCAGGTGCAGTCGTCCAAGATGTGCTGGCGGTAGGCGATCGTGGCCGGATCGGTCAGGCTCGACAGAACCGCTCGCCTCGACACTTCGAGGAGGAACTTGTCGCCGAGAGACATGGCTTGAAAGAGTGTGTTCAAGTCCAGATCGTGGGTTAGCTCGACCTCGTTGTCAGGTAGCGCCGCCGCGAGGTCGAAGTCCTGGTCTCGGTACATGAGGTGGGCCTTCATCTCGCCATCCTCTGCTTCAAGCGGTCGTAAGTGAGGCCGTGCTGCTCGGCGATCGCGATCGCGTAAGCGAGACCGTCAGGAGGTCGCCTCACCACCTTGAACGTTCGTTGCTCTGGTCTCTCCGGAACGATGGTGCTCACCATGCTCACGATGGATCCGCTCAGCGAGGCCAGCTCCTCGACAAAGGTCACGTACACGCACAGCAGGTCTAGCTGGACGATCCGCTCAATCACTTTCTCGCCCAGAAAGCGGGCGTCGTTCAGGGTCGTGGACGTGAAGATCTCGTTCATGATCACAAGGCTGTCAGCCGTGGCTTCGCTGAGCATCCGTCGCAGCCTCATCAGGTCGTCCTCGAGTTTGCCACTGAGGTCGGCTGGGTCCTCCTCCCTCTCG
This sequence comes from Candidatus Dormiibacterota bacterium, assembly GCA_049591595.1. Classification (GTDB taxonomy): domain Bacteria; phylum Chloroflexota; class Dormibacteria; order Aeolococcales; family Bog-877; genus Bog-877. The sequence continues at coordinate 144,592 of JBAWFE010000020.1, forward strand.
AAGTGGGTGAACAAGCGGTCGAACAGGAAGAGTCGGGCGCTGGTGCCTGGGACGGGGTAACCGAGGCTCGCCAGGTGATGAAGCTGGCCGAAGGTACGGGCGAATGTGGTCTTGCCGCCCTGGTTCGGACCGGAGACGACAAAGATGCGCTCCTCCCCGACTAGCTCGAAGTCGTTACCCACGACGGGTGACCCCTCGGGCACTAGAGTTGCGGCCAACGCCAGGTCGAACGTCTCCTTGGCGAAGATCTCCTTCGAAGTTCGCGACATCTCCGGGTAGCAGAATTGGAGACCAACCGATTTGAACCGGGTGATGTACTCGAGGTAGGCGAGGTAGAACTGCACCTCGCGGTCGAAGTTCTCGATCAGTTGGTCAAGGTACGGCTGATGGCGAGCAAAATAGCCGTCAAGTTCCGAGAAAACGTCGCCGAAGAGGCGAGCCACTAGGTCCAGGATGGTCGACTCGACCGGGTTCATTTCCGGCCAGTCGGAGAACGTGACTCGATAGTCCTTCACGGCGCGCTGTTTGAACCGCGCAAACGTGGTAGCGACCTCGGCGCTGAAGTCAGCCTCCGAGTCGAACTTACGGACTCTCACGCGGTTTCCCTTGATGTGTAGGAGATAGCTCACCGCAGAGAGTCGTTGCTTGAGATGCTTCGTATCGGACGCCAGCGTGGTGAACCGGGCCCCTTCGACATAGCTGGTCAGGTAGTCCCGGAACCCGAGGAGCCCGCGGGAGCCGACCTCCGTCCGCCGCAGGCCCTGAGAAAGACCGTCGACAGCGTCGCAATAGATCTCAACCGCGTTCAGGAACCAGCTCTGTTGCTGGTGGTGATGGTGGAGCTTTTTCGCCTGGGCCAGATGCTCGCGCATCTGCCGCATCCGCGTGGCGAAGGTATTCAAGAGCACCGTGACCGGCGCGCGCTCTAGGTCCCGCAGCACCTCGTGTCGGAAGTAAACCGTGTCCAGGTCACGCGGCCGCTGATAGAAGATCGGCTTGAGGGCATATTCCTCGCGACCGGCGGTGATCGAATCGATGATCTGATCAAGGTTAAGGTCCGGAAAGTACGCCGGTTCGCCGGAGCCGTCCAGGTCCTCGCGCGGCTCCGCTCCGTCGAAGAGGATGCTCCGAAACGCGGAGTCAGGTCCTGCTCGCGTTGGTGCCGGACCTGAGGGGAGCGGTCGCTCCTCCTTACCCATATGACGCTCCTCGTACTGCCCGGATGCAATTCTCAGGAGCCATCAGCCAAATTGGCGGTTACTGGCGAACTCCATCGCCGCCTCTAAGTTTACGGCGATCCTCCGCCTTCGGCAAGGCGCGCCAAGGCAGTCTTCCCGACCTGACTTCTCCAGCGCCGGATGTCTAGGGACTCAGCGCACCAGGAGAACGACCACGAAGACCGCGACCAGGTAGAGCAGGTAGAGGCTGACGTGGCCAGACTGGAGCCGCCCTGCCGCCGAGGAGACGCGACGCGCGCCATTGATGACCGGTCGGTAGACGTAGGCCTCCACCGGCTCTACAACACGCCGCAGGTAGCGCACGGAGTGGGCGAAGAACGGCGCCTGATGATAGTCGCGCTCGATGTCACGCTGGTCGCGAAACACGCCGCCAAACGTCGAGCGGAACAAGTTGGTGAAGGCGGTAGAAGTGTACTGCATCGACGCGCGGTACTCGATCGCGCCGCCGACCCAGACCTCGCTCTCCCTCCGACTGCGGCGGCCAAGCAGGCGGAGCGCCCCAGCGGTCAGCACGATGACGCAGACGAGACTCAAGAAGATGAACGTCGGCGAGATGAAGGCGTAGTTGAAGCTGGTGGGCACGATCACCATACCGTTGGCGTGGAGGATCTGACTCAGGAACGTCCCGCCAACCTTAATCGGGAGCGCGAATTGGGTCGGGTGCAGAAAGAATGGTGGTAGGAGCGCATTCAGCAGACCTGGCTCGTGAGTCGCGCCTTCGGCCGACGCCACTGCCTCTCCGATTCCGATCGGAGGAATGAGCGCGGTGACCACAGCGACTCCTGCCGTCACGAGCATGCCCAACCGCATCGTGATCGGCACCTCGACGGCGTGCGCCGCGCGGCGGCTGCGGGGTGCTCCTAAAAACGCCCCGCCAAACACGCGAACGTAGGCCGTCGCCGCCAGGGCGAAGGTCAGCGTGAGCAGCATGCCGGCGGCGGCCATGTAAACCCGGCTCTCCGGTGTGTCCAATACCCGAGCGCGGATCAGCATCTGCAGGCCGAGCCATTCTGTCTGGAACCCATTCAATGGCGGAATGCCCGCCAGCCCCATGGCCCCCACGAAGAAAAGTAGAGTTGTCCAGCGCATTCGGCGGGCCAATCCGCCGAGGCGGTCCATGTCGAGGCCGCGGGCACCAACGTCGACGCAACCAGCGCCCATGAACAGCGTGCTCTTGAGCAGGGCATGGTAGAGCGCGTGAAGGATCACCACCACCAGCGCCGCGGCGGCGAGCAGATTGTGATGGCTGCTGGCGAAGACCAGCGACACTCCGAGCATCGCCACCATGAACCCAAGGTTCTCGATGGTGCTGTAGGCGAGCATTCGCTTCAGATTCGGCACGAGGAGAGAGAACAGCACTCCGTAGGCAGCCGTGACCACTCCCACCCCAAGAGCCAGGTAGCCCCACCAGCCGGCGGGCGACGGCAGCAGCGTCACCTCCGTCAGCACCAGTCCGTAGATGCCCATCGAGACCACGATCCCGGAGAGCGCTGCCGAAACATTGGCAGGGGCGGCCGGGTGGGCCTCCGTAAGCCACCCCTGACGCGGCACCAACCCCGCTTTGACTCCGAACCCCAGGAGGAAGAGCACAAACGCCGCCGACGCGAGTGCTCCACTCGCCACCGGGTGGTGGGCCACGCTAGCAAAGGACACTCCAGCGCGAAGAGCGCCCACTGCAATGAACCCAACTGCCATGGCGATGAACCCGATCTTGGCCAGCGCCAGCATCAGGAACGCCGCCTGCGGTCTGCCGGGGCGATCGAACTCGACGGTGACCAGAACGTAGGTGGTGATCATCATCACCTCCCAGGCCAGGAGGAAAGTGAAGGCGTTGGCAGCGGCCAGCACCAGCAGCATTGCGGCGAAGCTCAGGTTGAGCAGACTGTGCAGACTGGCCTGCCGCAACGGCCCGCCGACATGAGGGGCGTAACCCGCGGTGTAGAGCGAGATCCCCGTACCAACGACTCCGCTCAGCAGCAGGAAGGTCCCCGCCAGCGGTGTCGCTCGAAGGGCCAGACCACCGATTGGCGTAGTGGTCGGCAGCGTGAGGCTGTCGTGGGCTCCTCCCAGCCAGATGGCCGCCGTTACCACGGCCAGCAAGCCGGCGACGATCGCCGTCGCGGCCGAGAGATCGGCCATGAAGCGCCAGCGCATTACTCCCAGTCCGAGCAGGCCAGCCAGGGTGTAACAGCCCACGGCGGCCGCCAGCAGCTCAAGCGCCATCGGACTCCTCCAGATCAGCGCGGTAGCGTTCGGTGGCCCGCCCGAGGGCCAGCAGGAGCCCGTGCAGAAGTGCTTGCGGAGTCGGAGGGCAGCCAGGCACGTAGGCGTCCACTTCGAGCAGCTCGTCCAGCGGTCCCACGACCGTGGGACCGCCCGCGAAGACGCCGCAGCTGATCGCGCAGGCTCCCGCTGCGATCACTAACTTGGGCGCGGGCATGGCCGCGTACGTCGCCAGCAGGACATCCCTCATGTTGTTGGTGACCACGCCGGTGACCAGCAGCGCGTCGGCGTGCCGGGGAGTGGGCGTGAAAAAAAGTCCCAGACGGTGAAGATCGGCATATGGGGAGCTGAGCATCTGGAGCTCGGACTCGCATCCGTTGCAGGAGCCAGCGTCCACGTGCCTGATGTGCAGGGAGCGACGAAATAGTCGGTATGCACTCTGCTGGACCGCGGCCGCCGATGCGCGCAACGCAGCCGGCGCCAGTTGCCCACCTTCGCCCCACTGAAGAGTTGTGCGCAGGTGGTCGCGGTTACCGACCGCCACTCTGGGATCGGCCACTCGCGTGAAGGCGCTCGGGAATTCACGGGTGCAGCGCCCACAGAGAATGCAGGC
>JBAWFE010000021.1:0-36572 GCA_049591595.1 Candidatus Dormiibacterota bacterium
CTCGGCAACACCGGTTGCGCGTCAATCGTGCCCAGAATCCGCGGGACTACTTCGTCGAAAGCGACGGACTCGTCGTTGCACAGCATGGCTACTGTCAGCTCGGTATCGGGCAGCCATGCAAGAAACGATCGGAAGCCGGGATTGTCCCCGGTGTGGAACCACGCCGACTGCCCGGAGATGGTCCCGACATACGTCCCATAGCCGTACGCAGTCGCGTCGACCGGGTCCTGAACGGTGCGCTCTGTAGGCAGGTCCATCTGCCGATGTGTCAGGCTCCGCCAGCTCGAGGCGGAGATCAACTCACCCTTATGCACCGCCGTCGCGTATCGGGTCAGATCGCCCACTGTCGTCCAGAGGTCACCAGTACCCGGAAGTGCCGACAACCCCTCGATCACAGGAGTCGGCTGGCCCCCAGTGTGCCCATCCGCCACTCCCCTCCCACGCCGCGTGACGCCGGAGGTCGTGGAACTCATGCCCAGCGGGCGGAAAATGTTGTCGGCGACGAACTCGCTGTACGGCTGGTTGCTCGCCGTCTCACTGATCGCTGCCGCCAGGAGATAGCCAATCCCGCCGTACTCCCAGACGGTTCCGGGCCGGCGCCGGAGCGGCAACTCGGCCGCCTGTTCGAGGACGACTTCGGGCGGGGGAGGATTGTGGATGTCCAGCCCGGGGAAGTAGCTCCAGTGTCCAATTCCTGCGCTGTGGCTGAGCAGGTGAGAGACGGTCATTGACTCCCACGAGCCAGGCGCCTTTGGCCACCACCGCTTGACTGGATCCGCCAGACTCAACGTTCCCTTTTCGCAGAGCAGCGTCATCGACGCCGCCACCAAATTCTTGCTGACCGAGGCCGCTTGAAAGCAGGTCTCTGGGCTGCAGAGGGCACCAGCTGGGTCGTCCTGCGGTCCAGCAGCCCCGGCCGCCAACACCTTTCCACTCCGGCTCATCTGAAACGCCCCCCGCAGCCTATCGACCGCCATCACCCAGCCCGATCGTCAGTCTCTCGGAGCTGCGGTGGCGCCGGACATCCGACCTCGGCTCCAGCTTCCCCGGGACACTTGGTCACGCTGGGCTCGGTTGGGCGATCACGTCGGCCACTCTATCCCGGTGCGAGCAGCCTGCCGTCGGTCCGCATTGGTCTCTCGCTTCGAGCCGCTCGATGTGGGCCCCGCCGAGGCGGGACCCACTAGTAGTTAGTTCAGTCCGGGCGGCCCGGCTGGAACTGGATCTCAGATCCAGTCTCCAGCAAAGTCTTGAGGCTGCTGAGCACCCAGCTCCACCCACCTCCCGCGCCTTCGTCTTCCATCCCTCCGGACATCAGTACAGCCAGCCGCGGAGTGCTGGCGAGCTCATGGGTCACGGAGAGTCGGGAAACTCCGGTTCCCCCCTCCTTGATTTCGTAGGTGAGGCGGGTGAATCCCTCTGCGGCCATCGCCTCGTCCATCACCATGCGCCAGGTCTGCACCAAGCGCCACGGGGGTTCCGCCTCGACGATCTCACCGTCGATGGCCAGATCCGGCGCGCCGGCTGCCCGCATCCCCACGCTGGTGTAGCCACGGTAAGCCCCGCCCGGGCGTAGGTCGTATTCGCCCCGGCCCCCGTAGCCGTACCGCTCAGTCCACTCCGGCTTGGTGATCGCGTCCCAGATGGCGTGAGGAGTTGCCTTGATGTACACCCGGTACACCTGGGTGGTAGCTGTAGTCGGGCCTGCAGTTGTCATGCCGTTGCCTCCAATTGATCTTTGAGCTGAGCGAGCGCCGAAATCTGGCGCTCTGTGTACTTGTCGATCCAGCGGTCGTGGATCAGCCGAATCGGCACCGGATTCAAAAAGTGCAACTTTTCGCGGCCTGACCGCCGTGTGACCACGAGTCCTGCGGCTTCCAGCACGTGCAGATGTTTCATCACGCCGAAGCGCGACATCGCCAGCTCCGATTCCAGCTCGGTGAGCGTGCGGCCGTCACGCTCGAAAAGCAGGTCGAGCAGGAAGCGTCGGGTGGAGTCGGAGAGAGCCCTGAACACCAGGTGGTCATCGGTCACAGTGTAATGTTATGTGATCGAACAGTCACATGTCAAGAGCTGCAAGAGAGAGCAGGTCCGCGGGCTATATTGGAGAGGACGCCGCGTGCGGCCGGGGAGAGCCCCGGCTCCACCGGTTTTGAACCCCGGCGTTGCCCGATGGGTAGCTAGCACCCCTGCGTGCGACCGGCATGAACTCTGGTTGGGGTCGGTCTGGTGGCGGGAGTGGCATCGGAGGTAGCGGGTTGAACATGCCGGGCGCGCGGGAAAGGTGGCGACCTCGGCGGCCTGCGAGCACAGGGGGCAATCCCCCCAGCGCCGGCTACAAGTGGGTAGCCCTCTCCAACACCACGCTCGGAGTGATGGTGGTGACGATCGACGCCACCATCATGATCATCGCCATGCCGGACATCTTTCGGGGTATCCGGCTCAATCCGCTACTCCCGGGCAACAGCTTCTACCTGTTGTGGATGATCCTCTCCTACCTGATCGTCTCCAGCGTCTTGGTGGTGAGCTTCGGCCGACTGGGCGACATCTTCGGTCGGGTGCGGATCTACAACCTCGGCTTCGTCATCTACACCATCGGCTCCGTGCTGTTGTCGATCACCTGGATGACCGGTCAGTCGGGAGCCGTCTGGTTGGTACTGATGCGGGTGGTTCAGGGAGTGGGTGGGGCCTTCCTGATCGCCAACTCGGCAGCGATCCTGACCGACGCCTTCCCCGAGCACCAGCGCGGACTGGCGCTCGGGATCAACAACGTGGCGGGAATTAGTGGTTCCTTCATTGGACTGGTCCTGGGGGGGATCCTGGGAGCGATCGACTGGCGGCTGGTCTTCCTAGTCTCGGTCCCGGTGGGGGTGGCGGGAACCATCTGGTCATACCTCAAGCTGCGGGACCTCGGGGTGCGCCGCCGGACTGCGATCGACTGGTGGGGCAACCTCACCTTCGCTGCAGGTCTGATCCTGGTGATGATCGGTGTCACCTACGGGATCGAGCCGTACGGCCACCAGTCCATGGCCTGGACCAGTCCGACCGTTCTCCTCGAGTTGGTTCTCGGGGTGTTGTTGCTGACCGTCTTCTGCCTCATCGAACTGAGGGCAAAGGCGCCCATGTTCCGGCTCAGCCTCTTCCGGATCCGGGCCTACGTCTTTGGGACCATCTCGAGTTTCCTGGCGGCGCTGGGCCGGGGCGGCCTGATGTTCATGACGGTCATCTGGCTGCAGGGAATCTGGCTGCCGCTGCATGGGTTCAGCTTCGCCACCACCCCGCTCTGGGCCGGGATCTACATGATGCCCCTGACGGTGGGATTCCTCTTGGCAGGCCCCCTTTCCGGGGCTCTCTCCGACCGCTTCGGGGCCCGTCCTTTCGCTACCGGCGGGATGCTGGCGGCGGCGGCCAGCTTTTTGCTGCTAGAGCTGTTGCCAATCAGCTTCTCCTACGGACTCTTCGCACCGCTCCTGCTGCTCAACGGCCTGGGGATGGGTGCCTTCGCCTCACCCAACCGGGCGGCTGTCATGAACAGCCTCCCTCCCGAGCACAGGGGCGCCGGCGGTGGCATGAACGCCACATTCCAGAGCTCGGCCCAGGTGCTCTCGATCGGGATCTTCTTCACGCTGGTGATCGTGGGGCTGTCGGGCACCCTATCGACCAGCTTGGAACACGGACTGATCCTGCATGGGGTGCCCAGGGCGGCCGCCGTTCGGGCGGCCTCGCTGCCACCGGTCTCGACCCTGTTCGCCGCCTTTTTGGGCTACAACCCGATGGTGCATCTACTAGGCGCTCAAACTCTGGGGTCCCTTCCCCACAGCACCTCTGCCCTGCTGACCGGGCGCAGCTTCTTTCCCCATCTGATCTCAAAACCGTTCGGTGCCGGTCTGCACGCCGCCTTCGACTTCTCGATCGGGTGCTGTTTGATCGCAGCGGCGGCCTCGTGGTCGCGCGGCAAGCGGTACGTCTATCGGGCCAAGACGGTGCCAGTCGCCGGCCGCGGCGAGATCATCTCCCCCGGGGACAGTCTCTAGCCGGTCTACGGCCCCCCGTATGATCGATGGGCGCCCGCTGCTATCGGCGTTGGTCGGCTCTGGTCCGGTGCCGCTGAAGCAGCCTGATCCTGGCCTGGTGCCGAACTACCGGCGCCAGCAGATACGACTCAAATGACCCAGATACCGTGCTCCACACGGAGGAGTTGACCGTGCCAACCGAAGATGCCGAGTGGATCTCCGCTCTTAGAAGTTGCCAGGACCGCCTCGCCACCCTGGTCGAGACCCTGGACACGACCTCCCTGCAGATGAACTCGTACTGCACCGGCTGGGACATTGCCCAGGTGCTCTCTCACATCGGGGGCCAGGCGGAGATGTTTGGCCAGATCCTGGACGCGGGCCTCACCGGGGAGGCCGCCCCTGGACAGGACGGCTGGCCACCCATCTGGGACGCCTGGAACGCCCGAACGCCAGAAGCCAAAGCCACCGACAGCGTGGCCGCCAATGAGCGGCTGGTCAGCCAGTTCGAATCGCTCGACCAAGACCAGGTGCGCTCCTTCCACGTCGCCGTCTTCGGGATGCAACTGGACCTGGTGGGAGTTCTCCGGCTCCGTCTTCCCGAGCAGGCCATCCACAGCTGGGACATCGAAGTCTCCTTCGACCCGACTTCGGTGGTCAGCCCGGACTCGGTGGCGCTGCTGGTCGACAATCTGGCAAACGTGGTGGCCTATGCCGGCAAACCGACTGGCCGGGCGACGACTCTGCACATCTCCACCAGTGAACCGGAGCGGGAGTTCGTGCTGGTGACTGACGGCGTCCGCCTCGAGCCCTGGTCGGAGCAGTCTTCCACGGGCACGCTGGAACTGCCTGCGGAAGCACTCGTCCGGCTCATCTACGGGCGGCTCGACTTGTCCGCTGCACCGTCGGTTGTGCTCGTCTCATCGGAGTTAGCGCTCGACGACCTGCGCACGATGTTCCCGGGCGTCTGAGCGGCACCGGCGCCACCCCATCGGGGGTCGGTTAACGACGGCTGTCAGCGGTGAGACGTGCTAGCGGCTTGTTCAGCTCGACCGGGGCCAACCCATCCAAGAGCCGCGAGCCGCGGAGCGCCAGCTCCAACCGAAGCCGGTCTTCGGCATCGTTCCAGTTTCCCACCAGGTCCTCGATCCGCTCCATCCGGTACAGAAGGGTGTGACGGTGCACCCCCAAGGCCCGAGCGGCGGCGCTTAGCCCTTCGTGGCTGAGCACGGCCTCCAGGGTCTGGCGGAGTGGCAAGCTGCGGGTTCGCTCCCGCTCCAATAAGGGTCCGAGCGCGCCCTCGACAAAATCCCGCAAGCCGTCCAGGTCGTGGACCCAGGCTAGGTACGGATGAAGCTTGGCCGAGTCGTACACCTGAAGGTCCGGCATCAGAATCTGGCCGACTGTCAGGGCGTCTCGGGCCGCCCTTACCGCTGCCGGCACCTCGCCGAGGTTGGCGACGGTGGGACCGAGTGCCATCTGCCACGGAGCTTGGTCCGATCCGACCGCCACCTGCACCAGCCGCTCCAGGGTCCCGATCCGTGCTTGGGTCGGGACCAGGGCCACCACGCTCGACTGATACAGGGCGACGTGAGCACCCACCACCAGCCAGGCGGTCGCGATGGTCGCCTCGGCCGAAGCGTCATCCGCGCCGACCACCACCAGGCGGTAGGGGAACTCCAGCACCGTTCCGCCCTCGGCGGCTCGGGCGACCATGTCCAGGTCCGCGGTGCCGCCCAGAACGTCGCTGAAGAACTGGTCGTACTGACGATCCTGTTCGCGGCGAACCCTCTCCCTGGTCTCCAGGTAGCTGGTGCTCACCGCCACACTGATGGCGTCAAGGTAGTCGAAGAGCGGCCCCACGGCGGTCAGAACCGACTGTGCCTCGATCTCAGGGTGAATGCGGACGGCGTCGATGACGTGCTGCCAGATGACCAAGGCGGCGACCCGGTAGGCACGGAGGATGGCGTCCAGGGGAACCCCGGTGCTGGCCAGCCGACCGCCCATCCGCGACAACTGCTGCAACTCGGCATGGGAGGGCGGTCGAGACTCGTCCCAGAGCGAGAGCATGGTTCCCACGCCCTCCCGGCAGGCAGCGAGCACCTCGCTTCCGAAGGCAGAGCCACCGCCAAATCCTTCGGCCAGGGGGATCGTCCGAGCCATCTCGATGGCCATCCGGCGCGCCACCCGGTCGACCCTTCGACGCAGCGACTGGATGATGATCGGACTCACCGAGGGCGTCGCCGAATACCCGCGGCGGTCGCGCTTGCCGGCGCGTCGGCTTCCAACCTCGGAGGACATCTCCCGCCCAGAATAGATCAGCTCATCCGGTCGGCTGCCGGGGGCGGCCGACATTCCCCACCGGACTGGGGGAGGTGACACGATGAAGTGGCTCGCGGCGGAAGCCCTGCCCAAAGCGCACACCTTTGGGCCGATGCTGTTCCGCGGACTGCTCTTAGCCGCGGGTCTCGGTCTGGCGATCACGACTCAGGGCTGTGCCGCCAACCCGGCGGCCAGCCCCTTGCGGGTGCCCCAGGCCAGCGCCGGTACCAGCTGTCGTTTGACCGTATCCATCACCAGCACCGCGGGCACCACCTGGGGCACCGTCAGGGCCGTCTCGGCAGGAGCCACGCTCACCTTCGCCCAGGCCAGCAGGACAATCGGCCTCCCCTGCGGCGCGACCGTCAAGTTCACCGAGCTCCCGACCGACTCCAACAGCTGGACCTTTTATGGCTGGCGGGTTGGTCCCAGGTCGGTCTCCGGCTCCACAACCTCGACCGTGGTTGCGGGCACGGAGACGGTCGAGGCCGTGTACGTGCTCAGCGCGCCCGGCTCGACGTCGCCGACGGCCCCGGCATCCGGCAACTAAAGTCGCAGTCAGCTTCTGAGAAAGAGGCGAGATAGGAGGGCTACCCCAGTGCTTGCCGCGTTCGCTACCGCCGCCGGCGGTCCCCAGCCACTCGACAACCTGACGGTTGGCGAGCGGGAGATGCCCTCTCCCCAGCGGGGAGCCGTCCGGCTCCGGACCCGGGCCGCCTCCCTCAATCGCCACGATCTCTGGACCCTTGCTGGCGTCGGAGCGCCGGCGACCTTTCCCTGGACCCTGGGCTGTGATGTCGCCGGCATAGTCGATGCCTACGGACCGGAGACCGTGGAGCAGATTCCGGTCGGAACTCCGGTCGTGGCCCACGCGGTCATCACCTGCGGTGTCTGCGATGCCTGCCTGGGACCCGACGAGACCGCCTGTCGAAAGTTCGCGATGCTCAGCGAAGGCAGCTGGGAAGGCACCTTCGGAGAGTACTGCGTGGTCCCGGCGATGAACTTATTTCCGCTCCCTGCTGATCTCAGTTTCGAACAGGCCGCCTGCCTGCCGACTTCCTACCTGACCGCCTACCGGATGCTCTTCACCAAGGCCGCGCTGCGCCCTGGCGATACCGTCCTGATACAGGGAGCGGGGGGCGGCCTGGCGACCGCCGCCGAGGCACTGGCACTGTGCGGGGGCCTGCGGGTGATCGTCGCCAGCCGGGACGCCGCCAAGCGCTCGGCAGCCGTGCTCCGGGGAGCCCACCATTCCGTGGCCACCGGCCGCGAGGCGGTGGGCGAGGTATTGGGTCTGACGGCCGGCGAAGGGGTCGATGCGGTGATCGAGTCGGTCGGAGAAGCCACCTGGGCCACCAGCCTGCGCGTGCTCCGCCGTGGTGGGGCAGTTGTTGTGGCCGGTGCCACCACTGGGGCGGATCCGCCCGCAGATCTGCGCCGGGTGTTCTGGCGCCAACTCAGGATCCTGGGTTCGACGATGGGCACCTGGGCCGAGTTCTCGGCGCTCCTAAGAACTGTTCAGGCTACCGGGGTCCGGCCTCTGATCGCGAGGACCTATCCCCTCGCGGAGGCCAAGGCGGCCTTTCAGCTCCTCGACTCGGGCGAGGTCACCGGCAAGCTGGTGCTGATCTCCGGCTGACCCTCAGCCTCCCTTCGACGGCGAGGTCAGCGGAGTCCTCCGGGAGACGTAGCCGCCGACCTCTGCTCGCAGTCCGACAGCCAAGCGGTTCCACCCGTTGATCGCGACGACGGCCAGGGTGATCGCCACCACTTCCTGCTCGCTGAAGTGCGCCGCCAACTCCTGGAAGTCGGAGTCCGGTGCGCCGCTCTCGGGCAGCCGGGTCAGGCTCTCGCACCACTGAATCGCCGCCCTCTCCCTCTTCGAATAGCAAGGGGCCTCCCCCCAGGTGGAGAGCAGCGCTATCCGCTGGGAGGTTTCTCCGAGGGCCAGGGCGTCCTTGGTGTGCATATCCAGGCAGTAGGCGCAGCCGTTGATCTGGGACGCCCGGATCTTGATCAACTCCAGGAGGAGGGGATCCAGTCCGGCCGATTCCGCGATCGCGGTCAGCTGCCCCATCGCCTCCATCAGCCCCGGCAGCTCGTGAACATAGTCAGCTCGCATCAGTGGTCCTCTCTTCAAAGGGCTTGGCGGGGAGTTTGTCGGCGCCGCCAGCCTCCCTCCCAGTATTGAGCGACTCGAAGCTGGGGACGGGGCATCCACGACGCGACGCGGGCGTCAGCATCCCCTCGCCACCCGTGCATTAGCTAGCATCAAGTGAGGATGGTCCGGACCCTCAGCGTAGTCGTCGCCGCCGCGGCGGTGGCGGTCGCCAGCGGCGGGCTGGCGGGTTGCTCCGGAGCTCCCAGCTCCCACACCACTCCCACTGCGCACCCGTCAAGCTCTCGGAAGGTGAATCCGACCCCGTCCCCCAGTGCGGCGGCGACCACGACCGTGGTGCTGACCGTGAGCACCCTACCCACGACCTTCGGGGTTCCGGGCGATACCCACGCCTACCCAGCCTCGATTCGGGTGACGGTGCCCCAATCGGTCTCCGGGGAGCTCGCGGCGTACGGAGTCGCGGGGACGGTGGTCCTGGGACCGGCCAGTTGGACAGGTAAAGGGCAGGTGGGGGCCGATGGCAGCGCCGGCTTCACCCTCGCGCCCCCCGGGGTCTCACCAGGATCTGGCGCGGAGATGATTTACCAATTCGACGGCGCCTGTGTGGGTTGCACTTGGGGCGATGCCAGCGCCTACTTCCCAGCCGTGGCGGCCGCCCTTCCCTCGGCGGGGGTGGGACCGGCTTCATCTCCTCCCCCTGGACTACAGACCGAGCCGCTGGCCGCCGGTCTCATCGGCTTCAGCTTGCCGGACTCGATTTCCGGGTATCAGCTGAACGGAGTCGCCTACACCAACCTCCCGGGTTCCACTGCCGACCCGATCTTCGAAGAGCTCGAACTGTCTCTTCCGGCCTCGGAGCACACCCTGGCGACCGTGATCCTAAACGCCCTGGTCGCCAACGAAGACCGTTACGTCTGCTCTAGCGGCGCCCCGTCCCCGACCATCTCCTTGACCTTGACTCGCGGCACCTGCTGAAAGCTCACGGAGCCGGCGCTCTTCTGCCACGACCTCGGTCGGCAGAGCCGACGGCAGGGTTGGTCGAGTCGATCCTGAGCTAGCCTGAGCGGAGTACCGGCTGCCCTGTTACTGGGAAGTTCTGGCGCGAAAGCAAGGGACGAATCACGCTGGCCGACGCCGGCCTGCCGAAGAGGAAGCCCTGCAGCTCCTCGCAGCCATCGTTGATGAGGAAGTCGGCCTGCGCTTGGGTCTCGACCCCCTCGGCCACCACCTTGAGCCCCAGGCCGTGAGCGAGCGCCAGAGTTGCGCCTACGATGGTTGTGTCCTCGGCGCGAGCTCCGATCCCGCTGACGAAGGAGCGGTCGATCTTTAGCACCTGGAAGGGGAAGCGCTGCAGCGCGGTCAGCGAGGAGTTACCGGTTCCGAAGTCGTCGATCGCCAGACTCACTCCGAGATCCCGCAGCTGGCCGAGCGATCGTGCGGCCGAGATCGGGTCAGTGATCAGAACGCTCTCGGTGACCTCCAGGTAGAGCCGCTCTGGCTTCACGCCGGAGTGCTCCAGAGCTCTGCGCACGTCGTCGACCAACTCCCGGTCCTGCAGCTGAGCCACCGAGAGATTGACCGACATCGTCAGCTCCTGGGCACCGGAAGCAGCCTCGGTCCACTGCCGGAGAGTCGCGCAGGCCTGGCTCAGCACCCAGCGGCCAATCGCGGAGATGCTGCCGGTCTCCTCGGCGAGGGGGATGAACTGGTCCGGGCTGAGCAGTCCCCGCTCAGAGTGCTGCCAACGCACCAGCGCCTCCACCCCCACCGTTCTTCCCGAAGTTGCGGACACGATTGGTTGGTAGTGCAGCCGCAGCTCGCCGCGCTGGGCTGCCCCCCTAAGGCCGGTCGAGAGCTCCACCCGATCCTGAAATGCCCGGTCCAGCGCCTCGTCTAGAACCTGGAACCCGCCGCGCGAGACCTGCTTGGCGTGGCCCAGGGCAACCCCCGCCCGACGCACCACCTCGCCAGCGCTCTCCTTGGGGTACTGGACGGCCACTCCCCCGGTCACCGTGATGTCGACCTCGTGCCCCTCTAGAACGTAGCTCTGAGTGAGCCCTTTGAGGAGTCTTTCGACCACCGACTCCAGGAGGTCGCGGCCGACCCCCACCATCAGGACGCCGAAGGCTGCCCCTTCGAGTCGGGCCACCACGTCGTCGGGCCGCACGGAGTTCCGCAGACGCTGGGCGAAGGCGCCTAGGATCTGGTCCCCGGCCGGATGGCCAAACGCGTCGTTCACCTGCTTGAAGTGGTCCAAGTCGATGGCGATCACCGAGACTTGACGGCGCCGGGACGGCTGCAACAGGCGCAGGTGCTCCAGCAGTCCATTGCGGTTTACCAGCCCGGTCAGGTCGTCCATCCGGGCCTGACGGACCAGCTCCGCCTCGGCGGCCTTCTGGGCGGTGATGTCGTGGTAGGCGCCCAGCGCCGCCACCACCTTGCCCGAGCTGTCATGAAGGGCGACGGTTGTGAGGGCCGCGTCGACGGTGTGGCCATCCCGATGCAGCCGCTGGACCTCTACTCCACTCATGTCCTGGCCGCGCAGGGAGGTGCCGTAGTACAGGGCGAACTCCGCCCGCTTGCTCTCATGGATGATCGGCAGCTCACCACCGACCACTTCGGCGGCGGTCCATCCGAACAGCCTCTCCGCGGCAGGGTTCCAGAGGAGCACCTTGCGATCCGGGCCGATCACCGTCAGCGCCGTCGGAGAGGCGGTCACGGCCGCGCGCACCAACTCCTGCTCGGAGAGGTTCAGAGTTGGCGGGATCGAGTGTGCTTCGGGGGCGGCAGTGCTTGTCCGAGCAGCGGGGGGCTCGGCCGGATCGTTGACGGTCGGCCCAGGCTTAACCCGTGATTCCGAAGTCGAGAGGGGGTGGGCCGGGCGGGCGGAGAGTTTCCGGGACGCGCGGAGGACCATGCTAACTAGCGTAGGCGCGGTCCAGTGAGTACCTGCGACGTCGGTGTGAAGTCATCGTCACGTCTTCTTCAGCCCACCGCGTGGCGCGCTCGAGGAGTGTCGCAGAGCCCAGCGGGGAGCCGTCCCGGAGTTCGGTCGATGTCCCGGCAGTGTTTAGTGACTGATGCGGTGGCGCCGGTCCCGGTAGCTTGGCCGCCTGCACCCCAGTCGCGCCCGCAGTCAGGGATCTGGCTCACAGTCGCTGCGCCGGTTACCGAGTAAGCGTGAGCCTGCGGCTGGTAGCTGGACTGCGGATGGAGCAAGGCGCGCCGGTGAGTTGGAACGGTTTGTGGGTGATATGAGTTCTATCGACTGACTCACCGTCTCCCGGCGCGATGGAGAGCCGATGATGACTTCGGCTCTGAAAATTCCCCCGCACCCAGTGTGATGGCCACTTCGTCGCTCTGCGCTTGGCCGCGAACTCCTAGGAGTTTTTGGCTCGCAATCTGGCGACGGGCTACGGTCGACTCCTTTTTGCCTGGAAAATCCGGATCAGCCTGCGAAGGAGAAAGAACACTGGTGAGCCCCCCGATGACCGGAACTGCGTCAACTGCGAACCTGACGCGGTCGGAGACCGTCCAGCGGGAAATAGTGCCAACCCGTAGCGACGTCGGCTAGGTTGGTGCTGGAAGAGTGGAGAGGGTGGCCGCGCTAGCCGCTGGCGTCGGTGGTCCCGCCCCGATGTAGCAACTTGCGCCCGTATCCACGCCTGCCCAGGCCGCCGCTCCTCCCGAGTACTTCGAGAAGAGCCATCAAGTTGAGGGCTGGCGCCCAGACCGACGTGGTGAGATGGTTGGCGACCGTGAACCGGTACACAGATTCCCCGCCGCCGTTTTCGGCGTAGAAGGCGAAAGCCAGCCGCGCGCCCACGCCAACAATCCAGAAAAACGCGGCTAGGATTCCGAATGCGCGCATACGGACTGCCGTCGGGCCCGGGGTAGACGCGGGTGAACACAGCACACAGCACACCCAGGACCAAACCTATAAGCGCACAGACGACGACCGCGGCAAGATCATTTCCCTTTGTTGGTATGTTGTGAAGAAAGAGCGCAGCGACGGCCACTACCACCAGCAAGGGCAACCACAGCATCCACGCCGCTAGGCGCCGGGCCCGAATCTGCCGGAAAATTATCAGAATCAGGACCACCGACGGCAGGTAGTCAGCGGGTCACACGGCGCCAGAATACTAGCCGCTTTGAAGGACGAAAGACCCGGCAGTCCGCCGACTCGGACTTGAACCGTTCGTTGAAGGATTCAGCCAGCTTCGAGCGCGTGGCGTAGAGACCAACCAGACACGGGACTTTCCGGGCGGAGGGGTGTACCCAATCCTGCTTTCAGTCGCGGCTGCCGCTGCTGACAGTCACCTCTCGCGGTAGGTCGCGGTGGCGAGACGGTACCTATTTCCGCCCACCGTGAACCGCTGGTCGAAGTCCAGAAGCGAGGCGAGGCAGGCCCAGCGGGCAGGGGTCTTCACGGAGGTCGGACTTTCCAGCGAAGGTCGGTACGACGCCGTTGCCTGCAAGAGCCGCGGCATCAGGTCCAGCGACCCGTCGAAAACCTCGACGCTCCCGGAAGTGCGCGCGGTCATGGAGCCCAGCACACCCGCACTCCAGCATCCGCGTCAGCTTCACCGGGCGGCTAAGCTCGACTTCAGAACGCCCAAGCGGGTTGACTCCTGGCTACCCGACGGCTAAGATACATAACGTCACCTTTATGAAAGAGTTGTTTATTTGAATCCCAGCATCCCGGCCAGCACTCCACCCCAACGGCGGGTTCTCCCCCTCGCTATCTCGGGAGCTCCCGAAGGGGATCTGGCAGCCTACTTCGAAGGGCTCGCCAACCCGACCCGGCTTCGCATCATGCAGCGGCTGGCCGAGGTCAAGGAAGCTCGGGTATCCGACGTCGCCCTGCTCCTCGGGATCAGTCAGCCCCGGATGTCGTGGCATCTCCGGCTCCTGCGCAGGGCCCGAATCGTCACCACCCGGCGCGACGGCCGCGAGGTGTTCTGCCGTCTCGACCGGGAATCCATCCATGCCAGTTTCGAGCGCTTTTCCCGCCTGATGGAGGAGGCGCCTGAGCAAAGCTCGGCTCCAGCGGTGGGACGCGAGTCCGCGTCGACCGAAGTTGTCAGTCAGCCGCTCTCCCACGCCGGGGCCGAGCGCTCACTTCCAGAGGTAGTTCGATGACCAAGAAGGTTCGTGTCGCCATCATCGGTGTGGGTAACTGCGCCTCCTCCTTGATACAGGGGGTGGAGTACTACCGCAACGCGAACAGCGACGACGACGTCCCTGGGCTGATGCACGTTGATCTGGGCGGATACCACATCAGCGACATCGAGTTTTCCGCGGCCTTTGACGTCGACCGCGAGAAAGTTGGCTACGACTTAGGCGAAGCCATCTTCCGTGGCCAGAACAACACCGTCACCTTCGCCAAGGTCGGGAAGTTGGGGGTTCCGGTGCACCGCGGCATGACCCACGACGGCCTGGGCAAGTACCTCTCGGAGGTCATTGTCAAGGCGCCGGGACCGACCGCGGACATCGTCAAAATCCTCAGGGAAACTAGGACGGATGTGGTAGTGAACTACCTGCCGGTCGGTTCCGAGATGGCCACCAAGTGGTACGCCGAGCAGATCCTGGAAGCGGGCTGCGCCATGGTCAACTGCATGCCGGTGTTCATCGCACGGGAGGATTACTGGCGCAAGCGATTCGAAGAGCGCAAGCTGCCGATCATTGGCGACGACATCAAGTCGCAAGTAGGGGCGACGATTATCCACCGGGTGCTCACGCGGCTCTTTCAGGAGCGCGGTGTCCAGATGAACCACACATATCAACTTAACTTCGGCGGCAATACCGACTTCCTCAACATGCTCGAGCGAGAACGGTTGGAGAGCAAGAAGATCAGCAAGACCAACGCGGTGCTCTCGCAGATGAAGCACCCCTTGGCCAAGGAAGACGTTCACATTGGGCCCAGCGACTACGTGCCCTGGCTCAAAGACCGCAAGTGGGCACATATCCGGATGGAGGGCAAGGCATTCGGCGACGTCCCTCTGACCGTGGACCTCAAGCTGGAGGTGCACGACTCCCCCAACTCAGCGGGGATAGTTATCGACGCCGTCCGCTGCTGCAAGCTCGGTCTGGATCGGGGCCTCAGTGGGGCGCTCGAAGGCCCCGCGTCGTATTTCATGAAGTCGCCTCCGTACCAGGTCTCCGACGAGCGCGCTCACGAGCTCACAGAGGAGTTCATCGCGGGCCGGATGGGGGCGGCCTGCATCAGTGACCCTGAGGAGACGGTGGCCGTTCGACCGCCGGTCCAGGCCGGCATCGGACTCGTCAGCCACGCCCCGGAGCTGGACGTATCTCCGGTGGGGAGCGAATCCTAGGAGTGCCCAGATCCCCGGCTCGGCCGGGGAGGGCTCCTGGTGGGCAGGGGTGAATTGGCTATGAGAGCGGTCAGCAGCTCCGAATCGGCTCCTCGATTGGTGGAGCCAGTTCCTGCTCCGGCTACCCTCAAGCCGACTTCACTTCCAGCCGACAGCGGGCCTGGGTGGGTTGCCCGAGGCGGACCACAGGCGCTCGGCTTCCGGGTCGCCACCGTATTAGTCGGGCCGATGCCGAGAGCCCTGCGATACCGCTTGGCGGACATCGGAGGGTCGGCCGCATTCGGACTGCTCTCCTCTAGAGCCCGCCGGGCCCGGGTCAACTATTCGGCTTTTGCACCGGGTGACCGGGCCGCCAGCTCCAAGCTGGCCCGGGGCGCCTTCCAGAACTACGCCCGCACCGTCCTCGACTTCCTCATTTTGGAGAAGCTGCTGAAGGAGCTGAAGCGCACTCCGGGCGCCATCTCCCTGGAGCCGCTGCACCGAGCCCTGGCAGAGGGCAGGGGTGCGATCGTGGTCACCCCCCATTTGGGCAACTGGGACCTCGGCGCGGCCGCGATCGCCACCTGCGGCAGGCCGGTTCACGCCGTCACCGACCCGTTCGGTCCGCCTTTGGTGGACGGCCTGGTCCGTTCGACTCGGGAACGGCTCGGGGTGGGCGTCATCCCGGTCGGGCCAGCCAGCGCCCGGGAAGCGCTCCGAGCACTCCGCCGCAACGAGGTGCTCCTGTTGGCCTGCGATATTGACCACGGTGGACCTGGGGTCCCGGTCTCGTTCCTGGGCCGTCGGGTGGTGCTCCCGGCCGGTCCGGCCACGCTGGCACTTCGGACCGGCGCCCCCTTGATTCCGGGCTACATGAAGCGCCGGGCCGACGGGAACCACGAGTCGGGACTGCTGGAGCCGTTGCCCCAACCCCGTCCCGGGGACGCCTCTGCCCAGACGCAGGAGCTGACCCAGGCCATCGCCAGCTCCTTCGAGTCGATGATCCGCGCCGACCCCTCGCAGTGGTTCGCCTTCCATTCATTGACTCGCCCGGGAGTTGGGAGCCCCAGCTCGTGAAACTGACCATGCCCCGCACCCTGGTCCCGAGGGTCACCCTGCGGACGGCCAAGGACGACAAGCAGAGTCCGGCGACCCTGGTCGAGCCAGAGCCCCTTCTCCCTTATTTGGGACTTAGGGCGGCTGAGCTGACGCTTCGCACGGTCGACCGCAAGACGGCCTATCTGCTGGCCGGGCCGGTGGCCAACCTCCTGACTCTGTGCTGGCCGTCGCACTGGCGGGGCCTGAGGGCCAATCTGGAGGTGATCTCTCCCGGGCTCAGCCGCCGGCAAATGCGCCGCCTGCTCCGCCAGAACGTGCGCAACTTCTTCAAGGCCTGGATCGATCTGCTGCAGATGTCGCACCGGCCTTTGGAGAGCTGGCGGAAGCTGATCCGTCTGGAAGACGGACACTTCCTCGACGAGGCTCGGAAAGGCGGTCACGGGGTGATCATCGTGAGCTTGCACCTGGGCTCCTGGGAGGCGGCGATCGCCGCCCTCCGCGACCACTTCACCTTCACCGAGGGAGGGCTGGCGCTGCTTGCCGAGCAGGTGCGCCCGATTCGCTGCTTCAACTGGCTGGTGCGGGCGCGCAGCAAGGTTGGCTGCCAGGTGATCCCACTCAACGTCGACGCCGTCCACCGGGGAGACCAGGAGGCGGTGAGCCGTTCCGGGGCGTCTGCTGTCCGCCAGATCTACAAGGTGCTCTCCAGAGATGGAGTGGTCGTCATCGCGATCGATCGCGACCTGCTCGGTACCGGGGAACCGCTTCCCTTCTGCGGCCGACAGGCCTCGATTCCCTTGGGTGCCGTCGAGATCGCGGCTCGGACCGGAGCGGCGATCCTGCCCGTCTGCCTCTTGCGGGAACCTGACGACACCTACCTGGGCCGGGGTTACCCCCCCATCTGGGTCACTGCCGGCGAGAACCCGCAGGAGAGCTTTCGCCGGGCGGCACGCCAACTGCTCCGCATCCTGGAGCCGGAGTTGCGCGCTCACCCGGACCAGTGGCACGTTATGACGCCCTTGTTCGGAAAGCCCATGGCTGACCTCGAGCCGCTGGCTGAGACCAGGGCCGTAGCCGCGGTAGGAGCGCAGCTCTCATGAAAGTCGGGATGGTCTCGCCCTACGACTACGGTCGGCCGGGTGGGGTTGGTGAGCATGTCCGCCACCTGGCGACTGAGCTCCGACGCCAGGGCACCGAGGTGAAGATCTTGGCGCCGTCGGCGGGGGGCAGGCAGCCAGCGGTCGAGGGTCTCTACCCGCTGGGACGTCCGATTCCGATTCCGGCCAACGGCTCAGTGGCTCGGATCTCCCTCTCCTTTCACCTCTCCCGCAAGATCCGGGAGATCCTGGAGCGAGAGCGCTTCGATGTGGTCCATCTGCACGAGCCGTTGATGCCGGCGCTACCGGTCACGGTCCTGCGGATCAACACGGAGGGGGTCAACGTCGGCACCTTCCACGCCTATGCCAGACAGAACCTGGGCTACTACTACGGTCGGCCCCTGCTGCGCCGGCAGTTCCGGAAGCTGGACTCCTGCATCGCCGTCTCGGAGCCTGCCAAGACCTTCGTCTCCCGGTACTTCCCGGCCGACTACACGGTGATCCCCAACGGGATAGATCCCGAGATCTTCAACCCCTCGGTCCCTCCCGCTCCTGAGATCGGGCACAAGCGCCGTCAGACGATCCTCTTCTTGGGACGGCTCGAGGAGCGCAAGGGGCTCGGCACCCTGCTGGAGGCCTACTCGCTCCTGCGCCAGGTGCGGGACGACTGCCAGCTGGTGGTGGTGGGAGATGGCCCCCTCCGGCGCGGGTATGAGCGGCGGGTGGAGGAGGAAGGGATCCCCGACGTGCGTTTTTGCGGCTTCGTCCCCGAGGCGGAGAAGGCCAGCTACTTCACGGCGGCCGACATCTACTGCGCCCCCAACACCGGCAAGGAGTCGTTCGGGGTGATCCTCTTGGAGGCGATGGCCAGCGGGCGGCCGGTGGTGGCCACCGCCATCGACGGCTTCCGCCAGGTGATCACTGATGGCAAGGAGGGGCTGCTCACACCCCCGCGCGACGAGGCCCAGATGGCAGTTGCGCTGGCTCGACTCTTGGACAGCCCCCAGCTGCGACTCCAGATGGCCGGGCGAGGGCGCCGGGCCGCCGAAGGGTACGCCTGGCCGCTGGTCGCCGACCGAGTGCTTTCTGTTTACGAATCCGCGCTGCGGGCGCGGAGCCAACCTGAGGTGAAATCCTTTGTTCAGCCGTCTGCTGCAAGCGTCCGTTAGAGCCGGCGCTCAGCGGCTAGCGTCCGCCGCGCGCCTGGTCAAGGTCAGTCCCAACGTGATCACCATGGTGGGGCTGGCGATGACCCTGGTGGCGGCCGTCCTGATCGGATTCAACCTACTGCTGCCCGCCGGTCTGGTGCTGCTCCTGGCCGGCTCCATGGACATCCTCGACGGGGCGGTCGCCCGAGTCTCGGGTCGGGTACACAGGTACGGGGCCTTTCTCGACAGCACCGCCGACCGCTACGGCGAGGGCGCGATCTACCTAGGCATGCTCTACCTCTTTCTGGTCCGCCTCCACGAGGACCCCCAGGTCTTCCTGATCGCGGCCGCGCTCTTGGGCTCGCTCCTGGTGAGCTACGTCCGGGCCCGGGCCCAGTCGCTCGGCTTCACCTGTGACGGGGGCTGGTTCGCCAGGCCGGAGCGGGTGGTGGTGACGGCCCTGGGACTGATGCTGGGGCAGCTCACCATCGTGCTCTGGATCCTGGCCATCGCCACCAACGTGACCGCCATCCAGCGGATCTACCTGGTCTGGGGCCAGTACCGGGCCCAGCTCCGTCAGGAGTCGGCCTCGGCGGAGGCAGCGGAACCCACGCCCCAACTGCCGCCCGCCAAGCCCCGCCGCGGCGCCGCTCCCAGCTAACCTTCCGGCTGTGGCCCACCCAAAGAGCTGGCAGTGAGCGCGATCCAGGAGCTCCTAGCCCAGGTGGGGGTGGTGATGGGCTCCAGCTCCGACTGGGAGACGCTCCGCCATGCCGCTGAGACCCTGGGCGAGCTGGAGATCCCCCATGAGACGAGGGTCGTCTCTGCCCACCGGACCCCCGACCTCCTGTTCGAATACGCCGCTTCCGCCGAGGGTCGTGGGCTCCGGGTGATCATCGCGGGGGCTGGTGGCGCCGCCCACCTGCCCGGAATGCTGGCCTCCAAGACCCACCTGCCGGTGCTCGGAGTGCCGGTTGAGAGCCAGGCCCTGCACGGGGTCGATTCACTGCTCTCGATCGCCCAGATGCCCGCAGGAGTGCCCGTCGGGACGCTGGCGATAGGGCGAGCTGGAGCCATCAACGCGGCCCTGCTGGCGGCTTCGATCCTGGCGCTAAGCGATCCCTTGATCCGGGCAGCGCTGCTCACCTACCGGTCCCGCCAGACCAACGCGGTCCTGGGCCGACCGGATCCACGACCCGACCCCTCCCACTCATAGGTGGGCCAGCGGATCGGCTGCCTGGGAGGCGGACAGCTGGGCCGGATGCTGGCGTTGGCGGGTCTGCCCTTGGGGCTGCGTTTTACCTTCCTCGAGCCGCAAGCGGATGCGGCGGCGGCCGACGTGGGGCGGCAGCTCATGGGGGCCTACGACGATCCGGAATTGCTCCGTCAGCTCGGGGCGCAATCTGATCTCGTCACCTTCGAGTTTGAGTCGGTGCCGGAAGGCTCTGCCTCACTGCTGGCGGAGACGGGCAGGGTCTTCCCACCGCCTCGGGCTCTTGCCGTGGGGCAGGACCGACTTCTGGAGAAGCAGCTCTTCCAAGGCCTCGGGATTGAGACCGCTAGCTACCGAGAGGTGGGGTCGCCAGCCGAGCTGGAGTCGGCCGCCGAAGTGGGGTTCCCAGCTCTCCTGAAGACCCGGCGCCTCGGCTACGATGGCCACGGTCAGCGCGTGGTGGAAGACCGCTCCCAGCTGGAGTCCGCCTGGCAGGAGCTGGACAGGGTGCCGTCGATCCTCGAGCGGTTGGTCCCCTTCGACCGCGAGCTCTCGATCCTCTGCGTCCGGGGGGCAGACGGCGAAACCGCTGCCTATCCGGTGGTCGAGAACCACCACCGGGAGGGAATCCTACGGCTGACCCTGGCCCCGGCACCAAAGTTGACCCCAGAGCTAGCGCAGGCAGCGGCGACCATCGGAGCCAGAATCCTCGAGGAGCTCGAGTACGTGGGGGTGCTGGCGGTGGAGCTCTTCGAATTTGAGGGCCGACTGCTGGCCAACGAGATCGCCCCGCGGGTCCACAACTCCGGTCACTGGACGATGAACGGCGCAGAGTGCAGTCAGTTCGAGAACCACCTACGCGCCGGTCTGGGCTGGCCTCTGGGCGGGACCGAGAACAGGGGCTACACGGCGATGATCAACCTGCTCGGGGAGGAGCCGGACCCGAGTGAGCTGCTGACCCTGCCCAGCGCCCACCTTCACCTGTACGGCAAGGAGCCGCGGCCCCGCCGCAAGCTGGGCCACCTCAACATCGTGGGGGAGGATTCAGGGCAGGTCACAGCCCAGCTGCAGGCAGTCGCCTCGGTGCTGCGCATGGAGCTCTCTCTTCCCGGGCATGCCGACTCCCTTTGGGGTGCTGGTCGGTTAGAAGGCGGGGCGCCGGACCCGAGTCCTTCCGACTCCGCTCCGAGGCGGGAACCAGGTGTGAACACACCGGCGAATTAGTCGCGGGCGGGGTGCGCACCGAGCGACGATGCGCTGCATAAGCCGGTGTTGACTCTACCGTCGTCCGACGGTATGTTTTGCCGCGCGGTGCCCGGGGACCGTCGCACGTCACCGCAACGGGCAGAGCGTATTTAGGAATGGCAACCAAGTGAGTCGGCATACGCCCGGCTTTTGAAGAGAGTTCGGGATAGAGGCGATGGTGCTAAACGGACCAGCGTTTCTTCAGCAAGCTCTTTGATTTCCACTTCAATAATTTTCTCATCAAATATGTCTTAGGCGTCGTCTACGCGCTCGGCTTGATCGTGATCGCGGTCAGCTACGTGGGGACGGTGATCAGCGCGTTTGGCTCCGGCAGTGGGTGCTTAGCCACCCCCGCCAATGACTGCAGCAATTCAGTTCCGACTGCCGGATTGGTTGTGCTCTTCTTGGGCTTTATCGTGGCTCTCTTGGCCACGATTCTCTTGCGAATCCTGCTCGAGGTAATAGCGGTGCTCTTCGCCATTCATGACGACATCAACGCGCTGCGCGGTCGTCCTGACGCACCACCAACGTGACCGCGTGACCGCTTGCCAGAGACCGCCCAGGTCGGCCTGAACCGGTCCACTGTGACAGTGTCTCAACGCGCTGGATAGTCGGGCCACCGCGCTTGGTAAGGTGGACCGCAGAAGTTGGTCACCCGACGTAAGGCGCAGCGGGAGGGCGGGGAGGGGCGGCCTCGGGCGAAGACGCTGTCCTATCTGAGACTGGCGGACGTCATCGGGCACCTGCCGGCGGTGGCGTCGCTGCGACACCAACTGGCGACAGGAACCCTTTCACACGCCTACTGGCTATCCGGGCCACCCCAGGTGGGAAAGACCTCCGTCGCACTCTCGGTAGCGGCTGAGCTGCTCTCGGCTGCCGACTGGCCCGGGGGACTCGTCTCCCACCCTGATCTCTGGCTCGAGAACGGCGAAGGCTCGATCTCGATCGACCGGATCCGCGCCCATGACTCCGACCTGGAAGACGAAGAGGGACCGACCCTGCAACACTTCCTCAGCCTCACCGCATTCGCGGGAGTTGGCAAGGTCGCGATCATCGGCAACGCGGAGCGACTGACCCTCCCGGCGGCCAACAGCTTGCTTCGACTGCTCGAGGAGCCGCCCCCCAACACCACCATCTGGCTCTGTACCTCGCGTCCTGACTCAGAGCATCTCCCGAGCACCCTGCGCAGTCGCTGCCAACAGCTCCTCTTAGGCCCGGTTGAGCCAGACGCAATCTCCCAGTGGCTGATCGGAGCCCACCAATACCCAGCTGAGGCGGCGAGGATAGCGGCCGCGATCTGTCTCGGACGGCCCGGCCTGGGGTTGGAGATGGTCCAGGACCGGGAGCTGAGGCGGCGGTCCGCTGAGCAGCTCGAGCGACTCATCAGCTGCGCGGGCGCCGGCCCTCGGCAGTGGCTGGAGCTGAGTCGTCAGCTGGCTGAGCGGAGCACCGATCGAGACGTGGCGCGGGGTGCGCTCCAAGTCTGGGCCAGCTTCCTGCGCGACTGCTGCTGTCTGGCGATCGGCGCCCCCGAGCTCTCCCGCTGGCCAGACCAGGCGCAATACGCCGCGGAGTGGGCCAGCCGGCTCGGGCCCGAGGGGTGCTCCAGGCGTTACGATCTGGCCCTGGACGCGCTCGCGCGGCTCGACGAGATGGCGACGCCGCGGCTCGTCCTGGATCGGTTCCTGCTCCTCACTTTCGGGGACGAGCCTCGGGGCTCTCGGGGAGGCGATTGGCGACCGGTCCTCAGCGCAACTGACCAGAGGTGAGCAAATGCCCTTAGCGGTGGGGGTTAAATTCCGCCGTCACGGACCCTTGAACTACTACGCCCCCTTGGACGAGGAGTTGGTGCCTGGCACCCAGGTCGTGGCGGAGACAGCCCGCGGCGCGGAGATCGGCGAGGTGGTCATGGAGGCCACCGAGATGGATCAGCGAATGGTTCCCGACCCCATGCCCCCGGTACTGCGCCGGGCCAGCCAGGCGGACCTTCAACAGCGGGCGGAGATCGACGGCCGGATCCCCGACGTGGTGCGGCAGGCGCGCGACCTTGTCCAGGAGCGGGACCTGCCGATCAAGGTCTCCCGGGCGGAGATCAGCTTCGACGAGTCCCGGATCCTATTCGACTTCACGGCTGAGCGCCAGACCGACTACCAGGACATGGCCAAAGAGCTGGCCTCCAGGCTCCGGTGCCGGGTAGAACTGCGTCAGGTCGGGGCTCGCGACGAGGCCAAGGAGAAGGATGGCTACGGACCCTGCGGCCGGCGGCTCTGCTGCTCGTCATGGCTCAAGGAGTTCGTGCCGGTGACGATCAAGATGGCCAAGGAGCAGGGGCTGCCGCTGAATCCGACCCGGCTCAACGGGATGTGCGGCAAGCTCAAGTGCTGCCTGCAGTACGAGAACGAGCAGTACGTGGACCTCAAGCTGCGGCTTCCGATTCCCGGCACCTCGCTTGAGGTGGAGGGCCAGCCGGCCACGGTGACCGAGATCAGCGTGGTCCGGGAGCAGGTGTTGGTGACAATGACCGAGTCCGGCACGGTGGTGGCGGTCCCTGCCGCCGGTCTCCTGCAGGAACCGCGGGCGAGGTCCGAGAGCGGTGGCGGTGCCAAGCGGCGCCGGTCCCGACCACCTGGAACGGTGAGCAGCTAGGCGAATCCGGGCCCGGGATCTGTCGCCAGTTGCGGCCCATCGAGGGCCAATCTTTCAAGCGCAACAGACCAGCTCGGCCGGGGTACAGCGGGCCGGATGGGTTAGTCGAGGCCCTCAGCTTAAAGTGAATGGCCTCAGGTCAAGCAAGCTGAGCCGATTGGTAACCCGGGGCGGATCAGCCGGTAGCAGAGGCCTCCGCGAACGAGCGCAGGTCACCCAGATGGGCGATCAGGTGGCCGAAGGGGTGATCCTGTGCTCCCAGCAACCGGCCCAGTAGCTCGCCCAGTTCCAAAGGAGGGTCATCGCCCGCGCCGACTGGCATTGCCCAGGCGGCCGGAGGCAGCTCGGAGATGATCTGGATCAGCTGGGCGTGGGTCCCAGTGGCTCCCTGGCGCAGCTCCTCCAGGGACAGCTGGCCCTGGCGCTCCACCATCTCCCGGTTTATCTCATCGATGCCCCGGTCGGGCAGGGGCAGCGGCCGGGCCGCTTCTGCGGCGGAAATGGCTCCCAGAGCGAGCTCCTCCCAGCTCATGATGTGGCCGACCAGGTCCCGGAGCGACCAGTCGCCGCCGCCGATGGTGCTCGGACGCTCCCAGTCGGCGGCGGCCAGGGAGGTGAGCAGCTCCTGGTACTGTCGGTCCAAGCGCTCAAGCTCGGCGGTAGCCTGCACCTGAGAGGAGGTCACCGGAAAGAGGTTATCTCCTCCCAGCAAGCCCGTGTCGCCGGCTCTGCTGAACCACCGCAGACGGCGGTGGAAGGACAGGTCATTCTTGGTTGGGGCGGCCGCTCCCTCGTACGTTGAAAACCCATAAGGCTAGGCCGCCTGCTGTTTCCCTGGCCACTGCGACCGGGGCACAGCTGTCTACCTAGCTTGTTAGCTGTTAGAGCTGGACATCCCGCCTCGTCCCGGCTGAGCCTAGAAACTCCAGCGGTGCTGGCCCTATCGGTCCGGCCGGGCCTTTGCCGGGATCGGCCCGCTCGCCACCAATCACCTGAATTCCGGGCGTAGACTCCACCGGGTCTGGAGGCGGTGGGCCCCACTCAAGTGGGGCCCTCACGGGGTGCGGTGAGTGAGCTTGCCGTTATGAGCGCTGCCGCGGCGGCCCGTCCACAACTGTCGCTGCGCTTCTCACCTTCCCGGATGGCGGCCCTCTCCGTCTACTGGCTGGCGATCAACTACCTCTGGCAGGGAATGGGGGCTCTGATCCTGCCCCGGCTGATCCTGGGTCTCGTCTCAGAGGGGCATCGCGGCACCGCCCTCGCGGTGCTATCGGCGCTCGGCGCGGTGGTGGCGATTCTGGTTCAGCCCGCCGCCGGCGCCCTCTCGGATCGCTGCCGGATCCGCTGGGGCCGCCGCAAGCCCTTCATGGTGGCGGGAACTCTGGGCGACCTGGTCTGCCTCTTGGGGCTGGCTTTGGCCGGGAGCTACGGGGCGCTGATCATCCCCTACTGCGCGCTCCAGATCTGCTCGAACACCGCCGAGGGCGCCTACCAGGGCTTGCTTCCGGACCAGGTGCCCAGCTCCGACCGCGGCCGCGCTTCGGGGTACTACGGACTGGCGGTCTTCATCGGGACGGCGATCGGATTTCTTTTGACCGGGATGCTGATCTCGATTGGCCACATCCGGTTGGCCTTGCTGAGTGTCGGGGTGGTTCTGGTCCTGGCACTTCTGGTCACCCAGCTCTTTGTCCCGGACTCTCCGGCCAAGGACCCTCTCCCCAGCCGCCGGCTGGCGATCATGGGCGTCTTCAGCTTCCGGCCCCGGGAGAATCCTGACTTCACCAAGCTCTTGGCCGCAAGGTTGCTCTCCTTGATGGGGATCACCGGGCTGACCGACTTCGCGCTTCTCTTCATCAAGGCGACGTTCTATCCGGGATCCGGGAGTGCGATCGCCAACCGCGCCTCCGGAGCGACCTCTACTTTGCTGGCGGTGGTGGTGTTGTTCGCGATCGTGGTGACCCTGCCCGCGGCAAGGCTCTCGCAGCGGCTCGGGCGCAAAACGATCATCAGAGCCGCCTCCTGGCTGGGCGGGGTCGGGACCCTACTGCTGGTCTTTGCCAGCTCGTTCACCCTCGTCTACGTCTACGCGGTGGGGGTTCTGATCGGCTGCGCCTTCGGGATGCTGCTCTCGGTGGACTGGGCCTTCGTAGTCGACCTGGTGCCCGCGGAGTCAGCCGGCCGGTTCATGGGGATCTCCAATCTGGCCACTGCCGGGTCGGGGATCCTGGCCACCGTGATCGCCGGACCGCTTTTGGATTTCGGCAACGGGCTCCATCACAACGCCGGCTTCCCGATGATCTTTGCCTTCTTCGCCCTGGCGCTCTTCCTGGGGGGCTGGCTGGTCTGGTCGGTAAGAACGCCCGACCAGGCCCGGGTGGCCCAGCCGACCTGAGGCGTCCGGAGACCTGGCGACCGAGGTTACCGGTCAGGAGCTGAGTTGGATCACCAAGTGGTGCCGCGCATCCTGGTCGGTGATCCGGACGGTCAGGATGTGTTCCGAGGCGTCGAGATGGGATGTGACGTCCTTGGCTGGATCAGAGGAAGTCAGGCTGAAGCCCTTGTAGAAAGAGGGCACCTCGACCTGCAGCGGGTGGCTGGAGGCATCGCCGGTGAACTCCACCACCAGCCGGCCGTCCTTGTAGTCGTAGCTCAGGGTGTCCAGCGTACCGGGGGTCGCTCGGGGGTACGCCCGGGCCACGATCCGCAGCCGGGAAGTCATCCGCTTGAAGGCCCAGCTGCCCCCCTCGTCCCAGTCCCAATACGCCCAGCCGAGCTTGTACCTGTCCAGCTCGTTCATCTCCCGGGCCACCCAGGCCTGGTTCGACTGACCCTTGCCGGCGCCGATCTCACCCACCCAGGGGGCGGCGCCCGCCTCCTTTGCCTGATCCTCGAGAAGGGTCAGCGGGATGGCGTACTGGGGCGTTGGCTTCTGCCAGGGAGGCTCGAGCAGGGTGGCGAAGACGTGGCTCGAGTAGACCTGGTTCGGGTAGGGGAGGGGGGCGACATAGGTTGGCAGGCCAAAATCGAGGGTCTGCTCGGTGATCCACATCTGGTGGGGGGCGAGCGCCGCCAGATGGGTGATCACGTCCGCCTCGAACGGCAGCAGGGATTTCTTCTCGAAGATTCCCGGCAGAGCGGGGAAGGGATGGGGCTCGTTCCAGAGGTCGAGTCCCGCCACCGCCGAGTCGTTGCGGAACGCCTGCGCGACGAAGCTCCAGACCTGGGTCACGTCCTGCTGCCAGCCGCCCAGGTCCGCCCAGAAGATCCCGTAGCTGGCAAGAACTCCCGGGGCCAGGTGCCGGTTCCAGGGCGGTCCCAGGGGGAAGCTCCGGGGAAGCCCTCCCGCGACCGCCCAGCTGGGGGCTCCGTCGCCGGCGTAGTAAATGCTCCAGTCGATGTTGTGGAGGTCAAGGATGGTGTAGATCCCGTGCGCGGCGGCGTCGTTCACCACCGACCGAATCAGATCCAGGTAGGAGCGGGACATCCGCCCGGGTTTCGGTTCCAGCCGGGACCAGTTGATCGGCAGGCGGACCACGTCGAATCCGTCCGCAGCCATCTCGGCGAAGTCCTGACTGGTAGGCACCGGCCCGGGCCGCATGTCCTTGGCCTCTTCCAGCCCGGTCACGTTCATCCCCCGCAGCAGCACCTGGCGTCCCTGGCTGTCCAGGATCACGGTGCCGTTGCTGTGGAGCCAGGGCAGACCGTGTCCGGATACCGTGCTTGACTCCGCGGGCAGAGCCCTAGCCGAACTAGGGTAGGCCGGGTAGAAGTTGGGGGTGAGGGCGAAGACGATCAGGGCCAGGCTGACGACAAGGAAGATGACCAGGCATCCGGAGCAGCAGCTGCAGCAGCCTCGAATCCGTCTCGGCCACGAACGCGGCCAATGCCACAGCCGACGGCGGTACCAGCTCCGACCCCGCGTGGGCGGCTCGACCACCCACAGAGTCTAGGTCCAGCGAGCGGACAGTGCGAGCTTCAGCTGGACTGGCGCAAATTCACTCCCGGGAAGTCGCTAGCGGTCCTGGGAGAACGCCCTGCGGAGCCTCGCATCGAGAGAAGGCCGAGTCAGCCGCTCCGGCGTGATCGCCAGAAGATCAGCGCCGCCACCCCAACGGCGAGAGCACCAACTGCGGCGGCGCCGCCGGGAACCATCCACTTTCGCGTGGGTGGACTAGGGGGCATCACCTCGATTCGCGGCACTGGCCGCTGAGGTTGGGCCGCCGTACCGTGCAACGCCCGCTCCGGGGCGGAGCCAGCGGCCGGTCGGATCGATCGAGATGCCCGCTCGGCTGGTCCCAGCTCCTTGGCGACCGCTCGCTTGAAGCGGGCGATCACCGATCCCACTGCCCGGTCCAGATCCGCCTGCGAGATCTCCCCCAGCCGACCACGACCTTCCACCAGCACTGTGAGCCGCAGGTCGCTTCCTCCGCCGGGATCGTCACGGAAGCGGGCCCGAACTTCGGCGTGAGCTCGTCCGGTGCCTCTGACCTCCTTGCCGCTCAGAGTCCAGGTGAGGTGCCGGCCCTCTTCCTCGATGTGCTGGCGGGCGTAGCCGCGGTAGGTGACCGAATGACCCGCGATCACCACTCGCAGAGTGCCCCGGCCGTCCTCGCCGACGGTGAGCCCCGGGGACAGCCGCACTGCGCCGTGCCGGGTGGCCAGCAGGTCCCAGGCCCGGGAGGCTGTCCCGGGCAGCTTTACTGTCTCAATCAGAGTCAATTAGGAGCCTCTTCCGTGCCGCCCTCCGGTGGGGGTGGCGGCTGGTCGGGGACCGGGCCCCAGCCTGGCAGATGGCCGCCCCGGAGCACCGGTGCGTCGGGAGGAGTGGAGGGCGGCACCGAAGGGGGGCCGTAGCCGGCAACATCCGCCAGAGAGCGTCCCTGGTCGACCTTGCGCACCACCATGGTGCCTCCCAGCAGGTCTTCCGGGCCTCGATGGTCGGGGCGGAAGAGGAGAACCAGCGTCCCGCCGACGTACTGCAGAAGCCAGATCCATACTCCGATCACGGGAAGAAACGGGTTGCCAACCCAAAACACGATCGACCGCAACACCGCGTCCCGGATGGTCATGGGGCGACCATCAACTCTGGTGATGCGCAACCCCAGGGCCAGCTTGCCCAGGGTGGCTCCGGTAGCTAGGTACATTCCTATCAAATAAATGGCCGTCAGTGCCGCGGCCACGATCCCAACGTAGCGCAGCTGGACCGCGAACAGGTGAGCCAGAGCGACGAAATGGGGATTTTTGGTCAGAGCTGAGCGGCTGCCGGTGTACGCCTTCTCGAAGTTGACGACCCGGGTGAACTGGTGTCCGGCGATGGGGATGGCCACGATCAGCTCGATCACGAACAGCACCAGGAAGTCGATCACCGCCGCTCCGAGTCTCTCCCAGGACGGCAGGGCGTTGCTTCGGAGCGGCGACGAGTTCGAATTGGCGATCACAGCGGGCTCATGGTGGCATCTCCCTGGGGTGGCTGCGCCGGCTGGGCTGCCTGGCTCCCCGCCCGAATTCTAGGCGGCGGCGCGCTCTCACTGGCGCACATCTCCGTTGATCGCGTAACAGTTCTGGGACGACGCGTCGTATCGGAAGGGTTTCCCACTATCTTGAGCCCATGCAGAAGCCCGATATGGGGCTAAAGCGGCGAGCGAAGAGCTTGGCCCGGCGCGCAACCGGGGTCTGGCTCTCTCGGCGTCTCCGGAGCGGTTCCCCCGGGCAGGGGATGGTCGAATACTCGTTGATTCTGATGTTGATCGCGATCGTGGTTATCGTCATCATGGTGGTTGTCGGGCACCGGGTGTCCGATCTCTATTCCAACATCAACAACGGGTTCGCATCATCCGGCTAACCGGACTCGGGGGGCCCTCCGGGCCTCTGCTATCCTGAACTCAGGCCCCCTTGAGCGGGTCCGCCCCGAGTGGCCGGGAGAGCGGCGCTAGGAGTTCAGAGCGCAATGACCTACGTGATCGGCGAGACCTGCGTCGACGTCAAGGACAAGTCCTGCGTCGAGGTGTGCCCGGTCGACTGCATCATCGGGGCCGACGAGGACCGGATGCTCTTCATCGACCCCCAGGAGTGCATCGACTGCGGGGCCTGCGTCGATCCCTGCCCGGTCGACGCCATCTACGCCGAGGAGGACCTCCCCCCGGAGTGGACCGAGTGGACCGCCATCAACAAGCTCTACTTCGCCAGTGCCGACGAGGCCCGAGCCCAGGTGAACGCCAAGACCCCAGAGGTCGCTCAGCCGGGCTGACCCCAACTTCGGGTTGGGGTCTACCACACTACTTCTCACCCTCCTGATTCGTGCCAGGGACACGATGGCTAGCCCGCCTTTGGCTGTTAGGCTGACCGCAGGATCAGCGGAGAGAGTCCGCCAGGGCAGCGGAGGATGCATATGGTCATGGCCGTCGAGGGAAAGCTAGAGCCGACCGCCAAGGAAGATCCCGCCGCGGTGATCGCCTTCGCGAGGGATCAGGGGATGAAGTTCGCTGACTTCCGCTTCAGCGACCTCCTGGGCCAGTGGCAGCACTTCAGCGTGCCGATCTCGGAGCTGACCGAGCGGCTCTTCGCCGAAGGTGTCGGCTTCGACGGCAGCAGCGTCAAGGGGTTTCAGCACATCCACGAGAGCGACATGCTGCTCTTCCCCGACTCCAGGACCGCCTTCGTCGACCCGGTGCTCGAGGTTCCCACCCTCTCGCTGATCTGCGATATCGGGGACCCCGTCACCAAGGGACGCTACAGCCGGGACCCCAGGTACGTGGCCCGCAAGGCCGAGGCCCACCTCCGGGAGAGCGGCATCGCCGATACCAGCTACTGGGGGCCGGAGATGGAGTTCTACATCTTCAACTCCATCCGCTACGGCCAGTCGGTGAACGAGGGCTTTTACCACATCGACTCCACGGAGGGGATCTGGAACAGTGGCCAGAACGGCAGCCCCAACCTGGGCTTCCGGCCCAAGTTGAAGGAGGGGTACTTCCCCACTCCCCCTGTCGACCAGCTGCAGGACGTGCGCAGCCGGATCTCCCTGGCACTCGCGGAAGCAGGCATCGAGGTGGAGGTCCACCACCACGAGGTGGGCACCGCCGGCCAGGCCGAGATCGACATGCGCTACGACTCGATGGTCTCGATGGCCGACAAGGTGCTGGTCTTCAAGTACATCATCAAGAACGTCTGCCGCCGCGAGGGGCTGGTCGCCAACTTCATGCCCAAGCCGCTCTTCGGCGACAACGGCAGTGGCATGCACACCCACCAGTCGCTATGGAAGGAGGGGGTGCCCCTCTTCTTTGACAAGGACGGCTACGCGCTGCTCAGTGATCTGGCCCGGTGGTACATCGGTGGGCTTCTGGCCCACGCTCCGGCGGTGCTGGCATTCGCCGCCCCCACCACCAACAGCTACAGGCGGCTGGTGCCCGGGTACGAGGCACCGATCAAGCTCGCCTACAG
Source organism: Candidatus Dormiibacterota bacterium (assembly GCA_049591595.1). GTDB lineage: Bacteria > Chloroflexota > Dormibacteria > Aeolococcales > Bog-877 > Bog-877. The sequence goes on from JBAWFE010000021.1 coordinate 30,608, forward strand.
CGCCCGCAACCGGAGTGCCTGCATCAGGATTCCGACCTACAGCGAGCGGCCCCAACTGCGCCGGCTGGAGTTCCGCTCCCCCGATCCGACCTGCAATCCCTACCTGGCTTTCTCGGCCATGCTGATGGCCGGGCTGGACGGGATCCGCAACCAGATCGAGCCGCCGACCCCAATCGAGGCGGATCTCTACGAGCTGGAAGGCGCCCGGGCCGATGCGGTCAAGAACCTTCCCGGCAGCCTGGAAGAGGTGCTCGTCGCCTTGGAGCAGGACCACCAGTTCCTCTACGAGGGGAATGTCTTCACCGAAGACCTGGTCGACACCTGGATCGCGCTCAAGAGGGAGCGGGAGGTGGACCCGGTCCGGCTCCGCCCCCACCCCTACGAGTTCATGCTGTACGCCGACAGCTGACCCGATTGGGCCGCCGCCCCGGGAGGGCCCGAGGCGGCGGGTCCGTCGCATCGGAAGGATGCCGACGGAAAAGGGAGAGCAGGTTCCGCCCCCGTGCAGGGCCGGTGAAGGGTTAGCCCCGCCTGGAACCTCGGGGCGAATGTAGTCTGGGCCGATGAGGTTGGGACCCGCGTTATCAAGTCGCGACAACCGTGAAAGAACGGTGAGGTGGCTCATGCTGACCGGTCAAGCGGTCCGGGACGGCGCCGCGGCGGGACCGCAGCACCCTGGGCCAGTCTGACGCGACGCACCAGTGGCGGGCCCCTGTGGTCCTTGTCGCCGGAGCAACTCACCGAGTCCGACGGCGGGCTAGGTACCGGCACCCGCATGGGTCAGTTGCTGCCCACGTCACAGTAAATCTTGGTCGTCGTCAGGCCGGCTGAAGGGATTGTTACAACCCCTACCGAGCCCGAAGATAGTCGGGAGAGAAACGCGGCCGGAAGATACGGGAGGAGCTTCGGCGGAGATCAGTGAGTGAGCAGTTGAGCAGCGTGCCGCTCGACCGACCTGCCACTGGAGTCGCATGCCAGCGGGGTCACGACTGAAAATTGCGCCGAATCCAACCGTCCGGTGATTGACGGCTCTTGCAGATGTTTGCCAGAATCGCTTCTTGGGGTAGGTCGGAGGCGGTGATTTCGGGCCTTGGGTCAGGGCGGGCTCAGGGTCCCTGGCGGTTGGGCGCGGGACGTCCTGCGGGAAGTGGCGAAGAAGCCTTTTCCCCAGGCGTGCTGGGCCATGGCAAGGGGACAAGTTGATCAGTCCGGACGCTGCCTCAGGCGACGCTGCGAAGGCGCCCGCGGATTCAGAACCGATCGCCATGGTCGGTGCTGGGTATGTGGGGCTGGTAACTGGTGCGTGCTTGGCCGCCGTTGGCCAGAGAGTGACTCTGGTCGAAATTGATCCCGAGCGGAGGTCCATGATCGCGCGGGGCGATGCTCCGATTTACGAACCCGGTTTGGAGCCTCTCCTGAGGCGTGTGATTGATTCGGGAAATTTGACGGTGACGGGGGATTTAGCTCTTGCCCTTAAGTCACACAAGCTCGTCGTCCTGGCGGTCGGGACACCCTCGCTGTCCGACGGAATGGCCGACCTCAGCGCGTTGGACGAGGTCACCGCGACGATCGCCGAGCATGCTGAGAGCGCTACCGTGGTGGTGATAAAAAGTACAGTACCGCCCGGTACCGGTCGGCGGACGCAGCGACGTCTGGGAGGCGATGATCGGGGCCTTCAGGTGGTCTCCTGCCCAGAGTTTCTGCGCGAGGGGTGTGCCGTTGACGACATCACTCGCTCCGATCGGTTCGTCGTTGGCGGCCGCGATGATGCAGCTGTCTCGCGCGTCGTCGCCGCGCTCAATCCCTTTGACGCCCCGGTCGTGCGGTCTGGCAATACCGAGGCTGAGCTCATCAAGTACGGGTCGAACGCATTCTTGGCGATGAAGATCTCATTCATTAATGAGATCGCCAACTTGTGCGACCAATTGGATGCGGACATTGACGGCGTCGCCCACGGAATGGGATTGGACGCCCGAATCGGCAGCGCGTCGCTTCGGGCCGGACTGGGATTCGGTGGGTCCTGTTTCCCCAAGGACGTCGCGGCACTAGAGCACGCCGCGCGACGGGAGGGTTCCACATTCTGGATGCTCCGCTCGGCAATCGAGGTAAACGAGCAGCAGCGAATGCGTTTCGTGCAGAAAATCCGCGACGCGGTCGGTAACGACCTCGAGGGTCGCCGGGTAGCGCTGCTTGGCCTAGCCTTCAAGCCGGGGACGGATGATATGCGTCAGGCTCCAAGCCTGGCAATCGCTGCGCGACTTCTGGAGCTCGGGGCTAGCGTTATCGCGCATGATCCGGTGGCGATGGAGGTAGCGGCGGCGCTTATGCCCGGCGTGGAGTTCGCTGAAGATATGTACTCCGCTATTGACGGCGCTGATGTGATTGCCCTCGTTACCGAGTGGCCGGAGTATCTGACTCTCGATTGGCAGAGGGCGGCATCACTTGTCCAGCGGCGCGCAGTAGTGGACGGCCGAAATTGCCTCGATCCTGCCACGCTTGCGGTTCATGGGTTCAACTACCACGGTATCGGTCGACCGGCGTGGACCTCGCAGTGGAACCGGCGCGCGTCGGATGGTCTGGTGACCAGCGGAGCACACACGGCGTAAGCGTCGCAAGTTGACCGCTAGCACTTGGCAGCGCTACGCGTGTCGTCAAAGGCTGCCTGTCGGCAACTCTCCGCGGCAGCTACGCGGTACCCGCGCTCGCGGCTGGGGCTTCCGGGGAAGGCTGACGCCGAATCACGACGGTGCTTACACCCAGAAGAATTAGCAGGCCGCCGAAGAGGGTCGGCAGGGAGGGGTGCTCCCCCCTCACCCAGACCGCCAGAGCGGTTCCCAGCAGCGGTTGGATGAAAAGCAGAGGTGCCATAGCTCCCGGCATCACACGCTTTAGCCCCCACAGCCAAGCCCAGTAGCAGAGAGCTGTGGTGATCGCCCCCAGGTAGACGATTCCGATCCAGCCGGCGATTGAGAGCGAGGGCCAGCCTCGCGCCCACAAGGCGGCAATACCGGCTGGCCACCAGGCGATGAGGCTGCCGGTCACCGCGGCGGCGGTGATGAGGAGCGGTGGGTAGCGCTCGACAACGGTCCTGCTAATAACCGTGAATCCCGCTTCCAGAATCAACGACGCCACGACTAGCAAATTGCCGAGACCTTGGGCACCGGAAAGTAGGCTGGGGGAGCGGAGCCCGCCCTCCACTACCAAGTACACCCCGACCCCGCCCAGGATGAAGCCGCCGGTCTCGAGGCGGCTAATTCGCTCGCTGAGAAAGGCCACGCTCAGCAGCACGGTGGCGAGGGCCTCGGCCGCGATCAACAGAGCGGTGTCGCTCGCGGTGGTCAGGCTGAGCCCCAGGTACTCAAGCGCCTTGTTTCCGACGAATCCGAGGCAGACCATGGCCACCAACCGCCAGCCGTCTGCCTTGCTCTTGGGCAGCTGATGGCGCCCCTTCCAGAGGACCGGTAGCAGGATGATGGCGGCGATGGTGAATCGGAGCATGTTGACGCTGGCGAAGGGCCAGGTCGCGAGCGCCGCCTTGCCGGCGACGTAGGAGCCGGCCCAGAGGCAGTTGGCGCCGGCCAGGACAAGCAGCGCCCGCTGCCGCCCCGACATCATCAGCTCACTGAGACAGGAGCCACCGCCCGAGAGCCGCCAGCGGCGGGCTGCCCGCCGAGAGCAGCAGACTGTGGAAGGAGCTCAGGTCGCCCCGGTTGGAGCGCAGCCATTCCTCCCGCCAGCTGAGAATCTCCAGCTTGCCCAAGGTGTAGACAAGATAGAGGGGATCGATGGTGGAGCGGATCGCCTCGCGCCGGGCCGGAAGTTCGTCCAGCCCGATCCGGTCGATGAAGAGCTGGGTGCCCTCCTCTACCGGCCAGTCTTCGGCGTGGACCCCCAGGGTGGTCCGGAAGCGGCAGGCGCGCACTAGGGCGTCCTCGATCTGGGCCAATTGCAGCAGAGAATCCTGGTCGGCCAGCCCCCGCTCGATCATCAAGAGCTCGGCGTAGTGGGCCCAGCCCTCGCCGAAGCCGGATGTCCAGAAGAAGCGCCTTACGTCTGAGCGCAAGGACTGCGAGTAGAGGTACTGGACGTGGTGTCCCGGGTAAACCTCGTGCACGCTGGTGTTCTCCAGAGTCCCCCGGTTTAGGTAGCGGAGCCACTCATCGGTCTCCTGCTCACTCCACCCGGGCTGGGGGGTGGTGACGTAATAGATGCAGGGCAGCCGACGGTGCTCCAGCGGACCCACACCGTCGTAGGCGGCGCTTACCCAGGCGGTCAGGAACCCGGGACTAGGCCTCACCTCACATGCGGGCCCGTCGGGGATCGGCACCTCAGCGTGCTTCTCCGCGAAGCTGCGGAGCTTGGTCAGCAGCCCGTTCGCTCCCGAGATCAGAGTCTCCGCGGTGAAGTGGTCCCGCTCCAGCTCGTGCCGGACCTCCGCGATTGCCCGGCCCTGGAAGCTGTCCTGGAGCAGCCGGTCCCGCTGCTCACGTAGAGCAGAGAGTTCATCGTCGGCACTTTGGCGAAGCTCGGAGATAGAGCGGTCCAATCCCTCCTGCGCCAGCAGCATCGCCCGGAGCCCATCTTCGCCAAGGGCGACGTCGCGGTAGTCCGGTTGACGCCTTCTCTCCAGTTCGTCGGTGATCCGCCCGAGCGCCTCCCGGCCGGAGTGGATCGCTCTCTCCAACCGGCGCCGGAGCTCGGGGTCGTCCAGCTCCTCACCCAGGGGGGCGACCTCATCTCCCAAAAAGCTGAGATGGCCTGCCGCGCCCTGCAGGGCCAGCTGGATCAAAGGGGCGGCCAGCTGGGGCTCCAGCGTCCGCAGCGCCTCCTCGGTCCAGTCCCGTGCCTGCTCCAACTGGTGGCAGAGGCCGGCGATGCGATCCGGCAGGGGCGCGTAGTCCCGCAGCAGGTAGCCGCCCACGTCCAGGGGAGAGTCGTCGTCGAGCAGGCTGGTGGGATCCTTGAAGGCTCGTCGCCTGAACTGGAGGCTGAAGAGCTCGGATTCGACGACGCTCTCGGCGGTCGCGAGGTCCAAGCGCCCGTCAGGAACCTGATCGTCCCCGAGCTCTGCGGCGCGGCGCTGAAGCTGCTGAAGCTGAGAAATGCGCTCCCTGTGACTACCAGCGCCGGCGGCGGCGACCAAGCCGTCCGCCGAATGGTCACCGTTGGCGCGGGCTGCTGCAGGGTGGGCTTGGAACTGGTCCTTGACGACCGCCGCCAGGAAGGAGCTGAGTCCGTCCGGCGAATCCCCCTCCCCAGGTAGCGGGTCAGCCAACGGCCCGTGCCTGATCGGGAGGAGCCTCACCGGACGAGTCAAGGGCCAGAACCGCCGCCTCGGCCACGCCTTCGGCAGTGAGCCCGTACTCGGCCAGGAGCTCGCCTTGGGCGCCATGCGGGAGGAAGTGATCGGGAAGTGCCACCTGACGGAGTGGTCGCACCACCCCCTGCTCTGCCAGGAACTCCAGAACCGACGCTCCCAGCCCTCCCCGCCTGGTGTTGTCCTCGACCGTCACCACCGCCCGGTGGGCGCGAGCCCAGGTGCTCAGGCGGCGGTCGGTGGGCTTGATGAACCGAGCGTTCACTACCGTGGCCGTGAGTCCGTTGGAGCCCAGGAGACCGGCGGCATTCTCCGCCACCGCCACCATCTTTCCCGAGGCGCAGATCAGGACATCACTGCCTCCGTCTTGGACCATCTCCCAGGTGAGGCTCGGCAAGGGTCGGATGTCGATCACCGTCTCGGCGACCGGTCCCCTGGGGTAGCGGATCGCGAAGGGACCCTGGTGGGTGGTGGCAGTCGCCACCAGCCGGCCCAGCTCCTCGGCGTCTTTGGGAGTGGACACCACCATGTTGGGCACCATCCGCAGGTAGCTGAGATCGAACATGCCATGGTGGGAGCTGCCGTCCGGGCCGGTGACCCCGGCCCGATCGAGGATGAAGGTCACCGGCAGGTTGTGCAGCCCGACGT
>JBAWFE010000022.1:0-1662 GCA_049591595.1 Candidatus Dormiibacterota bacterium
CGGCGCTGATGTGATTGCCCTCGTTACCGAGTGGCCGGAGTATCTGACTCTCGATTGGCAGAGGGCGGCATCACTTGTCCAGCGGCGCGCAGTAGTGGACGGCCGAAATTGCCTCGATCCTGCCACTCTTGCGGTTCATGGGTTCAACTACCACGGTATCGGTCGACCGGCGTGGACCTCGCAGTGGAACCGGCGCGCGTCGGATGGACTCGTGGCCAGCGAAGCCCACACGGCCTAAGGGCGTCGCTCGGACACCGGCCGATTGGCGGCACCACGGGGTCGTCGAGCGCCGCCTTTGGTAGCGCCGCCCCCCGCTCCTACGCAGTACCCGCGCTCGCGGCTGGGGCTTGCGGGGCAGGCTGACGCCGGATCACGACGGTACTTACCCCCAGCAGGATGAGCAGGCCGCCGAAAAGGGTCGGCAAGGAGGGATGTTCGCCTCTCACCCAGACGGCCAGGCCGGTTCCCAACAGTGGTTGGATGAAAAGCAGAGGTGCCATCGCTCCTGGCATAACCCGCTTTAGCCCCCACAGCCAGGCCCAGTAGCAGAGAGCCGTGGTGATCGCCCCCAGGTAGACGATGCCGAGCCAGCCGGCGATTGAGAGCGTGGGCCAGCCTCGGGCCCACAGGGCGGCGATGCCGGCTGGCCACCAGGCGATTAGGCTGCCGGTCACCGCGGCCGCGGTGATCAGGAGCGGTGGGTAGCGCTCGACCACCGTCCTGCCAATCACGGTGAATCCCGCTTCCAGAATCAGCGAGGCCACGACCAGTAGGTTGCCCAGGCTCTGCGCCCCGGAGAGCAGGCCGGGGGCGCGGAGCCCGCCCTCCACTACCAAGTACACCCCGATCCCGCCCAGGATGAAGCCGCCTGTCTCTAGCCGGCTGATGCGCTCATTGAGGAAGGCCACGCTCAACAGCACGGTGGCCAGGGCCTCGGCCGCGATCAGCAGCGCGGTGTCGCTGGCGGTGGTCAGGCTGAGCCCCAGGTATTCAAGCGCCTTGTTACCGACGAAGCCGAGGCAGACCATGGCCACCAGCCGCCAGCGGTCCGCCTTGCCCTTGGGGAGCTGATGGCGCCCCTTCCAGAGGACCGGGAGCAGAATGGCGGCGGCGATGGTGAACCGGAGCATGTTGACGCTGGCGAACGGCCAGGTCGCGAGTGCCGCCTTGCCGGCGATATAGGACCCTGCCCAGAGGCAGTTGGCGCCGGCGAGCACGAGCAGCGCCCGCTGCCGCCCGGACATCAGTTCACTGAGAGTGGAGCCACCGCCCGAGAGCCGCCAGGGGAGGGCTGCCCGCCGAGAGCAGCAGGCTGTGGAAGGAGCTCAGGTCGCCCCGGTTGGAGCGCAACCATTCCTTCCGCCAGTTGAGAATCTCCAGCTTTCCCACGGTGTAGACGAGATAGAGGGGATCGATGGTGGACCGTATCGCCTCGCGCCGGGCCGGAAGCTCGTCCACCCCGATCCGGTCGATGAAGAGCTGGGTGCCCTCCTCGACCGGCCAGTCCTCGGCGTGGACCCCGAGCGTGGTCCGGAAGCGGCAGGCGCGCACTAGAGCGTCCTCGATCTGGGCCAGCTGCAGCAGGGGGTCCTGGTCGGCCAGCCCCCGCTCGATCATCAAGAGCTCGGCGTAGTGGGCCCAGCCCTCGCCGAAGCCAGAGGT
>JBAWFE010000023.1:0-9062 GCA_049591595.1 Candidatus Dormiibacterota bacterium
AGCACCGCCAGGGTACGTCGGGTACGAGGAAGGTGGGCAGCTCACGGAGGCGGTCCGGCGCCGGCCCTACGCGGTTCTGCTTCTGGACGAGATCGAGAAGGCCCATCCCGACGTATTCAACATCCTGCTCCAGCTGCTCGACGATGGCCGCCTGACCGATGGCAAGGGCCGGACGGTGGACTTCCGCAATTGCGTGGTGGTCATGACCAGTAACTTGGGCAGCCCGCTGATCGCCGCCCTTCCAGACCACTCCAGTGAGCAGCAAGAGGAGACCGCCCGGGCCGAGGTGTTGGGCGAACTCCGCCAGCATTTTCGCCCCGAGTTCCTAAACCGGATCGACGACGTGATCCTCTTCCACCGCCTTGACCAATCCCAGATCGAGCGCATCGTGGAACTCCAGCTCCGCCAGTTGGAGGCGCGTCTGGCGAATCGACGATTAGGCCTGCATGTTTTGCCGACCGCCCGGGCCTGGCTGGCCGAGCAGGGCTACGACCCGGTCTACGGAGCCCGTCCGCTGCGCCGAGTCCTCCAGCGTCAGCTCGGTGACCGGATCGCCACAGCAGTCCTGCGCGGGGAGTTCTCCGAGGGCGACACGATCGTAGTTGACGCAGGAGAACAAGGGCTGAGCCTCACTCGAGAATCGGATTCAGAGACGGGGTCTGATCCGGCATTCTCGACTGAGACCAGTGCTCCGGCCGGCACGAGGGAACCTACTGCTCACCTCACCGACTGAAGGGCCGCGCCGAGAAAGTGCCAGGGGCGGCGATTTGGGGCATTGGTAAACTCGCCCTCGCCGCCGACGTAGCTCAGTGGTAGAGCAGCGGTTTCGTAAACCGCTGGCCGGGAGTTCGAATCTCCCCGTCGGCTCACTTCAACTGATTGCTTAGCTGACTGCTTACAACGCCGATGGGGTCGCTGCCTACAGGGGCTCTGCAGGGGTGGGCGCAGATCGGTCCTGCCAGCGCAGCTGAGCTATCACGAGATGGCCACCAGTGCGACCACGAACGCTGCGTAGGCAGCAATGATCATCCAGCCCGACCATCTGCGGAGTCCCCGGGTCGCATAAGCCAATGCCAACGTCACCACGGTGAGACCCACATACCAGGCCGCTATCAGAGTCGCTCGGTCCGATGGGCGGGTCAGGCCGAGCACCGCCGACGGAATCAAGAAGCCGGCGAACACGTTAAATGTGTTGCTGTTCAAGGCCGTGCTGAAGGCTGCTGCGCCCCTACCCTTGGCGGCGAGGTAAACCGCGGCCACCGCGTTGGGAAGGCTGGTGACGGCAGCCAGAACTAAGCCGCCAACCACAATCGAAGCCACCTGGTATTGCCGACCCAGCGCCGAGGCCCCGAGCTCCATCGCAATGCTGGCCCCGATCACCACACAGAGAGCAACGGCCGCCGCCACTGCGTCGCGCCGTCTGCCACGTTGCGGGTGTGTGGCTTGGGTCAGCTCCAGAGACTCTTCGTCGACGGCAGTCGCGAGCCAGCTCGCCCAGCGTCTTGGCAGATGAAGGTGCGATAACCTGGCGGGCCGAACCCCCAGCAGGAGGCAGTACGGTCCCAATACCAGGATCACAAATCCCACTGCGACTGCGGGCGGGAGCAGCCTGAGCACGGTGGCTAAACAGACCACAGCCACCCAGAGCGCGACGGAGCCTCCCAGGATCACTACCTTGCGATGGAGCCGGAGGTGCCCCGCGACGAGGGCCCCGAGGCCGAGCAGGGCGGCCAGGTTGAACACGTCCGACCCGATGATTACGCCCGAACCGACCGCGCCCTGGTGGTGGACCAGGGCCGTGACGGCAGTAGTGATCTCCGGACTGTCGGCGGCTAAGGCAGCCACCAGTCCGAGGAGCGCCTCTGAGAGCCCAAAGCGCTCACCCACCCGCTCCAGCCGCAAGACGAGGAACCAGCTGGAGGTGAGACTGAGCGCTGCGCCAGCGACGAAGGCGCTGACAGCGAACTCGGTACTCATTACCGCTCACTACGCCGTAGCTCGCGGTTCACGCCGTCCGGGCAAACCAGCGAGGTGCCAGGCCCACGGCGCCAACCCACAGGATCCATGTCGGCCTCCATCCATGCGGGGATGTATTGCCGACCAGACTTCCCGGCTCTCCGAGCGCCATCCTAACTCGCCCGGCCCACGTTGTCGCTGGCGCGGCCCGAGGTCTTCTCCGCGCCTACGGTGTGCGAATATCGGCCTCGCTTGTCTCCGGGTCGGCGACCGGGTGATGGTGCCCCCTGTCTGTCCTCCGTGACTAGCAGGCGAGGCTCGAATTCTGACGATGAGGAGGGACAAGTGATGACTTCTGCGGACCCTTGGCGTCTGATCCATGCAGAGAGAAGAGCCCTAATCGCGGATTTGGAGACCCTTCCCGACGATCGGTGGGCGACTCCCTCGCTGTGCTCTAACTGGACGGTTCGTCAAGTGCTCGGGCACATGGTCGCAACCGCCAAGATGACCCCTCCGCGCTTCATCCTGGGTCTGGCTTCAGCCGGATTCCGGTTCACCGTCATGTCAGAACACGACGTGGCCCGGGAGACGGCCGGCTCCACGGGCGACCCGTTGGCGCACTTCAAGCAATTGGCAACTTCAACCGACCATCCCCCTGGCCCGATCACCGCCATGCTCGGCGAGGTCGTGCTACACAGCGAGGACATACGGCGTCCCCTGGGGATCGAGAGAAAGTATCCCGTGGAACTGCTTACCACTGTTGCTGACTTCTACAAGGGCTCCAACCTGCTGTTGGGAAGCAAGACCCGGATCTCCGGGCTGACCCTTCAGGCCAATGACACCTCCTGGACGACTGGTAATGGCCCCGAGGTTACGGGGCCGATGATTTCGCTCCTGCTGGCAATGACGGGGCGCCCGTCAGGGCTGGAGGAAGTCTCGGGCGCAGGTGTTACGACGCTCCGCGGTCGGATGTAAGGGGCACCAGGACTCGACGGCCGGCTGGGAGGTCAAATCCCGCCGACCTAAGCGCTACGTGGAGTGGCTGCGGGACCGCTGATCGGGCGCGCTGAGCTGTTGCGTGAGTGCAGGGTCGGAACGGTGGGCCAGTGACGAGGGCCGGTGGTGGCATCCGCTGCCAGATCAACCCGGGCGCACGAGGTCGAAGTTCGCTCCGGAGCGGATCGCTTCGAGAAACTCAGCGGTCGATCATTTCGGGCAAGACTGCCCTGTCGTGGCGGGCCAGTCTCGCGGACTCACGCAACCAAGCGGTACGGCCACTTCTATGACCAGAACCGGGGGCACCACGAGCGCTGGGCCAAGTGCTCTACCAGGAAGATGCTAGCCGGACGATCTTGCGCCTACCTCCTGGTAGCGCGCGACGGAGAAGCCCAGGACGATCGGTATATCGAGGGCGAAAATCGTCAGCGTGATGGTCATGAGCAGCAGAAGCGTACCTCTGGTCTGGTCGACCAACAGGACGAACTCGAGCATTCCCGCAATAACCACATAGGCCACCAGGGCCCAGCCGCCCACCTGGCGAAAACGATCCCAGGCAAATTCTCGTAGCCGAGTGAGCATGACGATGGCGGCCAGTAGAACGACCCCGGCGAGCGAGATCAGCACGATGGGGATGGGAAGTGGTGCTTGGCGGGGCAGGTAGGCGGCTAGGTAGATTCCACCCGCGATCACCAGAGCCATGGAGGCGACCGCTGTCTGCACGACTGGAGGTAGCTGCCGGCCCGGCAGCGGGCCGGGCTCGCTCACCATGTCGCAAGCCTGCTCATGATGACCAGGGTGGCGATCTGCATCACCCCGGTGATACCAGCCGTGTAGACGAACCGCCGCATCAGCTTGGCGATCAGCAGGCCGTTCGGCTTTGGCTTCTTCAGCTCAAACAGGACCGCCAGGTTGGCGGGCTCGAGCAGGCCCAGTGCAATCACCGCCATCACGCCGACCACGATGAAGGAGGCGACCAGCCACCAGTGGTTGGGGTAAGGGACCGCGAGGTTTCCCAGATCCCGGGCCAGCTGCACCCCGGAGGCCAAGGTTATGACCACCAAGGTCGGCATGATCAGCACCATCTTCGGCATGAAGCGGGTCGAGAACTCCACTCTGGCCGGCACCGACATCCGACCGATGATGGGCCCGATCACCAGTCCCACGAAGAGGTCAATCCCAGTCCACAAGCCGCCTCCTGCGACGTGAAGGAAGTCGATGGCCCAGAGCCAATTTCCGGCTATGGCTGCGACCAGGAAAGTGAGCGCGGCCGCCACGATCGGCAGTCCCGCCAGCGGAATGATCGTCACTTGGGCGCGGCTGGCACTGCCCGCCGCCGCCTGCGGCGGCAGTGGAATCCCGCTGACCGTGTCTGCCACGGATCTCCTCCCTCATCCTCAGTCGCGACCGCCGCCACGCTCCAGCCGGAGCGAATCCTGATGGTACTTGGTGCGCGACCCGTTCGGGACGCGCCTTGCACGACCCTCCCTGGAGCCGGACTCTGGAAGAGCTGAGCCTGACTCCGGGGAGCGCGGCGGGCTCTCGAGCCCCGGGTCGCGAAACTACAACTCGCCTTCTGCTCACTGACAATAACCCCGACGTCTGGGCCAAAATGTGGCTGTGACTGCGAAGGACGCCTGGAACGAGCTGGCCGCCGGAGTCTTCGTGGTGGCCTGGCCGCAATGTCGCCTGAATATCGGCTTGGTCTTAGGCCAGGAGCGGGCCCTTCTGATCGACACTGGCGCTTCACTCTCCGCTGGGCGAGACATCGTCAAGCTGGCGCGGGAGCTGACCGAGCTGCCCCTGGGAGCGGTGAACAGCCATTCGCACTTCGACCACTGCTTCGGCAACGCCGCCCTGGACCCGGATGTGATCTGGAGTCACCGGCTCTGTGCTGAGCACCTGCGCTGGGATGGTGAAGAGCAGAAGCGGGCAGTGATCGCGCAGCTTCGAGAGTCCGATCAGGACGAGGCGCAGCGGCTCTCGGAGACCCCAATCGTCGGCGCCACCTGCCTACTCGAAGACGAGATAGAGCTGGACCTAGGGGAGAGGATCGTGACCCTGGTGCATCCGGGTCGGGCGCACACCGACAACGACGTCGCCATCTGGGTCGGGGAGGTGCGGGTCCTCTTTGCTGGGGATATGGTCGAAGAGGGGGCACCGCCGTCGTTCGAGGAGTCTTTCCCGCTAGATTGGCCCGACTCGCTGGCAGCGCTTTTAGCTTTGGACCCTGACAAGATCGTCCCGGGGCACGGCAAGGTGGTGAACGCGTCCTTTGTTCGCCAGCAGCACAAGGATCTGCAGCAGCTCGCCGATCTCTCTCGAAAGGGGTTCAGAAACTCTCGCCGCCCGACGGAGTTCGACGTCGAAACAGCGTTCCCGGGGCGGCCGGCTCAGATCGCGATCCGACGCGCCTACGGCCAGCTGACCGAGGCCAGCACGGGGGCGTGGGTGGAGCGTCAGCCAGGTTGAATCGGGGCCGCTGAGCACTCCTGATCCAGTCGGCGAAGTGCGCGAGACTTCCTTTCCCGGTCACCCAGATGACCGTACCGAGCCGCCACTCAGCGATGCCATGCTGAAATCAGCTTTACTTCAGCAACTATGCCAAGGGCGCTCTCCGCAGAGACGGGACAGGACCGGACGCCAGTCCAAGCTGGCGGGGCGCCGGCCCCGGCGCTAGTCCGCGGTCACCACGAGCCACCCTGGCTGACCGATTTTCACGATCCCAGCCATGAGTGGCGGCGTCTCTTCTCCGAGGTGTTCGGGACATTTCTGCTGGTCGCGGTAGCCGCTGGTGGTTCCGTGGTGAATGCAATCAGCCAGGGGGCGGTGGGGCGTGATGCCGAGGTCGTCGCTCCGGCATTGATGGTGATGGCGATCATCCTTTTCATGGGTAAGGTGTCCGGGGCGCACCTCAACCCGGCGGTGAGCCTGGCCTTCGCCTTGCGCCGCGACTTTCCCTGGAGACGGGTACCTGGTTATGTGATCGCCCAGCTGGTGGGGGCAACTCTGGCTTGCCTGTTTCTGTCGGCGGTCCTAGGCAAGGTGGGATTGCTGGGAGCGACCGAACCTGGAGCGGGGGTCACCGCCTGGCAGGCGCTGCTGTTTGAAGCTCTCCTCACCATGGGACTTGTCAGCACCATCCTCGGCACTGCCTCCGGAGCGCAGAACGTGGGCGCCCTCTCGGCGCTCGCCGTGGCGGGATACATCGCCCTGGCTGGGCTTTGGGCTAGTCCGATCAGCGGGGCGTCGATGAACCCAGCGCGCTCATTCGGACCTGATTTCGTGATCCACAACTTCTCCAACTACGGTGTCTACCTACTCGGCCCGCTGTTGGGGGTGCTGGTGGCGGTGGGCGCCGCCTACATTCTGAGGGGGCCCGGTGGCAGGGACGTGAGTGCCGAACTCGCCGCCCAGGGAGGCGAGTTGGGCCTCGCTCCCCCGGCGGCTTTGTCTGCAGCTCCTGTTCCCGTGGAAGGGACGAAGCCTTAGGCTTCTACGAGGGGGCGGCGTCGTAGCTGCCCCGTGGGGAGACAGGAGGTCCCGTAATGGCTAAGAAAGAGCACTGGAAGGCTGATCCCGACCCGCACGATTTTCCGGCGGCGGGCAACTATCTGTCGCTGACGATGGGCCGAGCCGACGTGCTCGCCGCTGTCCGGCGACTAAAGGCGGCGACGAACACCGAGCGCATGGCGAAGGATCTCTTGCGCGCTAGTCGACTGCCGTTGTTGCCGATGGACGACCACGAGGTGATGCGGGACCTCAAGAAAATCCGCAAGGGCGAGCTGCTTTCCCCGGTCCTTTTGGTCCGGGGCAACCTGGTCGGCGACCACGCGCTGACCATTGCCGACGGATATCACCGGATCTGCACCAGTTACCACTTGGACGAGGACGCCACGATCCCTTGTCGTCTGGTCGACGGCCCGGCCGCCTGAACCTCCTACCGGGCTCCGGCGCGGCGGCGATGACGTATCTTGCGCCAGTGGAGCTGGGCGCTGGCCCCGAGGAGGGGTCTCTACTCTGGTCGCCTCGACCGGGCACCTTCGAGAAGTCCCGACTGGCGGGGTATTCAGGCTGGCTCGAGCGGAATCGTGGGGTGTCCACCGTCGACTACGGGCAGCTTTGGGAGTGGTCGACGGCCAGCCTGGAGTCGTTCTGGGAATCCATCTGGGACTACTTCCAGGTGGTGGGAGACCGCGGTACAGGGACGGTTCTGGAGCAGCGGACCATGCCCGGTGCGCGCTGGTTCCCGGGAGCCACGCTCAACTACGCGGAGAACGCCCTGTCCGGGCTTCCGGCAGCGGATCCTGCACTGATCGCCTACTCGGAGCTGCGAGAGCCGCGACAGCTCACCGGTGACGACCTGCGTCTCCAGGTCGGGAGTGTCGCAGCAGGTCTGCGTCGGCTGGGAGTGGGACCGGGTGACCGGGTCGCGGCCTACCTGCCCAACATCCCCGAAGCAGTCGTGGCCTTTCTGGCGACGGTCAGCCTGGGCGCCATCTGGTCCAGTTGCTCTCCGGACTTCGGAGAGAGTGCAGTGTTGGACCGCTTCCAGCAGATCCAGCCGAAGGTGCTTTTCGCGGTGGATGGCTATCGCTACGGCGGCCGAGACTTCGACCGGCGCGAGCTGGTCGTGAGGCTGGTCGCAGCTCTGCCGACCCTAAAGCAATTGGTATCGGTGCCGTATCTCTTCCTTGAGGCGGAGGATCGGATCCCGGAGAGCCTGCATTGGGATCAGTTGGCGGCGGAAGGGCAGGCTCCACAATTCGCGGCCGTTCCCTTCGATCACCCGCTCTGGATCCTCTATTCGTCAGGCACGACTGGGCTACCCAAGGCGATCGTGCACAGCCACGGCGGCATAGTTCTGGAGCAGCTCAAGGTGCTCGGCCTGCACGCCGACATTCAGCCCAGCGATCGGAGCTTCTGGTTCACCACAACTGGGTGGATGATGTGGAATTACCTGATCAGCGCATTGCTGGTGGGCGGCATTCCCGTGCTCTATGACGGCAGTCCGGCGGCCCCCGATATTGGACGGCTGTGGGAGATCGCCGCCGAAGCGCGGGTGAGCCACTTTGGCACCAGTGCCGCTCACTTGAGCGCGTGCATCAAGGCGGGGCTGGAACCGGGCAGACAATTCGACCTCTCCTCGATGCGGTTTCTGGGCTCCACCGGATCGCCCCTCTCCCCGCGGGCCTTCGACTGGGTTTATCGGGCGGTGAAGAAAGACATCTGGGTTGTTTCGCTTAGCGGAGGCACCGACCTGTGCACCGCCTTCGTCCTTGGCTGCCCGGGAATGCCGGTGCGGGCCGGGGTCATCCAATGCCGGGCCCTAGGAGCCCGCATCGAGGCGTTCGACCCGTCCGGGACAGCTGTTGTGGATCAGGTGGCGGAGCTCGTGATTGAAGAGCCCATGCCCTCGATGCCGATCTTCTTCTGGGGTGATCCGGAGGGAGTCCGGTACCGCGCGAGCTACTTCTCTTCCTATCCGGGGATCTGGCGCCATGGCGACTGGATTCGCATCCGCGCCGATGGCGGGGTGGTCATCTACGGCAGGTCCGATTCGACCATCAACCGCCACGGGGTGCGCATGGGAACCAGCGAGATCTACCGCGTGGTGGAGGAGATGGGGGCGATAAGTGACAGCTTGGTGGTGGACGTCACCCAGTCAGAAGGAGACTCCCTGCTCGCCCTGTTTTTGACGCTAACTGAGGGTGAAAGCCTGACTAGTGAGCTGATCGGCGTCGTGAAGAACGCACTGCGCACCCAGGTTTCTCCCAGACATGTTCCGGACCAGATTCACCAGGTGGAGCGCATCCCCAGAACTCTGAGCGGCAAGAAGTTGGAGGTCCCGATCAAGCGGATCTTGGAGGGGGCAGCACCAGAGGAGGTCCTGGACCTGGACGCGGTCGCCGATCCGAGTGCTCTGACTCCATTTTTGGAGCTCGCCGAAGTGCTTGCGGTCGCCCGGTCGGCGAGCCAAGGAAGATGAGGGGACCCGGCCAGTTGCCCGTCTATCATCGAGTTCCTTGAGGATTCTCAGCCCCCCGGCCAGCGGGTGCCAAGGAGCTGACGGCAGCCAACTTGGAGGTGCCCTTTAAATGTGGCGGAAG
>JBAWFE010000024.1:0-2339 GCA_049591595.1 Candidatus Dormiibacterota bacterium
CCGCTTGGGAAGACCAGGATCAGCACCGCAAACAGGCTTATTGCGCCGTAGAGGAGGATGCTTCCCATGGCCACGACCAGCGCCTCCGGGTCGGTCAGGTGCGGCCCTGGCGAGTAGGCGAAAGCGATCTGACTGCTGACCCCCACGACACCGATCGCGAGCAGGATCCAGCCCACTGCATTACGCGGTCGTAGGGCGGCGGTAACCGCGCCGACCAGAGGAGGGCACAACCAGACGGCAACCCATGTCCCGTCCTGGGTCCCAAACTCTCTGCCGGTCACGATCACCATGACCACGGCCACGCAGAAGGCCACGCCTCCGAGAACAATGGCGAGCGTGGGCAGATGGCTCCGCCGCTGGACATTTTGGGCAGTCATTGGGCTCGGCAGGGGAGGGCTCCTGTGGAACTGACTCTGGGACTACCGCCAGGCTACGGCCAAGGGCGTTCCGGGTACGTTACGAGAGACTGAAGTGCTTATCCAGCCTGGCGTAGGTCGAGGATGCGCTTCGCCTTGCCACCCGACCTCTCCACCGAACCTGGCGCCAGGACCTCGACGGCCACCGTCACGCCAACCGCCTGCTTGACCCGCGACACCAGCTCATCCTGGAGGCGGGGCGCTCGGTTGGAGCTGGCGAGTTCAGCCCGTACCTCGACCCGGATCGTCATCTCGTCCAGCCGTCCACGTCGGGTGAGGACGCAGAGGAAGTGGGGAGAGAGCCCTGGCACGCTGAGCACCAGCTCCTCGATTTGGCTGGGGAAGACGTTGACCCCGCGCAGGATCATCATGTCGTCGGTCCGACCGCGTAGGCGGGCGATGCGTCGCATGGTGCGGGCGGTGCCCGGAAGGAGTCGGGTGAGATCCCGGGTCCGGTAGCGGAGGAGGGGCATGGCCTGCTTGGTCAGGGTGGTCAAGACCAATTCGCCGTCTTCGCCATCGGCCAGCACCTCGCCGGTATCGGGATTGACGATCTCGGGGTAGAAATGGTCTTCCCAGATGGTCAGGCCATCTTTGGATTCGACACACTCCTGGGCCACGCCCGGTCCCATCAGCTCGGAGAGCCCATAGATGTCCACGGCATGGATGTCAGCTCGCTCCTCGATCTCGCGCCGCATGTCCTCGGTCCACGGTTCAGCTCCGAAGATCCCGACCTTGAGAGTCGATTCGCGGGGGTCCAATCCCTGGCGCTCGAATTCGTCAAGCAGGACCAGCATGTACGACGGCGTGAGCATGATCACGTCCGCCTGCAGGTCGCGGAGTAGGGTGACCTGGCGTTCGGTCAGACCTCCTGATGCGGGCACCACGGTGCACCCGAGCCGCTCCGCCCCGTAGTGGGCACCGAGACCGCCGGTGAACAGGCCGTAGCCGTAGGCGACATGGACGACATCCCCGGGCCAGCCCCCGGCCGCCCGGATGGACCGGGCCATGAGATTTGCCCAGGTGTCGATGTCGGCGCCGGTGTAGCCCACCACCGTCGGTCGCCCGGTGGTACCGCTGGAGGCGTGGATGCGCATCAGCTCGTTTCGTGGCACCGCCAGCATCCCGAGCGGGTACTGGTCGCGGAGGTCATCCTTGGTCGTGAATGGCAAGCTCCGGATGTCCGCTAGATCCCGGACGTCGCTCGGCGAGACTCCCATCTCATCCATCCGGGAGCGGTAGAGGGGAACCCGATCGTAGGCCAGACGAGCAGTGGAGCGGAGCCGAGCCAGCTGCAGGTTGATCAGCTCATCGCGCGACGCCGTCTCGATCGGCTCGAGCTCCTCGGGGCGGGGTGTTAGGTCACGCATGTTGACCGCCGGGGTGACTACTCAGACGCCGACGGGATCGGTCTCCGGTGGGGCGCCACCGGACCGGCGATCCGGGACCGGCCCCGGAACTCGGCTACCACCCGACCGGTCGGGCGCTGCGTCACGGTGACGTCGTAGATTCCGTTCCGGCCGTCCAGGACGCGCTCCTCGGCGACCGCCACTAGCTCGTCGTCCAGATGGGCGGGGCTGAGGAACACGATATCCGCGCCGAAGGCGAGCACCTTCTCACCATAGGTGTTGCAGGCAAAGGCGAACGCGGAATCGGCGAGGGTGAAGAGGTAGCCGCCGTGGCAGATCCCGTGCCCGTTGATCATGCTGCCGCTCACCACCATCCGCAGCCTCGAGCGGCCCGGACCGACATCCTCGATCACCATGCCCAGTTCGCGGGTTGCACGATCCGCCCTAAACATCTCCTCAGCGCAGCGTTCTGCCAGGTCCCGACCCACGTGCGGTTCCTGAGCGGGAGGCGCCGTGGTCGGGCGAGGCTGTGGCGGCTGAGAGGAGGGCATATCCGCCAATGTTAGGCAGCCCT
>JBAWFE010000025.1:0-26159 GCA_049591595.1 Candidatus Dormiibacterota bacterium
GTTTCTACCCGGATCAGCCCTTTGTTCCGGACGAACTGGTGACCGTCACCAGCCATCTCGACATCTGTGGGGCAAGCGACGGGACCGCCACCTTTCGGGTGGCTCGGGAAGCTCCACCACTTCCTCCGCCGACCCCCGGCACGGGCCTATCCCCGAGTCCCCCGACCCAGAGCTTCCTCTCTGAACCTAGCCTCAAGCCTCCGGTCTTGGTGGTGAGCAAGCCGGCTCCTGCCTCCAGCGAGGGCGACATCTTCATCTCCCCGGATCCCGAGTCCGGCGGCCAGGCTGGTCAAGCAGGACCGATGATCGTGAACGGTAAGGGCCAGCTGGTCTGGTTCGACCCGGTACCCCAGGGTGAGCTAGCAGCCGACTTCCGGGAGCAGACCTACGCCGGTCAACCGGTCCTGACCTGGTTTGAGGGCGACTATGTCGACGGTCACGGGACCGGTGATTTCGTGATCATGAACGATCGATATCAGATCGTCCGCACCGTCGAGGCCGCCGAAGGCTACGCCGCAGACCTGCACGAGTTCGTGCTCGGAGCTGGCCAGACCGCCTGGATCACCATCTACAACACGGTCGGATGGAATCTCACCGCTGCGGGCGGACCGAGCGACGGGGCGGTCTACGACAGCATCGTGCAGGAGCTTGATTTGCGCACCGGTAACGTCCTCTTCGAGTGGCACAGCCTGGACCACGTCGGCCTCGCTAACTCCTTCATCCCCTATGTCAAATCGCAGACCACCCCGTGGGACTACTTCCACGTCAATTCCGTCGACCCCACCGACCGGGGCACGGTCCTGATCTCGGGCCGTGACACTGAGGCGGCCTACCTGGTCGACGAGGCCACGGGCCGGGTGATCTGGACCCTTGGTGGCAAGAGCAACACGTTTGTGATGGGCGAGGGGGCTCAATTCGCCCTCCAGCACGACGTCGAGTTGCACGGCACCTCGACCGTGACCCTCTTCGACGACGAGGACACCGGCGCCGACGGTCCCCCCGCCAGAGCGGTCGAACTGCGACTCAACCTCCGCCTGCGCACCGCCGCACTGGTCTGGGCCCGTCAACTCCCCGGATTCCTGCTCGTGCTCAACCAGGGAAACGTCCAGCTCCTCCCGGATGGTGACGTGATGGTTGGGTGGGGGGCTGGTACCTACACCACCGAGTTCAGCAAGAAGGGCAAGCTCCTATTCGACGCCCACTTCCCCGGACTCACCAGCAGCTACCGGGCCTACCGCGATCCCTGGACAGCTGAGCCTACGACTCGGCCGGCGGTGGCCACAGAAGATGGTTCCGGAGATGAGCTGGAGGTCTTCGCGAGTTGGAATGGCAGCACCGGGGTCACTGGCTGGCGCGTGGTGGGCGGATCATCCCCAACCGCGCTGGCGACCGTCGGCTCAGCGGCCCGGCAGGGATTCCAGACGAAGATTTCGCTGTCCCAGAAGCCAGCCTATCTGAGGGTGGAGGCACTCGGTGAAGCTGGCCAGATCCTGGCCGGTTCGGAGGTGGTCTCGACGAGCTGATTCCGCCGCTGACGACGGCTGGCTGGTGAGGGTTCAGCTGATCGTCAGAGCTGGACCTTGGGCACCGCGGTGGACCATGGCGCCTGGTCGCCGCGGATGGCGTCCGGATTGGAGCCCCTGAGCCGGGCTAGCTCACCGACCAACCGCTGTAGCGGCACGATCGCCACTAGCGGGCGGAGCAGGTACTCCACCTCGGCGAAGGGCATATTAGCCACCCCGACCCCGCAGGTGAGGACCTCCATCCCGAGCTCGAGGAGCATTCCGCGCAACTCCAGGAGGCGGCCACCGTCGTCCCGTCCCGGGGTGATCAGAATGGCCGCCATCCGAGGGTCGAAGACCGCCGGGGTGCCGTGCAGGGCGAACTCCTGAGACATGCCCTCAGCGAAGATGTAGGTGCCTTCCTTCAGCTTGAGCGCGCCCTCTTCGGCGGTGATCGCGTCGATCCCGAAGCCGGTTATCACGATCGGCTCGCGGTGGGCCAACCTCTCGGCAGCCTCGGTCGGAGACGGTTCTGCCAGCGTTCCGCCGATGGCGCTGGGAACTTCCGCCAGGGCCTTGGCAAAGTCGTCCGCGTCGGGGCCGATCAGTCGTGTCACCAACTTTCCAAGAACCGCCAGAGCGGTGAGGTAGGACACGGAGTGGGTGCCCGCTCGCTCATCAGGACAGGTCCGCAGGAGGAAGTCGCCGGACGGCTTCGGGTTTCCCCAGCCAGTGACGTTCACTGTGGTCGCACCGGAGGCGCCGGCCCTGGCTAGCAGTTCGTTGGGAAACCGCTTGGTGCCGCGGTGGCTGACCACCACCACCTGGTCGCCACGTACGAACTGGCCGTGGAGAGCCAGCTCATGAGCCTCCAGTGCAGCCGGGCGCAGACGGCCGCCCGAGAGCTCGGCGGTCCAGTAGGCGGCAACCCGACAGGCGTGCAGGGAGGTGCCGATTCCGGCAAACACCAGAGGACGGTCCGGGTCGAGGGCGGGAACTTCGACTGATTCCAGCACCTCAGCCACGGCCTGGGCCTGACCCGACACCTGGTCATCGAACGCGAACTGTGGCATGGGACCCCTCCAAGCAGCACCGACCGCGGGTGCGACTAGCCCGACTCCTGCCTCAGACAGTACCGCTCCTGGAGGGGGGCCAGGTCAGCTCGGGGGGCCCCCGCGAGGCTCGGGAGAGAATGAGGTGGCAGCGTCCGCCAACACGGTCACGGTGCCGGCGCGCAGCCTGGCTCCCCGCAAGGATGGGGAGAGGCGCCCGATCACCAACGCCCCCATGATGCAGGCCACCCCTCCGGAGACGACGGAGAAGATGGGGTTGACGAGAGTGCCGACCGCGCCTGCCTCAAAATTCCCCAAGGCCGGGGCGCCGCTGACCTGGGCCAGCCAGAGCGCGTTCACCCGTCCCCTCAGGCCGTCGGGCACCGCCAGCTGAAGCAGCGTGCCCCGGAGCACCTCGGACGCCAGATCGGCCGAGCCGGCGAGTGCCAGCAGAAGCAGGGCCAGCGGGAAGAAGGGGCAGAGGCCGAACCCCACGATGGCCGCGCCCCAAACCAACACCGCAGCCAGGATCACCGGCCCGGCGCGATAGACTCGGGTGATCCAGCCGCTGGTCGCGGCTCCAAGAAGAGCACCGGCCGCGGGAGCGGAGTAGAGCAGGCCGACCGCGGTCGCCCCGCCGTGGAAGCGGCCCGTACCCAAAGCAGGAAATAGAGCGCTGGGCATGCCGAAGACCATGGCGTTGAGGTCGATCAGAAGGAGGCTCACCAGCAAGCTCTGTCCGCGTACGTACTTGAGCCCGGCAGCGAAGGAGCCAAGCCCGGCGCCGGCCGATCCGGTCTGAGGCAATGGACGCATGCCGGCCGCCAGGACGGTGAATACCAGGAACGTCAGGGCGTCGACCCCGTAGGCCGGGGCGTAGCCGAATCCGGCCACCAGGAGCCCAGCGATGGCCGGGCCGATCAGGAATGCCCCCTGGTTCACGCTGGCGTTGAGCGCGGCAGCGGCAGGCATCAGCTCCGGCTTGACCAGTGATGGAATTGCCGCTGACCGAGCGGGCGAGCCCAGCCCGAGTGAGCCCCCCGCGACGGCCACCAGCAGGTAAAGCAGCCAAAGCTGCGGGTGAGGGACGAGCGCGTTGACCGCCAGTCCGGCGACGATGACCCCCGAGCCCGCCTGCGTCCAAACGATCAGGCGCCGCCGGTCCATGGCGTCGGCGAGCCCGCCCCCGACCAGCATCCCCAGCACCATGGGCACGGCCCCGGTGATCGCCAGCGCTCCGACTTCCAGTGAGGAGTGACTCAGGTGGTAGACCTGAAGCGCGGCCGCGACCGTGGTGATAGTCGTCCCCAACTGGGAGACGGCACGCCCACCGAAGAGGCGTCGCAGGTCCGAACTCTGCCGCAGCGGACTCAGGTCGATCGATAACTTCGAGCTCACGCCTCAACCTTCAATCGCATGCACAGTCACCCGATGGTTAGAGATGGCCCGACCGCACTGATGGCGCCCCGAGGATGGTCGTCGACGCTAGCCCACCGGTCGTGACGAAGCTACGTCCAGACCGGGGCCCCAGTTCGATGCCACCTCGCGGCCGGGGGTGGCGGTGCTGGTCGTCTCCTCCGGAGACCGGGTGTGGGTCCACTCTGCCCTGAACAGGCGGTAGAGCACGTGCGGCCTCAACGGATGGCCCGGGGGCATGCCCGGGTGGGCAAAGTCATCGCCCGCGCTCCGCCCCATTCCCAGCCGCATCATCACCCGCTGCGACCGCCGGTTGGACGTGCTGGTGAACGAGACGACCTCGTCAAGTTCGAGCCGCTCGAAGCCGAAAGCGAGAGCGGCCCGGGCGGCTTCGGTGGCGTAGCCGTGGTGCCAGTACGACTGAGCCAACCGCCACCCCACCTCCACGGCCGGGGTGAAGTGAGCGGAGAAGCTGGGTCGGTTGAGGCCGACGAAGCCGGCGAAGCCTCCGCTCCCCCTTACCTCCACCGCCCAGAGTCCCCAGCCCTGGCTCGCGAACATCGTCGCGATGCGGTCCGCCATCTGGTCGCTTTCGGCCAGTGACAGCGGCGCCGGGAAATACTCCATAACGGCAGGATCCGCGTTGAGGGCGGCGAACAGCGCACGGTCCTCCGGACGCCACGCCCGCAGCAGCAGCCGCGACGTGTGTAACTCCGCAGGACCGACGGTTTGGCTCACTGGGCAAGACTACCGGGAGGAGGCGCCGGCCGCCTGGCACCGCATGAAGCGGCCGAACGGAGACCAGCTACAAGGGTGGACTCGCCGCTCTTCGAACGTGCAAGAAACCACAGTGTCCGTCCCGATTATTTGGAATCTCGTGATGTAGTGGCGCCCGGCGCCGGCTCGCCGGTGGATGATCATCCCCTCGCATCTCTCCGCGAGACGCGGTGCTGGCGGGCCCGCAGGCTCTGATCCAGGATCATCTTGCGCAGCCGTACCGCCTTGGGAGTTACCTCAACGCACTCGTCCTCACCAATGAATTCCAACGCCTGTTCCAGGGAGAACTGGAGATACGGGGTGAGTCGCTCCAGCTCCTCTTGCGTGGAGGAGCGGATGTTGGTCTTCTGTTTCTCCTTGGTGGGATTGACATCCATTTCGTCGAGTCGAGCGTTCTCTCCGACGACCATGCCCTCGTAGACCTGCGTACTCGGTCCGATCAGCATTGTTCCCCGCTCCTGCAGGGTCATCAGCGCCTCCGTGGTCGACATCCCGCGGCGGTCAGCCACCATCGAACCGTTGCGCCTGGTCTTGAGAGGCCCGTGCCAGGGCTCCCAGCCGTCGAAAACGTTGTGAAGCACTCCGGTGCCTCTCGTTTCCACCAGGAATTCCGTGCGAAATCCTACAAGTCCGCGTGAGGGAACCCGGTAATCCATGCGCACCCACCCAGTCCCGTGGTTGACTATTTCTTCCAGCCTTCCCTGACGGAGTGCCAGTAGCTGGGTGACCACTCCGACATAGTCCTCGGGGACGTCGATCGCCACCCGCTCCATTGGCTCGTGCAGCTTGCCGTCGATTTCCCTGGTCACCACCTGCGGCTTGCCGACGGTGAGCTCGAAACCTTCGCGCCGCATGGTCTCGACCAGCACCGCCAGCTGCAGCTCACCGCGGCCCTGCACCTCCCAGGTGTCGGGCCTAGGAGTCGGCAGCACCCGCAGCGAGACGTTCCCCACCAGCTCCGCGTCAAGTCGGTTCTTGATCATCCGGGCGGTCAGCTTGTTGCCATCGCTACCCGAAAGCGGCGAGGTGTTGATGCCGATGGTGGTGGCCAGACTGGGCTCGTCGACCAGAATCGCGGGGAGGGGTTGGGGGTCGTCCGCGTCGGCCAGGGTGTCGCCGATGGAGATGTCGGAGAAGCCCGCCACGGAGACGATCTCCCCGGGACCGGCGGCCTCCACGTCCACTCGGTCCAGCGCCCGGGAGGCGTAGAGCTCAGTGATCCTGGCGCGCTCGATGGAGCCATCGACCCGGCACCAGGCCACGTTGTCGCCCCGACGGAGAGTCCCGTTGTGGACCCGGCAGATGGCGAGCCGGCCCACGTACGCGGAGGCATCGAGATTAGTCACCAAGGCCTGCAGCGGGTGGCCTTCCTCATACGACGGAGCGGGGATGTGGCGGAGTATGGCGTCGAACAGCGGGACCAGATCCTGGCCCGGGACCGCCGGGTCGGTGCTGGCGCAGCCTGCCCTGGCGTTGGCGTACAGGACCGGGAAGACGATCTGCTCCTCATCGGCGCCCAGGTCGAGGAAGAGGTCCTCGATTTCCCGGACCACCTCCTCGATGCGGGCGTCGGAGCGATCTACCTTATTGACCACCACCACCACCGCCAGCCGTGCCTCCAGCGTCTTGCGAAGTACGAAGCGGGTCTGGGGTAGGGGTCCCTCCGAGGCGTCCACCAGCAGAAGCACCCCGTCCACCATGGCCAGGCCCCGCTCTACCTCGCCTCCGAAATCGGCGTGCCCGGGGGTGTCGACGATGGTGATCTTGGTCGGTCCGTACTGCACCGCGGTGTGCTTGGCCAGGATGGTGATGCCCTTCTCCCGCTCCAGGTCGCCCGAGTCCAGCACTCGGTCGGTGATCTCCTGGTTGGCCCGGAAGGAGCCGGTCTGCTGCAGCATGGCGTTGACCAGAGTGGTCTTGCCGTGATCGACATGGGCGACGATCGCCACGTTCCGGAGGTCGTCGCGAAGGGGCATGAACAACTCAGGATAGCCAGGCCCTCGGCTCGGTCAGCCACCAGTTGGTACGCTGGCGGCGCTCCCCGCCAGCGGCCCCCGCGCGCACGAGGTCATGAAACTCTTGTCCCCGACACCCGGAGAGCGTCCGGGCGGCGAGGGCGACCCCGAGCTGTTTTCTCCGGAGCTCGCCCCCACCCCCACCGCCCGGACCGCCACCACCGGCTACCTGCGCAGCCTCAAGCCGGAGCTGCCGGCCAGCGTCTGGACGGTGATCCTGGGGGTCGCCATCTCCTCAGTTGGCAACGGCTTCGTGCTGCCGTTCGGGTCGATCTACCTGCACGTGGTGCGGGACCTGCCGATCCCCGAGGTGGGGGTGATCATCTCGGCCTCCGCGCTGGCATCACTTCTGGCGGGCGCTGTCGGAGGCACCCTGGTTGACCGGCTCGGCCCCCGGACGATGATGCTGGGGGGGCTGATCCTGCAGGCTCTCGGGTACCTGTGGTTCGGCTTCGCGACTTCCGCCCCGGAGGCGGCCGGTTCGATGCTGCTGATCGGTGCTGGGCTCGGCTGCTTCTACCCATCGATGGCCTCACTGGTGGCAGCCGTCACCAACCGTGTGCAGAGATCGGCGGCCGCTTCACTCCAGTACGCGGCGACCAACTTGGGGATCGGCGTGGGGGCGGTGATCGGTGGGCTGATCGTCTCCACCTCAAGGCCGTCCACCTTCACCACCATCTACCTGGTGGATGCCGTGAGCTTCCTACTCTTCGGGGCGCTGGTCGTCAGCCTGGTGCCTTCGGGAAGGCATCTCGGCGAGAGAGGGGAGAAACCGAGCTACCGGCTGGTCCTGCGGAACCGAAAGTTCATGGCCCTGATCGCTTTCAACGCCCTGGTGGTGATGTCGACCTACGCCCAGCTGGACAGCTCGGTGCCGCTGTACGCGCGGGTCTTTCTGGGAGTGCCGACCGTGGCCCTAGGGTTGATCCTGGCCGCCAACACGGCATTCATCGTGATCGCTCAACTGCCGATCACCCGGGCGGTGCGGCACCTGGACCGGTCGCGCACCCTGGCGCTGAGCGCTTCCGTCTGGCTGGTTACCTGGCTGGTCGGGGAGGTGGCAAGCCTGACCCACGGCCTCACCGCCAGTCTCTTGCTCGGAGTCTTCGCGGTGTGCTTCGGCTTGGGGGAGTGCCTGCTCAGCGCCACCATCGGACCCCTGGTCGCGGACATGGCTCCGGCCCCGGTACGCGGCAGGTACATGGCCGCCTTCAACCTCTCGTGGGGAGTCGGTCTGCTGATCGGACCCACCATTGGGGGACTGGTAGTCGGCTCCTTCCTCCGCCCTGGGATGTGGCTCCTCTGGGCGGCGGTCGCCGCCGGGTTGGTGGTGTTCGCCGAGGGGCTGGGCCGGCGGCTGCCGGCCAGCGTAAACCGCGGTCCCCTGACCAACTAGGAACGCCTGGCCGGTACTGAAATCGCCGCCTTCGGCGCGTCACCTCCCAGCCAGCAGCGACCCCGGGCGAACCGCAACAAGGCGCTTCCCAACTGGCTCCCGTCCCCCTACCATGCAAAACACAACTGAATAGCCCGATGGGCGAATGGGAATCCGGTGCGGGGAGTTGACCCCAATGCCGGAGCTGTCGCGCAACTGTGAGCGGGGAGCCCGAGCCAGCGAGCCACTGGGAAAGTCCCGGGAAGGCGGCAAGAGGCCCTGATCCGTGAGCCAGGAGACCGGCCCTGAGGGATCGACATACCCCCGCGCGCAACGGGACGGTCGGCCTTCGGCGGCAGGTCCACCTCTGGCGTGACGGGTCAGCAACGCCGCCAGGAGGTGGAGACGGTGAGATCGTCTCAGTGGGCCAGCGCAGCACTGGCCACGATTGTGATGGGTCTATTCATCTCGGCGTGCGGGGGGGGAGGCGGGAGCAGCGGGTCCAGCCCGGGTGCCACCTGCACCGGCTCCGGAAAGTCGGTGGAGGTGGTGGTGGAGCTGGGCGATCACCACGTGGTTGACCGTTGCGTCAACTTCAAGAACGCTGACATCCAAGGGGAGACCGCTCTCCGTCGTTCCAAGATCGAGTTCGCCACGCAGCACTTCAGCTTCGGCGACGCGGTCTGCCAGATCGACCACGACCCCACCTCGTATATCGACTGCTTCGGCACCGGCCAGCCGTATTGGGCCCTGTTTCTCTGGACTGGCAAAGGCAAGTGGAAGTCCGCCTCGACCGGGATCAGTGACGTCAAGTTGAAGTCCGGTCAGGCCATCGGTTGGCGATACGACTCCAGCTCGGGAACGGCTTTGCCACCTCCTCGGCCACCGAAGACTTGAAGTAATGAATCCGCGCGCGCTCGCAGTCTGGGTCTCAGCTGTGCTGCTGCTCAGCCTGGGGAGTGAGGACCCGATCCTTCGGCTCCTCACGCTGGGCGCGGCGCTGACGGTGCTGCTGATGCGTCGACGAGTGGGAACACGAATCCGTCCGGCGTTCTGGGCGGTGGGGATAGCCGCGCTCCTGACCGTGTTGTTCAACTTCATGCTCAGTCACACCGGCGAAAACGTGCTGCTGCAGTTGCCGGGTTGGCTTCCGGCGGTGGGCGGTCCCTTGACGCTGGAAGGCGCGGCCTACGGGCTGGACCTCTCACTGGGTCTGGCCGCCTGCATCCTCGCTGGAATGAGCCTCTCGCTGGTGGTAGAACCGCACCAATTGCTGGACTCGCTGCCTGCCCCGCTCTCCCGGACCGGGGCGGCGATGGGAGCCGCGATGACCCTGGTCCCGCGCCTCGGCCACAGCTTCTTGGCAGTACGGGAGGCCCAGCAGATGCGGGGCTGGCGTCCGCGCGGAATGCGCTCCTGGACGGCCGTGGTGGTGCCGTCAGTACTCACCACCATCGAAGGCTCGGTGCTGCTCGCCGAAGCCATGGAGGCGCGAGCGTTCGGATCCGGCCCGAGGACGGCTCTGGCCACCTCCAGGTGGACGCTTCCCGACGTAGTCGTTGCAGCCGCCTCCGCGGCCGCGATCGCTGGGTTCGTCGCGGCCCTGATCTTTGGCCAGGTGCCAAGCTGGCAGCCGTATCCCGCGCTCCTGGTTCCGGAGCTGAACTGGTGGCCCGTCGTGTGCTGCCTGGCGCTCTTTGTCCCAGCGATGATGCCGTGACCGAGGTTGCCTGGTTCGACCGCTTCGGGTACCGATACCCAGAGAGCGCGGCGCGCTCGCTGCACCAGATCACGGTCCAGATCGAAGCGGGACTCACCCTCCTCCACGGGCCTTCGGGAAGTGGCAAGACCACCCTGCTGCGCAGTCTCAACGGGCTGGTGCCCCACTTCCATGGCGGGCAGGCGAGTGGGACGGCCCGGGTCCTGGGTCAGGACCTGCGCACGACCACCACCAGACGCCTGGCCCGCGAGATCGCCATGGTCTTTCAGGAGCCCGAATCGCAGTTCGTCTTGGCGACGGTGCGTCGAGAGGTCGCCTTCGGTCCCGAGAACCTGGGGCTAGCCGCTACTGAGATTGCGGACCGAGTAGAGGGCTCTCTCCGCGCCATGGGGATCCTGGAGCTCGCCGAGCGGCAGATCTCCACGCTGTCTGGTGGGCAACGCCAGCGGGTGGCGCTAGCGGCAGCGCTTGCGATGCAGCCCCGGGTGCTGGTCCTAGATGAGCCGACCTCGCAGCTCGACGAGCGCGGCGCCGACTCCTTGCGGCAGGAGCTGCAGGCAGTCGTCAGTCGCGGTCTAGCGGTGGTGGTCGCCGAACACCGGCCGTGGAGGGTTGATGGGGCAGTCTCTCGTCGCCTCGACCTCAGTCACGGGTCGCTGATCTCGACGCTCCAACCGAGACCGGTTCCCTCGACGCTGCCTCCCCGAGAGCCCCGCTCGGTTGGCTCCTCGGCGTGGGAGGTCAGTGAGCTGGTGGTCGGCCATCAGGAGGCGGTCGCAGCTGGCATCAACCTCGACTGCCGCCAAGGGGAGGTGCTCTGCCTCACCGGAACCAACGGGAGCGGAAAGACCACCCTCCTCCGCACCGTTGCCGGTCTTCTCCGGCCGCTGTCCGGGTCGGTCAGCCGGCGCCCAGGCCGGTGTGCGTACCTGCCCCAGGAGCCGGGCGGAGTACTCCATCAGAGCAGCCTGCTTGAGGAGGTAGGCCAGACCATTCGCTGGCTCCAGCTCGAGTGCAGCCCCTGGCCCATCCTGGAGGAGTTCCAGCTGACCCCCCTCGCGGCCACGGACCCACGGGACCTGAGCACCGGCCAGCGACAGCGCGCCGCTCTGGCTGCGGTTCTGGTCGGATCCCCCGAGATGGTCTTTCTGGACGAACCTACTCGCGGTGCCGATCCCCACTCCCGGCTGCTCCTGCGACAGGTGCTCGACCGCTTGGCGTCCGACGGTTCAGCGATCCTGGTCGCCACCAGCGACACCCAGTTCGCCCACCAGATGGGAGACCGGGTTCACGAACTGGACCGGGGCCACCTCCGGGAGCGGAGTGAGGAGGCAGCGTGATTCTCCTGCTGATCTCCGCCCTAGGCGTAGGCCTCTTCCTGTGGCCGTTCAGCGGACTGGGACTGCCGGCCGCCTCCCCAGCTCTGGCGATTGGGCTCGGCGCCGTCTTGGGACTACTCGCGATCGAGGTCGGAACCAGGCGGATGGACTCCCGCCAGCTAGCGCTGCTCGCGGCCCTGAGTGCGGTGGACGCCGGACTCCGGGCCGCCCTGGTAACGGGAATCGGAGGGTTCAGTCCGATCTTTCTTCTGGTCTTGTGCGGGGGTTATGCCCTGGGACCGGAGTTCGGATTCCTCCTCGGCGCCTCCTCGCTGCTGGTTTCCGCCTTGGTCACGGGTGGGATTGGCCCGTGGGTCCCGTATCAGATATTCGCGGTCGGCTGGGTCGGCGCCTTCGCCGGCCTGGTGGGTCTGATGCGTAGCGGGCGCCGACCGGGCCGCCGCGATGTCTTGCTGCTGGGGGGAGTGGGGGTAGTGACCGGCTTCGGGTTTGGAGCGGTGATGGACATCTGGAACTGGACCTTCTACTTCTCATCTCCACAGATCGGATGGAGCCCGTCACTTAGTCCAGGGATAGCCGTTTTGCACTTCGCCAAGTACTACCTGGTGACCTCCGCCGGTTACGACGCCTTCCGGGCCGGGGGAAATGCCCTGATGGTGGCGGTCTTCGGGCTGCCGTTTCTAGCCGCCCTCCATCGGCTCTCCCGGCGATTTCGCGGGGAGTGGCTGGTGGACGAGAATTCGGGAGAGAGTACCGGGCTTTCGGGATTGGGATCAGGTCAGCTTCCGGACCACGTAGCTTCCGGCCATCTTGTCGTGCCAGCCCTGTTTGCGACGGTCGACCCCCGCCCAGGCGAACCCCGCGCAGCAGCTAGCGGCGTCCACAAAGTAACCCACCAACCGGACTAGGCTCCGGCGAAGCCCCAGTCGACCTCCGTCCTCCTGCCGGACGACCCGCCCGCCGACAAGCCAGAGTCCGAAGGTCCGGCCGGTGGTCGCCCACATAAGAACGAAGTACGGCAATTCGAGCGCGTACGCCAGCAGAATGAGGTGGCCATCGCCGGTCACCGTCTGGGCGCCCCATCCCACGGCGCCCACCAGCAGAGAGTCGGCCCAGAGCGCCGCTGCTCGAGGCCAGAAGCCGAGATATCCCATCCCGGGGAATGGGCCGGAGCCTCGGAGGGAGCGCACTCCCTCCCAGATCAACATCGGCCCGGTGGGCCTCCCGGGAAGATCCGCGAGCAACCGGTCCAGCTCTCCGCTGGTCCTGGCGCCGTAGGCCAGCTCAGTTCGGTCGCTCAGCTCATGTGAACTGAGCCGGCCCTGAACGTGGTGTTCCGTTAGCTCCACGACCGCCAGTTCTCGGTCGGCATCGGAGGCCCGCATCTGAGTGCGGCGAGCCCAGGGCGGCCAGTGGCCGAGGTCTGGTGGGGTAGGAGGAGGTGACGCCACCTTTGACTCAGCCAGAGAGTGCCGCCGCAGGGGCGGCTTCGCCGGTCGTCTCCCAGTCCCGCCGAAGCAAACCCATGTAGATCAAGTCGGTGGTGACTCCGTCCCGGTAGACCCGCTCTCGCAGCCGGCCCTCCTCCTGAAAACCCAGGCTCAGGTAGAGAGCGAGGGCGGCGTGGTTGTCGGAGATCACGTCCAGGCTGATCCGGCGTAGTCCCAGTTCGTGAAATGCGAAGCGAAGGATGAGGCTCACCGCCTCCTTACCGAAGCCTTTGCCCCGTTCCCCCAGTTCACCGATACCAACTGCGATCCAGCCATGGCTGTTGGGCCACTCGATGTTGAACACGGCCACGAAGCCGAGCAGACGGTCGTCGTCGAGTGTCCGAATCCGGAACTCGTAAGCGCTCGGCGATGGCTCGGTCAATTGGTCGCTCTCGGTGAAGTAATCCGCCGGCCGTGGGCGAGGGGCATCGGTATCAGCCAGACGTCGGTACTCGCCGTCCTCGCTCCATCTCGAGAAGACATCCGCGTCCTCCGGGCGAGGGGCGGTAAGGCGAACCAACTCACCCTGGAAGAGTCGCTTCGAAGTCATCGGTAAGGAGATCCTCAAGCACACGTGGCCGACTTCCCGCGTTTCGAGTATGCCAGACATCTGTCGGAGGTCCCCAGATAGCTCGGAGTCTGGTCACCTACCCGAGCAAGACATGCAACTGTTCATTGTTTTTCACTCCCAGAGATATCGTCTGTCGACAACGGGCGGGTCGCGCCCGATCGTTCCCGGCGAGTGGGTTGCCTTCCCCGGTGGATTGGTCGGAGCCTTCGGTGGTAGGCGGGAACCTTGGCATGGTCGTTCTGTCCATCAGCAGTTGACCCTCACACGACCATCGTCGCCGTCGGGGACGACTAGATCGTGGGATTCTCGATCGAGAATCCACCGGAACTGCGACTTACTGTTCTGAGCCGAGCGGCCGCTGCCCGGGGCAGCTCTTCCACGCAGCCATCGACCGCGGTGATGGTCACTCGGCGAAGACCTCCTCCGCTTGGCAGAGTCGCCAGGGTGCCGCCGTTGTGTCAAGCTCCACCTCGAGCTCGTGAACTATCGGCACCGCGGCGATGGCCGAATTCTGCAAGCGAACCTCCGTACGGTCGTCGAACCGCAGCCTGAGCCAGAACCTACCGGGTCCTTCTGGTGCTCTGGCGCAGACAGTCCAGCGGAGGCCAGCACGCGCGGGCAGCCAGGTCGTGCCGGCCGCGCGCATCGCAGCGGCCTGGGCCAGCAGGCGTCCCAGAGCTGGAGGCGCGAGGTAGCTCGCCAGCGCCAAGTCGTTGCCAGAAATTATCGCCCCCTCGATTCCGTCGACCAACTGGCGCACCCGCTCAGTAGTCTCGGCGATCCCCCGGTCCCGGCCCGAGAGTCCTCGCCGCGTTGACCATCGACCCAGCCTCATCCTCGACATTTCACCGTCCAACCCGGCGGGCGCTAGCTAAGGCGGGAAGCAGCGAGGCGATGCTCTGCTGGAACCTCCGATCCCCGTTAGCCAGCGAGCGATGAGCGAAGCCAGCTTGGTGGGCTACTTCACGAGACCAGCGCCAGCGCACTACCACGAATTCGCTGAGCAGCCTCTGGCACAGGTCCGCTGCAGATGACTCGGACCGGGCTACCCCCAAGACCAGCCGGTGGCGCTGCCCATTGACGCCCCACCGTTCGAAGGCGCGAGCGCTTTCGATTGCCGCCCGAGCGTGAGAAAGAGTGGGGCGAAGTGGAACCAGCACCGAATCCGCGATTGTCAACCAGAACCCTGCTGTATCGGACGGCTGTCGGGCGGGACTTTCGGATGCCTGCCCGGCGTCCACCACAATGGCGTCAAAGGCTGGTGCCAAGAGGTACGTGTAGAGGTAGTCCAGGTGCTCCCGACCGATCTCTGCCCTGCGATCGGGAGCCAGCAGGGCCCGGACTCCGGACTGTGGATGGACCCAGAGAACTGAATCCAGATGAACGCGTCGGTCCGCCAGCTCGGGAAGTTGCAAAAGAATTCGATCAATCCTGGAGCTCGGGCACCGGTCCGAGTCCAGGTCAGCCACGCCCAGTTGGATGTCCATATCTGGATGAATGTGATCTGCATCGACTACGAGTACTCGACGCCCCGGCTCCGACCCATCGCCGACCAGTGCAGTCGCTAGTTCAAGCGCGAGAGTGGTGCGACCTGCACCTCCGCGGCCACCGGCAACCACAACCACCAGTGGGTCGCCTCGCTGGCCTGGCAGAGCGGGAGTGACAGGCTCGCCACTCCCGCTGGAGGGACCCTGTGGGTCGCGCCGCCGCCACCAGTTGGCCGTGTCTTTCAGCCACGACCACGTAGGAACTACTGGCCGGCGGTTGGCTGGCGAAGGGGTGGATGCAGACGCTATGGCGAGCAGAGCGTGGCGGGCCAGCCCTGGCCCCGGGTTACGGCCCGACGGCGGCTGCCAGAGCAGCGCGGGCCCGGGGCCACTCACGAGCACTTCGGGAGGAGCTGGGGACCAGACCGCCGTCTGGTTCTCCTCCCCCCAAGTCCCGTTTCCCGAATCCTCTTGACCAGACGCTCCTAACACGAACTTGTCTCCGGTACTGAGGTAGAACTCGGCTGAGCGAAACCGTGCTCCAGCCAGGCTGTGGCAGACGCCTGTAGCCGGACGCTGCTCCATCCGGGAAAGAACGAGATCGGAAGTTGCACGGTCTGCCATGTGAGCACGGAGACGCCTTCTGGAGGTACTGGGGCGTCCAGGCCCGCAGAGGTCGCCAGCGGACAACTCGACACCACATCGAACGCGCAGCCTAAGCCATGGGTCGGCGCGGCCGGCAGTGGCGCAGTCCCCATGTCAGTGCACAGCGGCGGGTGGCTCGGGTAACTAGCCGCGATGACCTCGTCGACGACTTGGACCACCGTGCCGACCCCATTACCACAACTGGCGCCACCATCCGGCACCGCGCAAAGCTGAAAGGTGTGGTCCTCTTGGATAGCCGTAACGTCGACTGCTTGCGCGGCCGCCTCGGCTGCGGCCTGGGCGGCGCCAACAGCGGTGGCGTGACTTGACAGAAGCAGTCCCCCATCGACCGCGAGTCCGGCCACCGGTAAGAGCAGTAGAGCCAGCATCAGACAGAAGAAAGGGAGAATCTGCCCTTGTTGTGCCTTGGTACGTGGATAGAAGTCCATGGTTGCCTCAGCAGTCGTCGCCGGTGGGATCGATACTCGGGTCCCGACTTCGGAACGGGTCGACCTTGTCGGTCGCAAGGGCGGATAACCGGGGGGAAAGCCAGGATCCGATCAGTGGGATCCAGGCCAGATCTGGGCGGTAGACCACGGTCGCCACCACATCTCCGTCCGTCGGAGTCCCGGGACCGGATCCGACTCTGCAAAAAGTGTCGTTCGGACCCCCGTATCCGATCCAGAGCGCGAAGGAGCCAGTACCGATATCTGCGATCAAGGATTTACTCTGAGGCAGCGGTCCAACGCAGCCGCCCCGCAGCGCGTCGGTCAGATTCAAGGGAAGCAAGCCGTTGCTTTCGGTGAGGACCGTGGCCATCTCTTGATGTGCCCCGGAGCACGCTTGCGTCGCATCCATCGCCCGGGCGGCGACGAGGGCGGTGGCGCTCGCAGCAGTTTCCATCGCCAGCTGCGTACGCGCGATCTGCACCACAGCCACCGCGCCGCAGCCAAGCACGAGCAAAACCGGGAGCACCACGGCCAACTCGACAAGTGCCTGCCCGTCCCCCCAATGCCAATGACTCAACTGGTCAGCGCCTCCACCTGAAGGCGGAGCTGCACACTAACCGGCAGGGCGTCGATCCCCGCCGAGCTAGCTACCGGAACGACACTCCGCAACGCCCCTTTTATCCAGATGTCCACGGCGGTCGCCGGCCACGATGTATAAGCCAGGCAGACATACAGCTGCCCCGGACCAGGGGTCTGGGCGCACGGGGCCATAGCGCGCGCGACTCCGAAGCACCCCGGCACATGACAAGCGGGATCCTGCGGCCCATCGAGATTGTCTGGCGACGGTCCAAGCGAAGGTGGACCCGGCACGGCGACGGCCCCCGAGGGGCAGGCTTGCAGCGTGGTCAACTGAGGCATTTCGCCGTCATAGTGGACGCAGGTAGAGGGAAGGCCACACCCCGGCGAAGAGACCACGTCAGCGCTGCAGTAGTGGAGGTGAGCCAACTGCAAGACGGCGTCTCGAAGCGAGCTCGCGGCCGCAGACTGCCCCTCGGCCAGTCGCGCCAAGGGCTCACCCGGAACAGGAACACCTGCGGCTGCCCGAGCACCCACGAGTGCCGCGCTCTGAACCCCTTCAGTGGAGAAGGCCGAGATGCCCAGTTGGACTGCCCCGAGACTCGCGGCAAGAAAGATCGTCACTCCGATGGCCATTTCGATCATCGCCTGGCCCCGCTGACGGCCCGAATTCACGAGAACGCCGTCGAGAGGCGCGCCAGCGCCGGGTACAAGATGATGATGACGAAGGGAAGCAGAATGCAGAGCGCAACTGGAATCAACATCGTGACCAGGGCCTTTCGACCCCGACTGAGCATCTCGTCCTTCTGTCGGTCGCGAAGGCCGCTGGCTAGCCGGCCGAGAGGGGAACTAGACGAAACTCCTTCCTCGCGCTGGACACGAACCACAGCCGCCAGGGCCGAAAGTGCTGGGATACCGAGCTGATCTGCCGCTCCTTCCAGCTGTCGGTCCAACTGGGGAGTACCCGCCATCGCCGAGGACGTTAGGCAGCTGCGTAGCAGCAGGGATGCCTCACCATTCAGCCGATTCACTACCAGCTCGATAGCGGTTCTCGCCCCTACGCCGCCGCCTCCTTGCTCCAAGGCCATCAGGTCCACCAAGATCGGCAGCTGGTCAACAATCGCCCGGCGGCGACGGCCAGCCACCTGCACCACCCGCGCGGCTACCCCGAGTGGCACCGCCGCTACAGCCAGGAGAGCCAGGCTGACCGGAATAAGGCCCTGAACAACCAGCGCCAATAGCCCGAGCGCGAGAAGCACTGTCAGCAGCAACGTCACTGACACCAGCATTTCCGGCGCCATACCGAGACCTGCTCGATCGAGCTCACCAGAGAGTGCTGTCCGGGCGACTCCCGGCAGCCGTCGGTACACGTCGCTTCCCAACTGCCCAACTAGCAAGTCCAGTCCGAACCAGCCGACACCGCGACGCAAGTGATGGGCGCTGCTCCGACGCGAACTCCGGCGTACAAGCCATTCGTCGGCCGTCGGCCGACGTGGCCAAAAGGCCGCCATCAGCGCCACCGCAACAGCGAGACCTGCCGCGCTGCATACCAGTTGCAGCATCCAGGGAGAAGGTGTCACGGCCTCACAGCCCCGACCGTTGAGCTTTCGTACGGCTCGTACCGACCGCGAATCCCCCACCGTCTAGAGGGTCAGCGGAGGCACCGACACGGGGCCGAATGCGGTGTGCGTCCGCCATCACCGCGTGGGGCGCGAGTGGTAGGACGTCCGGTTGGGGCAGCCGGAGGATTCGCACCATCCACAAGTATCCCAACACGATCAGAGACAGGAGCCCTCCCAACAGGAGTTCACCTCTCACCGTCGCGTAAGGCGCCAAGTAGTCGGGGTTGACTAAGTGCAGCATGGCTAGCAGTCCGATGGGCATCGTCGCGATGACCAGGGCGCCAAGCCGACCCTGAGCCTGTTCCGCTCGAAGCTGTCCCTGAACGGCATCGATCTGATGAGCCGCCCTGCTCAGCTCCTGCAGCAGTGGCGCGAGCCGTCCGCCCGACCGATTGCCAACTGTCAAAGCGGCCGCGATCAGCGTAAACAGTGGTTGTCGCATGCGCTCTTGGGCTTCAATCAACGCGTCTTCAAGCGGTACCTCATTGACCCGTGCCAAGATCCGGGCGATTTCTGCCCGAAGTTCGGTGGGACCACTCTCGGCAAGCACAACCAGCGACTGGCGGGTACTGTGCCCGGCTGGAAGCAACTGGGCAAGCAAGTCGGTAGCACTGAGCAGGGCCGCGCCAAGGAGCGCGGAGCGGTGTGATTCACGCCAGCGCCTGAAGGCCGCTGCAGCGCCCCAGCCAAGCGTCGCGATGACCAACGCGGGCGCAACTAGCCCAAGCACCACATAGGCCAGCAGCCCTGCCAACGCCGCCCCTGCAACCGCCGGGAATCGCGCGACGGTCACCTCTCGGATCCGTCGAAGCCGATGCACCGAAGCAGCGACCGGTGGCCCATCGCCACGGCGGGCGGGGGCCAGCAACAGAACAACGACCCAACCCGCCGCCAGAGAGCCAAGCAGACCAAGCGTGACGACCGGGATGGACACTGGCTACTGACCTGTTACCGAGCCGCTCCCGAAAGAAGCCACAACCAGGTTGAGGTCGATGCCGGCACCATCGAACTTGTCAGCGATCTTGGCCGGCAGATCGTCGAGCCGGCTGATCGACCAGCGCCAGTCTCCCCGGGCGCGCTCGTAGCGACAGAGCTCTTCGATCACCGGAATATCGCCCTCCACTTGGCCCGTCACGAGTCCGAGCGCTCCTACCACTCGCCGATCTCGGCCGTCGGGACCGCGAAATCGTGCCAGGTGAACGACCATATCTACCTTCGCGGCGATCTCCCGAGATACGGCGCCGGGGTCGGCGCGAACCTGTGCTGGGTGTCGCCGCACCAACGCGGACAATCGCGTGAGCGCATCCCGAACACTGTTGGCATGCAAGGTCGTCCCGCTGCCGTCGTGACCGGTCCCCATGGCGTCTATGACGTCAAGGGCCTCGGGGCCCCGCGACTCACCAACGAAGATACGATCCGGCCGCTGGCGAAGGGCATTCCGGACCAGTTGCTGAATCGTGATCTCACCACTGCCTTCGGTGTTGGCTTCGCGTGCTTCTAGCGAGATCGTATTGGCCCTGCCGCCAGATGCCGCTCGGACGTGGAGCTCCCTTTGATCCTCAATGGTGATGATTCGCTCGGTTTGCGGGACCTCTCGGATGAGCAACCGCAGCATCGTGGTCTTACCGCTACCCGTTCCGCCCGATACCACGAAATTGAGGCGAGCCAGTACAGCTGCCTGAAACAAGGGCACGAGATCCCAGGGCAAAGTGTTTGCCTGCGCCAGATCAGCCAATTGGCCAAATCGAGCGAGCTGGTGTCGTCTGATGGTCACCGCCATCGGAGTGGCGACGGGAGGCAGAACGGCATTTAGCCGGGAACCGTCCTCCAAAGTCGCGGTCACCATTGGACTCGCGCGGTCCAATCGCGACGAACCGTTGCCCAGCATTTGTCTCACCGTTTGCAGGAGCTCGTCCTCCGAGGCGAATTCGACCCCGGCCGCTTCCTGGATTCCGTCCCGTAGCACCAGTACTTCGCGGGGCCCATTGACAATGACCTCTTCCACGAGTGGATCAGCAAGCAGTTCTGTCAGCGGACCAAGCGGCGTCACCCGAAACAGCACCCGGCGGCGCAAACTCGCGTAGCTGTCGCGATCGAGCACCGGCGACCCGTCGTGCGGAGCCCGTGCGTGGTACCGCTCCACCTCTTCACGGACCAGCGATTCGATCCAGGCACGATCCTCGACGCGCACCCGGGTCTCGGCGCGCTGCGACAGCTGCTCGGTGATTCCCATCTGCACCCGAGTCAGGACTCTCGCCTCCGCGATCTGCTGGTCCGAGTCCTCACTCGAAAATACGCTCGGTTGACGGAGGCTCATTGAGAGCTCTCTCGAAGCAGCGGCGGCCCAATCGACTGGCGAGACTCCCCGACGTCTGCTCGCGGGACCTCTGCGACCTTCGCAAGTGCGAGAGCCACGGTCTGAGCGCACCGCCGGATCGAGCTAGATAACGGACCAGCTAAGGCAGCCGGCCGAGACTGGTCTTCCGCCTTGACACAGGCCCGGTGGTTCTCAGCGATGGCCGCCCCGACTGCCATGCCGTATCGGCGGCGCAGGGCGCTGTCAACATCCCGCAGTGCCATGCTCTCGAGTCGATTCAAAACTACGATGCTCGGGCGGGCTCGAACCTGGCTCGCCAGAGGGCCGGAGAGCGTGCGGTCTAGGAGGTCGATTCCCAGTTTGGTAGGTACCACTATCCAAACCAGAAGCTGGCAGAGAAGCGCGGCCGCCTGGGCCGCGCCACAGTCCAGCGCACCGGAATCGATCACGACCACGTCATATCGACGACGGAGCAACTTCACCACCTCACTGAGAAGCGTGGCGGGGATCCCGTCTCCAAGCCCTGCCATAGATCGTCCGACCAACACGTCCAGTCCACGGGTCGACTGCAGATGTCTGGCGATCAAGCTGTCGTCGACCGCCTTGAGCGCTGCCTCGTGGGCGAGGTAGGTGAGAGAGCGATCTTCAGCAAGGTCGAGTTGGACCGCCACCGATCCAAGGTGCGGGTCGGCATCAACCAATGCCACCCTCATCCCTTCTGCGCTCAGCGCCAGCGCCAGATTTATGCTCAGAAAGGTTCGTCCTGGAGCGCCCGTGGCGCCGGTGATCCCCAAAACACTGCCCAGTTCGCGACGACCTGACGCCACGGCAGACCCACCATCAATTAGATGGATCACTTTCGCGCGGGATCCGAGCAGGCGCAGGGGCATCGATCTAGCCAGTTTCGGAGGTGGGCACCGCCCGAGAGCAGGCCTCGGCGGCTGTTCCCTTGCGGATTGCCTGCAGTGCCTGGTACGGGTTCGATATCGCCTGCTCTGTGCCTTCGCAACTCACTGCTCCCGCGGGTACCGCCCAAATCGGCTCGGTCGCGTCGAGCAGCAGCCACGGAGCGACTTGCCCAGGAGTAACTGCAATGGTTATCGAGCGAGAGGACTGATCAGATGCGACCACCGCAACCGCCTGGGCAAGCGGCACCACGCAGCCAACTGTGACCGTATCACCGCACAGATCGGCTGCCGGCGCGACATTGCCCGCCTGAGGACCGGAAACGGCGAACAGGTCCACGCGATCACCCGGGCTCAGCCCGGCGGGGATGAACGCGAGGCTCAGACTCAGTCGCCGCAATGAAGCTCCCGAGCCGAGAGCGAGGTCGTGCCGCAGGATCAACGCGCCCGCCGGGATAGTGACCAGCGCGACTGCGCCCTGGACCTCGCGGAAGTCGCGCTCCGGAATGGCGTCACTCTGGGCTGCGGCGCCGAGATGGACCAGCTCACCACCGGGGCTCAGGTCAATAGTTGTGGCTTGCAGCACTTGGCCCGCGGCGATGGTGTGGCTGGCAACCAACACTCTTACTTCACCGTTCTCGGCTGCGA
This sequence comes from Candidatus Dormiibacterota bacterium, assembly GCA_049591595.1. Lineage (GTDB taxonomy): Bacteria > Chloroflexota > Dormibacteria > Aeolococcales > Bog-877 > Bog-877. The sequence goes on from JBAWFE010000025.1 coordinate 21,908, forward strand.
GCCCGATGAAGAGAAAGCCGACCACGGCCGCGCAGAAGGTGAGGAACCCCAACAACACCGATACACGCCGTCTCACCGGCCACTCCCCTCCCTCGCGCCCAATTCCCCATCGGGGCGAAATCGGCGACCCCTCGCCGATTCCAGCGATTGTGCTCCGATCCGCCTCAATAGTGGGAGTCCACGCTTAGTGACCAATAGGTAACTTAGTAGTTCCGTCGCTCTCGAACGAGGCGGAGAATCGCGGTCTCCCAACGGCGTCAAGCGGCCTCGCGCAGCCAGTCTGCACAATCCGCTGTTCGCAGCTTGGAGATCGCGCGCTTGTACAATCCCCGGACCCTCTCGCGAGGAACGCCCCAGGTGGCCGCGATCTCGCGAGTGGTACGGCCTTCGATCAGGTGCGCATGAACCACGCGCGCCTGGCCCGGCGTCAGTCGGGACAGCACCCAGCGCACTGTCTCGGCCTGGCACACCGCGCCCGCAGGGTCGGCGCCCCGGTCCCGGAAGGCGTCATGGCTCGGATGCAGCTCCAAGAGTAGCTCCAGCGACGGCCCGGCATGTCGGGCTCGAACTTGATCGGCTTCCCACCGGTGATGCCAACGGTGGAAGGCAATGCTGCGGAGCCACGCCCGCAGACTGGCCTCCCGAGCACCTTGAAACGTGTGCAGCCGCGTGATCGCCACGGCGAAGACGTCCTGCACCAAATCGGCTCGGTCCTCAGGCGGCCGGTGGCCGAAGCACCGCTCAACATCACTTTTAAATCTGTCGAACATCCAGGAGATGGCAGCCGGGTCACCGTCCCGGAGCGGCTTGATCCACAGCGCGAACTCGGTTTCGTCCACCTCGCGGTCCTCCACCTGGGTCCGACTCCGGACCCGCAGGCGGCTGAGTCTCGGCCGACCAGCGCTCGACTTTTGCCCGATCGAAGTGGACGCCCTGCACCGATTGCGCACGGAAACTGCACAAATTCCCCAAGTGGCAGTGCGAGGCGATAATCTGTGACTCCACCGAAGGAGGTTGGGGCGTGGGGGTTTCAGGACGGATCGACATTCTCGTGGTCGACGACGATCCAGATAGCCGCTTGGCGCTGTCGAACCTTTTGAGCGCCGACGGGTACCACGTGACCTGCGCGTCAGGAGGGCGGGAAGCTCTCGGCCGGATAAGTGGTAGTAAGCCAGACTGTGTCGTCCTCGACTACGCAATGCCGGAAGTAACTGGGTTCGAAGTCCTGCGAGCTCTGCGGGAGGCCGGCAGCGAGGTTCCGGTGGTCCTGCTGAGTGCGAAGAGCGACTCGTTCGATAAAGTCTCGGGATATTCGATCGGCGCTGACGTCTACCTCGGAAAGGAAGAGGATCCCGGTGTGCTACGCGCCGCAGTGCGCCGACTGATGCAACGGCGGGGTGCTGTCAGCAGCAGAATCGAGTCGGGCGGGCTCCTGATCGATCTGGCCACCTGGACCTGTTCTGTCGACGGCGAGGCGCTCGCACTCCCACGCCGTCTGTTCATCCTGCTGCACGCCCTGGCGAGCCAGCCCGGTCGGGTGCTCCGCAAGGAGCAACTCGTGTACCAGGTATGGGGAATTAACTCCGATATTTACAACCGGGCGGTTGACAACGCCGTGGTTGAACTACGGCGCATGCTGGGCGACAACAGCAGCCGGCCCCGATTCGTTCATACGGTTCGAGGGGTCGGCTACAAGTTCCAGGTCGTTCCTTGAGACGCAACTGGCGGTCCACCGAGATAGCAGAGGCCGTTCCCGCAACCGATGTCGCTAGCGAGATCTTCTGGCGCTCACTGGCCGGTGTGGCCGTCTTCGACCAGTCGGGCCGGCTGGCCTATTCGAATCCGGCGTTCCGGGAGACGCCGGGACTCTCGTCACTGGTCGACGGACGGGGGTACCTTTCGAGTCCCGCGCTGGAGGCGGCTCGCAGAGACGCGGTCCGCCGCGGGGGCCGACGAGGGATGCGCTGCGCCACAGCCGAGGCGGATCTCCCGTTGGAAGTCGAGGTAGTTCCGCTCAATGTGGCGCCGGAGTGGACGGCCCTGACGATCCGGGACGCGACAATCGAGAGTGACTTCGCGTCCGACTCTCTGATCCTGCCGATGCTGATTCATGAGCTACGCGGCCCGCTCCTATTGGCCCAGGAATCCCTGGAAGAGTTGACGCAGCTCTCCGCCGGCAGTCAGCCCGATCTCCAGGACGCCGTCGCCCGCCAGGGGCGTTCGCTCGCGCGTCTTACAGGTCTAGTCCAGGGCCTAGCTGACCTGAGCCGAGCACGCGACCTGGGTCGGACTCGACAGTCGTGGACCGCTGTCGATCTGGGTCAGCAGGTGGCTGACGTGGCAGAGATCTACCGAGACTTGGCGGCCGCCCGAGGACTTGATCTCGTTGTCACCATAGAACCCAACGTTCCGGCCATCGAAGGACATGCCGACCTGCTGGGACGAGCGATCGCCAATCTGGTTGACAACGCGTTGAAGTACGGGGATGTACCCGGTTCGATTCGGCTTTCCCTCATCCAAAGGGGCGCCCTTGTGGTAGTGGAGGTCGCGGACGGCGGCCCGGGGATAGAACCATGCGATCAGTTTGAGATATTCACTGAATTCAACCGACTGCCCCAAGCGCGCGCGAGCAGAATCCCGGGCACCGGACTGGGACTATCGGTCGCCCGCCGCGTCGTCGAGGCACACGGAGGACGGCTGTCGCTGGAGAGTCATGTTGGGGTCGGCAGCGTTTTTAGGTTGAGCCTGCTCGCGGGCCGGGGAGCTGGAGTTGGGATGGGTTCACAGTCCGTCTCGACCGCTCATCTGGAGCCGGTACGGCGGGCGTCAGTTCGTCCGAACTGAGTTGTTTCCTCCAGTTCCGACGTCGACCGGGCAGAAGTTCCCACCTCGGTCGGAAGTTCACTGATCTCGACCCAACCGGTAGACTCTCCGAGGGGCTTGCCCGCATGGCTCAATTGGTTAGAGCAGGGGACTCTTAATCCCAAGGTTGCAGGTTCGAGTCCTGCTGCGGGCACCACGGTTGTTTTAGTTAGAGTTTGAAGGTTGGGTCCAGGCGCCTCGTCAGGCGTGTTTGAGATCAGTTTTCTCCGGCAGTGGCCCATGTGAACCCCTCAGAACGGCACCAAAACTGGGCCCAATGGGTGCACGCAGGAGGCGTGACAGAATTTCGGGCACGCTGATGTCGCCCGCAGGGGCGACGGCGGATCCGACGCGGCCAGGCTTGGTCTACGGGGGGTCGGGAGACCGGAGCGCCGCCTTGGCCACCCTCAGTTCACGGAGGCGCTCGACCATCCCGTTGCCGCTGTTCGGCCGGGACGGACCGACCCGAGTTGGACCGCCCAAGAGGCCGGCGCGCAGCGTGACCCGGAGCCACTCGATCAGCAGCGCGGCTGAGGCCCGGAGCTGCTGACAAGCCCTTCCCGGGCGCTTGGGACGCAGAGCCAGGCAGTCGGGGGCCACTAGGTATTGGATCCTCAGGTCACGATGCTTGTGCTCGTAGGACGAATGCGACTCTCGCAGCGCGGCATAGGCCGGCTCGGTCCGCCAGAGCGGCAGGAGGGCCCGGTAGTCCCTGCTGCATTGAATGCTCTGGACTCTCTGGCATGCAGCCAGCGTAGTAAGCGCGCACTTGAACCAGATCCTCCCCTTCCCTTTGAGTACCGCGAAGCGAACAAAGGTGGTGTCGCCACCACATGCGCTACACACGGGTATTCCGTACTCATCATGGGTCGCAGTCGGCCGCCGGTGCTCGGATTCGGCCCCGTTCCTGCGGCGAAAAGGGATCACGGAGCTCACGCCAAGATCCGTGTTGAACCGGAAGACGTCCTCGATGGAGTAACCCTTATCAGCTGCCACAGCAAGGGGTGGGGAGTTCCCAAGGTTCCTCACGGCTCGCTGGAATACGTCCTGGTACGCCGAGTGCTCTTGCTGGTTCGCCGGAATCAGCCAGCTCACGACGGGGGCGTGGGTGAGATGGTCAACGATCTCGATATGGAGGTAACCGTGCCAAGCCTTCACCAACACACTCTTCCTGGTGTAGGCTCGGGTGCCGGCCTCAGGATCGCGACTACTCCACCAGTGTCCGCCGGAGCGAAAGCGGAAGACGTTGCGCCGGTGGTCAAACTCGGTGGCACTGACCTCCGTGGTCCGCAGTCCGTCCACGGCGATGGGCTCTTGCTCCTCGTCGGTGGGACGCTTCGCGATCTCCCGACGCGTTTCGGCAGCGGTCTTCACGGACGCCTTGTGAAGT
>JBAWFE010000026.1:0-6607 GCA_049591595.1 Candidatus Dormiibacterota bacterium
AGGCTGACGACGCTACTAATCGAGGTCAGATCCATGACAGTCCCTCCACTGACAAAATCCCCGCCCTCAGCTGCACAGACGGCGTATGCCGTGGGTCAAGTATGGGAGTACGGCCGCCTGTTGACACGACCATCTCCGTGCAGATGGCGACCTCCCGATACAGGGAACTTCCGCCGCGGAGGTTCTCAAGTCCGCGATGCGCTGAATTCCATCTCTATCGAATAAAACCGACTGCGCAGTCGGTACACCGGGCCGCCCCTGAACCGACTATGCGGTCGGAACGGATGGGCGCCCAAATCAAGGCTCCGACACGGTTCTGAGTGTCCCTTTGGAGAACAAGTGCGCGTTCCCCACTGGCGCGGATCTGCGGTAGCGGTAGGCGGCGCGCCGAATCTCGCGCTGAAGGGTCGCCGTCTGGAGCCACCAGCTCTCGCGCCCTCGGTCGATTTCAGGTGACGGGGTGTCGCCGGAGGGCTGACCACCCATTCTGGCGGGCAGGTGACTCAATCCAAACGAATACCCGCCACAAGTCAATGAAGAGCTGCTTGGGCGTGGGGCGGCGGGGTCGTGGCCAAGGCATCGGGTCGCGCCGTCGAACTGCTCAGTCGGTCCGGGGCAATGAATGCGCTAGCGTCGTGCTGAAGTCGTCGCGAACTGGGAGGAGCGAGATGAAGATCGCCTGCTTGCTGGCTGAAGACTTTGAGGACTCCGAGTTTCAGGTGCCGTATGACAGGTTCCAGTTGGCTGGCCATGTCGTCACGGTCATCGGGACCGAGGCTCACCGGGAGCTGACCGGCGCGAAGGGCAAGGTGCACACCAGCACCGATCAGGCCATCGGCGCGGTCAAGCCCGAGGACTTCGGCGCCCTGTTCCTCCCGGGCGGCTATTCTCCTGATCGGCTTCGCGCCGACGAGCGGATGGTCGAATTCGTGAGGGATTTCATGGACCATGAGAAGCCGGTGCTGGCGATCTGCCATGGCCCCCAGTTACTGCTCAGCGCCAGGCGGGTCGGCGGCCGAAAGATGACCGCCTGGAAAACTGTCCAGGGGGATCTCCGCCAGGCCGGATCCGAAGTCGTGGATGAGCCGGCCGTGGTCGACCGCAATCTGGTGACTGCACGCGAGCCGGATGACATCCCTGCCTTCGTGGCTGCCAGCCTGGAACTGATCGAATCCTAGTCCGGTCCCCACCGGTCTGAGCTAACTGCCGCTACCGCCTGAAGTCAGGCGTAGCGTCGTCGCCGCGGCACCCCCGGGCAGCTTGGTCCGAACCCCCCGGACAGCGCGGTGGACCAGAAGCTTGACCGCTTCCACGCTGCGCCCCATCAGAAAGGCGATCTCGCGTAGCTCCAACTCTTCTCCGTAGCGGAGCCAAAGTGCTCGCCGCTGGGAGGCCGGAAGGCCCCTGGAGAGCGTCCAGATCTCGTGCACCAAGTCTCTGGTGATCACGATGTCGGCGGGATTAGGAGCGCTGTCGACAAGCTCGGACGCCGCGTCCAGCCCGCAAGTCGGACGAGCGGCTCGGTAGTGGTCCACGACTCGATGTGCTGCGATCGTATACAGCCACGGCAGCGCTGAGGAGCGCATGGCTCGGTACCTCTTGAGGCCCACTATCGCCTTGCAGAAGACATCGTTGGTGAGGTCCTCCGCTTCCGCCAGACTGCTGACTCGAGCTCTCACGTAGCGGAACACGTCCGCGTAGTGCTGGTCGTACATGTGAGCCGCAGTCTCATCGTGCGTCGGCGCGGACTCATCCCCAGAACTAGCTTGAACCGCAGCGGTTGCATTTCTATCAGTCAATGCAATTCTCTCCTAGTGTTCCCAGCCCTCCGGCGGCAAAGAAAATAGCACAGCCATTAGCGGCGCCGCAACCTCTTCGATGTTAGTAATCCCTTATTTTATGGGCAAATATCGACATGCTGGGACAGTGAGTCAGGCTGCTATTTATGCCGCCGGAATGTACACGTGGCTAAGTAAAGCCAGGTCGTCGAACTCGGAGACGTCTCGTTCCTTCACAAGGCGAAATGTCAACTGGCAGTGGCGCGTCACTCGCTGCCGTGTGAATGAGCCGGCCCGCGAAACACAGCGCCTGACGCTCCGTTAGTCAAGGACGAGACCGCTTGGGAGGTGTCACCGGCCGGCTCGAAGCGCGGCGGTGCTGAAGAGGTCCTGAAGGACCGCGAATCACTTGGGGAAAATAGGAGGACCGGAGTTGTCAACCACCAGCGGAAGCCCCGAAGGCAAAGCCGCCTCCTTCGCGAGGTGGCGTCCCAGCGCAGGGAAGATGGACTGCGCAAATCGTGAGATCCGCTTGGCACTGGCGCAGAGCCAGCGCAGGAGCTTGGTTCAGTCCCGGAAGCGTCGCTGTCTCATCGCGATCGATGACTGCCTGACCAAGTTGGAGGAGCTGCACTCCAAGGGAACCCAGATTCCCAGACGCGACGGGTGCCGGAAGGTAGTGGCCCAGCTGGTGGAGACGATCTGCGAGAACCCGCCCGAGGCCGTCCAGACGGCGCGCAACTCGTATGACCTGCACTCGGCCTTGCTCAACTGGCAATCTATGGTTCTCGACACCTTGGTGCCCCACCGCCGGGAACGGTTTCCTGATCTCAATCAGGAGCGGGACGACTGGCCGAGGCCAAGAAGGCGCCGTCGACGAGCCGCCAGCTCAGGAGCGCTGGTGGCCGCCTGACCTGCAGCCGCAGTAAACCCACACCGCCGGCGTGCGACGCATTACGGACTGCGCCTCGAGGGTCAAGCACCAGAGGTCGCCCTGAAGAGCCTGGGGCTATCGTCGGCGGCGTGGAGGCCCACCGCGAACGATCCTGTGTCGACCCGACAGGCCCGCAGCCGAGGAAATATCCCGGCAGCGCGCACTTCAATCTGTTGACGGCCAAGCGAACGATGCCCGTCATCATGGCGGCGGCGGTCGTCCTGGCCGGGGTTCCGGGGCTGATGACGACCCCGGCCAAGGCGGCAGTCGCTCCGGCGGGGGGTCCGCCTCAGGCGATCTCACCCTACTCACCAACTGGTTCTGACGTCTCGTACCCCCAGTGCGGAGCTCCCCTGCCGGTGGATCAGGCGTTCGCGATTGTGGGGGTCAACTACGGCCTGGACAACAGCCTCAACCCCTGCCTGCGGGAGGAGCTCGACTGGGCCGAGTTCCAAACCACGGGCGATTCGAAGGAGCCCAACGTGTCGGTTTACCTGAACACCGGCGACCCGGGCAATTCGTATCTTGGCGAGCAGGTCACGGACTGGCCATCCTCAGGCAGCACTCCCTACGGAAGTTGCCTGCCCTCGCTGGCGAGCCTCCACTACTTGGGTCCGGGCGAGGTTTCCGTGCCGTGCGCGTACGAATACGGCTTCCAGAAGGCGGAGCAAGACCTGTTCTGGCTGCAGGACGCCACCGTCAGCGACGGCCTCCCGACCGCGCCCGGGAACTACGCCACCTGGCTGGATGTGGAGACTTCCAACTCCTGGGAGTCGGACACCGATCTCAACGTGGCCGATCTCCAGGGAATGACGGCTGGACTGCAGCTGTCGGGGGTGTCGGTGATCGGGATTTACGCCCTCCCCCAGCAGTGGCGGGAGATCACTGGAGGAGCCAACGCACTGGCCTTCAGCTCCGTCCCACAGCTGCAAGACTGGATCCTGGGGGCGGGTTCACAGCAGGCTGCTCGGGAGGCGTGTCAGAAGGCGCCCTTCGCGGGAGCTTCAATAGCGCTCGCTCAGTTCCCGCTCGGTCAATTCGATGGGGACTTCGCCTGCTGAGACGGCCCTCAGCGGATTGCCCACCTAAGCGTCCAGACTGCGGCCCGGGCCGGTTGCGATCTCGCCCAACCAGGCATGCGCAGCTGGCTCGCTATCATGTTGTAGGCGCAATCAAATCACCGGCGAGGAGGCTTGGAGCAGGATATGAAGCTGCCGATCAAGACCCGCGACCTGCCTGCCCGGATCGCGACCGGCGCCTACATCCTGCACGCCGGGATGGAGAAGTGGAACGTCACCGAGGAGCGAGCCAAGGGCATTCACGCCATGGCAAGTGGCGCCTTCCCGTTTCTCAGTCGGATCCCTCCAATGCGCTTCGGCAAGCTCCTGGCCGGTGGTGAGATCGCGACCGGAGCGGCCCTCCTCAGTCCGGTGGTGCCGGCCTCGCTGGCCGGAAGTGCCCTGACGCTCTTCTCTGGAGCTCTGGTCGGCATGTACCTGAGAACTCCCGCCATGCACAAGCCGAACAGCGTGTGGCCCACTCCCCAGGGAATCGGGATAAGCAAGGACGTCTGGATGCTGGGCATCGGGCTCGGGCTATTGCTTGAGGCGGCCACCGACAGGGACTGACGGCGACCCCTGGGGACTGCTGCCGAGGGGAAAGTTCGCACCCGAAGAGCGATCGCGGGGTTGGCCCGGGGGGCCCCGGTTCGGCTCAGCTCGTCGAGCTAGTGCGGCGGGCCATTGAGCACGGTTCAGCGCGGTCAGGCAGCTCCCACCAACTCCACCGCGCAGGGCAGTTCGGACGCTCGGGAGAGGCGCGCATCGCAGGTAAGCAGTGGGACCGCCAGCGCCTGGGCCAGGGCGACATAGATGGCGTCGTAGAAGCTGAGGTTCTCACGGAGCGCCCACGCTGCCCTAGCCAAGCTCCTGGTCATCTCGTAGTGGCGATCGATCAGGATCGATCCGCCCAACAGGAGTTCCAAGGCGGGACCAGCGCCAATCTCTCCCCGGAGCACTCGCCGTCGCAGTACGTTGCCGAGCTCGGCGTCGACTAGGTGGGGTGCGTGGCAAACTTCGGATGCCAATCGGTGCCTCAGCTCTCGGGATCCCGAAGACGTCCCCAATACGGCCACAGCCAGCGCGGAAGCTTCGACCACCACCTCCACGGCTGGTCTTCTGACTCAGCGGCGCTCGGCCGCGAGGTCGCCGAGGAGCGCAGCATCGGTCGGCTGGGGTCCGATGTGGTGATTCAATACGGCGTCGATCCGCTCGAGCGCCTCGGCTTTGGTGGGGCGCTCGGCCAAGTCCACCAGCTCGGCTCGTAGGTACGCTCCGAGGGATGTCCCGGACCGGCGAGCTCGGCGGCGGAGGACTTCATAGGAGTCTTCCGGTAGCTCACGTACCTGGATCGTTGCCATAGCGCTAATATAGCGCAAACGCGCCAGCCGAGTGATCAGGCGCTCGCGGATCCGGCGCTGACAGGAGATGGACGAGTCGACCGGGCCCGGCGGCGGCGCCAAGACACGGTCAGGCGCTGGCTTTTAGCTCCACCACCGGGATGAGCCGCTCCGTCTTCTCCTGGTACTCGCCGAATCCAGGAAAGCGCCTCGCTTGCTCCGCGTAAATACGGTCGTGCTCGGCGCCTTCGACGGGCACTGCCCGAGCTGGGTATGTCTCGGTGCCCAACTCCACCGTCACCGAGGGGTTCGTGAGTAGGTTGTGGTACCACCCGGGGTGCGTCGGCGCACCCCCCTTGGAGGCGAAGACGAAGCGACGTCCGTCCATCTCTAGATACATGATGGGGTTGACCCGAGCCTCTCCACTCTTGGCTCCGGTGGTGTGGAGAAGAAGTAGGGGAGCACCTTCGAAATTGCCTCCGACCTCGCCTTGGTTGGTTCGGAACTCCTCGATCACCCCGGCATTGAAATTATTGGGATCAAAGCTCATGCGCCACCTCATCTAACTGGTCCTACTTCGTTCGATCCTAGCACCGCCTGATGGTCGCTCAGTGGCCAGGGTCACGGCAGCCGGGGCCGTGATCCGAGTCGATCTCGCCTGAGACTCGAGATGGCTCGGTCGGGGGATGCCGGAAGGTCTCTCGGGGCAGCAAACTTCTTCTGCTCTCAATTAGCCCAACCCAGGAGGGACCAGGATGACCGCAACACCGTCGACCCGCCACTCCGACACTTCGGACATGCGCTTCCCTCACGACCTATTCCGCACCGTCTTCGCCGAGGCCCCGGAGTTGATTCATGCCACAGCACCGGGAGACAGGGAACGGGCGTCGCACCTGGGTACCCTCTATGAGAACGTGCTCGCCTTCCTCCGCGCTCACCATGGCGCCGAGGATGAGCTGCTATGGCCGCTCCTGCGGGAGCGCGCCCCGGAACAGAAGGCGCTGCTCGACCGGATGGAGAACCAGCACCAGGCGGTTGATGAGGTGACGGCGGCAACCGAGAAGTCGATCGCCGCATATAAGGACGCCCCATCCTCGGACCGGGCCCAGGAGCTGGTGGCGAGCGTGCGCCGCCTTGGCGTCGAGCTCGACGCACACCTAGTAGAAGAGGAGCAGAAGATCCTGCCACTCGCGGCCGTGACGGTCTCCCAGGAGGAGTGGGGTCAGATGCCCGGTTGGGTGGTGCAGCACTTCACGGGCGACAAGTTCTGGGTCATCGCTGGCCTTCTCTTCGAGCAGATGACTCCGGACGAGGTGGCGCTCACGCTAGCCCACCAGCCCCCGGCGCTGCAGCAGGTGTGGCGGGACGCTGGTGAGCGAGACTACCGTCAATTCATGACAGAGTTGCGCTCCCGGCCGGGGTGAGGGCGCACTCGAGGAGAGCGCCCCTATCTTCAGCTCGGGGTCGCTCTCCCGTGGCCGCGACTCCGGCCACGGG
>JBAWFE010000027.1:0-221687 GCA_049591595.1 Candidatus Dormiibacterota bacterium
CTTCCGCAGCTCCTACGGGTACTTCGTCGTGCTTGTCATCTCTCCATCCTCTCAACGAATGGAGTCTCCAACTTTCCCGGGGTGGTTCACCCGCGGTGATCATGGGGCCAGGCACCGAGGATGTCAGGGCGACCAGCTATCTGAGGTCCTGGCGGATGATCAAGGCCGGCCTGGTCGAGGGCAGCTACCTCCAAGGCGCTGGAGGAAGTGGTACGGCAGCAGCTCACCGACCTGGAGACACCGATCACGGTGCCCGGCCGGAGGTGGTGGCAGCTCTCATAGGGACAGTTCGTGAACTATCGGGGGATGTAGTAACGCCAGCTGATAGAGATGGCCTCACGGATGGTCGAGCAGCAGAGGTCCAATGGGTAGTAAATGGGCTACACATACCTCAGAATGAGATCAGAGTAGATGTACTACTGGGGTCTTGAAAACCGCTGAGGCGGCAACGCTTCCGGGGGTTCGAATCCCTCTCCCTCCGTCATTTGGCCCCCTGTGTCCAATTCTGGGGTCGTAGTTCAGACCGGGCCTAAATTTTTCGGAGGCTCGACCGTCAAGCAGCTCTCTCCGCTGAAATCGTCGAGAGCCTCTTCACCGAATCCCGAGCAAGCCAGGTGCGGCACGCGGTCGGAGCTGCGAGCTCGTTCCTACTCTTCCCGGCCCAACATGCGCCGTGCCCAGGGCCGCAGTGGCACTCGGCCCATCATCAGCCGGACCATCCCCACGAAGACCACGGCCCAAGCCACACCGCCGATGAAAGAACTCCACAGGCCCCAGTGTAGAAACTTGTCGGTGAGAAGCCCCATCACCACCATGGCCAGCAGCCCCGCCCCGATGGCGCGCATGGCGACAGCCGTCGGCACCTTCTCGTCCTTCGTCTTCATCCTTGGGGTACGGTCACAACGGCGCCGTCTCCCGGGCAGGTAGCCGCGCCGCCTCCCATGCCAATCTAGCCGCATACATCTGCGGAGCCTAGGCTGATCATTCGCTGATCCTAGATGCGGTGGCCCGCAAACGCAATCGGGTGACGGAGTCGAGTTAAGGGCGGGGGAAGAACGGGGAGCGCACTTCGGCTCGGAGCGCGGGACAAGGGGGAATCTAAGGGAAGCCGCCACAAACCGAAGGGGTAGTTCAAGAAACTACTGGGCGTTGGGGTGATGCGCGGCCGAGCGGAAGGACTCTCTTTACCCCGACATTGAAACGAAGAATTGGGCTGTTTTTGGACAAACTGTGGATGCTGTGGCCGGCGGCTAGCCACGTCAACTCCCTGGCTGGTCAGATCTCGAGTCGTAACTGGCAGCTGGCCCCCCTGGGCCCTCGTTGCATGATGTGAGGGCAACGCCCCAGCCACCGGGGGAGACAGAATGGAACCCGCCAAGAGCACCGCGGCTGATTTGATTGAGTCGTACAACGGGTGCTGGACAAGCGGCCAGACCTTCGACCAGGCCCGGATAGAGAGCATCCTTGCGGTGCACCTCGACTTCGAAGGGCTGATCGCGGGCAAACGAAGGGGAGCTGCGGGCTTCGTTGGGGGCCTCCAACGCTTCGCCGAGGGGCTCCGGGCTCCTATTGTCATCTTGCAAAAGGAGATTTGCGGCGATGAGGGAGCGGTACTCTACGACGCTACCATTCCTGATGGGACGGTGCGGTTCGCCGAATTTTTCGGCATCCATGATGGCCGGATTGCATCACTGAAGCTTCTCTACGACGCGGCCGAATACCGCGCGCTAGGCGGACGGTGAGTTGGCGAGGTGCCTCACCGGTCCGCTAGGAGGGCCAGGAATTAACAGCCACTTTGACAGCCTAGTTGCCAGACCAGATCCTGACCGGCCACGGTCGGCAGTGGACGGTCGCGGATGTCCCATAGCGGTTGTCGTAAACCGCTGGCCGCGAGTTGTCGGCATCACCTAAAGTTGGGTTCTCGTATGCCTGAGTTCCATGACGTCGACCTACCTGGCTCCCGGTTCGAGCGCGTTGACCTGAGAGGCTCGGAGCTGCGTCTCGTCGACCTATCCGACGCTCAGTTCCGCAATGTCGATCTGAGCGGGGTGGTCATGCGGGACGTCGACCTCGTCAACGTCGAGATCCACGGCAAGATCGACAACCTGGTGATCAATGACGTCGACATCGAGCCTCTGGTCAACGCCGAGCTCGACAGGCGGCATCCCCAGCGGTCCAGGATGCGGCCGACCGAACCGGCCGGGTTCCGTGAGGCTTGGGACGTCCTGGAGCAATTGTGGGGCGAGACCGTCGAACGGGCCCGCCGACTGAGTCCTGAACTGTTGCACGAGTCGGTCAACGGCGAGTGGTCGTTCATCGAGACGCTGCGTCACTTGGTGTTCGCCACCGATTCCTGGATCAGACGGGCGATCCTAGGCGATCACTCGCCCTGGGACCCCTTGGACCTACCGTGGGAGGAGATGCCCGACATACCTGGGGTACCTCGGGACCGCGACGCACGACCGTCGCTCGACCAGGTGCTTGAGCTGCGCCGCGGCCGGATGGCCAGCGTGCGCCAGGTCCTCGACGCTCTGACTCAAGCATCACTGGACGGCCAGACTGCACCGGTCGAGGGTCCGGGCTGGCCGGAGCCTAGCAGCTACCCGGTTCGTCGGTGCCTGCTCACGATCCTCAACGAAGAGTGGGTGCATCGGTTGTACGCCGAGCGAGACCTGGGCGCCTTGGCGACGCGCACTGGTTAGACGGTGACGCCGCAGGGCTAACCCGGTATCCGGAGTTGGTGTAGCTGCGCGCGCGCGTCGTGCCACAAAAGTCGCCACGCACATCAACCGGTTCATGGTGAGTCACGGCTACGAGGCACGGTCAGCGCCAGAGCCTCCGATCGACGCTCTACTAGGAGATCCTGCGGCGGTAAATGACCCGAGCGAACATGGAAGCAACAACGAGGATGGCGACACACCAGGCCAGGGCGATCCAGATGTCGGTTCCGACCGCCTTCTGCGTGAACAGGTCGCGGATTGCGTTGACGATGGAGGTCACCGGCTGGTTCTCGGCGAAGTCGCGCACCGGGCCGGGCATGGTGTCGGTGGGCACGAAGGCCGAGCTGATGAACGGCAGCAGGATGAGCGGGTAGGCGAATGCGCCCGCGCCGTCTGCTGACTTGGCGGTGAGACCAGGGATTACGGCGATCCACGTCAACGCCAGGGTGAACAGGATCAGGATGCCCGCGACCGCGAGCCAGGCCTGCACTCCCGCCCCCGAGCGGAAGCCCATGAGGAGGGCGATGAGCACCACGACCACGAGCGAGATCAGATTGGCGACCAGCGAGGTCAGCACGTGCGCCCACAGCACCGACGACCGCGCGATCGGCATCGACTGAAATCGCTCGAAGATGCCGCTCTGCATATCCATGAAGAGCCGGAGGGCGGTGTAGGAGATGCCCGAGGCAATCGTGATGAGCAGAATTCCGGGCAGCAGGTAGTTCAGATACGACTCCGACCCCGACTTGAGCGCGCCGCCAAACACATAGACGAACAGCAGCAGCAGGGCAACCGGCATGAGCGTGGTCGTGATTATGGTGTCGGGGCTCCGTGCGATGTGGCGCATGGATCGTCCCAGCAAGACAGTGGTGTCGCCGAAGAAATGCGTGGTCATCGTTGTGTCCTATCCGTCCGTGCTGATGTGGCGGCTATGGCCCGTGTCGCCGTCCTCGCCGGTGTGTCCGATGATGGCGAGGAAGACATCCTCGAGGGTGGGTTGCTTCTCGACGTATTCGACCTTGGCGGGCGGCAGCAACCGCTTCAGCTCGGCGAGGGTGCCGTTCACGAGGATCTGACCTTTGTGGAGGATCGCGATCCGGTCGGCGAGGTGTTCGGCCTCGTCCAGATACTGGGTCGTGAGGAGCACCGTCGTGCCGTGCTCGGCGAGTTCCTTCACCGCCCGCCACACCTCGATACGCGCTTCGGGGTCGAGCCCGGCCGTCGGCTCGTCGAGGAAGATGACCTGCGGATTCCCGATGAGGCTCATCGCGATGTCGAGGCGCCGGCGCATGCCGCCCGAGTACGTCGACACCTTCCGCGCGGCGGCGTCGGTCAGGGAGAAACGATCGAGCAACTCGTCCGCGATCGTGGCCGGGCTTTTGAGGTGCCGCAATCGAGCGACCAGCACCAAGTTCTCCCGACCGCTGAGGACTCCGTCGACGGCCGCAAACTGTCCGGTGAGGCTGATCGACTCCCGCACCTCCGCAGCCTCGGTGGCGACATCGAAGCCGTTAACAGTGGCGGTCCCCGCGTCGGCCTTGAGCAGCGTGGAGAGGATTTTGACGACCGTGGTCTTGCCCGCCCCGTTCGGACCGAGCAGCGCAAAGATCGAGCCCTCATCCGCGATCAGGTTCACCTTGTCGAGCACCAGATGACTGCCGAAGGACTTGAACACGTCCCTGACCGCGATCCCATGCGTGGCGATCTGGCCGATCATCGCGCTCTGCCCTCTCGATGGGGAACCGGGGCATCTGGGAGCTCGCCGGCGGCTAGGAGCTTTTGCCGCCACTCCTTCCACTCCTGCTCCAGCAGGGGAAGCCGCTCAACCAGGAAGTCGGCCAGCGCCGCCCACTCCAACAAGATCGCCCGCCGTTCAGGCGGGGCGTCCCCAAGATGGCGAAGACCCTCTCGGGCCAACTCGGCCTGCTCCTGGTATTCGGAGAAGTCGAAGCCCATCGCCCGGGGCGACGACAGGTCGATGCACACCCGGTCCATCCGCTCGCCCGCCGCCCGGGATCGTCGGATGAGCCCAAGGCTCTCCAGAGTGTTGAGCGCGCCGGCGATTGCGCTGCGGCTTGCCAGCAGGGCGTCAGCCAACTCCGTGATGCTCTGCTCCCGGGGATCGCAGATCGACAGGTATCCCAGCAGTCGGCCCACAATCGGGGCCATCCCATAGCGGCGGGCATAGAACCGGCCGGCATGGTCGGCAAACGTTATCTCACCGTCACTGGGCACGCTGACTAACCTAACACAACTTCCTGGGATAACACAAATCTGTGGTATCCCAGGAGCACCGTTCGCACCTCAGTTGCCTCCCCTCCAGGCTCCTGTGATATCAGGCGAAGAACCGGTGCTCGCTGTTCGGGAGACGGGACCGGCGCAGGCCTTCCCATTCCGCGGGGCAAGAGGGCCACCGGCGCCGGCGGATCCTTGGAGGCCGGCGTTGTGGGCGCGGTTCTAGCGAGCGAACAGCCGGAGCACGGGATCGCCGCCGCCGCGATCCTCCAACAGAAAGCCCTCCCGCATCAACTGTTCAGGATCTCTTGCCCGGACCCAAATGCGATCGCGGTTCAAATAGAGCGGGGACTCCTAAGAGGAGAGACCGGGTACCGGCAAGTGTCGCCACAAATGGCCGGAGTCCGTGGTCAGCCACAATTCCAAGTCTCCCGCGGCTTCGGTCGTGTCTACCCAGCCGGTAATCGGGCTAACAAGGTCGAGGCTCGCGAATCCGCCAGCTGGGAAGGTGAATCCCAACGACAGCGTTGTCCAGCTCGCACCGGCGTTCGAGGTTTCCAGCAAGTTCGGACCCTGGATTGCGCACCAGTTGGCCCGGTGGATGAAGTCCACCTGGGGCTCAGCTACTGCTGTAACCGCCGAGGACCAGGATCGGCCGGCGTTAGAAGTCGTGTAGACGAACTGTTCTTCGACGTCCTGCGGTGGCACCCAGATGCCGACCAGGTCGACCCCGTCCTGTGCGTTGAAGAACTTTGGAGGCGCGAGCGACAGCTGAACGAGCGGACTTAGGGCTGACGGAGTGGAAGTGCCTGGACGCGACCGCGAGGCTGAGTACCACCATCAGGTTGGGGATCCTCGAGCCTAACCAGCTGAAGCGCTTCGTACAAGCGAGTCCGTCAAGACGAAGCGGGAGTTTCCAGTCTACGATCATTGCTAGCAATGACTCTAAGGGGAGTCGCATGGCGGAGCTGAGCATTCGTGGACTGGACGAACAGGTGAAGGCGCGACTGAGGGTCAGGGCGGCTCGCAACGGCAGGTCGATGGAAGCAGAAGTCCGCACCATCCTTGGCCAGGCGGTAGCTGAACCGATTCGCTCGGAAAGCTTGTTCACCGCCCTATTGGACCGCTTCGCCGCGATCGGTGGGGTTGAACTCGACTTGCCGTCTCGGGAGATTGTGGCTCGGGCGCCGGGTTTTTCCGCGTGATCGTTCTCGATACCAACGACGCCTCCGAATTGACGAGACCCGTGCCAGCACGCGTCGTCGTGGCCCGGATGCGGGCGCAGCGGGCAAACGACTTGTACACCACCTCCATCACAATGGCTGAGATTCGATACGGCATCGAGCGGTTGCCGGACGGGCGGCGTAAAGAGCAACTCAAAAGCGCTGCTGATGGCGTGTTTTCAGCGTTCGCAGAAGCGGTCCTGTCGTTTGACGCAGCCGCCACACTGGCGTACGCGGAGATAGTCAGCAAGAGGGAGCGTACCGGGAGGCAAATCAACGGCTTTGATGCGCAGATCGCTGCGATCTGCCGGACACATCACGCTCAGCTCGCGACCCGCAACGTCAAGGACTTCACGGACACTGAACTGGAAGTCATCAACCCGTCGGGCGTTGACCGGTGAGCGGAAGCTGGGCGCCCCGTCTAGGACTACGGTATGGCCGGCCGAACTCGGCCGAGTATGGGCTTAATTTGACTTGCAAAGGTACGCCGCACAGCCTGACAGCGACAGGAGCTGTTCTCGCAGTCAGTGCCGCTCGCAGCGTCGCTGTTCTCTTACCGTCATGAGGCGTCTGCGCTTCTGGGGTTGTGCAAGTCCTCTGGGTGTCCGCCACCTGAACTCGAGTCGCTTCGATTCGCCCAGCGACTGCTATCGGACACCCGGTCTCCCTTGGTCGCGGCCCCCCAGCCCGAGTTGACGACCGCCACCGACGGCAAGCAGCGCTCGCTGTCCACCATCCCAGCCATTGAGGAACTGAGCACGTCTCAGGGAGACGGTCGAGGAGATTCGCTCGCAGCAACGGTGATCGCGCGCAACCAGCGATCAGTCGGCGGCGATCGCCGCCAGCACGTCGAGCTTTGCCGCCCTGCGGGCGGGCCAACTTGCCGCACCGAGACCCAACAGGGCGGCGATGATCAGAAACGCGACCAGGCTGCTGATCGGAATCACAATGTCGGTGACGCTCTGCTGTTGCTTGAGCGAGAACGACAGCGCGGCACCGAGCCCGGTTCCTGCCACCACGCCTAGAACTGCCCCGAACAACGACAGGATCACCGCTTCCGAGCGGATCATGGCTCGGATCTGTCGGCGTTTCATGCCTACGGCTCGGAGAAGTCCGATTTCGTGGGTACGCTCGAACACCGAAAGCAGGAGCGTGTTGACCACGCCGATGAAGGCGATGATCACCGCCAGAGCGAGCAGGGCGTAGACGAGACCGAGAACCTGGTTGATGGCTGCCGTCTGCGACTTCTCGAACTGCGTACGTGTTTCGATCGTGAGGTTCGGATAGGACTTGAGCGCGCTGGTTACGGTGCGCTCGAGGTTGGCTGCGCCCCGGCTGGCGCGGACCGCGATGCCTCCGGGCAACTGGCCCGGGAAGTGCGACTGGAAGAACCCACTGCCCACCAGGTAGCTGCCGATCAGCGCGTTCGGCTGGAAGATGCCTCCGATGCGCATCTTTGATTTCCCGTTCGGGAACGTCACCGCCACGAGCGAACCCACCGACAGGTGCTTGCTGCGCGCGGTGGTCGCGTCGATCAGTAACTTCCCATGGGCCAGAGCCTTCGTGGCCGATCCCGCGTTCATGCGCAGGATCACATTGGCTGCCAGATGATCGGTACAGACCCCCTTCACTGGCACCACGATTCCCCGGACCTCGAACTGGGCGCCGTAGACGATGCAGCTGGTGCCGACCCCGGGCAGGTGTGCAACCGTCCGGGCAACGCTCGGGCTGAAGGTACCGGTGGAGCTGGTGATGATGAGGTTGGCGCTGAGCGCGTTATCGACGCTGCTGGTCGCCGACTGGGCCAGCGAGGCCCCTACCACGGCTGTGGCCGAGACGAGAGCCAGCCCGACCATGAGGGCAGTTGCGCCCTGGGCGGTCCTACGCGGGCTGCGCATCGAGTTCTGCCGTCCAAGCTGACCGGAGATCCCCATGACGCGGGCGAGCGGGCGGCCAATCGCGCTGGCCATGGGTCGGGCCACAGTAGGTGCCAGCATGCCTCCGCCGATGAAGAATCCGGCGGCGCCGAGGCCCACCAGTCCGATCGCCGACCGACCAAGGCCTAGGCCCAGCAACAAGACGGAGACGACGACGCAGATACTCCCGATCAGCAGGCGGCGTCGTGATGAGGTCTCCTGCTCCCCGGACTGGGCAACGATGGCCGCCACCGGAGGAATCCGCACGGCGCGCCAGGCCGGGCCGATGGCCGAGACCATGGTCACGCCGACGCCCACGACCAATCCCGCCACCACGGTGCGGAATTCGAACACGAGGGGCCCCGCAGGCAGTGAAGCGCCGAAGCTGCTCAGCAGCGCCTCCAGTCCCTTGACTGCCAGGACGCCCAGCCCCAAGCCGATCAAGGACGCGATCAAGCCGACGATCCCGGCCTCGAGGAGGACAGAACGGAAGACCTGGCGACGGCTGGCCCCCACGATCCGGAGCAGCGCCAACTCGTGGGTGCGCTGGCCGACTGTGATCGAGAAGGTGTTGAAGATGGTGAAGGCCCCCACAAACAGGGCGATGAAGGCGAAGACCAGTAACGCCGTCGAGAGGGCCGAGAGGGACTGGTCGGTGCTACTGGTCTGCTGATTGGCGACGGTCCGACCTGTCACCACTCGCAGGCCCGGCGGTAGTAGCCGAGCGATGGCATGCTGCACCGCGGGCTTGTCCGCGCCGGGAGTGGTCAGGATGTCGATGGTGTACAGCTGCCCGACGGCTCCGAACAGTTGCTGTGCCGTTGGCAGATCGAACGCGGCAAAGGTGGCGCCAGGCAGGTTTCCGGCTCCGAGGAGCTCCGCGATGCCCGCGATAGTGAAGGTCTGAGGCGAGCCGGGCAGCAGAATACGCACGCGATCCCCGACGCCGAAATGGTATTTCTGCGCGGTCGCCTGATCCATCACGACGTCGTCGGGGGTGGTCGGGGCCTTGCCTTCGACCAGCCGGAAGGCGGAGAGCTGCTGGTTGGGATCGAAGGAGAGGCCGGTGGCGGGCTCGATTCCGGTATTCACCGGCGTTCCGTCGCGGGCCACGAACTGGGCATTGCCTGATACCGATCCGTTCGCGTACTCCACCCCGGGCACTTGGCGGACCTTCGCGAGGATTTGTTCGGGGATGTTGAGGATGCCTGGCGCCTGCACTTCGAAGTCGATGCGCTGGTAAACGTTGCCGTAGAGCGAGCTGATCGTGCTGTGCAGGGTGTCGGTCAGCACCAGGGTGCCGGCGACGAAGGTCACCCCGAGAATGATGGAAAGCGCGGTGAGGCTCAGGCGGAGCTTGCGGGCGAAGAGACCCTTGACGGTGACGTTCCACATGTCAGCTTCTCAGCAGCTTCATCTGTTCCAGCACGGTGTCAGCCGTGGGCGAGCTCAGATCGCCGACCACCAGGCCGTCGGCCAGGAACACAACCCGATCGGCATACGCGGCGGCGTGCGGATCGTGGGTGACCATCACGATCGACTGCCCCAACTCCCTGACCGAGCGACGAAGGAATCCGAGCGTCTCCCCGGCGGCGTTGGAGTCGAGGTTGCCGGTCGGCTCATCCGCAAAGATCAGCTCGGGATGGCTGACCAGTGCTCTGGCACAGGCGGTTCGCTGTTGCTGCCCGCCGGACATCTCCACCGGCCGGTGCGTCAAACGGTCACCGATACCGAGCTGGTCGACAAGGAAATCGAACCAACTTCGGTCGACTTTGGCACCTGCGAGGTCAACGGGGAGGGTTATGTTCTCCCTCGCCGTGAGAGTCGGCACCAGGTTGAACGATTGGAAGACGAAACCGATGCGGTCGCGGCGCAGTTGGGTCAGACCGGCGTCATCAAGCTGGGCGATGTCTTGCTCACCGACGTAGGCGACCCCGGAGGTGGCCAGATCGAGGCCTGCCATGCAGTGCATCAGCGTGGATTTACCCGAGCCGGACGGTCCCATGACCGCAGTGAATCGGCCGCTCTCGAACTCGACGTCGACGCCGACCAGCGCGTTAACGGCGGCTCCGCCCTTGCCGTATGTCTTGACAAGGCCCACTGCGCGCGCCGCTGCGCGGATCGGCAACTTCGCTGTTTCAACCTGGGTGGTCGTCATACTTCGAGCCCTCCATTCGCGGTACCGGACACTGCATCGAGTCGGTGTCGGTTACCGCCGCCAACTGTTCCGTCGAATCTGCCCCACGCTGGAATGCTCATACGGTCAACCGGCGCATTACCGCGAAACCGCCGAGCAGCAAGACGATGGCCAGGGCCCCGAGCATCCCGGTAACTCCCGCAGCGCCCGGATTGGTCAAGAAGTGGCCGACACCGGGCCGCGAGTCGGCCCAGTTCGCGACCAGAATCCAGGCGCGGATCACCGCGACCTGGCCGATCATGAATGCCACCAGGCCGAAGCGCGCCCAGCGGGCGAAGACGATGCCGTACGACATGCCGTAGAAAAACAGCAGGCTCAGTCCCACGAACGAGGTCAACCAGGTGAGATACCACGGCCCGGCGAGGATGAACGACACTTGGAAGAAGTGCAGGCTCACGCCCCAGCCGTGGGTGGCACGCTCGGCCACCTGAAGCAGGGCTAGAGCCAGTCCGTAGGCCGCTGCGAGGGTGATGGCCAGGAGCGCGGTGCCGATGTAGTAGGAGCGCCGGCTGGCCCCCAGAGCGAGTCCGAACGGCAACGACCGGCCGATGCTCATGAGCCCCAGTGCGAAGAAGTACAGGTAGATGACGACCACTGCCTTGCTGGGACTCGGGCCTCCCTGACTGGCTGTGATAAGCAGGTTGACGAGGAAGACGAAGGCCACAATCCCCCAGGGCCCAATCAGGTAGGTCAGTCGGTCAACCAGGTGGTAGCGAGCTACGTTCAACACGTTATTCATGCCCTGTGTTCCTCCTTCGGACTTGCGGTGGCGCCGCTCGGGAGGTGGGCCACAAGCTGCTGCAGTGACACCGGCGCAAGGTTGAGGTTGAGCCGCTGCGCCTCGGCCCTGTCTCGGTCGTCGAGGGCGCCGGACACGATGACCGACTCCTGCGATCCGGCACGGCGGCGGTCCCAGGTGGTTCGGCCCTCGACGAACTCCGTCACAGCGGCTGCGCTGCCGCTGACCGTGGTCGCGGCCCCGCGCAGGCTATCGGCGTTGGCATCGAGCACGATCCGCCCGCGGTCAATCACCAACACCCGCTCCAGCAGGTCCGCCACCTCGTCGATCAGGTGGGTGGAGACCAACACGGTGCGGGGATGCTCGGCGAAGTCGGCGAGGAGCCGGTCGTAGAACAGTTGGCGGGCGACCGCGTCCAGGCCGGCGTACGGCTCGTCGAACAGCGTCACCTCCGCCCGGCTGGCGAGGCCGATCACGATGCCGAGTGCCGAGCGCATCCCCCTGGATAGATTCCTCACTCTCCGGTTGAAGGGGATGTCGAAGTCAGCAACCAGCCGCTCAGCGAGCTCACTGCTCCAGTTCGGGTAGAACCACGACGCCACCCGCAGGAGATAGCGCACCCTTAGCTCGGGATAGGTCTGATCCTCCCGGACCAGGACAATCCGGCGCAGGACCGCGTCGTTCTCCACGGGACTGGCGCCGAAGACCCGGACCTGGCCGGTCGACGCGAATTCCAGCGCGCCGATGATGCGCATAAGGGTGGTCTTCCCCGCGCCGTTGCGACCGAGGAGGCCGGTGATCGACGCGCCGTCAATGTCGAAAGTCACGTCATCGAGGGCGAGCTGGCCACGGTAGCTGCGAGTCAATCCGGTTAGCGAGATCGCCGGCGTCATACTTTGATTCCTCCGCCGGCGTGGCTGGACGCTCGCACCAGTGCGACTAGCGCGTCGGATTCGATCCCCAGCCGGTCAGCCTCAGCGACCAGTGGCACCACGTATCGCTCGGTGAAGCGCTGGCGGCGATCGCCGATCAGGCGCTCTCGGGCGCCAGCCGCAACGAACATGCCGATTCCACGGCGCTTCTCCAACAATCCGTCGTCGATCAGCACGTTGATGCCCTTGGCCGCGGTGGCCGGGTTGATGCGGTAGAAGGCCGACAGCTCGTTGGTCGAAGGGACTCGGTCGCCCTCGGCCAGGCTCCCCTCGGCGATCTCTTCGGCCAGGCGCTCAGCGATCTGGGTGAAGATCGGCGTGCCTTCATCGATCACGGACCGATCCACCGGTGAGTTGAGGCGGGGCTGTTAGCTGGTTCATTACTTGACTAATGTACCAGCTAAGCAGACCCGTGTCAATGGGATTACCACCAAGGGCCGCCTGATGCTGGTACCGACCCTTGGGACTAAAAGCCCACGCCGTGGGCGACCGGTCCAGGTCGTCCTCCCAACTCCTTGTCTCGAGAAAATGGCCCACTGGACCAGTCAGCGTCACCTGCTCCCAGATCACGTCGCCGACTCGGCGCGTCACGTCCTTCTGAGCTACACTTCACGGCCATGATCGTCACAACCACGGAAAACATCCCCGGGACCAAGGTGGTAAAGACTATCGGGCAGGTCTTCGGACTCACCGTCCGATCAAGAGGTATCGGAGGCAACATCGCCGCTGGGCTCAAGAGCCTCGCTGGAGGCGAGATCGGCTCCTACGTCAAGCTCAACGAGGATGCTCGACGACAGGCGCTCGACCGCATGGTGGAGAACGCCACCGCGATGGGAGCCAATGCGGTGACCATGATGCGATTTGACTCCACCGAGATGGGCAAGAGTATGAGCGAGATCGTCGCTTACGGCACCGCCCAGGTGGTGGAGTGGCTGTCGACGCCTCCCCCGACATGATTTCCAGGGTCTGAGAGGTTCCACGATGGGTGTCGTTGAGATCGTGATCTTGGTGGTCGTGATCGGCGGGATCATCATTGCCCTCCTCGGCTGGGACAGGTATCGCGGGGGCCGCAGTAGCGTTAGCAGCGACAGCACCGCCCAACCGACCGACGAGGTGTTCATCGACCCCGATACAGGCCAACGGATGCGTGTCTGGTACGACGCCAAAACCGGACAGCGGGAATACCGCCCCGAGTAGCTTGCGGCTGGGTCCCTAGTGCTGCGGCCGGAGGCACCGCCAGACCGGTGGGTGGTAAAGAGGAGTCGCGCAACGCGCCACCTCGGAAGGTGGGGCTAGACTTGAGGAGTCTGGCCCGGTTGACGGGAGTTGGCTATGTGGACTCGCGGAATCATCGGCGTCGTCCTTTGCCTGGTTGGAATCGTCTGGATCGGCCAGGGCACGAACCTAATCGGGGGTTCCGTTATGAGCGGGCAAGGGCTTTGGCTCGCCATCGGCTGCGTCTGCCTGGTGGCGGGCGTGGCGCTGTTGGTCTGGACCGGGCGGATCCGCCGGGCGCGTCTAAGTCGAGTTGACGCCCGTGAGCGCGACTAGGAGGCGCTCCACGGAGCGACAAAATACCCGGGCTCGGCTGCCGGTCGTGGGCCTAACTCGACCGCCGACTTCACACCTCGAGAGCTTGGCTGAGAGACACATCCCGCCGACTCCCTGAATCTGGGTACCTGGGGACTTCCTCAACCCAGGTCGGGTGCGCCCATAGCCAAGCTGTGCGATGGCGAGGTTGGGAGCGGATCCCTGCTCGATCGAAGCGAGGCAGAGAAACCATGGTCCGGGCCGAAGGGCTTAGTTCAACTGACGGCTAGGTGGAGTGTGATGCCGTAGTTTTCGGGCGAAGTTCTAGGATCAGTGAGCGCACTCGCGCATCGATCTCGTCCCGTATCCGACGAACGGTCCGGATTGACTTCCCCTCGGGATCCTCAAGCTCCCAGTCGAGATAGCGCTTTCCTGGGTACACGGGGCACGCGTCACCGCATCCCATGGTGATGACCACGTCTGCGGCGCGAACGAATTCGTTCGTCAGCGGCTTCGGGAACTCCCTGGAGATGTCGATGCCCAACTCGCTCATCGCCTCTACGACGGCGGGGTTGAGTCGGAACCCCGGCTCGGATCCGGCGGAGGTGACGTGGACCTTGCCCTGAGCGTGATGTTCGAGTAGAGCGGCAGCCATTTGGGAACGCCCGGCGTTGTGGACGCAGACAAAGAGCACGTCAGGTACTTCTGACAAGACCAAGCCCTCCGGGTGGGGCAGAGGCCAACAGCCGGACACCGATCAGCCACACCACCAGTGTCGTGCGGAAGCAGGTAACCCGGGACGTCTCGCCCCACTTCTGGCTGAGCTCCGGGGCCCGCTCCGCTCGAGTGTCCGGGATGGAAACGTCGACAGTCTCCTCACCCAGCGATGTTCCCGTTGGCTCAATACCCAGTTTCGGGCCGAGGTTGCTCATGACTTCGCCGTCTCCGAATCCGATGGGTGAGGCACGACAACAATCGCCGAGATGTCACGAGCTTCCGGATGAAGGTACCGGATGGCGAGCCAGGCGATCGCCGCACCGAACAGCTCCGCGGTGATGAACGCGGGTACCGAGGCGGGACTGATTCCCGCGAAAGTGTCGGATAAGGTGCGACCGAGGGTGACCGCCGGATTGGCGAAGCTGGTTGAAGACGTGAAGAAGTACGCTCCTGTGATGTAGGCGCCAACGGCGAATGGAACGATGGTGTGCCGGCCGGTCCGTCCCACGCCGAAAATAACCAACAGCAAACCGAAGGTGGCCACCAACTCCCCCAGCCAAAGCCCGGGTCCGGAGCGCAGGTGCGCGGAGATGTTCACCGGAGGGAGCGAGAACATCAGGTTGGCTACCATCACCCCGACCGCGGCACCGATCAGCTGGGCCGCGATGTAGGCGAGGAGCTCTCGTTGTCGCAAGCCGCCGAGGGCGGCGTCGACGAGAGATACGGCCGGGTTGAGGTGGGCCCCCGACACCGGTCCCAACGCCAAGATGATCACGGCCAGCGCGCCGCCCGTGGCGACGGCACTCTCGAAAAGCTCGAGTCCTGTCTGGCCGGGGCTCAGCCGCTCGGCCGCGATTCCCGAGCCCACGACCGCAACCAGTAGCAGGGCGGTACCGAGAGCCTCGGCTACCGCCCTGCGTCGCAGGGAAGAGTCCCTCAACTACTGCAACAGACGCCGCCATCTCCGGCAGCCTCGGCACCGCAACATTGGGACTCGGTCGGGGATCCGGTGGCGGGCGCGTCGGCCAGGACCGTATAGAACTCCCATCGGGTGTCAAGTCCGCTGACCCAGACCTTGTCCTGCACGGCGTGGCAACAGGTGACCCCGGCCTCGCCCTCGGTTGGTAGACCGGCGTCCGCGAGTCGTCGGGTGGCGCCGACCACTTCCTCGGTCGAATCAACTTCAACGCCCAGATGGTTGAGAGTCCCTGGCGCCTGAGAGTTCTCGAAGAGCACCAGCTTGAGAGGCGGCTCAGCCAACGCGAAGTTGGCATAACCAAGCCGCAGTTTTGCAGGCTGTGCCTGAAACAGCGTGCTGTAGAAGGCCACCGCCTCGTCGAGGTCGCGAACGTTGAGGGCCAGTTGAACCCGGGACATGCTCAGCCGTCTCCGCAGTCGCAGTCGTGGCAGGGGCAATCACTTGAAATCATCTCAGCTCCTATATCGATGGTGGTCGATGTATAGTGATGAAGGTTAGAGGAAAGATCGACGGTTGTCAATGTATGAGAGGCAGAGTGTGACCTCGAGAATCCAGCTGAGCGCCGAAGAGGCTCCGGAGCGGACCAAGGGCTGCTGCCAGGAGGTGGCGTCGCCGCTAGCCGCTGACCGCGCCGAGGAATTGGCGATGCTCTGGAAGGCCCTCGGCGATCCGACCCGGGTACAGATGATTCATATCCTGGCCGCGGCGACCGAGCCGGTCTGTGTCTGCGACTTCACGGCTGCCTTCGAACTCGGCCAGCCCACCATCAGCCACCATCTGGCAAAGCTTCGAGGTGCCGGGCTGGTGACTTCGTTCAAGCGTGGGCTCTGGGTTTTCTATCAGCTCGACCCGCACATGTCCGACCAGGCTCACGAGGCGGTGAGACTCGTTCCCTGAGGGTTCACCTCCGCAGTCACTGCCCCGATAAGGGGCCCCGGCTCATCAGTTGAAACTCGCGCTCGACGGACCAGCCGCAAGCTGACGAGCTGCGGGATCATTGCCGGCGGCATGAGGATCGTGACGGTTACCGAGCGGCCGGACCTGACCGAGCAGGCGGAGGAAGTCACGCGCGGCCTGTTCCCCGAGTACAACAATCACGGCGATGTCTTTCCGCCGTACTGGGGCCGGCTGACCGAGGAGCGCCCAGAGTTCCAGTTCCACGTCCTCGGCGACGATGGCGAGGTGCTGGCTCGGGCGCGTTCGGTGCCCCTGCGCTGGGACGGAAGCATCGCCGATCTTCCGGCCGGGTTCGACGGAGCGATTGCGCGCGGATTCGATGACGGAGGAGCCAACGTCCTCTGTGCGATGTTGATCGTGATCCCGCGGCACCCCTAGGGCCGCGGGCTGAGCTCGGTCGCCCTTCGCGGTATGCGCGAGCTGGCACGCAAGCAGGACCTGACAGCCTTGATCGCTCCCGTTCGACCCAGCTGGAAGGACCGGTACCCACTTGTACCGATTGAGCAATATGCGACCTGGCGTCGCTCCGACGGAACCCTGTTCGACCCCTGGATGCGGGTTCATGAGCGGGCGGGAGCTGCAGTACTTCGGCCGGAGCCGGAGTCGTTGCGGATCACAGATACCGTCGCGGAGTGGGAGGAATGGACCCAGATGGCCTTCCTGGCGAGCGGGGAATACTGGTTCCCCGGCGGACTGGCCACCGTGTCGATCGATCGCGATGCCGACTCTGGGAGGTACTTCGAGCCCAACGTTTGGCTGCGGCACGAGGTCTGCCCGATCGGCGGCCGGAGCGTGATTAGCCTCGGTGCTGCGGATCGTCGCGGTTCAGGCTCCAGGGCCTCTTCCCGCCAGCTTCCGCCGAGGAACGCAGCCCGCCCCGAGGTCGATTCGCACTCGCTCCGCAGTATTACGATTGGACGGCTTTCGCGCCGCGCCCAAAGCAGTGGCGGCGGGCCAGGATGCGTTCCCGCCGACCCGAAGGGATCTCGAAGGACCAGTCAGCCGTTATCGGATGGCTACCGGTGGATGGCGAATCGCGCGTCCATCAACCCCCGAACGGCTACTTGGGGAGGATGTCGGCCAGGTCCCAAATGCGGGGATCCTCGGCAGCTAACTGCACCAGGACACCGGGCTTAGTGGCGCGCTCCGCTGCAAAGCGTCGCCCGGCCTCGACTCCGAGATAGCGCCCGGCGATCGCTTGGCGCTACGGTGTCACGTCGCATTGCGTCAATCTGGCCTCGTGCCGCACTTCCACCCCGCGGAACGGAGCAATGGCCTCGAAGATGAGGAGGCTACATCGCGGGTCGTGTTCGAGGTGACGGACCTTGACATCATCTCGTGAGACCACGACTTCGAAGGTGACGCCCGTCCAGCGAAACCATACCGGAGATGTCAGTTATGTGCCATCCCGTCGGCGGGTCGTCAATACGGCTGGTGATGGCGCGTCCAGCAGGGTGCGAATATCTTCGAGCGCACGCTGAGTGATCGGTCCCAGCATACGGTGGTCCGTAGCAGGGACGGCGTCAGGGGTGAGGGCCGCACGGTATGTGCAAGATTCAGGCCTGGACGATATTCCTCTCGAGTCGCGGCCTGGCCGCCTTAGATGACTGGTCTGGGACGGCGAACTAGCTGTCGGCGCCGGCACCGGCCAAGTCTGTTCGCGCCACCAGCGCCAACGCAGAAGTACCCTCGGGCAAGCGGCCCGGGGGTACTCTCAGCGGAGATGCGAGTGGTGGCGTCTATTGGGCGGATCGGACCGTTTGGGAGCTGAACGGGGTCGGGCTCTGGCGGGTCCGTGACCCGCGGCTCCACGGAGTTCCTAGCAGCGGGAGCAGGGCGAAATCGACACCTAGGTATCCGGCAATCCGCCACGCTAGGATCAGAAGCAGCTCGAGGAACAGCAGGACCGGATTGATGCTGACCGCTCCGGCCATCATGTAGTTCATGTTCATGAATGCACCGGAGAAGGCAGCGATTCCGGTGAAGATCCCGAGGATCAGTCCAACGCCGCACGCTAGTTCCCCGAAGGTGATGACGTACGACCAGCCCACCACATGGGACAGAACCAAGTCCCTCAGGAGTGTCCCGTACCAGCCCTGGACTGCCGGATGGGCGCCTGCGGTTTGAGCTATTGAGCCGCTCACGAATCCCTTCAGTCCCACTCCGGCCGTGGAGCCGATCCACCCGGGGCCCTGAATCTTCTCGACAGCCGCGCTGACCCACTGCCAGCCGACATAGACCCGCACGATGAGCCAGAGCCAGCTGAGCCGCTTGTCAGCAAACAGAAACCGCGCCAGCTTTGGTTCGGGAATCTCGGTCACCGTTCCCGATCGGCCCAGCATCTTAGTAAAGATCCCGCTCGCCATGTCTAGCTCCTCCGCGGATTTTGGCCCCGCCAGCCGGTTGGCTCGTAGCACCAACGACTTCCATACTGGACCGGCTTCGCATGATTCCACAGGGTGCTTGCCCTCGATCACTGGTGAGTGAAAACACGCAGCGACCTACCTAGAGGAGTCTCTGCGTGGTATTCCGGCGCCACACCTCACTACGCGTGGCTGACTTTCCCGCACACCTGTCTGGAACCAGCCAGACCAGTGTCTGATTCGCCAAGACAGGCTTCCGCCGATGCGGACCGGCGGCGCTGCTAGCAGAGCGTCGGCGAGCTGGGCGCAAATCGCCCAGGTGCGGTGGGGTTCCAGAGGTCCCGGCTCCACCGACGAGCCCGACGGCTTGATCAGGAGGCGGTGGCGGTCACCGTGCCCATCATGTATCCAGGCACTCCCATAGGGCTGCCGAATCCGTTTGTTCCGCCGCCGCAAGGGTCGAAGCATTCCCACGTGTAATTGCCAGGCTTCCTAATGAGAACGGTGAATGTCGTCGTCGAGGTTCCCAAGATTGGTACGTTAATCCCCAGCGCGGTGATGGTGAAGGTGTGCGACACGGAGCCGACGGCGAGGGCAGTGACCCGTCGTGCCAGACTTGTCGTGCCGTTTGAATGCTTGGTACCGAGCGGCACCACCGTCTCGTGTCCACCCAGTACTCCAGTAACCTTGGTGTGCGCCGCCAGGTCAGTGGGTAGCGGTGTGGCGCTGTCGAGATTGGTCACGGTGAACTCCACCGGTTGACCCGTGTTGATCGAGAAGCTCGCTGGCTGGAATGCAGGCAGGTCGTGGTGCGGGCCAGCGTTCGTGACGATGGTGAGATGCACCTGCTGGCTGTGGTCTGACATCGCGGCCGTCGAGCTGGCCTGCTGCAAGGAGGTAAATCCGGGAGCGCCGGCGACGAATAGCCCGGCGATGACCACCGCCGCGAGCACAGGACCTCCGCAGGCGACGCCCAGGACCCAGCCGCTGGTGAGTCGTCTGTGTCCCGTGTCCGTGTGGCTCTCGCTCATGGCTCTACTCTCCGTTGGTATCCGTGCGAAAAGGACTGTCGGGTCTTCGGTGCAGTGGTCAATCCGCTGTGGAATAGGCCAGCTCCATCGTGCCTCAGCCACCGGGCAAGCACGACGTGGGTATCCCGCGAACTGAGTCAGGTGAAATCCCCTGTACGCGCCTCCGGACCGTGGCGGACGCCCGGTTAGAGCAGCTGAACGACGTCAGCCTGGAGGACCGGCTGAACCCAGCGCACGAGTCCGATGTGCTGTTGGTGTCGGGTAGTCAGCCCGCGCGCAAGGCGGTGTGCTCGATCGCGGTCGGTGCGGACGCGACGACAACGGTTCCCTGGTGGACCCCTGAGCGCATCGTGAGCTGACCGTTGATCGAGCGAAGACGCTCCCGCATCTCCAGGAAGCCGGAGCCAGAGCTCTCGGAATCGCCAGGTGCGCCGGGGCGCCGGCCGTTGTCTCGGAGGCTAAGAACAAGGCGGCTGGCGCGTTGGCGCAGGCGCAATTCAACCTCGGTGGCAAACTCATCCATCTCCACGCGTCTGAGTTCCGCTTCGGCCACGCGAAACAACGTGATGTCCACTTCGGGGTCGTGTGCACGGCCTACAGCTCGCAGGTCGGTTCTAACGGTGATTCCCGAACGCTCCGCGAAATCTGATGTCAGTTGGCGAAGCGCCGCCCCCAGGCCCAGGTCGTCGAGCACCGACGGGCGCAGCACCCTTGCCAGGCGTCGCAGCTGATGGCTGACGGCGGCTGCCTGCAGACCGGCCGCCCGGGTCGCCTCGCTGACCTGGACCGGAGTGCCAGGCACGGCCACCACACTTTGGAGCGACCGGGAGACGTGTGCCAGCGTCTGGACTGGCTCATCGTTGAGCAGTTCGGCGAGGCGGCGCCGTTCCGCTTCGAACTCCCTCAAAAGCGCAGCTACGCGAGCTCCATCATCGGCACCGTCAACAGGGCCGCGCCAGTTCGCCACCTGACGAACGGACCCGGAACGGTGGGTCATTTCGCCTCGGCGGATTCGATGGACACGATCCCGTGGTTGGCGGCGAACACCACCGCTTCAGTTCTGGAGTTCACTCGCAACTTATCGAAGATGTTGTGCAGGTGACCCTCGACGGTACGCAGACTGATTCCTAAGTCGCGGGCGATCTCTTTATTGGAGTGTCCCAAAGCGATCTCTCGGAGAACTGCCAGCTCCCGGGTGCTGAGCCGATCACTCGCGCGGGCCGGCTCGCCACGTGACTGCGCCAACCGGCGGGACAAGCTGGGACTCAGCACCAGTGATCCTGCGGCCACCGCCCGCACGCCTTCCACCAGCTCCCGAGCCGGAGCGGTCTTGAGGATGTAGCCGACCACCCCCGCAGCCAGCGCCTCCCGGACGTAGTCCTCGTCCTCGTGGGCACTGACGATCACAATCTTGGTCTCCGGCCTTTCGGCGAGGATCTGCCGGGCCGCCTCGATGCCGTTGATCCCGGGCATGCGCATGTCCATCAGGACCACCTGGGGGAGAAGTTCCACAGTCAGCCGCACCGCCTCGTCACCGCGGGAGGCTTCGGCGATGACGCTCAGGTCGTCGTGGCCAGTGAGGATCTGCCGGGTGCCTTCGCGCACCAAGGCGTGATCCTCTGCCAGCAGGATGGTGGTCACGCTGGTGCGGGTCATGACTTGGACGGTACCTTTTTCACTCCTCGATCGCCCCGGTGAAATCACCTGCCGCGGGCGGGTGGTTGCCAGCGGCTTCGGCCCCTTGGACCACCGCAGCTGTCGCCACGACCAGAGTCCCTTTGCCGGGTCTCGACCAGATCCGCAGCCCCCCTCCGGCGAGCTCCATTCGCTCCCTCATGCCCAGGGTGCCCAATCCCGACGCCACCGCCTGGAGACCATTGGCCACGAATCCGACCCCGTCGTCAGCGATCGTGAGCCGGAGGCGGTCTGGGCGAGCCTTCAGTTCCAACCGAACGCGCTGAGCTTGGGCGTGGCGCTCAACATTGCTCAGGCCCTCCTGCGCTACCCGAAGCAGGCTGCGCTCCAGTTCGGAGTCCCATCGCTGCCGCTTACCCCGATGCGATACCTCGACGGCGATGCCGGTCCGGGAGCTGAAGCGCCGGCAAAGGTCCTCCAAGGCTGCGGCCAGCCCGTCGCGCTCGAGGATCTCCGAGCGCAGCCCTTCGGTAAGTTGCCGCAGGCCGTCGACAACTGCCACCGCCAACTCTCTGGTCTGCTCTAGCTGCTCGGCGGCCGGTCCCGCGACGTTGGGCTCCATCGCCATCGCCTCCAGGCGTCGCGACAGGTAGATAAGCGATTGGACCGGTTCGTCATGGAGGTCCCGGGCGATCCGCTGCCGCTCTTCAATCACCGCCAGTTGCTGGGACTTGGCTCGGGCTCGCAGGTATTCCAGCGCGAGGGTCGCCTGACCGGCGAAGCTCTCCAGCAGGCTGAGCGCTTCCGCGTCAAAAGTGGGATCGTCTTCAGACCGGTTCAGAATGATCGTTCCCGAGACGCCTTCGAGGCCGTGTAGCGGCACGACCATCTGGACCCCGACCTGCAACCCGGCATCGGCGACAAAGCTGGCGAAGGGATAGCCCAAAGCGGGTCGCACGATCAGAGGACGGCCCGATTCAAGTGCGCTGTGGGATGCGGTGCCGGACGATTTGGCGGGAGCGTTGAGCATCGCCTCTGCGCCGAGCCCGTCGGCGGCCACCACCCGAAGTGTGGCGGAGCCCCGGCTGACCGGAAGCACGATGGCAGCCAGATCAGCGTGGCTCAACTCTCGCGCACTTCGGACGATGGTGGACAACAGCCCCTCCTGGGGCTGGCCCGCCAGCAGGGCCGCGGTTATCCCGTGGAGAGCCTCGAGCCAGTCGTCTCGAAGCCGCAGATCACGGTATATCTGGGCATTGGCAATGGCGGCGCCGGCCTGTGTCGCCAGGGTCACCGCGGCCGCCTCGTCGGCGGCGGTGAAGGAGGTTCCCCCTGCCTTCTCAGTCAGATACAGGTTGCCGAAGACCTTCCCCAAGGCGCGGACCGGAGCGCCAAGGAACGAGGTCATGGCCGGGTGATGGGGCGGAAAGCCCACGGAACGGGGATCGTCCTGCAGGCGGTCCAGGCGCAGCGGCTGAGGGTCGTGGATGAGCGCTCCCAGGATCCCTCGACCGGTGGGGATTGCGCCGATTGCTTGACGCGCCTCATCACTCAGTCCGACCGTGATGAACTCCAGGATGGTGCCGTCGGGACCGGCCACACCCAGAGCCCCGTAACGGGCCTGGGTGATCTGAGCGGCGATTTCGACGAGACGGCGCAGTAGGGTGGGAAGAGCGAGCTCAGAGGCGAGCAGAACCCCGGCCTCGATCAGTGCAGCCTGAGTGTCCCCGGGTGCCACTTCGCCCGTGGGTCGGCCGGTCATCCCCCTCCAAATCTCATGTGTTGTCCGGGCATGGTATCGCCGACGAAGTCCATCGCGTCGACCCTGTCAGACGTCCCCGGGACGGGCTCTGGCGCCCCAGAGCTAGCGAACCAGGACACCGACCGAGTCGGCGTAGAAGGCCGAACCGGCGAGGTGAAAGGCCAGTTGGCGGAGCGTCCAGGCGCCCCCCTCTGAGGCATCGAGTTGCTCAGCTGTTAGCGAGCGCAGACGAACCTCCCAGATGAGCGCGAGCCGCCCAAGTCGGCTCCTAGCCTCGTCGAGATCCTCTCCGGTGAACTCCGCCAAGTCTCCGGGAGTCGTGACCATTGAACCGTGCCAACGGTCCGGTTCGGTTGGTCGTAGGGCAATTCGTGCTTCCAGCTCCGCGAGATGATCAATGAGGTGATCGGCGACCCGTCGGATCGCCTTGTGTGGTGTATAGGTTCGAGGCGACTCTCCCTCGACGGGGATCTCGACTGGATTTCCGTCCCACAGAGGCCATGTGGCTGCCAGCTCCAGGACGTGGCCCACCATGTCGGTCACCACGTCGGCTGGATGCCGGTCGTCCACCTCTGGTCGGGGGTCAGTCATCGTTTCGATACTGCCAGGTTCGCCCGTTAGCCGAGGGGCAACCGTCCGGACCTTCACGCTGGTTGCCAACCGGCAGCGTGAACTCAAGACTGGAGGTCTACGCTCGCAATGCTGGCGACCTCCCGCAACAGTTGGGCCAATTGAGCTCGATCCACCCGGTAAACCGTTCGGCCGGCGCTGCGCTGACCCACCACCAGCGAGGCTTCGCGCAACGCTCGGAGGTGGGCGCTCACTGTCGGCTGAGCCAGGTGGAAGAGCTGGGCCAGCTCGCCGACGCTGGTCGGGTGATCCGCTAGATAAAGCAGTATGTGGAGCCGGGTGCGGTCGCCCAGCGCCTTCAGGCGGGGAGCCAGCGTGCGTCCCACTTCTCCCAGCTCTGCCAGCGGGTCGGTGCTTCCGTTGAAGCCGACCACCAGGTGTTGCGGAAAGTCCCACAGACTCCAGCTTCCCCCAAAGTACCCGGGGACGACCGCCAGCCTGCCCTGCTCGATGCCGTCGTCCAGCAGGGGGACCCATCTCGGCTTCTTACGGCGCAACTCGCCGAGTACCGGCACGGCTTCCTCGATGGCGGCGCCTCGGTCCAATCGCTGGTTGACTCGATCACACGCGCTTCGCACCCGGGGCAGCCCTGTCGCCTCCCACTCAGGGCGCATCGGCTCCCAGATCTCGCGGAGCAGGTCGGTGTACTTCCGACGTAGCCCTGCCTCCCGCTGCAGCCTCCCCAGCCGTTCGACCATCCGCTGGCGGTCACCAGAAGACTCCGAGCGAAGCTGTAAATCCGACTGGTCCCCTGCCGGCATAGGCAGGTCGTCCAAGAGACCGTCCAAGTCCGGCGAGAAGAGTCGCCCTGCCTGATCGGCGATTATCACCAGCTCGCCGACCCCGCCACTGAAGCCGTCTTCCCAGAAGTTCTGCATCTCGTTCGCGAGTCGGGCGGCACGGGGAGGGTCGAGCTCCGCCAAGCGAACGTGACCCTCCTGGTGATGGGGATTCAGGAGCTGGTGGCCGATCCAGATCAGCTCCATCGGGGCTGACGGGGCGACCAAGGGCCGGTCCGTGGTCGAGGCGTCGTCCACCGGGGGCATAGCCAGCTGACTATATCACTTGGAGAGCGAGTTTGCTGCGCAAGACTACTTAGAACTCAGGATGATGGATTGGCGAGCAAGTTTGCTCCGAAGATTGATTTGTATATCGGGATATGGTAATCTAGCTACATGATCAACGTGTACTCGGCGCAGCGACAGATCGAGCAGCGGCGGGCGGAGGACGTGGCGTGGGCGAGGACGGCTCGGTTGGCCAAGGAGGCAAAGCGTGGGGCGACAGAGGCTCGGACCTCCAGTTCGCGTCCAGCGGGTGAGACGCGGTCTGCCGGGCCGGTCACGGTTTGCGGATCAGCGCACCGGGCCAGGAGTTGACTTCCAGCCATAAGGACGCTTAGCCAAAGGTGAAGTCGTAGACCTCCACCCCGGGTGACGCTTGGAGCGTCAGGGTGGCGGTTGTCAGGGAGCGCGCCTGGAACAGGGTGTAGAGCCTGGGGATTCCGGCTACCGCGATGGTCGTGTGCTTGCCTTTGACCGACACGTCAAGGCTGCCGGAACCACCGAGGACGAGATACACATCGTGGGCCAGGAAGCGCAGTTCCAGCACCGCACCATCGCCTGCGGTCGCCTCCTCCGCAGTGTCGGTCCAGATGCCGGATAGAGCAAATGCCCCCAGCGGGACAGCCGGGGGAAACCGATAGAAGGCCGGCTCATTCTGCTTCACGTAAGGGTCAGGCACGAGGAACTCCAGCCTCTCGTAGCCGACGTAGGTCTCGGGGCTGATCCTCCCTGTCGGGGTCTTGTTGAGCACGTCGGTTGGGCGCGGGAGGGTGATCTTGGGGTGAGCACCCTTTAGGAGTTGGCGGATCAGCTGCTCGGTGGTGCCGTAGTCCCCCTCACCGAAGTGGACGTGGCGGACGTCGCCCTTGGAGTCGATCAGGTATTCCGAGGGCCAGACCTCGTTGTCGTAGGCGTCCCACGTCGCGTAATTGTTGTCCAGGGCCACCGGGTAGTGGACCCCGAGTTGGGCGGCTTGCGTCTCCACGTTGGAGAGAACGTGCTCGAATGAGAACTCCGGCGTGTGCACGCCGATCACCACCAAGCCGTACTTCGCGTACTTCTTGTACCAGGCCTCCACGTGGGGCAGTGATCGCTGGCAATTGATGCACGAGTACGTCCAAAAGTCGATCAGGACCACCTTGCCGTGAAGCTGGGAGAGCGCAAGCGGTCTGCCGCCCGCTGTGTTCAGCCATGCGCTGATCCCGCGGATCGCGGGCGCCTTCCCACAGTTGACGAGCTCTGTGGCTCGGGAATCGCAGTGCGCCAGCGAGGAGTGGCTGTTGCCGGTCAGGGAATTGAGCTCCTGGCGTACCGACGAGGCACCTTCGATCGCACTCTGCAGCGCGCTGGTATAGCCGGGAACATCTCGCTGCAGGCTGGCGAAGATGTTCGAGCCGATAGCGAGGGCCATGACGATGAGCACCACCCCACTTGCCTGACGGACCCGAGTTGCTCTTTGGCGAAGAGCCTTTACCCGGTGAGTGAGTTCGCTCCCGGCCACTGCCACCAGCAGTAGCGGCAGGGCTGCACCTACGGCGAACGCCACCGTGAGGGCAACCGCCGTGAATCCCACCCGGTGGGTGGCGCCCACCACGGTGATGGCGGCGAGAACGGGACCGGCGCACGGTACGAAGAGCACGCCGAGGGCCAGTCCGACCACGAACCCGCTGCTCCGTCCACTCGGATGACCCCAGCCAACCCTCGCAAACGGCCGTTCCAGCAGCGCTTCGAGCGGCGCGAAAAGGAACCCCAGGCCCACCACCACAAGCAAAACGATGCCCGCATTCCGCAGGAGATCCTGGGGGAGGTGGAGGAGGGAGAGAACCTCCGATCCGGCGAGGATCACGAAGCTGAAGCTGATCACCAATCCGCCGACCACAGCGATCGCCCGAGCGCGAGGGCTCCGAGGGGCGCTCTCCGAACTCGGTGTTGTCGCCCCGGCGACCAGGATGACCGGCAGCACCGGCAGGATGCAGGGGGAGAAGCCGACCACTATCCCGGCCACGAAGCCGATGACGGTGAGCTCAATCACCGGGCTGATACTCCGCTATCAGTGAAACCGGCACTTTTGTCCGATCGCCGTGGGAGCGCCGGATCCGCCCTCGACCCACGCGGGACATCGGATCGCCGGCCACGCGGCCGCCGCGGCCCTTCAGCTCGGTTGGAAAGCTCGCTGAACCGACACTTGGCCCTCGTGGTATCTCGCCTGGCGCAGAGAGGTAGGAGACCTTTGGCCGCGAGCCTATGGTCTGGACTCGAGTCCCGGGCGAAATTCGTTCCCGCGCCGAGAGATGGACGGCGGTACCGGCTGGTCCGCCGTGATTGGTGGGGTTCGGTGACTGCCTCAGGACGGTCAGCGAGTCCGTGGCCCCGGTAGAACCGTGATCTAATCGAGCGGTGTCCGGCTTATCAAAAACTGCCCTGTCGGAGGCGGTGCGCCGCCTGCGCGACGCCGGCTGCGTCTTCGCCGAGGACGAGGTGGTTGAGCTCACCGCGGCGGCACGGGGCGATGAGGAAGAACTAGCGGCTCTGGTAGAACGGCGAACGACAGGCGAGCCGCTCGCCTGGATCACCGGGAGCATCGTGTTCTGCGAATGCTTGGTGGCTGTCACCGAGGGAGTGTTCGTTCCTCGCTGGCAGAGTGAGCCCCTGGCTATGCGGGCCGCCGAGCTTCTCCCGCCGGGGGGCAGAGCGATCGATCTCGGCACTGGGAGTGGAGCCATCGCGTGCGTGCTGAGCGACCGCCGGCCGGGCGCCTCTGTCATCGGCACGGAGCGTGACCCCATCGCCGCCGAGTGCGCACGCCGGAACGGCGTCACCGTAGCGGAGGGCGACCTTTTCGAGGCGGTGCCAGCGTCGTGGAAGGGGAGTGTCGACGTCGTCGTCGCCGTACTGCCGTATGTCCCGACCGAGGAGATCGCCTTCCTCCCCCGAGACGTGCGCTCCTTCGAGCCGATCTCCGCTCTAGACGGGGGGAAGGACGGCCTGGTCCTCGTGCGGCGGGCGGTGGGCGAGCTCCGGGACTGGCTCCGGGACGGAGGACATGCGCTCGTGGAGATCGGTGGGGAGCAGCCCCAACCGCTCATATCGATGCTCAAGACTGCGGGCTTGGGCTCAGTCCGGCTGATGTATGACGCGGACGGCGATCCAAGAGGTGTCGAGGCGGTTGCCGTCTCTACAGTGCGTCAACCGGGGCGACGCTCTCGCCGCTGACCGGGTCCTCGCGACTCCAATGAGACGCGCCGCCCCCGCCACTGACCGGCTTCGGGATCCCATCCAGGGAGGCGCCAGGCGGTTCTAAGTCGGCCGCGCCGCCTGCAGGGTGGCCCAATTGAGGCGGTAGCCTGCCAGTGCTTCCCGGCTGGCGACCCGAAGGCCCGAAACGCTCTCCGCGAGGTTGACCGGCCACCTCCACCGCACTTCATCCCAGAACAAGGTCACATACGTACCCCCCTCTTTGCGGGCGAGGAAGAGCTCCACCAGGGTGCCCTCCACCTCAAGCGCGCGCTTCTGACTCGATCGCTTCTCCGGTATCGCCCCGCTGGCGTCGAGAAATTTGGCAAGAAGGGCTTGGACAGGGCCCAGCAACAGCAGATCGATGTCTCGGTGAAGCCTCGGTGGCAGGACGCCGAGGAGTTCTTCAGCCCAGCCCCCGAAGACCAGTACCGACACACCGGCCTGCTCCAGCTGGGATCCGACCAACCGGAGGAGCCGGAGGTCACCGGTCACCCTGACGATTCTGAAGGGCCGCTGACCAGGATGGGATTACGGGATTGGCTTTCGATATATCGGTGAGCTAGCATGAGCTGGTCGGATATATCAACGCTGTGGAGGCGATCAGATGATGACCAGTTATAGGGACGAGCACCACCACGAGCCTACGGCCGAGCACGGTGCTCGGCACGATGGGCGCCGCCGGGGCCGCTTGGACCCATTTGGGGAAGGTGGGGCCGGGCCTCTCTTCCGCGGGGGATTTGGCGGCCGAATACGCGGACCGAGGGGACGGCGCATCCCTCGAGGCAATGTCCGCGCCGCCACCCTGCTGCTCTTGGCGGAGCAGCCTCGCAACGGGTACCAGATCATGCAGGAGATCGCCGAGCGGAGCAAGGGTGTTTGGCACCCCAGTCCCGGTTCGGTGTACCCCGCCCTACAGCAGCTGGAGGACGAGGGGATGGTCCGCTCCCAGGAGACGGAAGGACAGCGTCTGTTTACCCTCACGGAGGCTGGCTCTGCCTACACCGAGGAGCACCGAGCTGAGTTCGGATCTCCCTGGGAAGACGTCTCGGGAGCTGTCGGGGACGACGTCCACGAGCTGCTCTCCCTGATGCGGCAGACCGCCGGTGCCCTGATCCAAGTCACCCACGCAGGGAATCCCGGCCAGGTGGCCAAGGCCGCCCAGCTGATGAGAGAGACGAAGCGGAACCTTTACCGAATCCTGGCCGAGGACGACGGAGAGGTGGGATCGCCCGCTGCCGCTGACCGGAGCTGAGTCGATAGATCACCAATAAGGCGCCCTCTCGTCCCCTTTCGGCGGGGAGTTCGGAGCGTCGACCGCCAGCGAGTACGTCTGCGCAGCGTGGAACTACAAAAAAAGCGTCCGGGATTTATCCCGGACGCTCTTCTTCGCGACTGTCTTCTTGGACTCGCCAGCGAATAAAGACGAAAGTCGCCGGGCCCCGCTAGCCGCCGAGACCCTTGTTGATGTTGGAGAAGACATCGCTCACCCGATGCCCGACCACGGTAAGAATGACGATGACGACGATCGCGATGAGAACCAAGATCAGCGCGTACTCAACCATCCCCTGACCCTCTTCCTCCGAGTCGCGGGCTGTGACAACCTCCCGGAGGCGACCACATAGCCGCACGTACCAAGAACCGAGCATTCCTTCAAATCCTCCCAATTCGGGTGGTAATTGCAGGGATCGTACTTCCCCCATGCGGCCAATTTCGGCAAGTGACAGTACGGTGGGCAGGGTGGTACCTCGCCGATACCCGTTGTAACGATTCCGTTAGGCGTCCTGACCCCCGGGGCGACCCAATCGGTCCTATGCCGGGCTCTGGGTGCGCGCCGGGGTCACGGCCAGTCAGATCAGTTGGCGCAACAGATGTCCCAGCCGCTCCTCGGTGGCTCTCAGCAAGGTGCTCATCCTCATCACGAAATTCCCGGCGGCTGTCTCGGAGGGAAGCCTCTTCAGTCCCATCGAGATCTGCCGGTCCAGCGCCGCGAATCGGGCTCGCAGCTCCTCGTCGATGATCCATTCGGATAGTTGGCGGACACGCCTCGAGCACTCCAGGAGCTCCAGCTCGACAGCTGGTGTGCGCGCGGGGCGTTGCCATACCCCACTCCGCTTCGCGGCCATCACGTCTGAGTGGTGCAGCCGCCCGACGGTCAGCACGTAGAGGGCGAGTGCCTCCTGAAAGTCGATCAGGGCCTGGCGGCGTCCATCCTCCCGTCGCTCCTGCCGCGCCTCGACCTTTGCCGCCTGATCCTGGCGGCCCCGCACCACCTGGCTGGCCGTTCCGCCGACGAACCCGACTACGGCGCCGCCTAAAGTGAGGCTGCCTGTCGTGAGCGCTGTGGCATCAAGCACTTCGTGGCCGATCATAGGCCAAGTCGTCGCCGCCTGTTAGAGCGCTACCCGGATCGCGGAGAGCGCCGCGGCGGCCGCACCGAGCCTAACCAGGTAAGCACCACTGAACGCGGATGAGCACCTGCGCTGGCGGGTCGAGCATGGCCCAGGCTCGCGTACCAATCCCGCGACGACGACCTGTGGTCGCCTCTTGGGACTCAATGTCAGGCAGCGACTAAGAGGGGGAGATTGGCCAGGTCCTGGTCGATCATCGTCGGTGCAGCTTCCTTACACGATTGAAGTGGCCGGCGGCCTAACTCACCAGATCAACCCGCGGCGCGCAGTAACCAATCATGAACCTCGCCAACCTTGTTGACGAGGAGCGTCAGGTGCCCGTCCTCTTCGCTGAGTTCGGCTTCGGCGCCGTGCACGTGCTTTGCCAACCACTCACCGTGCTGGAAGGGAACGAAGCGATCGTGGCGACCATGCCAAATCTTGACAGGCACGCGGATCGAGTCCAGATCAAATCCCCAAGGCTCAATGTGGGCGACTCCATCGCCCCACCAGCCGTCCAATCCGGGAGCCAGCCCATCGTGAGCGCACTCAGTCAGGAAGACCGCAAAGCTGCCTGTCAATATCGCTGCGTCAACTGGAGTCAGGAGCGTCTTCAAGAGCTCGGCCACCTCCTCGGGGGTGGAATTAAGCATCTCCTCCCGTTCCTTCACGCCCTGCTCGCGAGAAGCCTTCGGGTCGTCGAGGTA
Source organism: Candidatus Dormiibacterota bacterium (assembly GCA_049591595.1). GTDB lineage: Bacteria > Chloroflexota > Dormibacteria > Aeolococcales > Bog-877 > Bog-877. Next base: position 30,959 of record JBAWFE010000027.1, read on the forward strand.
CAGCTTCAAGCTCTGCACATTGCCGTCACCCATGCCGGCGAAGTAGTCGAGATCCTCTGCCCCGAAGGGGGCGATCGATCCCAGGGTGGCCGCGGCGACCACTGTCTCGGGCAGGAGGGCGGCGCACCCCAACGTGAACGGGCCGCCACCGGAGTAACCCCACATCGCCAGGCGCTCAATCCCAAGGGCACCGGTGATCGCCAATACATCTGCAGCGCCGTCGGCGACGGTGCGGCCGGCAACCGCCGACGAACCCCCGTAGCCAGGCCGGTCGTAGCTGATCAGCCGTATACCCCGGTGACCAGCGTCCGCAATCCAGGGCTCATACAAATGGCGGGAGTTAGGAGTACCCCCGTTCACCAAGACGGGAAACCCGTCCTCGTCACCCCCCAGTTCGAGGCAGAGCTTGCGGCCGTCTGAGGTTTCGATGGTTCTTGTCTCGACGCCTGGTTTCACCGTCGTCCCCCTTATGAGTGGACCCCGATGATATCGGCCACCCGTGGGAGATCTCACCGTGGTGTCGATTCGGGGCCAAACTCGGACTACCACAGGGCAGTCGTCTCACGCACCTTGGCTGGCCCAACCGGATCTTCGCCGTCCGGTCGGCGAACCCCGTAGCTCGGGTCGCGGGATCTCACTTCGGCGGGGGAGCCGCCTACAGTCCGAGGTTCGACCAAAATTCCGCCTGCCCGGGTGAGCCATCGCACGCGGTGGCGAACGATCAGGTCATCGTGGGTCTCGGCGGCCTCTCATCCATGAGTCAACAGCCGAAGGTTGGGTGGTCGTCCGGTGCCTTGCTTACCCCCCTCAAGGGCGCAGGTATCTAAAGGTCTTGTGGACGTGTCGCCCTAGGACTCGCGAGTCGAGTCGCCAGGGGACGTCGCCGCTGGCGGGGGATTGCTGGCCGCCCGGCGAAAGGCTCGCTCGCGAAGCGCCTGCACTTGCCGCCGCAGGTTGCCACCGTCAACCACCATCCGAGTGACACGCTTACGATCCCGACGCCGGACCCGTTCTTGCTCTGCGGGGTGCAACTCGTCCATTCCCTGATCGTATCCTCCGGACGAGCCGGGTATTCGTGCCCCGGCTGGCTCAGCTAAGCGGCTGGGTCGGTCGCACCAGGAAGATCCAGACGTCCCAGATTATGTGGCTGGCTATCAGCGCCGGCATCGGTGTGCCGGCCGCAGCCAACCCGGACCACGCGGCACCCGCGATCGTGGCGGCTCCGACAAGGGTCGGGTTACCTGTGCAGATGTGGGCTCCGCCGTACATCGCCGCAGCGATCGCGGCCCCCTTGCTGCGTCCGTACCGCTCGGCTAGCGAATCCTGTAGCAGGCCTCTCCAGAAAAGCTCCTCCGCCGGAGCGATCACCAGGGCCAGTCGGAGCGCTAGCTCGGCGCGCGGTCGGAGGCGCCGAAGTTCATATATGTCTCCGATGTCTTGGTCGCCACTGGGCATGACCACCCGTGCGGCCCGGTCACCCACGGTGAAGACCCCATACAAACCGGCCGCGATCGCCGTGCCGAGGGCCACCTCGCGCGCGTTCCAGCGCTCGCGGCGAAGTCGAGGACTGCCCAGCAGCGAAACGGCACCGAGGACCGAAGCAGTGCCGCTCATCCGCTGCCAGAAGCGCGGCCGGGGGCCGCGAAACGTCGCCGCAAAGGCGAGATATGCAAATACCGAGCTCGCGAATACCAGCCTCGTCCTCGGAGGCTCCGGTGCTCGGATCACCACCGGTTCACCCGCCCGGGTGCCAGGCGACGCTGATGGCGATTCCGGCGACCAGCAACAATCCAAAACTGGCGTGGAGCTGAGCTGTCTCCAGGTCGATCATGGCGATGGCGCGCTGCTGGCCGGAAGCGCCCAGCTGAGAGGCGTTGAGAGCGCGCACCAGCAGCGGCAGTGACAGCAGCGCCATAAGGCTGAGCCGCGGCAGCAGCCCGACGGCGACGGTCACAGCCAGGACTACGAAGGCGCCCACCAGCAGAACCACGTAAAGGTTGTGGGCAAAGCGCCGGCCGGCTCGGATCGAGACTGTGCTGATTCCGGCCCGGGCGTCCTCTCCGATGTCCCGCCACTCGTTCCCGTGGAGGATGGCCGTCACCAAGAGACCGATCGGGAGAGTCACCGCTCCGGCGGCCCACGACAGGTGTCCGGTGATGGTGTAGTAGGCGCCCAGGACCATCAGAGGTCCCATCAGCAAAAAGACGAGTGGGAGGCCCACCGCACGGTACTTGTACTGCAGCGGCGGGGCCGTGTAGCCCCAGCCTCCGATCAAGCCGATGGCTCCGATGACGGCCAGCGGCCAGCCTCGCGACAGGATGAGCACCACGCCGATCAGGGTCGCCACCAGAAAGGCGCTCCCCGCGAGCACGAACGCCTCCTTTTCCCGGACCCGGCCGGTGAGCAGCGCCTGGCTGGCCCGGGGCGAGGTGATGGCGTCAATGCCCTTGCGTACGTCGTAGATCTCGTTGATCACGTTGGTGCCTACCTGTAGCAGCACCGCGCCCACCAGCACCAAGGCGAACAGCGGCCAACTGAACTGACGCTGGACCGCCGCCAGGGCGGCCGCCGTGGAGACCGGCACAATGGAAGCGGTGAGGGCAAAGGGTCTGGTGATCTCAAACCACCCCCGTGCCCGGCGCCAGAGACCGATCCGATCGGTGGACTCCACCGCTCGCCGTCTTCCGGATCCCCAGGCGGGAGCCACGGCTCCCGCCGAGCCGTAGAGCGCGGCTGCCTCGATGACCGCCTCCACCTGGGCCTCCTCCTGGACAACCGGCTGGAGGATTGGGAGGTCCATCCCAGCTTCGCGGAACCGCTCAGCGCCGGCAGCCACCTCCTCCCGGGTCCCGCAGAGCAGGAAGGCGTCCACCAGCTCGTCGGGTATCAGCTGGGCGGCCCCGTGGTAATCCTCCGCCCGCCACGCCGCCAGGATCGGCTGGCGCAAGGCCGGATCCATCCCGGTGCGGCGCATGGCGACGTCCGTCTGGACAGCCAGCATGTAGATCGCGAACGGTTCGCGCTTGGCTCGGTCCAGCGCCGCCCGCCGGCTGCTGTCGATCAGGGAGAGGAGGTAGCCCCCAATCACCACCGAGTCCGGGTCACGGCCGGCCGCCTTCGCGGCGGCCTTGATCCGCTGGGCCGCGAGGGCCACCGCCTCCACTGGCTCGGCCGGTCGGGCCAGGTAGCCGTCGGCGGCTCGACCGGCCAGTTCATGGAACGCCTTCCGATAACCTGCAGCCCAGATCGGCACCTGGTGCACCGGCGGAAACATCGGCTCCACATCGGGCACCCCGGGCGGGCCCAACGCCAGCCGTTCACCACGGCAGAGCTGACGCAGCTCGACCATCGTCTGCTCCACTTTGGCGATGGCAGCGTCAGGCTGGTAAGGGATACCCATTTGAGCCAGGCGTAGAGGTAAGGCCGTTCCCAGCGCCAAGGTGATTCTGCCGGGCGCCAGGTCGTCAAGCGCGCTCACGGTCATCGCCAGCACCACCTGGTTTCGGGTGTTGGGGTTGAGCGCACCGAGGCATACCCGCAGCCGCGGCACCGAGGTGGCGATTGCGGTCGCATAGGTCACCGCGTCCCTTGCGAAGTACGACTCGTGGAACCAGATCGAGTCCAGTCCTGCCCTCTCTGCGAGCTCGGCCTGCCGGATGGCGTCGCGTACTTCGCCCTGGGCGTTGAGCCCCAGGCCCACCGAGCGCGCCAGCACAGGCATTGCCGACCTCCTCGCCGAGTCATCTCAGGTCCAGCGGCGGACCAAGAATTCATCCCGCCGGGATGAAGGGTAGCCGGTACCGGTACCTCACCGGCGCCAAGCCGCTCTGCGCTGCGGTCCGGAGACGGTCAGGAGCGTTAGCCGGGGACCAGCACCACCAGAGGAAGTGGTCGCTCAGTCTTGAGCTGGTAGCCGTCGAAGCGCTGGTGGTTGTGGTCGTTGACCAGGCGCCAGAGCCGGGCATACTCGGGGTTGCCCCGCTCCACGACCGTCGCCCGCGCGGTCATCTTGGCACGGGCCACCTGAATCCCGACCAGCGGCTGAGCGCGCAGGTTCAGGAGCCAGGCGGGCGGCTTGTCGGCACCACCGTTCGAGGCCACCAAAACGTATGTAGCGCCGTCCTTCGCGTACACCAGGGCGTTAGTGCGGCGTGCGCCGGTGTGGCGCCCGGTGGTTTCCAGCAGGAGCGTCGACACTCCGATCATGTGGTGGCCAACCCAACCATCGCTGCGACGGTAAGCCCAGGCGTGGAAGCGCAGGAAGGTACCCTGCAAACTGACGGTCATGGCCACGACCGCGGCAGTATAGCCACTCAAGCTCAGCCATCGGTCCGGTCTCCGTCAATCCAAAAAGACGACCAGAGCGGTGCGGTCGTCGCGCTTGCGGGCGATCTCTAGCAACCTCTCGGCTGCGCGCTGGGGATCCCCACCAGCTACCGCTGCCGCCAACTCTTGTTCTGTGAGAATGTCGGGCTCAAAATCTCCGGTGATGCCGTCGGTGACCAGCAGCAATTTATCCCCCGAGCTGAGCCGGAGGGTCCCATGCTGGGGCGCCACAGAGAGACCATTGCGGTCTGGGCCTTCGCCTAAGGCATTAAAGAGGATGTTCCCCTCGCCTTCATCGACAGTGATCTGTTCCAATGGCGAGCCGGTCGCCGGCTGGCGGTAGAGGCGCGAGTCACCGACGGAGACGTACTGCAGCTGTGAGCCCGATACCCAAATGACCGTGGCCGTGGTGCAGCCCAGAGCGCGCTGCCTGATCAGAGATTCCGCCCGAGCGCTGCCCGCCAACATCGCCTCCAAGGCAGATAGGTCGCCTGCCCGACAGACTTCGGCGATCACCTCCGCCGCCAACTGCGCCGCTGCGCCGCTCCTGGCGAACTGACCGACCCCATCGAAGACGCCGAAGAGCCCCATTTCCGAGTCGACCAGGGAGCGATCTTGATGATGCAAGGGGTGCTCCGCCAGTCCGACGCGCCAGGTCAGTGACGCGTCACCCATGCCGAGCTCTGATTCCGGCCTTGTAGGTCTTGCTCTGATCACCGCGGGTGCGCAAGTTACTCCCTCTCCGATTCAAGCCCTGGTCGCGATGAAAACGCAGACGTGGCGCTGCGAACGAAATGGGTAGGGGTGCCGGGGGGCCACCAAGGGACCCGCGAGCTCGAGATAGGCGTCCAGATAGGTCTGCAAACTTTTTGGGTTGTCCCATACAGCCTCGCCATGGGTCTCTTCCTGTCTGACCTTGGCGAAGTGGGCGCTCAGCTGCGCTCCTCCTGTCTCCGCGTCGAATCCTGCGGCATCCCAAGTCACGCCCGTTGCTCGCCAGACCTCCTGGAGGTGATCGGGGAAGTTGTAGATACCCACAAATCGTCCCGCCGGGCGGAGAACCCGGGCTAGTTCCTTGATTCCGCGATCCCGGTCTGGTAGGTGGTACAGCGTCCAGTTCCAGGTGACCACGTCGAACTCGCCGTCCGGAAATGGAAGCTCTTCGATCTTGGCCAACTTAGCGTCCAGGCCGTGCGCTCGCGCCGCCGCCACAGCGGGCGGCGAGGAGTCGACGCAGACGAGTCCCGGCGCTGGGATCAACGCGGCAAACTCGCCGGTCCCGCAGCCGGCGTCGAGCACCCGGTCGGGGCGGGTCTCGGCGATGGCCGACAGCGCTACCGTCCACTCCAGCTCACCACTGAGGCGGGCGGTCCGGTCTAGCCGTCGCAGTGCGACCCTTTCCATCGTGGAGTATTCGCGGGCTACCAGCCCAGCGTCGTCCTGTCGCACAAGCCACCTGTTGCTTTTAAAGGGTCCGATCGACGCCGGATGACGTCGGCGTCAACGCTAGCGTCTAGGCCCCATCGGATTGTTTCTCAAGTAGCGGAATGTCCGGAACTAGCCAGTCGGCCGGGCGGCCAGGTCGAGAGGAGGTCTGGTACCTCTTCCAGTCAGATGGCGGGCGTTGGGCCGCGTTGTTGACGCACCCCGGGAACCCCTCCGACGCCGCGTCACGCCGACCAGGGCCAGCTGGGTGAAGACTCCACACCAGACTCTCGCCGAGGCCAACCGGCAAGTCGCCTAAGGCTCGTCGTACTAGCACCAGAGTCGACCGATTTTGCATGCGTCAAGAAAGGGGTGTTACCAGAACTACCGACGCGAAATAGGTGCGATATCTGGCGACGTCTCTAGTCAGCAACCGGTACCCCCGCACCGCGGCATGAGCGCCGATATAGAAGTCCGGAAGCGGAGAACGGCGCTGGCCGCCTCGGATGCGATAGTCGAGGAAAACCTTGCCTGCGACGAACCCAGCCTCGTAGGGCAGCGGCTCGCGCTCGAAATCACTAACGGGAACCGCGTCGTCCAGATCTTCGATCGTGTCGAACCCGGTAGAGACCTCGGCATACACGATTTGGTTGATCGCCAATCGACCGACATCTCGGGCCCGGGCAAGAGCCTGCTCAGACCACTCTGCCCAGTCCGGGTCGTCGGTCAGGATGTCGAGCAGGACACTTGAGTCCACTAGGGTGACGGCAATCTCGACCGGAGCAGCCTCTGCCAGGTGTGGCTCACTCACGACGGAGTAATTGGAGCAGTTGGTCGGTGGTCATGGTGGTGGTTGCCCGGCCACGCATCCTGTGCACAAGGCGCAGCCCACGAGTCTGGCCGGAGTCGACCTGGACGATACGTAGGTCACCGCCCACCTCGACGACGTTCACTTCATCCCCCTCCCTCAGATCATGTTTTTCCCTCAGGGGGGCAGGAATCGTCACTTGACCCTTGCTATTGATTCGCATCTCGTCTCCCGACACGTAATAACGGTATTACATAATACTCGTTGGGCTCGTCATGAGATCCATCGCTGACCCGACCGGCCAGGGCCCGGACCTCATCGGCCGCCCGGCTCCGATTGGACTGTCGACGTCCTGCCAGTCGGATTCGAGTTGCTCGTCATGGACTACCGTCGCCATCCAAGCCTCCTCCAAGTGCGCCATCCGGTTACTGCGCTAGCACTCGTAGTACTGTGGCGCCTGGCATAGACCGCCGGTGCCCGCCATGGGGCACCGCTAACAACACCTAGGGCGACTGAGGGGGGACCTGAATGGACATCGCCGCGCTCGTCGAGGGGCCAGTTCCGAGTGATCCAACCACCAAGCTTCGGAGGGTGCTCCGACGGGTGGGCACCGTCTTTCTCCTCCTCGCCTTCTTCTCCCTTCTGGCAAGGGATCCACTCGACTTCCTCTGGAGTCTTGTCATAGGTTTGGTCTGCCTGGCGCCGTGGGCGATGTCGCGGTGGACCTTCACGCAGGTACGGCGAAGTGACCTGGCTGCTGCTGCGGAGCTCGGGCAGGACCTACGGGCTCACCAGGCCCCGACGGCCGTCACACCCACCAGGCTCAGCCCGGAGGACAACCACCTCGAGCCGGGAGAGCAGTTGTATGTCGACGGCGTGAGGGCACAGTTCCTCTCGTTTTATGGAGATCCTGTGGTGATCCAGTCGGGGATGTTCATCGCCATCGGCTCGCCGATCGCTTGGGCGTTCACGATCATCGGCAATCTCATGTTCTGGAGTCATGCCCGCAAGAAGCGCAAGGCTGCCGCCCCGCGCTGGCGCGACCCGGAACCGGCCCAGGTATGGGTCACCGATCGGCGGTTCATCGTCCACGCACTGAAGGGCGGCCAGAGTTGGCTGCAGCTCCGCTTCGACACCTTGGGTCCGTCAGCCCTGGATCGCGACGGCATCGTCCTTCAGATACCGAACGAACCCCTGCCGGCCAAGCTCCGGGTCAGGGCCCCCGGCGTGATCTACGTGCTCTATCGCTACTTCGCGACCGGGCAGGTCTTCACCGTGACCGCACCTTGGTGGTACGGCCACCTACCTGTTGGAGCTCCTGGACTGCGAGCAGGAACTGATGGCTGAAAGCCGAGGCTGCTGACCCCTCCCGCGAGCAAGCGGGTAGGACCGCGTGCTCGCGGCACCTCACCGACCGGTCGGTGTGAAGAGCGCATGGCCGGCCCGCGACACCGACCCGCCCGCACCGATGCCGTTCGGCCAGAGATCCCCGGCGAAGGGAGGGGTCGAATAGCCCAGGTGCGGCGCTAGCGCTCGTAGCCCTGCGGGGCCAGCTGGCAGACGGCATCTGGCATCCTGTTGACGCACGGCGCCACGATCCGCCAGTTGACGATGGGGGAGCGTGACCGGATCGCAGGTGCCAGAAAACTCGGAGAGACCGTGGAGGTCGATGGGTGCCACGAAACTTGATCGGCGAACGAGGGATCCCCAGCCCCGTTCACCCGAGTGCTGGCTTCGGCCAGCCGATGTCGGCTGACGCGGATCGGCGCTACATCTACGGCGCGCTCTGCCTGATCGTCGCCTTCATGGCCTTCGAGGTGATCGCCGCGATTTTCGCAGGATCTCTGGCCCTACTGGCCGACGCCGGACACATGCTCACCGACGTCGGGGCCCTCGCCGCCGCGCTGTGGGCCAGCTACCTGGCCGCCCGCCCGTCCAGCGACCGATTCAGTTTCGGGCTCAAGCGGGCTGAGGTTCTGGCCGCGGCCATCAACGGGGTGACTCTGCTGGTGGTCGCCGTGCTGATCGCCATCGCCGGTGTGGAGCACCTGGTCGCACCCCATTCAGTTCACGGACTGACCTTGCTGATCGTGGCGGGCGTGGGCGTAGCAGTCAACCTCGCCGCTGTTCGAATCCTGGCCAGGGCCAATCATTCGTCCATGAGCATCCAGGGGGTCTCGGCGCACGTGATTACGGACCTGTATGCCTTCATTGCCACCGTCATCGCCGGGATAGTTATTCTTCAGTTCGGTTTCGTTCGAGCTGATGCGATCGCCTCCCTGGTCGTGGTCGGTCTGATGCTGCGGGCTGCCTGGAGGCTGCTGATCGGATCGGGAAGGATCCTGCTAGAGGGCACGCCGGCATCAGTTGACCTTGACCTGGTACGCCGTCACCTGACCGCCCTGCCAGACGTCCTCGCCGTGCACGAGGTCCATGCGTGGACCCTTACTTCAGACCTGCCGGTGCTCTCGGCCCACGTCATCGTTTCCGACACATGCCTCAGCGACGGCAGTTCCGGCGCGGTGATCGATCGTCTGCAGGAGTGCTTGGCGGGCCACTTCGATGTCGAGCACTCGACTTTTCAACTCGAGCCCGCCACCCATGCGGACCACGAGCTTCCACAGCACTCTTGAAGAGGCGGCGCGCCCGGGCTCGGGCGTCGCGCAGTATTCGTCGGTGCTGGTAGCCGCGTCTCAGTTAGTTGGCCAGCTCGTTAGGGAGGAACCAATGGGCACGTATGTCGGATCAACAGTGATCAATACCAGCGACGTTGACAGAGCCGTCGCCTTCTGGACCGCTGCCCTGGGGTACGTGGTGCGCGACGCAGATCCGAGCTTTGCGGTGTTGACCGATCCCCAGCGACGGTGGTCAAACGTATCTCTCCAGCGGACCGATGAGCCAAAGCGCGGCCGCAATCGGGTTCATCTCGACCTGTATTCCACGGACCGGGACTCAGAGGTAACCCGCCTGGAGGGGCTGGGCGCCATCCGGGTGCCCTGGGACTACGAGCCGGACCATGACCATACGGTGTTGGCCGATCTCGACGGGAACGAATTCTGTGTAATCCAGAGTCCCTACCGACAGGACTAGTCTCCGCCCTGACCACCTCCCCACCAGGAGGCCCGAGCGGACGGCGGCGGCACTTTCGCCAAATGCCGGGCGGGGCGGACCACTTCGATACGACTAGGTCTCGGACCTCACGGTACGGCGAAGAAGGTGGACTCGATTTCTCCGAGGTAGCGGTCGATCCCCTCCTGGTCCCCTTTACCGATGTAATACGGTAGGTCGGCGATCGGGAACGCCTTCTGACGGATGGCGATCTTTTCGCGCAACTGCGGGGCGTCCCCATAAGAGTTGACTGCCGCCTCGAGCATCACCGGTGCCTTCATTGCCACAAAGTCTTTCGAGCGGTCGTAATATCCGACGTCGCCGAAATCGATGACGCCGAGACGACCATCTTCCGAGAGGACTACATTCCAGGGACCGAGATCCCCGTGGCTGAAGCACAGGTCACCGCCTAGCCCCGAGACAACCGCGGGAAGTTCGTTCAGGAAGAAGTGTTCCAGCACCACCAGCTTTGTGGCCGAGAAGTGATGGCGTAAAACTGGGAAAGACAGGCGGAATTTCTGCTGGTACTCCTGCACTTCCTGGTCGATCGTGGTGCGCGGTAGATCGACATTTAGTGAATGGAGTGCCTTGAGAAAGTTCCCGAGTGTCGATCCTGCTCGAGTCAACTCTGCGCCAGTCATCAGGTCGAGCCGATCACTAAGCTCGAACCCAAGCGTGCCGCGGTAGCCGAAGTAGCGATTCTCGGGGTCCCGCCACTGCACCCGGGGTATCTGGACCGGGAGGCTAATGCTCTGGAGGAGATCCAGCACGGCGATCTCCCGGGCATACGCCCGGCGGGCTGCCTCGCTGCGAGGAAACTTAAACACAGCCTCTCCATCCCCGACCAAATAGACGCGGCTGTCCCAACCGCGGTCCAGGTACACAATTCGGTCCGCGTCGGTGCGATTTAGCAGCCGGCTGACCAGAGACTGCTCCCTTTTGACCGTCGCCGGTTCGGTGGTTTGCGAATTCAAAATAAGGGTGCGCCCTAGGCTAGCGCTCTGGGTCCGGCGAAGTTCTCGACACCTTCTCGGTGCCCCCCGCTGCGCCCGGTGAATCTCGGTCGCAGGCCCAGGGCAGCTCCCTCACTCCGAGCTTGGCAGGTGCAGGTACATCGTCTGGATACCCACGCGCCCGGGACCGCGGAACCGATTGAAGATCAACTCTCCGACCCCGGCAAAAAGGCCGGTCCGCAGGCCGTAGACGGCGGGTCGCATCCGCACCTCGGGGTCCATGTATACCCAACCGCCCGGTTCGACATCAATCTCCTCTCCTTCTTCCAGCACCTTCTCGAAAACGTTGCCGAACCCGTGTAGCCAGACCACCCCGTCACCGTCCCGGGCTTCGAAGCGATCCACCCAAAAGCCACTGTTGCCGAAAAGATTGTTGCTGAGTCCCCGCAGGTGACTGGTGCTGTATCGAACGGAGCCGGTGGCAGCCAAAAACTGGTGCTCGCGGGCCAGGATGCTTGCTCCCCGGGGAAGTTCGAGTGGAAAAACATGTCCAGGCGCGTCCCGAGAGAACGCGATGTCTCCGTGTCCCTTGGCCTCGGTAAGGAAGAGTTGGCGCCCGGCGACCAAGCGGCGGACCGCCCCTCGCACCGCCTTCAGCTTGATCGCTATCTGCGGCTCCTTCCACAGCACCACATGGTGTTCGAAGTAGACCGGTATCGAGCCGTCCAGACTGCAGTGGAGCATCGGCACCAGTTCGCCCTGGATCAGATAGCTGACGCCGGGAGCGACTCCTTCGCGGATGCGAGTCGGGAGGATCTGGGGAGGATTCACGCTGGCGTCACTCCGGTAAAGGTCGGCTGCTCTGACATGGTCCCTTTGCCCGCCGGAACAGTGCCGGTCAGGTAGCGGGGATCAGGACCAGCTTGACGTGCGGCGAGGAGGCCTGACGCTCCCAGGCAACGGCAATCTCCGACAACGGCAGCTCCTCGATCTCGATCCGGATACGGCCCTCAGCAGCGTGCTCGGCCAGCTCGCGGAAGGCCCGAGCGCGCACCGCCCAGCTGGTGTTGGGGTTGGTGTGTCCAATGATCGTCAACTGGCGTCCGCGCACGATCGCGGAGCTGAGCGTGGCTTCGTCGCTGGCGCTCTCACCGACGTTGACGATCCGGGCCGACAGGCCCACGGCGCCGAGAGCAGCCTGCAGCGGGGTGCCCCATACCGGGTCGAATACCACGTCGATAGGCCCGCGAGCCGCCGCCGCAAAGCTGTCGCGAAGCGCCTCCACACTCTGCCCAGCTACGGCGACAACCGCGTCGGCTCCGAGCTCCAGGGTGTTGGCGAGTGCTGTCAGATCTCGGCCCGATGCCACGATCCTGCCTGCGCCGAGCAGCTTGGCGATCTGCACCGCCACCTGCCCGACTATCCCAGTTGCGCCCAGGATGAGCACCCGCTCACCCCTCTGTAGCTTGATCTTGTCCACCAGAGAGATCCAGGCCGCCATTCCCGCCACCCCCAGGCCAGCGGCGGTGGCCGCTGGCAGTTCGTCGGGGATTAGAAGACAGGTCGCCGCATCGACTGCCGCCCACTCTGCCAGCGACCCGCTCGGGCTACCGATGACCTGAAACCGAACCCGCTTTCCCTGCAGTGGGCTCCCGCCGGCCACGACCGTCCCAACCCCCTCCGAACCGGGAACGTAGGGAACGGTTGGGACCCCGCGGAGATGACCGCCGGTGGCAAGCCGAAGATCGACCGGGTTGAGCGCCGCGGCTTGGACCTGGACCAGGACCTGTCCCGGACCGGGGACGGGGCGAGGGATCTCTCGGTAGGTGGGTCCCTTTCCCAGGCGGTCGATGACCGCCGCGCGCATGGTGGGGTCAGTCACTGGTTGACGCCTTCAGAGATGAACGCTCGGAACTCCGCCGCTGGCGACGTTGAAGGTCACCCACATGCCTGCCGCTTCATGACCGGGAATGAGGCAGGACATGCGATAGCTGCCCACCTGGGTGGCGGAGAAGGTGAAGGAGGCGGTCTGGCCGGGGGCGGTGCCAGCTATTGGGATAGGGGTCTCAGCGCCCGCGAAGACCGGGGTCGTCCCAGTAGCGGTCACCACCGTCGCAGAGTGATTGATGCTTCCCTGGTTGCTGAAGTTGACGGTGACGCTCCAGCCGACAGGAACGGTGACGACCATCGCTCCTTTGTCGTAGCCGTCGAAGTTGAGGCCGAGGTTCACCGCCGGAGCTCCGGCCAGCAGCTTCCAGGTGACGGTCTTGGCCGCTGAGTCATATGAGACCCACTGGTCGAGGCTGACCGTGGACGGGGTTGCCGACGGAGTCGGGGTGACCTTGGGGGTGGCCGTGGCAGAGGGCGCCGGAGTCACCTTGGGGATCAGGAATCCGGGCCGGATGGAGACCAAACCGTCGACGATCACGGTGACCGTCTGAGAGGGGCTGACCTTGCCCCGCACCGTCCACTGGGTGAAGGGGTGAACCGCGGGGTCGGAGGCTGTCGCGGAAAGGGTCGCCTTGTCACCGCAGCCGACGGCGACGGTGTTCACGTTGCGGGCGAAGTGGTACCGGTGCCCTTCGACGGTCACCTGGACGCTACCCAGCAGGGCGCTGCCGGAGCTGGGAATGAGGACCGTCACCGAGCAGCCAACTCCCGTGTCGGCACTGCTCAGCGGGGGTCCGCCGCAACTGGCCAGGAGGGCCGCCAGCCCCAGGAAGAGACCCATCCACAGCGCCATGCGAGGGGTTCGGCGGAGGCGACGCCTTCGTGATTCGACGAGGGCTTGGCCGGCACCTTGCATTCCGATCAGGGTAAGGGATGGTGCCGCCTCGCCGACTGTCGCCCCGCATCGGGGATGCCAATCACAAGGCGGCGCGCTACCGTAGGAGCCGGTGAGTGCGATCAACGAGCTCGTGGTCAAGGAGACCGGCACCGGCCACAAAGAGAGCGACCGCCGCGATCGGCCATGGCAGGTGGTCGTGTGGAACGACCCGGTCACGCTCATGAGCTACGTCGTCTTCGTGCTCCGCCGGCTGTTCGGCTACGACGTGACCACAGCCACCCGGCTGATGCTCCAAGTTCACAACGAGGGCAAGGCGGTCGTGGCAACAGAACCGAGAGAGCGCGCCGAGGTGGCCGTGGCTCAGCTCCACGCCCACGGACTGCAGGCGACGTTGGCTCGCGACTGAGCTTGGCCCAGATCAACCGACAGGGCGAGCTGGTGTACCTGCGGGTCAGCCGCGGAGAGCGCCGGGCGCTGTTGCAGATCCTGGAGCGGCTGGAGCCTCTAGTCGACCACTCCCACTGGGCCCACCCTCGCGCCTACCAGGAGGAGGAGGACGAGCTGGAGTTTCAGCGGCTGGTCGGCACCGATCTGGCCGACTCCCGTGCCGCGGACTTGGCCCAGGTGCGGGAGGCTCTCGAATCGGACGAGCGAATCCTCCTCTCGACCGACGGCGCCATGGCCTGGCTGCGGGCGCTGAACCTGCTCAGGCTGGCCCTGGCGGAGCGGCTAGAGATCACTGCTGACGGCTGGGAGGACAAATACACACTGCAGGAGCACCGGCGCCCGCCATTGGCGACTCTCCACCTGCTGAGCTGGGTCCAAGAAGGGTTGGTCGAGGCGCTCAGCGTCAACTGAGGTCGGGGCAGGATCAGCTCGAGTTCGTCGCGCCCGCCCATAGCCCGGCCATCCAGCGCTCGACCTCGTCCGGGGCCGAGGGAAGCCCGGCGCTGAGGACTACGTGCCCGTCCTCGGTGACCAGAACGTCGTCCTCAATCCTGATCCCGATGCCTCGCAGCTCCTCCGGCACTGTCAGGTCATGAGTCTGGAAGTAGAGGCCGGGCTCAACTGTCAGCACCATTCCTTGCTCCAGGGTGCCGAGGCGGTAGCTCTCCTCCCGGGCCTTGGCGCAGTCATGGACGTCCAGCCCCAGCATGTGACTGACCGCGTGCAAGGTGTAGCGCTGGTGCAGCTGACTCTGTTTCTGCAGTGACTCCTCGGCGCTGACCGGGAGCAGACCCATCTGCTCTAGCCCCTCGGCGAGCACCCGCATCGCCGCCCGGTTGGGGGCGAGAAAGTCATTCCCCGGCTTGACCTCGGCAAATCCCGCCTGCTGGGCGTCGTACACCAGCTGGTAGATCCGCCGCTGGACCGGACTGAAACGGCCGTTGATGGGCATGGTCCTAGTCACGTCGGCCGTGTAAAAGCGATTGGTCTCCACCCCGGCATCCAGGAGTAGGAGCTCGCCCGGCCGGATCTCCCCGGTGTTGTGGCTCCAGTGGAGGATGGTCGCGTGACCGCCGGCGGCGGCGATCGTCGGATAGCCGGTGTCATTACCGGCCGACCTGGCGCGGGCGAAGAAGGCGACCTCCACATCCCGCTCGGTGCGAGCTTTCGGCAGGGCCCGAACCACATCCTCGAATCCCTGCCGGGTGAGGTCGCAGGCCTCTTCGAGAAACGCGATCTCCAAGGGATCCTTGACCAGTCGCATCTCGGAGAGCCGACTCACCAGCTGATCGTCCGGTCCGGCAAGATCTGAGGCCAGCTGGTCCACCTTGGGGTCGACTCCCCGCAGCACCACTCCGTGGTCGTAGGCGGAAACCACTTGAGGCAGTTCGGGGATGGGTTTGGCGGCGAGGCCGAGGTGGGTCTGGGTGGCGCTGAGACCGCGCCCGGGACCGACCCAAAAGACCCCCTTGACCCGGTCGGTGAAGAACGTGCTCTTGGTGAAGTCAGCTTCTGGCTCGGTAAAAATTCCGACCCGATGGCCGCCACCTTCCAGCGGCTCCATCACTAGCACTTCGTCCGGCTCACCTTCGCCAACCAGGTATAGGAAGTCGGTGGCGGCTCGGAAGTGATAGGTGGTGTCGTTGGCCCGGACCTTCTCAACCCCGGCAGGCACCAGGATCAACATCCCGGGGAAGCTCTTAGAGAGCTGTTCGCGGCGGGACTGATAACTCTCCGCCCCCGTGATCAACGGCGCGGGACCGTGACCAGGGGCCGCCCACCCGGTGGTCATGAAATCAAGCAGGGCCTGCGGCGGAGCCTGGTCGTGGGCGGCTCGGGATCGGTCCTTGGCTGCCTCCGTTCCGGGGTCGAGCTCTGAGTTCTGCTTCTCGCCAATCACGTCGCGATCTTAGCGAACCACCGATCGCTCCCCGGCCGCTGCCGAGCTGCCGGGCGGACGGCAACGGATTGCCGCTACCTTGTGCTGGTGCGCGCCGTCGAGCGGTTCAGCGTTGAGCAGTCATCCGCCCCGGCCGGACCCCTGGCCCCCGGGTCGATGCCGCGGGTCGCCTATTTTTCGCCGGAGTTCGGGGTCAGCGAGCAGATTCCTCAGTACTCGGGGGGACTCGGGGTGCTCGCCGGTGACTACCTTCGGGTCTGTGCCGACGAGGGCTGGCCCCTGGTCGGGGTCGGGCTCTTTTACCACCAGGGCTACTTTCATCAGCGGCTGGACCGGAACGGATGGCAGCAGGAGGGCTACCAGCAGCAGGATCCGGAGGAGCTGGGCCTGGTGCCAATCCCCGATGGCCCGATCGAGTTGGACTTGGGGGATCAGACGCTGCGCGCCAGGGTTTGGCGGCAGCTGGTCGGCCAGGTACCTCTCTATCTATTGGACACGACCGGTGTCGGAAATAAAGAGGAGCTCGCCCTCGTCACCGACCGGCTCTATGGCGGAGACACCGAGCACCGGCTCCTCCAGGAGATGCTGCTCGGCATGGGCGGGATCAAAGCCCTGGAGCTTGCCGGCGGGCTCCCGCTCTTGTTTCACAGCAACGAGGGGCATGCCGGGTTCCTTGTGCTCCAGCGGATTCGCAACCTGGTGGAGGCCGAGGGCCTTCGGTTTGATGAAGCGGTTGAGGCGGCGCGGGCCGGCACCGTCTTCACTACCCACACCCCTGTCCCGGCCGGGATCGACCGTTTCCCCCGCGAGCTGATGGCCCGCTACTTCCAACCCTGGTGCAACGCCGTGGGCGTTCCTCTGGACCGGCTGATGGAGCTGGGGCACTTCCCGGGGCAAGGTCAGGACGACCCCTTCAACATGGCGGTGATGGGCTTGCGGCTCTCGGGTCAGGCCAACGCCGTCTCGCAGCTGCACCGCACGGTCAGCCAGCGGATGTTCGCCGGCCTCTGGCCCGATCTGTTGCCCGCTGAGGTGCCGATCCAAGCGGTCACCAACGGGGTGCACGCCAAGAACTGGATCTCGCAGGAGATGCGCCACCTCCTGGAGCGGTATCTCGGCCCACGCTGGGACGTCCACGGCGCCGTCGACTGGAGCCGGATCAAGGCGGCCTCTGACCAGGAGCTCTGGCAGGCTCGGCAGTTTGGCCGCGTCCGCCTGATCGAGGCCGCGAGACAGCGCCTGGAGCAGGCCGAGCGCGGCCGGGGAGCCTCGGAACAGGAGTTGTCGTGGACCAGGTCGACGCTCCAGCCAGGCGCCCTGACCATCGGATTCGCGCGTCGGGTGGCGGAGTACAAGCGAGCGCTCTTGCTCTTCTCCCAACCGGAGCGCCTGGCCCGGTTGCTCCTCGATCCCAACCGGCCGGTGCAGCTGGTGATCGCCGGCAAGGCCCACCCGGAAGACCAGCAAGGCAAGGAGATCATCCAGGCTCTCTGTCGGGCCACTCACACTCCCGAATTGAGGTCTTCGGTCGTCTTCCTGGAGGACTACGACATCGGGTTGGCTCAGCTGCTCTATCAGGGCTCCGACCTCTGGCTCAACACCCCGCGGCGCCCGATGGAGGCGTGTGGCACGAGCGGTCAGAAGGCGCTTCTCAGCGGAGCCCTCAACTGCTCGATCCTGGACGGCTGGTGGGCTGAAGGGTGGGACGGGGAATCCGGGTTCGCGATCCCCTCCTTCGAGGAGGTTGACGATCTGACTGAGCGGGACCACTTGGAAGCGGACGCCCTCTTCGATGTCCTGGAGCGAGAGGTTGTCCCCGCTTTCTTCACCCGAACAGAGGCGGGGCTGCCCCACCGGTGGCTAGCCCGGGTGCGCCACTCCCTTGAGGCACTCGGGCCGTTCGTGCTCGGGTCGCGCATGGTCGCGGACTACGTCCGTCACATGTACCAGCCAGCGGTGGCGGCCGCGGTGTTCACACCCCAGGACCGACACCAGGTCGCTCGGGAACGGGCCGCTTGGTGGTCCCGGATTCGGCGCGACTTCCCGCAAACCCGGGTCTCGGCTCGGGCGATCTCCCAGGAGGGGGTAGGGGAGTCACAGGCCGAAGGCGATGAGAAGGTGGTCGAGGCTCTGGTGGAGCTGGGTCAGCTCCCGCCTGAGGACATTCAGGTAGAGCTGCTGCACGGCCCGATCGGCGCCGATGGTCGGCTCATATCGCCCAGCGTGGCGTCGATGGTGAAGGACCAACCCCACTCCAATGGAAGTCACCGCTACCTCGGCACGATCGTGCTGGGGACGGCCGGCGAATACGGCTTCACGGTGAGGTTGCTGCCCAAGCCCCCCAGCAGCGATCCGCTTCCCGCCGAAACCCCAGTCAGCTGGGCGGAGCCTGCCCGGCGACCGAGGTGAAGGCGGCGTCGGCGCTGGAGTGGCCGGGGTGACGGTGGAGGTGCCGGTTTCCGCGGCTCCCGGTCCCGGCGAGGAACAGGTCGAGCTCTACGTCCGTACCTATCGATCGATCCTGCGCTCGTCGGGCGAGATCCGGCTGCAGGCTCTCGAGCGGGCGCACCTTGGCATGGACTCCTCCCTGCACCCCCTTGGCACGAGACAGGAGCTCGACAGCGGAGCCTTGCTCTACGCCCTCCATCGGCTGCCGCCGGTGGTCCTCGAGTTGGAGCACGTGTGCCTGGGTCAGGCACCGGACCAGCTGCTGCATTTCGGCGGCTCGGAGCCCGCCGACTGGCTTCCCGTCGTGGCCCCGGGAAGGCGCCGGCGCTGGTGGTGGAATCCCCAACTCCGGACCATGACAGTGGCCCTAGCCAGCAGCTCGGACCTGGACGACCTGGTCCCGACCTTGGTGGCGCTGCAGATCGAATGGAACAAGGCCCACGCCCTGCTCGGGGGGTTCGAGGCGAGCAGCCCCGAGGCCAGGGAGGCGGAGTCGATGGCGCGTCTCGGAGTCACCGAGGATGACTGGGAGCGGCTGGGCGCGGTCTTCGGGCCGCGACTGCCTGACTTCCTGAACGAGGTCAATAGCCGGCCGATGGACCTCGGGATTCAGCTGCTGGGGGGCTCGCAGGTCGGGTACGCCAGAGCGACCAGGGAGTGGTGGCGCCCGGTGGGAGACGTACTCCGCCAGGAGAAGCTGCTCGACCGACCGCTTTACTTCGTCAGCAGCAACGCCCATTGTCTGGTCAACCTGCTCTCGGGCGTCGCCCGCCAGAGGGCCCCTCTGGTGGAGGACTGGGTAGGGGAGTCTGGCGACCAGGAGCTTCAGCTGATCGCCACCGAGCTGAAGGCGACGGGCTCGCGACTCTCGCCGGAGAATTTTCTCTATTACGCTGCCCGCCGCTGGTTCGAATTCCACCCAGAGGAGCGCCAAGAGCGAGCCCGCGAAGAGCGCAGTGAGGGGATATTTCATGTGCCCTCACAGTCAGGGACGGACGTCGCCGCCCAGCTGATCGTCCTCGACCGCCTGCAACTCTCCCATCTCGACCCGCGGTTACGCGCAACCGCGGATGCTGCCGCGTTGTTGCGCTCACCTCACGTGATCCTGAACATCCAGTACCCGTTGGGGCTGGGCGCGTATCACATCCTTCGCCAGGTGATGGAGGCGACCGAGCATGTCGACGGCGTGTACATCCTGGGCAAGGCCGCGACATTGAATGGGGACGTCGGAGACGTGATGGTGTCCGACGTGGTGCATGATGAGCAGAGTGGCAACACCTATTGGCTCAACAACTGTTTTTCCTACTCGCAGCTCGCCCCATTTGTCACCTCCCGGTCGGTGCTGGACCGCCAGCGGGCGGTTTCGGTGCGCTCAACTTTTCTGCAGAATCGTGGCTATCTTGAGCGCTACTACCGGGACGCCTACACAGTGGTCGAGATGGAGGCCGGACCATATTTGGGGGCAGTGTTCGAAGCCGGCGACAGCTCTCGGTACCCGGATCGGGAACAGGTGGACCTCACTCGACCAGCGATGGAGGTCGGCGTGATCCACTACGCCTCGGATACGCCCTACACCCAGGCCCGCACGCTGGGGGCGCGAGGCCTTCGCTTCGAAGGTATGGAGGCCACCTATGCAGGCGCTCTGGCCATCGCCGCGCGGATCCTGGAGCGCTGCGCCGGCGAGATCTCTCGAGTCGGGGATCAGCCATGAGTGAATTGGCTCGGGAGCGTTGCCAAGCGTGCAGCCAGGACACTCCCACAGTGACCGCCGAGGAGCAGGGCGCCCTGCTCAATGAGCTGCATGGGGGGTGGGACGTCGACGAGCGTTGGCTCCGGCGCCACTTCAAGTTTCCGAGCTTCTCGGGGGCCTTCACCCTGGCCACCCGCGTGGCGCTGCTGGCGGAGCGCGAAGGCCACCATCCGGACCTCCGACTCGGATGGGGCTACCTGGTGGTCGAGCTGACCACACACGCCGCCGGGGGGCTTACCCGTAACGACTTCATCCTCGCCGCCAAGATCGACCTCGCCGCCGTCGCGACCGGCAGCAGTTAAATCGCGTCGGTGTTAGGAGGGGAGGGAGGAAAGCCTCAGTCGTCGTCCTCGCCACCCCAGTGACGCTGATGTCGGAGGGCCCGCTGCTGGATCCGGTCGGCGCGGCGGAGATGTCGCGCCATCTGGCGGTCTACGACCTCGGACCAATGCGAGGGCGTTGCCGTTTGGCCCTTGGGCGGCTTGGTCACCACGCTCACCTCGCCCATCAGCGCGAAGGCAGTCACCCGGATGGTTGGTGATCCCGGAAGAGGGCCGACGGAGCCGATCCGAAGGTTCTTGGCGCCCATGATCGCCAGACCGTCAACGTCCACGTCGATTCCTTCGGGCACGATCACCCTGACCGACCCCATCACCGCCACCGCAGTTATATGACTGTAGTTCGCCAGCACCTCCGCGCTTCGAAGGTCGAGAACGCACTCCCCCATCACCGCCAGGGCATGTGACCTGGGCTGCAACACCCAACGGCCCTTGCGCACAGCAGATGACATGATTCCGACGAACCAAGAGGTCCCGCTATGCCTGCGGGCGGCCGAGGGGGGCGAGACCGCCTGACCCAGATCGCCGTCCAGGTCCCGAATATCGGCCATGGTCTTGGCCAAGAGCGCCCGCTCCAACCGATCTGAGAAATCTGCCAGGTCCAGCCGCCCGTCGGCACAGGCGGCGCTGAGCCGCTCGACCAGCTCGTCCCGCTCCCGATCAGATGCCAGGATGACTCCAGCTAGTCTCGTGGTCGGCCCAGGCTGAAGCGGGTCAGGCATCTTGGCAGTCTATACCCGCCTCGCGGCGCTGCCGATCGATGCTCGGGACGATCGAATCAAGGCGCCGGAGCCTCTGTCCGGCCGGACAGAGCCGGGCCAGGATGGGGTGTGCCACTCATGAGCCCCAGGAGCCTCAGCCAGCTTCAGGCCAGCGGAACCGGAGTCGAGTCAGGAAACGACAGCTTGCTTGGCGCTAGCAGCACTTTCCTGCCAGAGCTTATGCTGCAAGGGTGAGCAGACAGCGTCGCGGCCCGGTTATCACCGTGGCTGTCGCAGCTGCCGGGCTGGCGTTCATGAGTCTGGCTCCGGTGGCCGCAGCCAGCACCGGCACCCCTGAGTTGGCCAACGTGGCGAGCGCCGGGTCGCTGCAGCTGCTGATGGACAGATACATGGGCCCGCCGTTCATCAGCGAAACCGGCGACGAGTACCAGAATCAGTCGGCGGGCAGCCAGGGTCTGGCTGAGGAGATCGTGGCGGGTGAGCTCACCCCCAATGTTTTCATGCCGATCGGGGCCGCCCCGATGGCCCTCCTGGAGCCGAAGTTCACCACCTGGTCAGTCCAGTTCGCGGCCAGCCCTTTGGTCGTCGCCTATTACCGCAAGGGGCCGCACGCCCCGGAGCTGAAGAAGATCGCGGAGGGCAAGCTGCCGATGAAGGATCTGTTCACCCTGATGGCGACCCCCGGGTTCAAACTCGGTCGGACCGATCCCGCGCTTGATCCTCAAGGCCAGGGGTTCATTGAGATGGTGCATCTGTCGGAGAAGTACCTGGGGGTGAGCGCGGCCACTGCCAACGCCGACCTGGGCGGGTCGAACGGGAGCTCGCAGATCTTCTCGGAGACTGGGTTGGAGCCGACTCTCCAGGCGGGTCAGCTCGACGCCGCCAGCGCCTATCTTCCCCAGGCAGTTCAGCTCGGCCTGCCGTATATCGCACTTCCCGACACCATGAACTTCGGCGATCCCAAGTACTCCGCGATCTACGACACGGCCTCGCTGACGCTCTCGACCGGGCAGGTGGTCAGCGGATCGCTGCTGGATCTCGAGGTCTCGGTGCTCAAGGTAGGAGGCGACCCCGCAGCCGGCGCCGCCTTCGTAAGATTCCTGCTCAGCACCAAGGCCCGCCACATCCTGACCAAGGAGGGCTACACCCTGCTGCCGCCAGCGCTCCTGGGTCAGAAGTCGGCAGCCCCTAAGTCGATAAGGGACCTCATCCAGAAGAGTTGACAATTCCGCCGGCGCCGGCGGCGCTGCGCGGCTCGGGGATCCGGGTCAGCACCGGCGCCGCCTTGGTCGGAGCGCTGATCGTGTGGGTCGCCCTTCTGGGCCCACTGATCGCCCTGCTGGCCCATCTGACTCCGAGCTCGGTGGTGAGTGCCCTGCGCCAACCAGGAGCTTTCCAACCGCTGGAAGTCTCGGTGCTGGCCTCACTGATCGCCCTCGGGGTGATCCTTCTGCTCGGCACGCCCCTCGCCTATCTCATGGCCCGTGGTCGGCTGCCCTTCCCCAGGCTGTGGGAGGTCGGGGTGATCCTGCCGCTACTGACGCCACCCTTGGTGATCGGCCTCTTGCTGATCTTCATGGTCGGTCCGGCGACCCCGATCGGGGAGGCTCTCAGCCATCTCAACTTGACTGCCTCGGACACCTTCTTTGCGCTGGTGGTGGCCGAGGTCTACGAGGCCGTGCCGTACTACGTGCTGGGGGCGGCAGCGGCCTTCGCGGCGGTGGACCCGGAATTGGAGCAGGCAGCGGCACTTTTGGGGGATGGCCGGTGGCGGACCTGGCGGCGAGTTACCGTTCCGCTAGCCGCGCCGGGGCTCGCCACCGCGCTCGCGGTGACCTGGGCGAGGGCGATGGGGGCCTTTGGAGCGGTCCTGATCATCGCCTACCACCCGTTCGGGCTTCCCATGCAGATCTGGGTCACGCTGCAGGAGACGGGGCTTAGTTCGGCGCTGCCGTTTGCCCTGGTGTTGCTGGTGGTGGCGCTGCCGCTGCCGGTCGCTGCCTACATCTGGAGTAGCCGTGCTCGCCGCCGACTTTGAGGTAGAGCGCCGCGACTTCACTGTCCGAGTCGCCATCGAGGTGGAGGCCGGCGAACGGGTGGCGGTGCTCGGGCCATCTGGCGCAGGGAAGACGACTTTCCTGGAAGCGGTGGCTGGGCTAGTCCCGCTCAGCTCGGGAGAGATCCGGCTCGGTCAGCGCCGACTGAGCTCGGCTAGGCGCCCCGGATCCGACGTTGGAGTCGGCAGGCGAGGAGTAGGACTGCTGCGCCAGAACCCCGGGCTCTTCCCGCATCTCACAGTGCTGGAGAACATCTGCTATCCACCGGGTGCCGAGGCGGGTCCGGCCTCGGCCTCGGCCGCCCGAATGGGACTCGGCACCGTGCTGCAGGCCCGGCCCAGGGGGCTCTCCGGCGGGGAGGCGCAGCGGGTTGCGCTGTGCCGGACGCTGCAGACTGCGGTGCAGCTGCTCTGCCTCGACGAACCGTTCAGCTCCCTGGACCGTCCGCTTGGTCTGGAGCTGCTCGAGCTGGTGCGCCAGGAACTAGAGGGTCGGGGTACCGGCTCCCTGTTGGTCACTCACCAGCTCCAGGACGCCCAGGCCTTTGCCGACCGGGTGGCGGTGCTCTACCGGGGCTCGCTGCTGCAGGTGGGCGATCCGCGCGAGCTGGTGCTCCGTCCCAAGAGCGCCCGGGTGGCGTCCTTGGTCGGATACCGGGGCTGGCTGCGCCGCGGTGGCCAGCTCTGGGCGATTCATCCCGACCTGGTCCAGCTCAGCAGCTCTGCCGACGGGGACGGCGCCATTTCGGGCAGAGTGGTCGCGATGAGGCCGCACGGGGCACGCATCGACGTCGAGTTGGAATCGGTGGGGGATTGGGTCGGACGTTTCCACTGTCCCTTCCCTGAGGCACCCGAACTAAACGCGCAGCTCACATTTCACGCGGACCTGGCTACCGTCTTTTCCGGGGCGGAGGCGGACTTTGACTGAGCGAAGGCTGTCCCGCCGGGCGCCCGACCCCGGGGCGGTCGACGCCGGCCGCAGACTACGCCTGGCACGACTCGCTGCCGGACTGACCCAGAGCCAGCTGGCCGACCTCTGCGGGGTCAGCCGCCAGGCCGTGTCCGGGGCGGAGGCCGGATCCTGGTCGCCTTCTCTGGGAGTCGCCCTGCAGCTGGCGCGGGTGCTAGGCACCAGCGTCGATCAACTCTTTGCGGTAGAGCTGCATCCACGGGAGGTCGCTACCACCGCCCTGGGTCCGGGTCGACCGACCGCCCGGGCGCGGATGGCCCAGGTCTGGGATCAGTGGGTGGCGCTGCCACTGACCGAGGATCGGGCGATGATCACCGGCTTCACCGCCGCAACTGGCCGTCTGGTCAAAGCCGGTGAAGCGCAGATTTGGGGCGGTGGTCGCTCCCTCGTGATCGCCGGCTGCGACCCTGCCCTGGCGCTGTTGGCCGAGCCGGTCGAGATGGCCCGCGAAGGGTGGACAGTGGAGTGGTGGGCCTGCTCCAGCGGCGCGGCGCAGAGATTGCTCGAGGCCGGACTTATCCACGCCGCGGCAGTCCATCGCTCCAAAGACAAGACCGCAGGTCGAGTGGACGTCCGAAGTCGGGCCAGGATCGGCTTCGCAAGCTGGCGGGAGGGTGTCCTGCTACGACCATCTGCTTCGGCAGAAAATCCGAAGTCCCTCGAGGACGTCTTGCGACTCGAGTTCCGTTGGGTCAACCGCGAGGTCGGATCAGAAGCGAGAACCCTCTTGGACCGAGAACTCGCCCGACTCGGTATATCCGGTGCGACGCTCGACGGGTACTCGAGTCATGCCGCGGGTCACCTACAGGTGGCTAGCGCGATTGCCAGCGGAATCGCCGATGCGGGAATCGCCACCGAACCGGCAGCGCTGGCCTACGGTCTCAATTTCTTGCCGCTGTCCGAAGAGGAATGCGCTCTCCACGTGGACCGGGACCGGCTCGACACCACCGAGCTTCGGCTGCTCTTGCACGCGCTGGGCGGGGCCGGGTTGGGGCGAGAGCTGGCCGCGCTGCCGGGGTACGACACCGCAATTCTGGGATCGGAGCTGTAGCCGGCGCCTCGCACCGCCAAGGGTCGGTCAGTTCCAACATCGGAACCTCGCCTGAAGCGTCCGGCCGCTGGGCGCTGGTCACGGCACCATCGGGTGCGGGTGGCACTTCGGGACACTCGGCGCAGATCGGCGCGGCTACTTGATCTCGTCGAGGAAACTGAGCACGCGTTTGGTCAGGAGTGCGGCTGCAGTTCCGTCGAAGTCAGGGAGACTGTCGTCAGCGAATAGGTGTCGATCGCCGGCGTACAGGAACAGCTCCGCGCCGGCAACGGTCGACGTCAGTTGGCGGGCCGCGTCGAGGTCTTCGTTGGGCGGTACCACCCAACTGTCTGCCTCCATCATGTGAATCTGGAGGGGGACCTCCGGTGGCCACGGGCTAGCGAATTCCGAGGCCGGGATGCAACTGTGAAACAGCAACGCCCCCTTGGCACCAGGCCTTGTCTGGGCGAGCGTCTGCGCAGGAAGCACTCCCAGCGAGAAGCCGGCATACACGAGGCCGCTCGGCAAACTCTCCGCTGCACTTCGACCGCGCTCGAGTATTTCGTCGAAGCCGACCTCCTCGGCGTAGCGCACGCCGTCGGGAAGTTCAGCGAACACCCTACCCTGGTAGAGATCCGGTGCGTGCACCTCGTGCCCGGCAGCGCGGAGTCGATCGGCGAAGGAGAGACATCCGGGCGTCAGGCCCTGCGCGTGGTGAAAGAGCAAAACCTCAGCCACGGGGCCAGTCTAACCCGCCTCTTGCGGTAGGCGACGCGCGTCTGCCGGCGCGATACGTGTGCCCCAGCAGGCCGTAGCTCGACCAAGATAGACGACGCGCCATGACGAGTTCGAGTGGTCTGCTGCCGCGCGTCCATCTGGACGCGGCTGATGTTGCGGACGTTCCGCCTCGGCGATCCCGGGGAGTGTCTCGGCACCGAGACGGCACCGGGTCCAAACTGCACCTGCCATGACCAGCACCATCCTGATCGCATTGGCGGTGTTCGGCGCCTGTGTGGTGGAGTCGGTGGAGGCCCTGACCATTGTTTTGGCGTCCGGACTCACTCGAGGCTGGCGATCTTCGCTGGAGGGCGCCGCCGTAGCGGGGATCTGTCTGGTGGTGGTGGTCGCCGCCTGCGGTCCCGCTCTCGTCCACTACGTGCCGATCAATGTGCTCCGAGTGGTGGTCGGGAGCTTGTTGTTGGTGCTCGGGCTGCAGTGGCTGCGCAAGGCCATCCTGAGGGCCAGCGGTCACAAGGCCAAGCATGACGAGGACGCCATCTACCGCCGGGAGGTGAACCGACTTGCCAGCATCCCGCGGTCCAGCTCCGGTCGGGACGCCATCGGCTTTGCCATCAGCTTCAAGGGCGTTCTCCTCGAGGGTATGGAGGTGGTCATGATCGTGCTCACCTTGGGGCTCAGCTCGGGCCACCTGGCCGTTGCCACCCTGGCGGCGTTGGCTGCCGTGGTGGTGGTGGGAGCTGTCGGAGTCGCCGTCTCCCGACAGCTGCGGGAGGTGCCTGAGAACGCCATGAAGCTGGTGGTGGGTGTGATGTTGGTCAGCTTCGGTAGCTTTTGGGGCGGCGAAGGTGTGGGCGTGCGCTGGCCGGGATCCGACCTCGCGCTGTTGGGTCTGCTGATCGGCTACGCAGCGATTAGCTGGGTCGCTGTTTGGGTGCTCAGCCGGTCCCGGATACCCACTGCCGCGGCAGAAGCGGGGTGAGTCGGTGGCCCTCCGCCCTGGGGCGGTTCTTGTATGAGTTCGTGGTGGGAGACACGCCCGAGCTCGCCGTCGGGGTGGCGCTGGTCGTGGTTGGGGCTTGGGCCCTTTCCCGCTCCCTTGGCTCGGGGTCCTTCTGGTTCATCCCATTGGCCGTGATCACGCTCCTGGCGGTGACCCTCTGGCGGGGGGTATCCCACTCCCCAGGTTGACCCTTGTCGATGATGGTCTGCTGGGGTGCGGGCAGCGTGTCACTGACCGCGGGGCGCAGCTTAATTAGGGTCGCCAGACCGTTTGGATGTTGGTGAACTCCCGGATGCCGAAATGGTGGAGTTCCCGGCCGTAGCCACTCCGCTTCACCCCACCGAACGGAACCCGAGCGTCGGAATGGGTCATCCCGTTGACGAACACCCCGCCCGTGTCCAGCTCGGCCGCCAGCTGTACCCCGCGGTCGACGTCCCCCGTCCAGAGGTTGCCACCCAGCCCGTACCGGCTGTGGTTGGCCAGTCGGAGACCCTCGTCCTCGCCAGTGAACCTGGTGAACGCCGCTACCGGGCCGAAGGTCTCCTCGTCAAAGGCTGCCATTTCAGGTTCAACCCTGACCAAGACGGTCGGTGCGTAGAAGAAGCCCACCCCGGCCCCGAGCTCGCCTCCCAGGGCCAGCTGAGCGCCCTGCTCCACCGAGCGCAGGACCTGTCGGTGCAGCTTCTCCCGGAGGTCCTGCCGCGCCAGCGGTCCCAACCGGGTGGCGGGATCGAGGGGATCGCCGACCGGGATCTGATCGGCCAGCTTGATGAAGCGCTCCAGGAAGGCATCGGCGACCGGCTCGGCCACCAAAAAGCGCTTGGCGGCGATGCAGGTCTGGCCGGCATTCTGGAAGCGAGACCTCACCCCCGCTTCAGCGGCCTGATCCAGGTCGGCGTCCTCGAGCACCAGGAAGAAGTCGGAACCACCCAGCTCCAGGACCGCCTTCTTGATCTCCCGCCCGGCGATCTCCGCCACCTTGCTGCCGGCGATGTCGCTCCCGGTCAGGGTGACCGCACGCACCCGAGGATCGGCGATCAACCCCTCCATCGGCTCGATGCCGGTCAATAACGCTCCGAGAGTGCCCTCGGGAAACCCTGCCCCCGTGATGAGCCGCTGAAGCGCCAGGGCTGTTCCAAAGCAATTGGGGGCGTGCTTGAGCACCGTTGAGTTGCCGGCCATGAGGGCGGGCGCCGCGAATCGAATCACCTGCCAGAGGGGGTAGTTCCAGGGCATGATCGCCAGCACCACCCCGAGAGGTCGGAAGGCCACCAGGCTGCGGGGGGAGTCGGAGGGCGATGGCTCGTCGGCAAGAAAGCTCTCCGCCTGGCGGGCGAAGTATTCGCAGGAGACGGCGCACTTGTCGACCTCGGCCTGGGCTTCGCTCAGAGGCTTGCCCATCTCCGCGGTGACCAAATGGGCCAGTGACTCCCTCTCGCGGCGCAGCCCCTGGGCCAAAGCGAGCATTCGCTCCGATCGCCAGGCGATCGACTGGCGTCGATTTATCTGGAAGGCGCGCTCGGCCCCGGCGAGGGTTGACTCCACTTCGGCCGCAGTCATGGCCGGGTACTCGGCGGTGACCTCCTCGGTCGCCGGGTTGATCGAACGGAACGTCGCGGTACCGCTCTCGGTGACCGTCACGGCTGCTGCCCTCCGCTGCTGCTCAGGACTCGCTCGGGGCGAGGGTGAATTCCACTCCCAAGTCTGACAGCACCGACACCAGTTCACCCCTTTCGGCGAGCAGGTCCAAGTGGGCCACGGTCTCGTTGACCGCCAGCATCTGGTTGAAGGAGTCGAGGTCGGCGAAGCGGCGCTCCCGCCTGGTCCACGGCACCGCCTGGGCTACTGCCAGCGCGGTCCGGCCTCCGGTCGCCACTGCCTCGTGGCAGAGCTGGAGCCGCTGCTGGTGGTGCTGCAGGAGCTGGTCGACCCGGTCAGCTAGGTCCGAGAACGTGGCGCCGTGGGCGGGCAAGACCAGCCGGGCCGGAAGGTCGCGGACCAATTCCAGGGAGTGCAGGAAGTGGAGCAGGGGCAGCCCACCGAGCGGGACCTCGACTCCGATCGAGGGGGTGATGTGGGGCAGCACGTGATCCCCGGCGAAGAGGATCTGACTGGACTTGTCCCAGAGGCAGAGATGGCCCCTGGTATGCCCGGGGGTCGGCAGCACCTCAAGCTCGTGGCCCTGGAATCGCACTTCTCCGGCGCCGATGAAGAGATCCGGAAGGGGAGAGAGCCAGGGCGCCCGCGGATTGGCGGCCGCCTCCCGGTCCAGCGCCTCGACCAGCTCGGCCGCTCCGTGACGCAGCAAAAGATCCCTGGTCATGCTTCGTGCCAAACCGGGGTTGGTGGCCAGGATCTGGGCAGTCTCGCGGTCGCCCAACCCCAAGGTGACGAATGCCCCACCTTCCGCTCGGATCTGTCCAGCGGCGCCCAGGTGGTCCCCATGGACGTGGGTGGCGAAGAGGTGGCGGATCGACTTCAGGCTACTTCCGAAGCGCTTCAAGGACGAGGTGAGGGCCTCCCAGCTGAGCGGGTGGACCCAGCCGCAGTCGATCAGCAGGTCGCCCTGCTCTCCTCGCCAGAGGTAGGCATTTACGGCCCTGAGGCCATCGTTGGGCAGCGGCAGCGGGATGCGGAAGAGGCCGTCGGCTACCTCCTCGGGACCGCCCTCGGCCCACGCTGCCGGGCTCGGGACGTAGCCGGTCAACTCTTTGACTCGGGCGACCCCTTGGCTGAGTCCTCCAGCTCCTCAGCCTTCTCCGAACTGGCGATGATCGCCCGGTTGACAGCCGCCAGGTCCAGGACTCGGTGGGAGCGGATCTGGAGCTGGCAGGTGAGCAGTCCCGTTCCTTCGGTGGTGAGTCGGATCGGCCGCAGGGTCACGTTCTCCCCGGGCCCCAGTTGGAGCGCCTGGGTCAACTCCTGATGGAGCCGGGTCAGACGGATCTCCGGGGGCAGCAGTAGCTCCATGTCCAGCTGAATGGGAACGTGGGTGATGGTGAGAGCCGAGGCCAGCGCCGCGCTGTTGGGGATCCGCACCAACCGTCCCCCGGCGTCCACGGTGGTGTATACGACCCCGATCTGGGTGATCACCCCGGAGTAGTCGTAGGGACCGAAGAGCGAGCTGCGGAAATGGACCCAGCTGCCGATGCTGAAGGGGCGGGCCAGCACCAGGACGATGCCGGCGAACACGCTGGAGAGCGAGGTCTGAGCGGCCACCCCGACCACCACCCCCAACACAGCGCCGGCGGCCAGCAGTCCGCCTAGGTTGATGTTGACGGCGGAGAGCACGCCCAGCCCCAAGATTATGTAGAGGCACCAGTTCACGACCGGGCGCCAGCCAGAGAGTCCGGTTCCCCGCAGCCGATAGAAGGCGCGGTTCACAAATGAGCGGACGACGATCCCGCCCAGGATCACCGCCAGCAGCAAGATCCCCAGCTGCACCTCGGTGCGGTAGCGCTTGGGGGCGAGCGAGAGCAACTCCGGCCGCACTGCGAAGAGGGCGGCCAGCAAGACCACCGCCACCAGGGCGGTGATCCACGAACCGTGGCGCTCCTGGCTCAGCGTGGGGCGGGGGACGATCACGCGCCCATGCTGCCAGAGCGGATGGAGCCGACGCATTCTCGACGGGCGCCACGGGCAAGCCGGAATCAGTTAAAGGGCGGTTCCGCCACCCGGCCGCTATATTCGCCATCAAGGTCATGGACGAATTGGTCTCGATTCAGGGACCCGCCGAGGACTTCGACCGGCTCGCCGCCGCGCTGCGGGCCGACTCTGGCGACCTGTCCACCTTCCTGGAGGTGGTGGCGGGCAAGTTCGAGGCTGCCCTACCGGGCCGAACCAAGGTGGAGCGCGACGGGGGTGGGCTGCGGCGTCGGCCACGTCAGGTGAAGCGGGTCAGCCTGGAGCTCGGTGAACTGCGCTTCGAACTCGCCAGATCCGGCGGCGCGGTGGCGGCCCAGTGCACCCGGGTGGTCCGCGGGATTGCCCTCAAAACCGAAATGCTAAATCTGGATGCCTGGCTGGTCGAGCTGGCGCGCGCCCTATCGGCGCAGGCGGGGGCCAGCTCCCAGGACCGGGTCGCGCTCGAGCGGCTGCTCAGCTGATGCGCTTTCTCCGACGGGGATCGGACAGCAGCGAGAGTCCCGAGGAGGCCACCATCCGGCTGGAGCGGGCCGAGCGCAGCCGGCAGCTGGTGGAAGGGGGAGGGATTCCCCTGGAGGCGGAGGAGCGGATCAGGCGACAGCAGCAAGAGGGTGGGGTTTGGACCTCCGACCTCTCGGTCGACGAGCTGGCCGCGCTCCATGGCATCGGCTACGAGCCGGTCGCCCAGGTGCTGGGCAGCTCGCTCTACCGGCTGGGCTGGATCAACACCGGCTGGAACCAAGGGCCGGGGATGGGCATGGGCATGCGGGGCGCCTACGCCTGGGGGGCGATGCAGCCTGAGGAGAACCAGTCGCTGACCCGGTCTCTGCTGGAGGCCCGAGCGAGGGCAATCCATCGGCTGGTGCTGGAGGCCCAAGGGCTGAAGGCGGACGGGGTGGTCGGAGTCCGGCTCAAGGTGAGCCATTGGGAGTGGGCCCAGGGAATGTCTGAGTTCACCGTTCTGGGCACAGCGGTCCGCCGAACCGGTGCTCCGCCCCCGCTCGAGCCCTTCACCTCGACCCTCTCCGGTCAGGAGATGGCCAAGCTGCTCTCCACCGGATACTTCCCAGTCCGTCTGGTGATGGGAGCCAGTGCCCAGCAGGCGGTCGCCATCTTCGGTCGTGGCTTCGGCGGCTACGCCGCCTGGACCAACAGCGAGGTGGGGACCTTCAGCCGGGCCATGCACCAGGCCCAGACCGCCGCCCGTCAGCGGATCGGGCTGGAGGCGGCCCAGGCTGGCGCCAGCGGGGTGGTGGGGGTTGATTTCAGTTCACAAGTGATCGAGTACGCAACCGGATCTGAGGCCGTTCTGGGTCGGATCGTGGAGTGGGTCATCCTGGGCACCGCGGTCGTCCCGCGCCCAGGTGCCGTCCCTGCTTCACCTCCCGCCCTGGTGGTGTCACTCAGTTCCAGGAGGACCGCCGATGTCGGATCAACCGTCCCCTAAGCCGGAAATCCCCGAGGACGCTGTCCGCCGACTGCGCGAGATGCGTGGTGGCGACGGCAAGAAGGGGCTCTTCACCAGCGATCTATCGATCTCGGAGTTCCTCCTGGTCAAGGAGGCGGGCTTTGACCCGGTGGGGCTGGTGATCGGCAGCTCGATCTATCACATCGGGCTCCAGATCGCCAACTATCGCCAGAACCAGGAGCTTCAGGTTCTGAGCCAAGCCATGTACCAGGCTCGCGAGCTAGCCATGAGTCGGATGGAAGAGGAGGCGGACGCCCTGGGAGCGGATGGGATTGTCGGGGTGAGGCTGGACATCAACCGGTACGAATGGGGTCAGGGACTGGCCGAATTCATGGCGGTCGGGACCGCGGTGCGCAGCCAGAAGGGGAGCATGCGCACCAATAAGAACAAGCCGTTCACCTCAGACCTCTCGGGCCAGGACTTCTGGACCCTGCTGCAGGCGGGATACGCGCCTCTGGCGCTGGTGATGGGTTCCTGCGTGTATCACGTCGCCCACCAGGGACTCGGTCAATGGATGCGCAGCGTTGGTCAGAACCAGGAGATGCCGAATTTCACGCAGGCCCTCTACGACGCCCGCGAGCTGGCCATGGAGCGGATGCAGACGGAGGCCGAGGAGGTGGCGGCCGAAGGGATCGTCGGGGCTCAGATCAACGAGAGCAACCACGGCTGGGGAACCCACGTGATTGAGTTCTTCGCGGTGGGTACGGCGGTGCGGCCGACCAAGGAGGACCACCGCATCGCGCCTCCGCAACTGGTGCTCTCGCTGGATCAGTAGTTGGCGCCAGCCGAGCGAAGGGCCGAGACTCGCCCGCTCGTCTTCTTCTACGACGATCTGTTCCTGCGCCATGAGAGCCCTGGGCATCCGGAGTCCCCGGAGCGACTCCGCGCCATCACGCCACTTCTGCTCACCGACCCGCGATTGGCGGCCTGCCGCTGGGAGACAGCGCCGAGGGCCACCGCAGAAGACCTGTTGCTGGTTCACTCGCGCCGGCACCTTGAGCGCATCCAGCGCTGCTCTGCCATGGGCGGCGACTGGATCGATCCCGACACCTATTGCGGCCGCGTCTCGTATGAGGTTGCCCTGGGTGCGGTCGGGGCGTCGATCGCCGCCGTCGCGGTCGCCTGGACCATTCCTCGCGCGGCTGCGTTCGCCCTAGTGCGGCCGCCCGGGCACCACGCCACCCCCGATCGCGCGATGGGCTTCTGTCTCTTCAACAACGCAGCCATCGCCGCGCGTCACGCGCAGCGGCGACTGGGCATTGAACGACTGGCGGTGGTTGACCTCGACGTGCACCACGGCAATGGGACCCAGGACGTGTTCTACGACGACCGGGACGTCCTGTACTGCTCGCTGCACCAGGCGCCGCTTTACCCCGGCACCGGGTCTGGCGCCGAACGGGGGTCGGGGGCGGGTCTGGGCGCCAATCTCAACCTGCCGTTGCCACCAGGCACCGGATCGGACCGATGGCTCGGCGCGCTCAGCGACGAAGTGCTGCCTGCGCTCCGGCGCCATCGTCCGGAGCTGATCTTGGTCAGCGCCGGATTCGATGCCCTCGCCGGAGACCCCCTGGCCCAGCTGCTGGTCGACCCGAGAGCCTACGGCGCCGCCGCCAAGATGCTTGGCGAGCTAGCTGAGGAGCTCGGGGCTGCTCCCACGGTCTGGATTCTGGAAGGTGGGTACGACCTCGTCCAAATGCCGGAGGCAGTCCGGAGCTGCGTCCTGGCCTTGCTGGGGCCGACGGGCTCATGAATTCGCCGTCCGCAGCTCGATCGGTAGCATTCCCGAAGTGCCCCAGGCTATCTCGCCCTTTCAGTTGGACAAGTTCGAACCAGAGCCGCCCTATGCCGAAAACGGTGGTGTGAGCTATGGCCGGGTCTTGATCAGCAAGACCTTCTCAGGGGATCTGGTAGCCCACAGCCAGGTCGAGATGCTGGCGGTCAGGGCCGACCCCACGGGTGCCGGATACGTAGCGCTGGAGCGGATCGAGGGCTCGCTGCACGGAAAGAACGGCAGCTTCGCCTTGCTCCACATCGGAACCATGGTCGGCGACCAGCCCTGGGGAAGGTGGCCTGTCTCTCCGGGGTCGGGCACCGGTGAGCTGACGGGCATATCCGGGGAGGCCAGGATCGAGATCGACGAGGCAGGGGCACACACGCTGTTTCTGGACTATCAGCTGAGCTGACTCTGTCCCTGCTGGCCGGGGGCTGCCGCAAGACAATCTGACCTGTGATTCGAGAACGACTCAGCTCGCAGCTGCTGGCCGGCCCTCCCGCCAGAACACCTCGGGCCGTGGTCGAGCGGATTCTGGCGGTCCAGGCTCAGGACTGGCGCGGCATGCTCCTGGCTGTGAGGGCTAGATCCCTGGGGCTGACCGCTGCCGCAGTGATCGAGGCGTTGGTGGTGGACCGGAGCCTCGTGATCAGCTGGCTCAACCGGGGCACGCTGCACCTGGTGCGGTCCGAGGACTATTCGTGGCTGCTGGCCCTGACCGCGCGGCCGCAGCACAGCGGCGCTTTCACTCGGCTGGCACAGGAGGGTATATCGGCTTCGGCTGCCGAGAAGGGAGTGCTCGTGGTCACGAAGGCTCTGGCGGTTCACGGCCCGATGACGCGGGGACAGCTCCGAGACCGGTTGGCGGTCAAAGGCGTTGCCAGGGCCAGTTCGGTGGCGCTCCAATTGCTCTTCTTGGCCAGCCAACGGGGCCTTATCGTGCGCGGTCCGCGGGTGGGTAAAGAGCAGGCATTCGTACTGGTCCGCGACTGGTTGGGCGAATTGGCCACCCCTTCCCGGGAGACCTCGTTGACCGAGCTGGCTCTCCGCTACCTATCGGGTCACGCGCCGGCCAGCGACCGCGATCTGGCCCGTTGGGCCGGCGTACCTCTGAGGGACGTCCGGGCCGGGTTACAAGGGCTCGGATCGGAGATCAAAGTGCGCCCCGATGGCCTCCTGGAGCTGGGGAGGGGAGTACTGCCGGCGGCGATGCCGCGACCCCGCTTGCTTGGCCCCTTCGATCCCGTCCTGCTGGGCTGGATCTCGCGGCAGCTGGTGCTCGGTCCCCACCAGGAGGTGGTCGCCGTCAACGGACTCTTTCGCGCCTTCGCGCTCGTCAACGGCCGGGCGGTCGGAACTTGGGGGCTTGCCGGCGGGACGGTCACCCTCAGACCGTTCGGTGACATCGACGAGTCGGTGCAGGCCGTCCTCGCCGAGGACGCCCGGTCGGTGGGTCGGTTCCTTGGACTACCGGGCTGCTCGATGACAGTACAACGCGGGGATCGGCCGCAAGACTGACGTCCTGGCAAGCCCTGCCAAGGTCGGCGCGTACGGGCCTTTTGCGAACTTTTCCAACAGAGAGTTCAAAACCTGCGAAGGAGTGCAAGAGTTGGGGTTTCCATCGGGCTGAGCGCCCGGAAGGAGGTCTCACCGGCACTTCACAATCCGGGGTGTAGCCGCGGCCTGAAGCCACTTTCCTCGGGCGAGGACCCGGGGATGTAGTTGGTGAGGTTGCGGAAGCCTAGGGAGAAGCCGCGAAGCTGTTGGAGTCGGCCGTGGATGGCCTCGGTTTGGCCGTTGGAGGGTCCGGGTCGGTTGTAGTAGGCCAGTAGCGTCGTTGGCCACCAGGAGAACGGCTCGTGTGCCCCCCGGGCCACGCTGCCGTGCGATACCCGTTCGCATCCGCTCCTAAGACAAGGGGCGCGAGAAGAGCGCAATCTGACTCGAGTCGTTGCCCGATCACTTCAAGTCCGACTTCGTCCAGTCGCGTGAACGTGGTCAGGTCAGGACAGGCGAAGGTAGCGTCAGGCACCCCGCGCGAGCCGCGGCCATCTGATGCGTGTTCAGGTGTCGCAATCGCCACGGATCGACTGGTTTCGCAGGCGTCAGTGCCAGAAATCGATGAGCGGCTCGGCAAGCACTCTGCCTTGGCTGTAACCGGCTCGAGCGGCGGGCGGACGCGTCGACGGATCCATCACGTTGACGCCGAATGCGTCGCGGGAGTCGCTATCCGGGAAGATCGTTTCGACGCTGCTGCCGCCTGCGCGAAGCTCGTCAACCTGCGCTGCAAGATGCATGCCCCAGTCCACCGGCATCCGTGATCTGCCGCCGAATGGTGACAGCACCAGCACCCGCCCGCATCCGGCCGCCAGATCGGAGTTCTCGTTGGCTCTGTAGCCACCGTCGATGTATCGGTTGTCGCCGATACTGAAGGGAGCGACACCGAAGCCATTGGCGCAGCTGGCGGCAACGGCGTCCACCAACTCGACTCCGCCGTGGCGGTCGAACACGATCGGTTCACCGGTATGGGCATCGACCGCCACGATGAGCAACGGTCGTTGCGGCCAGTGCTGGGTGGGCAGCCGAGCGGCTACGGTGGCGCGCCACTGCGTTTGCCCACAGCTGCCTGACGACGCATCCATTTCGAGCGCCGCGGCCCCCATTCGGCGGCGCATGTCGGTGACATCCTCAGCGGCACCGATGATTTCGCCCGTTATCTCCATATGGTTCGGCACCGGCACGTTCGGAACATGTCCACCGTCGGGCGGGACCGGACCAGTCCGTGGCTGGGGCGCAGTGGCAAGGATGTTGGCAAGCAGTTCGGTCGGTTGCGTCGCGCTGCCTATTTGCACCGCGGCCGTCGATCCGGCCGACGTCCCGACGATCAGATCGGCCTCGGTCACGTCTAGGCCGGCATCAAACAGGCCGGCGATGACGCCGATCTCCCAGGCATTACCGGCTGATCCGCCACCACCGAAAACCAAGGCTCGCCCGTGCACAGCTATGAATCTTACGTCACTCCCTCATCTGTGATGAGCCGCCTTACCGCTGATTTCGCGTGATGCCACGAGCCGTCGCCGGACAGCGTGAGAGGCTAGGTACGGCCATCCGACGTCCGAGTAGACTTGAGCGCGCTATGGCCTCGATCCTGGTGCAGAAACCGGTCGCCCGCAGAGGATACGGTGTGTCAGCAGGCCAGCACCAGCAGCGCTCGTGAAGGTTATCGAAGTGAATGGGCTAGTTACCCGGCGTCGCCGACTGGCGGGCGCACTCGGGCTGCTCCTGGTGGGATGCGTGGTGGTGGGAGTGCTGTTGTGGGCGGGAGTGGTTGGTCGCGGCGCAGGACCGCCGTCGTCGTGGCTCGTCTCAAATCACGACCAGGCAGTTCTCATTCAGTGGTCGCAGACCGGTGGGCAGTTGAATGGCAAATACTCCGAGTCGGCTCTTCTCCGTCCGCAGGGATTCAGTCAGTCAGAACTGGCCTTACATGGAAGCGTTTCTGGCAATGCGATTCGTGTGAAGCTGGAAGGCAACGGCACGCGTGTTGCACTCTGCGGGACGGTCTCGAAGACACGGCTAATTCTTGATCAGATCTGCGGTGAACGCACCCGCGCAATTTCGGGACCAACGCAGTGGGCTCCGGGGAGTCGGGTAACTTATGAAGCCGCAAGCCGGACGCTGAAGCAGAGAGCGGCACAGACTGCGTCTGGCTAAGAAGGCGCACGAATAGGCTGCGGTGATAGGCTGACACGAGGTTTTTGTGCAGCGCTAATCGGTCGTGATTGACCGGTGCGCGGCGTCAGGGAATCTGCACGTCGGATCCGTCCGCAAGGCGGATCGTGACGGACCTCACTCCCGGGGCCCCACCCACGGCGCGCACGCCAGCAACCTCTTCTCCCAGATGCGCCGACAGGTTGGCCTCGGATCCGCCGATCTCAACCTCGCAGATCTCCATCGGGGAGATCCGGTGGTCGCTGCGAGCGGACGAGGGGTGCTGCGCGGGGACTTCCCAGGAGATGAAGAAGGGCAACCGGTTCACTCCAAAGGCCTGATTCAAACCCACCGAGTTCCAGTGGATCTTCGTGCCGTCGGCCAAGGTCCGCGACCCTGGCTCATGTCCCTGGCCAAGTCGGGTCGCGACCGCCGTCAGGTCGTCCGGGGCGAGGCAGAGGCCGACCGGTACCAGGCGATCGCGATCAGCAGCCGCCAGCACCGCCCTGCCCAGGAGGCTGGAACTGGCGAGCTCGGCGTTCTCAACTGCGACCAGCTCGAGGTACTGGTTCCCTATCGGCACGATGAGGTTGGCAGTCCCCCAGGGGAGGTGGCTGCCGCCGGGGGTGCACTGCAGGCCGTAGCCTCGCCAGAGTTGCTGCTCGCCGTGCGGAAGATCGGTGGTGGCGAGCAGGACGTGGTCGATCCTGGTCACGGCTAGCTCCGGCGGATCTCCACCTTGCCCTCTTTGGTCCGGGTCTCGAACACCGGAATGGCGGCGGTGGCCGGGCCATGGGTGACGTATCCGGTGCGCAGCTGGAACTGGGAGCCGTGCCAGGGGCAGTGCAGCTTTCCGTCCTCGAGGGGAAGCTCGTCGAGGGGACCGCCGGCGTGTGGGCAGACGGCGCTGGCGGCGCAGATCTCACCGTCAAGTCGGGTCAGCAGGATCTGATTCTTACCGCTCTGCTTGCGGGTGAATTCCCCTCCCACCACCTCAGATTCGTCGGCCACTGCGGTCCACTTCTTGGGGCCGCTGGTGAAGGCGTTCCGATTCACCTGCACCCCCATCCGGTAGACCATGTCGCCGCCGATGTAGCCGCCGAGCCCTGCGACACTCAGCCCCAACATAGATAGGGAGACCGCTGGTCCCCGAGAGCCCTTCAAGCGCAGCACCAGGGAGGTGGAGCAGAGGCCTAGGGCGGTCAGGTTGATGAGGGCGTGGGCTGTACCAAAATCACGACTCTTGCCCACCTGGTCCTGCCAATCGGCCAGCCCTGTGACCGCCGCCCCAACCGCCCCAGCACAGCCGAGGGCCACCAGAGCGTCGGCGCCCTTGGCCATCCCTGTCCCCCGACCGGCGTCGGCGAGGTCCAGCAGGCTGGCCGCCATCCAGGCGCCGATGGGTACGTCGGTGACGGGAGGATGGATGGGATGTCCGATCCAGGTTCCGTTCAATAGGTCCTTGGCAACTCCTGCGCGCGGGCCGGCGAGTACCCCCAATTTCGCGAGCCACTGGTGGAGGATCTCCCCGAGCGGCCCCAGGAATGAGAGCTGTTCGATGAACCGGTCGAGGGCGTCAGCAATCATGATCAGGACCTCATGCAGGCGATCAGGGATCGAGGAAGTTCACCACAGGCCGTGAGAATGGACCTGTGCTAGTACCCATCCTAGAGGCCGATCCCGATTACGCGGATGTAGCCGCCCACATCGTCTCTCAGACGGCGGGCCTGGAAGCCCGGGTGGTGGTCAGCCTGGATCAGCTCTCTCAGTTGATCCGACGGGAACCTCCCGCTGCCTTGGTCGCTGACCGGACCCTGTTGCAGGGGGCCCGTGGGGTGGAGGCGGTGCGCACCATCTCCACCGCTCCGCTGGTGGTGTTGACTTCCGACCCCGGCGAGACCGTCTCCCTGATGGAGGCAGGCGCCGACTACGTGCTGGCCAAGCCGTATCCCCCGGCCATGCTGCGGGCGATCATGCGCGCCATCTGGCGCCGCCGCCAGGTGGAGCGTCGCTCCTCCGGCCGGGTCTTGGAGATCGGACCATTGGTGGTGGAGCCGGCTCGGCGCAGCGCTCGAATAGAGGGTAGGCGCCACTTTCTCAGCCCCCGCGAGGCCGACCTCTTGGAGTATCTGGCCCTGAACGCGGGAGTGGTTCTCAGTCGGCGACAGATCATCGATGGTGCCTGGGGGGGCGATCCCACCGCGACCCCGGCGGCCGTGACCATGTGCATTCACCGACTCCGGCTCAAGCTCGAGGCTGACCCCGGGCGTCCGCGGCTACTCCGCACCAAGCGCAGCGACGGTTACGTCCTGACGGCTCCCTTACTGGCTGCAACCGGGCCTGGATGAGCGACTCGTCGAGGGGTCTAGTGCTGCTCACCGGGGCCAGTGGCTTCGTGGGCGGTGCGGTCATGCGCCAGCTGCTCCTAGTCGGGTACGAGGTGCGGGCATTGGTCCGCCGGCCCCGAGAATTTAGCCCACCGCCCAAGGTGGTGACCTGTCCCGGCGACATCACCGATCTGGACTCGGTGGTGGTCGCGGCCCGCGGCTGTGACTCGGTAATCCACTGCGCCGCCGACTACCGCCTCTCGTTGCGCGCCAGGGATGTCAACTCGATGATCGCAGTAAATGTCGGGGGGACCGCCACCGTGCTGAGAGCGGCCCACCAGGCTGGCGTCCGTCGAGTGGTGCACTGCAGCACGGTGGGCACGCTGGCGTTCGAACGGTCCGGACGGATCTGCTCCGAGACCAACTCGGCGCCATCTCCGGCCCTCCTCGCGGGACCTTACAAGCGCACCAAGTGGGCCGCCGAACGGCTCGCCCTGGACCATGCCCCCGATGCTCTGGAGGTGGTGGTTGTCCAGCCGAGCACGCCCGTCGGACTGGGCGATCACCGTCCAA
This sequence comes from Candidatus Dormiibacterota bacterium, assembly GCA_049591595.1. GTDB lineage: Bacteria > Chloroflexota > Dormibacteria > Aeolococcales > Bog-877 > Bog-877. Next base: position 71,264 of record JBAWFE010000027.1, read on the forward strand.
CTCCGACCGGCCAAACCATCCGAGACTTCCTCGCCGGAAAGATCCCCGCCGTCGTCGAGACGGGACTCAACCTGGTTGCGGTGGATGCGGTCGCCAACGGCCACCTACTGGCTCTCGAACGGGGGGTCGCGGGCCGGACCTACATATTGGGGGACCGGAATCTCACCCTGCGCCAGTTGCTAGGACAGGTGGCGGAGATCGCCGGAGTGGCGCCGCCACGCTGGCGCGTGCCGCTGGGAATAGCCTTCGCCGCCGCCATCGCCAGCGAGGCTCGTGGCCGGGTGGAACGCCGGGCACCCGGCATCTCTCTGACCTCGGTGCGGATGGCGGCGCATCCGATGTACGTCGACTCACAGCGGGCCCAGAGTGAGCTCGGTTGGCGGCCCGGCGACCTCAGCCTGGCGTTGCGCCAGTCGATCGGTGAACTGATCCCGGCATCCCGGACCCCGGTCGGGTAGAGGTGGCCGCGCTGATCTCCCGTTGGTACGTCTTCGGGCCTTGGATTCTGGTCGTCGGGCTGATCTGGCGCCAGTTCGGCTGGCGTCGAGCCTTGCCGATCGCGCTCGGTGGTTGGCTGGTCGCCTTTGCCGCGGAGTGGGCGTCGACCTCCGGTCCGGGAGTCCCCTTCGGCGTCTACGCCTACCGCAACGGCGGCCTCGCCCAAGACTGGCGCCTGCTGGGTGTCCCACTATTCGACAGCCTCAGCTTCACCTGGCTGGCCTTCTGTACCTACACCGTGGCTGGCTGGCTGGGAGCCAGGGGAGCTCGTCGGTTGTTCCTGGGGGCGCTGGCGATGGTCGCGATCGACGTGGTCGTCGATCCGGTCGCCCTCCGGGGAGCGCAATGGTGGCTGGGCTCGATCTATTCGTACCCAGCTCACGCGGGGGTCTGGTACGGCGTGTCGTGGCTCAACTATGTGGGCTGGCTGGTGGTCGGCTTGGCGCTGCAACTTTGGTTGGGCTTCTGGCTGGGGGGGCAGCGACCGGGTCGTCGACCGACGCCCGTAGTGGCGGTGCTGCTGCTGGCAGGGGTCATGGTTCAGAGCTCGGTGTTGGCGATCGTTCTGGGCATCGCCCCGAGCGCAGTTCCGGCCGTGGTTCTGCTCGCCGGGCTGGCGTTCGCGGCGCGAGGGTTCCGAGCGCCCGCCTCGGAGTCTGATCAACCGTTGGTGGTTGTCGCCTGCGCACTGAGCTCTGAAGCGGCGGCGGTCCGTCGAGCTCTGGGTCCAGGCTGGGCTGCCCGACCGGTTGCCGAGCATGTGACGTGGAGCCGCCGCCTCGAGCCGGCAGTCGAAGTCTGGGAGACGGGGATGGGGCCGGCAGCGGCCACCGCCGCGGCGAGGCTGGCCCCCGGCGGGGCGGCGATTTTGGTGGCGGGGGTTGGTGGAGGGTGTTCCGAAGACTGGCCGCTGGGGTCTGTCGGAATTGGATCCCGGGTGCTGGCCGAGGACTCGAGCTGGCTGGACCTCGACACCGCAGCCCGCGCGCAGTTGATCAGCGCCCACGCCGGGCGTGAAGTCCAGCTGGGCAGCCGTTCAGTCCCGGTGGAGAGAATGGCCGAGAGAGCTGAGCTCGCGGCCCAAGGGGTAGGGATAGTGGAGATGGAGTCGGCCGCCTGGCTGAGCGGCCGCCCGAGCTCGGTCACGGGTCCAGTCGCGGCACTCCGCGTCGTGGTCGACACCCCGGCTGAGCCGTTGGGGCCAGCCGCGGAGCTGGTGGCGCAGGGAGCGTCCGCCCCAAGCCCGACTCGGGTGGGGCGGCTGATCCTGACTCGACCCGGCAGCGTGAGGCGGTTGATCCGGGTTGGTCGCAGTCAGCGCCTGGCCCTCGACTCCCTGGGACTTTCGGTCGCCATCGCGGTGCCCCTGCTGGTGCGGACGGCGCAGGGGCGGGCGGAGCTTTCTCTCGGCGGACCGACCGATGACCGCACCGCCGTGCCTGCGTCCTGAGTCATCGACCGGCGGTTCGGGACAGGTCTCGGACTCTTCCCCGACCTGGCTACTTCAGTCGGTCTGACTGACTGGTGTCGTCGGCCGCTGCTCCCTGACTGGCGGGCACAAACCGCGGCCCGCTCCGCAGCGCGGTCGGCGAGAGCACGGCGCCGGTCGTTGTGGCCGGCCGAGAAGAGGTCTCGAGGGCCGCCAGCGGGAGCCCCAGGAGAGCCGGGATGCCGCCCACAAGGAGCGCCGCCAAACCCCCAAGCGCTAGCTTGCGCCGGAGAGCGTGGTCAGAGATCGCGGACGTCCCCGCCGCTACCAGCCCGGGCCGGGCCGGTAGCCAGGCGCTGACAAGGAGTAGTGCCACCAGAGGGGAGAGGTTGGGATCGGTCCCGGAACCTGTTCCCAGCCCACCCAGGCCTTGGCCGAGCCACCAGGTAGCGACCAGCCAGAGGAGGACAAACGCGCTCCAGGCACGCGGTGCTCGTGCGGTGATCAGCCCGACCCCCAAGGTGGCCATTATCAAGATCAGTACCGCGTTCACCGAGGTAGGGTGGGAGCCGCTGGCATTGGCCAGGGCGAAGATCGGCGCGGCCAGCCAATGCGGCTGAGGCATCCGGGCCATCTCCAAGAATGCCGAGCGCAACCCGGGTCCCGTCCAGAATCGTTCGAAGGGCAGAGCCTGGAGAAGCGCCCCCAGCAAGAGGAAGCAACCGGTGCCCCGGCGAATCCATCGAGGAATGCTGCCGCTGATCCAGAACCGGCCGGGGGCCAACAGCAGGGCGGCCGCCACGGCGTAGAGCAAAACGGCCCCGGGCGCACCGAAAACCTCACTGGCTCTAGGTGCCAGCATTCCACCCAACGCCTCGCCGCCCACCCAGACGGCCAGGGCCCACCCGATCGAGAGCCAGAGTCCAAGGCGCCCCAGGCGGGAGTCCCCTCCGGCCAGAATCGCCACCCCCAGACCCACCTGCACCAGCACGGTGGTGGCGGCCAGGTCCAGGGGACGGGCCTGCCACAGCTGGATCTCCAGCCGGAGGAGCTGAGCCAGCCAGCTGGGCTGTCCGTGGACAGCCGGAGCTATCACCAGGGAGGCAAAGCGGGTGGCCATCAGAGGCTGGGCCTGCAGCAGGCCGTCGATGATCCAAATGACGCCCAGCCCGCGGCGGAGGAGGAGCCGTGCGGTGTTGCTCAGCAGGCGACTCGACTGCGAGTCTCGGGAATCTGACCGGGGCCGCCCCATCTGCCAGCTCAGAGCTAGCCAAACCAGGCCGGCAACGATCAGCAGGTCGAGCACCAGGTACAGGTAGAAGTCGCCTGCGGTGGGGGTCCCCAAAGGTCCCATTCCCGGCATTTGGCCTCCTCCTGATTAGATTGCGAGACGGCCGATGTGGGCCCCGCCTGGTGGCCGACGACTACTCGACGAAGTGATCCAGAGCGACCCGGGCCGGGGAGTGGCCCGGGACCGCTCTGGGGAAGAAATTGGAATTAGGCGGTAGCCAGCGCGGCCCGCCGACCAAAGAAGAGACCCACTCCCAGCGCACCGACGGCAGTTGCCAGGTGGAGGAAGTTGTCAGGGACGTTGAGGGCCAGGATGTTGTACGAGTGGTTGATCGCGAAGAAGCCCACGATTCCCAAGAGAAGGTAGATGGTGCCCACGGTCAGGTTGATCGCTCGGGAGCTACTGGCTCCGGCGGCGGCTGCCCCGAAGAGCAGGATCCCCACCAAGATGTGCACCAGGTTGTGCAGCGGATTGACGCCGAAAATGATCAGATTCTTGCCCTGGGTCGCGGCAAAGCCGACCGCGGGAGTGACGGCGAATCCGACCAGTCCGACCAGGACGTAGACCGCACCGAACGCGTAGCCGAAGAGTTGGTTGGGCGACTGCTGTGCCCTTGTGCGCGCATTGACCATCAGGGTTTCCCTCCAGGTGTTGCTGCGGCCGGGTCAGGCAACTGACCGAAGGCGACCGCGGAAAGTCGAGTCCTGGGGGGTATACGAGTCAACCCGCGACGCGGATCACTGACGGGCCGGGCCTGCGCCGCTGAGCGCGGGAATCGCGTGCGCGGTCAGGTAATCGAGTCGTCTCATTCGCCGCCCGGGGTATGCTCGGCCGGAGTTGAGCCAGGCTGGAGGTGGGTCTATCGACGGCGATCAAGTGATCCGATCGGAGCCTTCCATCGAACACCCGAATGAAAAGATGTTAGATGCGGCCGAACTAGGGACCTATCAGGCTGGAGAGACTGACAGCGATGCCCAGCTGATGTGGCGCCTGCGAGGCCGCGACGAGGAGGCCTTGGCCACGCTCTACGATCGCCACGCCGGAGTCGCCTACGGACTGGCCGTGCGCATGCTCAACGATCGCGCCTCCGCCGAGGAGGTGGTACAAGACGCATTCCTCTCGCTGTGGCGACGGGCGTCGGCCTATGCCCCCGACCGGGCCAGCGTGCGCAGTTGGCTTCTGGTGATGGTCCGCTCCAGAGCCATCGACCGACTGCGCCCGGCCAGTGCCCGGGCCCGATCGGTACCGTTGGAAGAGGAGCCGCAGTTGATGGCGCTCAATGACACCTGGCGCTCAGCCGCCGACTCGATGCGCCGTCAGGCCGTCCAGTCGGCGCTCACCAAGCTGCCCTCGGAGCAGGGTCAGATCCTGGAGTGGGCCTACTTCGGGGGTCTCTCCCAAAGCGAGATAGCCGCCCGGGTGGGTCTGCCGATCGGCACCGTCAAGAGCCGGACCCGGCTGGCACTAGACCGCTTGCGTCATCTTCTGGCGGAGACGATCGCCGCCGAGGACCCGGAGCGATGAGCTTCGGAAGAGGCCCGCAGCTGCCCACCACCAGGCTGACCTGCCAAGAACTGCCCGACCTTCTCGCGGCATACGTCCTGGACTCACTGGACCTGACGGAGGAGGAGAGGGTACGGGAGCACCTTGAAACCTGCTCCGACTGCCGCGCCTCCGCCGACGAGCTGCGAGCGGTGGCCATGCAGATCGGAGACGAGGTCGTCGAGATGGCGCCACCGCCGGAGCTGCGGGGGCGGATCATGGCGCAGGTTCGGGCGGAATCGCTGGAAAGATCCCCTTCGGCGGTCGCTGGAGGCCCCGTCTCGACGACCAGTAGCCACCGGGCCAGTCGGTGGTCGCCCTGGATTGCGACCGCGGCGGCAGCGGTCGTGGCCCTGTCAGCCGGGAGCTGGGGTCTCTATGAGCACTTCTCCAGCCCTCCGCGTTCGGCCGGTCTGACCTCGGTCAACCTCAACCCCGTGGACCGGCTGATCGCTGACGGCAACGCGACTGTGATCACGCTTACACCGAGCGCCAAATCGACCGCCCACGGCGCCCTGGTCACCGATCCCAGTACCGGCGCCACCTACCTGCTGCTCTCCAGTGTTCCCGCGTTGCACTCGCAGCAGGTCTACGCCCTCTGGTACATGGCGCCCCAGAACGGGTCGCCCACCCCGGTGCGGATCGGCCAGGTGAAGCGGCAAGGTGCCTACCGGATCAACCGCAGCCCCAGCGGGTTCACTCAACTAGCCCTCACCCGCGAGCCTCAGACAGGCGACACCGTCCCCCGTGGGCCGGTGCTGCTGAGCGCCCCCCTGAGCTGACCGGACCTCGATCCGGCGGTCGCGGCCGCCGGTCTGGGTGATCCGATCCGGCTCCTCCTCTCGTAGACCCGGGCATGCAGTTCCCAAGCGACCTGGCAGCTAGTCGGTCGTTCCCTGGCCACTCGAGGGCGGCTCGCAGCCACTCCTTCGCCGGGAGCCAAGGTCGTCTGCATTCCCCCAACGCAGCCAGCGCACCGCGCTGACCAACCACCAACCCGACACGAGGAGAACGGCATGAATCGAGTCTCACGGCGCACCTTTTTGCGCCAGGCGTCGCTGGGCGCGGCGGCGGTGGGGGTAGCCACCACGGTCCCCAGTTTCCTGCGCCCCGGAAGTAAGAGCACCGGTAAGTCGGCGGCGGTGAGGCCGATGGGGCGAGTGACCCAGGACGGCCCGCTGGTGGCGCACATCGACGACGTCAACACGGGGGAGATCACGGTGATGGTCGGTACCCGTCAGGTGACCCTCCAGAACGACCAGATCGCACGGCAGCTGCTGGGGGCGACCCAGTAGCTCGTTCGAGCAAGTTTCAACCACTCAAAAACACAGTTGAGGTAACCAATGTCATCGCACCGCGAAGCGCCGGAGATCGCCAAGGATCCGGTCGCTGATAACACCGACCTGTACGCCTTCGTCAGCCCGGACAGCCCGGACACGGTCACTCTGATCGCCAACTTCATCCCCCTCCAGGATCCTGCCGGAGGCCCCAACTTTTACGAGTTTGGCGACGATGTCCAGTACGAGATCAATGTCGACAACAATGGCGATGGCAAAGCGGACGTGACCTACCTGTTCCGCTTCACCACCACCGTCGAAAACGGCAAGACCTTCCTGTACAACACCGGCACCATCACCTCACTGACCGACTCCACCTGGAATCGCCGTCAGTCCTATCAAGTGACCCGGATCAACTCGTCCGGGAGCAAGAACTTGGGCACGAAACTGGCATGCCCGCCCTGCAATGTCGGCCCACTCTCCACCCCCAACTACTCGACCTTGGCTAGTGCTGCGGTGCACTCCCTGGCGAGCGGGGAGAAAGTGTTCGCCGGTCAGCGGGCCGAGGGTTTCTACGTCGACCTGGGAGCCATCTTCGACCTGGGCGACCTCCGGCCGTTCCAGAGCCTTCACATCGGACCACGGCCCTCCGCTTCAGGGGTCAACTCCACCGCCGGGGTCAACGTCCACTCGATCGCCATCCAGGTGCCGAAGACCGAGCTGACCAAGGGTGGTTACTCCGGGAGCAGCGCCACCGACCCGCGCTCGGTGATCGGCGTCTGGGCCTCAGCCAAGCGGCAGAGGGTCAATCTGCACGGCGACGGCGCCAGCACCTCAGTGGGACCCTGGATCCAGGTCTCCCGCCTGGGCAACCCGTTGATCAACGAGGTCGTCATCCCCATGGGGGAGAAGGACGGGTGGAACGGGCTCGAGCCCAACCAGGAGGGCCAGTTCCTCGCCAGCTACGAGCATCCGGAGTTGGCGGGCCTGCTTCCGGTTCTCTACCCGGCCGCTTTCCCAAACCTGGCAGCGCTCAACAAGCAGGGCACGGCCCGGGCTGACCTGGTGGCGATCCTTCTCACCGGGATTCCCTCGGGGGTGATCGCGGGGTTCCAGAACTACACCGGCAAGACCCACGCCGACATGCTGCGGCTGAACCTGGCGGTTCCGCCCTCCTCCAGTCCGAGCCTGCTCGGTCTCCTGGGCGCTGACGCAGCCGGCTTCCCCAACGGACGCCGGGTGTTCGACGACGTGACCTCGATCGAGCTGCGGGCGGTGGCAGGGGCGACCTACGCCCTCATCGACAAGAGCTACCAGCCAGACGCGGCATCGTCACTGATCTACGACGTCACCGATCCCGCCAAGGGCACCCCGGCTTCCCTGTCCAGCATCGGCATGAACTACCTCAGCTCGTTCCCTTACCTGGGCACTCCCAACGACGGCTTCGACACCCCGTCCACGACCCCGACTTCGTCGGGAACCTGAGTCGGGACTGACCGCTATGCCTGAATCACGCGCTACCGCTGATCCCAGTCGTGCCGTCATGGTCGATGTCGGCCCGGGCTTCGGAGCCTTGGTGGTCATGACCCCGGCGGAGCTACAAGGCAAAGAGATCGAGATCAGCTCGGTCGAGGCTCCCGAGCGTCGACAGCACGTGTACGTCCTCCCGCGCACCCTCCCTCGGGGCACGGCCTTTGCGGCCGTGTTCCCGAGACTGCGCGCGGGCGACCAGCTCCTCTGGAGCCCCCTCGGGGTCCCGACCCTGACCGTGGCGATCCGCGAGGGGCTAGTCGAGGAGGTCACCTGGCCTCGCGCCGGGGCCGACTTCACCCCGGTGGCCACCCCGTCAACCCCGTTTACCTCAATTGAGGGAGATTGACATGCTTTCACCTACCCACATCGTGCTTTTGGGCATTGTCCTGCTGCTCGCCCTGGTCGTCTTCGGCCCCAAGCGCTTGCCGGAACTGGGCCATAGCGTCGGACGCGCCATCCAGGAGTTCAAGCACGCCAGCACCAGCGCGCGCCAGGAATTCACTGCCGGCGGAGCCGAGATCCGGAACACGGTGAGCCCGATCAGGGCTGAGGATCAGGAGACCCCAGTCCCCGCGCCTAGCAATGGCGTCGCCGTAGGCCAGACCACCGCTGAGACCAGGGTCTGAGCGGAGCGTTTACCCCAGATGGCCACTCAGCAGTTCACCGGTTCGCTGGCCCGGGCCCCCCATCGGGGGGCCCCGGAGCCAGAGGAAGAGGGCCCGGCGCTGACCCTGGTGGAGCATCTCGAGGATCTGCGCCGGGCTGTCCTCATCTGCCTGATCGCTTGGGTTGGCGCGTCGGCGCTGGCCTTCGCCTTCAACCACGAGCTCATCCACCTGCTGGAACGACCGCTCCAGCTGGCGCTCGCCCACCGAGGCAGATCACCCTTCGGCGATCACCTGATCGTGACCAGCCCCATTGAGGGGCTGACCATCCCCTTCAAGGTTGCCGCCGCCGCCGGGATTGTGGCCTCGTTCCCGATCGTCGCCTGGCAGGCTTGGGCCTTCGTGGCGCCGGGATTGCGCCGCCGGGAGCGCCATCTGATCGGCCCCTTCATCGCCGGCAGCCTCTTCTGCTTCGGGTTGGGAGCGGGATTTGCCTACGTGATCATGCCGATCGGACTGAGTTTCCTAAGCACCTTCTTGGGTAGCAACGCCATCTACCTGCCGGACCTAGGGGCCTACTTGACCTTCTTTGGTCTGGTCATCGTGATCTTCGGGATCACCTTCGAGATGCCGGTCGTCCTCTGCCTGCTGGGGGCGTTCGGGATCATCAGCAGTCAGCAGTTGCGTAGTTGGCGGCTCAAGGCCTATTTCGCGATCGTGGCGGTGGCGTTGGTGATCACCCCGGGAGCTGACCCCTTCACTCCCACCTTCCTCTCCGTGGCGCTGATCGCGCTCTACGAGCTGAGCGTTCTGATCCTCCGATACCTGATACGCCGCTGAGCCTCCGGCCGGGTGAGGGGATCAGGGCTGGAAGGCGGGCCGCCCCTGCAGCGGAGCGACTGCCGGGCCCTCCTGTCGGCCCCGGAAGTTGAAGTAGAGAAGCAGTGCCCCGAGCGCGCTCACCGGAGTGGCGATGACGTCGATCACCACCGTGATCGCCGCGATGAGCAGATGGCCCGGCACGTTTCCAGCGCCCCCCAGGGCCAGCGCCAAGATCCCAGCCGCAAGACCCAGCACAAACGCGAGGACGGCGACGATCAGCCCCAGCAGCACCACTACCCCGAAGGCCAACCAAGTGTGGCCGCGGGTCAGCCCCCAGGCTCGCTGGAGCGCCTGCAAGGGTCCCACCGGCTCCAGGACCACGACCGGAATCGCCACGATGACCCGGAAGTAGGCCACGAATCCCGCTACCAAGGCGGCGATCGCCAGCAGCGTGATCAAGACCGCGCCGAACCCCTTCAGCACCAGGATCAGGATCGTGCCCACGATCGCCAGCGCCAGGGCTCCTCCGAGGAAGATCGCGGCCATCAGCAAGAACACGCCCAAGACCGGAAGCCAGCGCCGCCGGGCCACCTGGAAGGCCAGCCCGATCGAACTTGGACGATCCAGGTAGCGATCGGCCCCGGCGCTGGTCAGGGCCGCCAGATCGAGCGGCAGGGCGAGCAATCCGAAGAGGAGCAGTGCCAGCACGGCCAGCGAGTTGGCATGCCAATAGGTTTGAAAGAGAACCTGAACGTGAGCCGAGGTCCCGGGATTGGTCTGGAGGCGGGAGAAGGCCTGCGAAAACGAGCTCGCCTGGCCCTGTACGAAGGAAAGAAAGAGTTGGTACGGGATCTGGACCACCGCCGCCACTCCCGCAAACAGCCAGAAGTTTCGGCGATAGAGACGGTAGACGGCGTCCAGCAGCTCGCTCAAGTTCATCGGCCGCGGGGCGAATACCGGAGGCTGGGCATCCATGGCCGCGAGGCTACTGCATCCGAGGTGAGGTGAACCGGGCTTCACAGGATTGACACGCGATTATTCACGTGCTATATACTCGGCACCGGATATTATGGAAATAAATTAGATGGCCCGATACTCGCGATCAAACCTGCTCGCTCTGGCGGTACTGGTCTGCCTGTTGGAGCGCCCGATGCACCCCTACGAAATGGCGACCGTGATGCGCCAGCGAGGGAAGGAGGAGAGCATCAAACTCAATTACGGATCGCTCTACACGGTGGTGAAGGCTCTCTCCAACGCCGGGTACATCGAGGCCCAAGAGACCGAGCGAGAGGGGCGACGGCCCGAGCGCACGGTGTATCGCCTCTTGCCGGCAGGGCACGTCGAGCTGATCGATTGGCTCAGCGACATGGTGAGCGTCCCGGCCAAGGAGTACCGCGGGTTCGAAGCTGCGCTGTCGATGCTGCCGGCGCTGCCTCCCGAAGATGCCCAGCAGCTACTCGAGACGAGATGCTCCCGGCTGGAACTGATGCTCCTCCAGTACCAAACCATGCGTCAGATGATGGACAGCAAGCTCGAGCTCCCAGAGATATTCGGCCTGGAGTCCGACTTCGCCGCCACCCTTCTTCAGGCGGAGCTGGAGTGGGTCCAACGACTGCACAGTAGGATCGTCTCCGGGGAGCTGGGCGGCCTCATTCAATGGCGGCAATTCATAGCCGACCAGGGAGATCGCCTATCGACCTGACCGAGAAGAAAGACACCCCGAGCCGGGTGCTGAAACACCCGGCCCAGGGCTTCGATCCTCGAGTTGGTCCCGGAGGACCTGGTACCCAAGGCGCAACTGAATGGTAGCCAGATCTGACCCGGGTCGACTCCCCCACACACCAGTGGAACTAGAAGGAGGCGACAGATCATGGCTATTTCGACACTTGGTGCCCCAATTCGGGGTTCCACCTTGGCGCACGATCCCGCGATCGCCGTGCGAGAGCTGAATAAGACCTATCGAGGCGGCACCAAGGCTCTCAATGGACTGAGCTTCACCGTCCCTGCCGGGACCGTTTTCGCGCTGCTGGGGCCCAACGGCGCCGGGAAATCCACGGCCGTCAAGGTGCTCACAACCCTCTGCCGTCCGGATTCCGGGCAGGTCCAGGTGGCGGGCATCGACGTCATCCGCCACCCCGATCGGGTCCGCCATGCGGTTGGGGTGGTCGCCCAGATGACCGCGGTGGACATCGAGGCCACCGGGCGGGAGAACCTCGAGCTCCAGGGTCACCTATACGGCCTGTCCGGTGTGGCCCTAAAGCGCAGCCTGCAATCCGTGCTGGAGCGCTTCGGACTGGAGGAGGTGGCTGACCGGATCTCCAAGACCTACTCCGGCGGCACCCAGCGCAAATTGGACGTCGCCATGGGGCTCGTGCATCGCCCCGAGGTGCTCTTTCTCGACGAGCCCACCACTGGACTCGACCCTGAGGCGCGCACCGAGATGTGGCGGGAGATCTCTCACCTGGCCAAGGACGATGGGCTGACCGTGCTGCTGACCACTCACTACCTGGAGGAGGCGGATCGGCTCGCCGACCAGGTGGCGATCATGGACAAGGGCACGATCGTGGTGCAGGGAACCGCCGAACAGCTCAAATCCGAGCTGCACGGGGACGCGGTGGTGCTCCAGCTCGCCGATGAGGTAGCTCGGGAGCAGGTCTTCAGCGCGATCGCCCGACTGGGCGATCAATTGCGGGAGACATCTTTCGAATATGGCGTGCTGCGCGCCCGCGTCGACTCCGGAGCAAGTGCCTTGCCGGGGCTCCTGACCGTCCTGGACGCGGCCCAGCTGCGCGTGTCCACCGCGAGCGTCGTGCGACCTTCGCTTGACGATGTTTATTTGCGCTACACCGGCCACGCATTCAGCGCCAGTGAGGAGAAGTCCAAATGAGTGCCGCCCTGACTGCATCCGGCTATATGACCGGCCGCTATTTACGAGCATTCGCACGTCAGCCGTACTACATCGTGAGCACTTTGGTGCAACCGGTGATCTGGTTACTCCTGTTTGGTCACATGTTCGAGCGGGTGGTACAAATCCCAGGTTTTTCCTCGACAAACTACATAGGCTTCCTCACCCCCGGGGTGGTCATGATGACGGCTCTCTTCTCCAACGGCTGGAGCGGAATGGGCTACGTCATCGATATGGAGCGTGGCGTGTTGAACCGGTTTCTGGTAACCCCGGTCTCTCGCGGCGCACTGATCGGCGGAGAGCTGGTGTACTCGGCTACGCTCACCGCTTTGCAATCATTCATCATCCTGGGCTTGGGATGGCTGTCGGGGGCGGCGTTTGCGAGCGTTCTCGGAGTTATTCTCTGCGTGGTGTCTGCGCTGCTGCTGGGCACCGCATTCGCCTCGCTTTCCAACGCCTTGGCGTTGGTGCTCCGCACCCAGCAATCGGTGATCGCCAGCAGCTTCTTGGTGCTGCCGTTGGCGTTCCTGTCGGCGACCTTCATGCCTTTGCAGCTGCTGCCGTCGTGGCTCCGAACGGTGGCCATCTACAATCCCGCCAACTGGGCCGTCTTGGTATCCCGGCAGGCGCTTGGCCCGCATCCCGACTGGTCATATGTGGAGCTTCACCTGGCTCTACTGGCGGGGCTGGCCGTTGTCTGCGCCTGGCTCTCGACCCGGGCCTTCAGGGCCTATCAGCGGTCCGTTTAGGCGATCTCCCAGCGGCGGCACCTGCCGCACTTCGCCCGCTCCGCACTGCGCCCTCCATGGTGGCCGGCCACCCGGTATCGGTCCAATTGCCCGCCAACCACAGCCCCTCCAGGGGGGTTGTTGGCCCGGGCCGAGCCGCCGCTGACCCGGGCACCGCGGCGAAGGTCGCCGCCGCTTCCCTGGTCACCCGACTGTGCCGCAGTCGGGCCCGCCGCGCCGCCGGAAAGAGATCCTGGCAGAGCCTCCAGAGGGACTCGGTGATCGTGGTCTCTGCGGTCCCGATGAGCTCCTCCGCGGCGGAGAGGGAGATGGCGGAGTGAAAGACCGGCTGGCCGTCCAGGACCAGTTCCTCTTCCCCTAACTGAGATCGATCGAAGAGCCACTGCAGCGGTGAACCCGGAGCGGTCACCACCGGACCGGGCAGAAACGGGCGATCGGTGAAGAGATGGAGGTTGACGATGGGGGAGTTGGGCAGTCGCGCCGCGGCTTCCACGATGGGATCGGAGATGCCCCTGCTCGAGAGGAGCCGCTTCGCTGCCATCGCCGAGCCCGCCAGCACGACCAGGTCGGCCTCGACCTCCTGGCCCTCGGCGCTCCGAACCAGGTGTCGCCTGACCTTTCCGGTCAGAAGTTCAGCCGCTCGCCAGCGCAACTTCAGGTCCACTCCGAGTGCCGCCAGCCGCCGTCGGCTGGGAGGATCCAGCCAGGCCGTGAGATCGGTGGCGGGGATCCGCATTGCCCCCGCGTCCCCGCTGCCCAGCAGCCCCTCACGAATGACGTAGGCGGCCAGACCGGCACTGCAGCGATCGAGCGAGACGTTGCAGGCTGAGATCAGGAAGGGGTCCCAGAGCTGGCGTATGACCAGGTCGTCCTGGCCCAGGCTGTGAAGCCAGGATCGAGCCGGCACAGCGTCCAGGAGCGCCTGATCGCCCGCGCTTAGGGAGCGCAGCGCGGTGGCAACTGCGGCGGACTGGACCAGCTGCCTGGTAGGTAGCCCAGGCCAACGCAGCAGGACGGGCAGCAGGTGAACTGGCGCAGGCAGAGGGGCCGCTTGAAGTCGCCGGGTGATCCCGGTCCGAGGGTTGGCCACCACCAGTTCCAGACGTCGCTGCCCCCAGGCGGGCTTGACCTCAATCTGCTCCAGGAAGCTCTCCAGTTCGGTGCAGCAGCCCAGGTACACGTGCTGCCCGGTATCGACCCGACCGGCCACCGGGTCAGGAACTGAGCGGCACAGCCCTCCCAGTACCGGTGCTCGCTCCACCAGGGTCACCCGGGCTCCCTGGTCGGCGAGTTCCAGCGCGGCGCTGATGCCTGCCAGACCGCCTCCGACGACCAGCGCCTCCACCGGAGCTTCCGTCCTCTTTCTCAGCGGCCGAGGGCGGCCCCGGCCCAGGCCCCCAGCGCCAGTCGAAGCTTGCGCCCTCGTCCCAGCGAGATCCGTTCCGTCTGGACATCAAAGTCTCGGGCCTCCATCTCGACCAGGAGGGCGCGGTAAAGGGCCGCCAGGGCCGCCGGGCAGCCTCGGGCGTCCCGGCTCACCAGGGGGATCAGCTGGGTGCCCTGCGCGAAGAGCTCCCGGGCGCGCGCGATCTCATACCCCATCAGCTTTCGGTAGTCGGCGGCCCGGGTTCCGCCAGTGCCGGACAGCAGGTCCTGCCGCTCGCAGCCGAAGCGCGTCAGATCGTCCAGCGGAAGGTAGCAGCGACCCCGCTGGTCATCCTCCTTCAGATCACGGAGGATGTTGGTTCGCTGCATTGCCGCACCCAGCCGGACCGCCAGCTGTGGCACTTGGGGGTCTTTGTATCCGAATATCTGGGCGCTGAGCAACCCGACCGCTCCCGCCACCCCATAGCAGTACCGCTCCAGATCCGCCTCGGTGACGATCTGGAGGGGCGCGCAGTCGGCGGCGCAACCGTCGATCACGTCGCTTAGGTTGCTTGGGTCGAGGTGGAAGCTGCGGGCGGCGTCCCAGAGCACCAGCCAGCCCTGATCGGGCGGCGCCCCCGCCAGGGAAAGCGTCAGGGTCGAGCGAAACTGCTCGAGCTCCTGGCGGCGTTGCTCGGAGCTTCCCTCCCCGTCGGCGATGTCATCTGCCGCCCGGCAGAAGCGATAAACCGCGTGCAGGGCCTCCCGCTTGCGCTTGGGCAGGAGCCGGAAGGCGTAGTAGAAATTGGCGGCTGCGGCGCGAACCTCTAGGGCGCAAGCCTCATGCGCGGCCCGGAGCTCGTCCGGTGACGGTGAGAACGCCCCAGCTCCGGCGGGCGCTGAAGCGCTCAACTCGATCGGGGTGGCGCCGCCTGCCGCCAGGCCCAGCTGGCCTGCCAGACCGCCCGGCGGCGCCGGGCGGGACTCAGCACCGCCTTCTCTTGGAACACCGTGGCTCCGGCCTCAAGCACCGCCGCCGTGGCAGCCAGGCCGCAGAGGATGAAGGTCGCCATCTCCAGCCGCATCAGGTTGGGAACTCGCCCGACCAGTGGCCAACCGTCGACCAGGAGCCGCCGGGCCCGGGCTACCGCATGAGTCTCCGCGGCCAGCATCCCCGGGCTGACCGCCCCGCTCCACCAGTCTTCCTCGGTCGCACCGTGCTCGCCGAGCACGTCTAGTGGTAGATAGCGCCGGCCCCCGGCCCGGTCGGAGGCGACGTCCTGCCACATGTTGGCCAGCTGCAGCCCAGTGCAGATGGAATCCGAGTAGCGGAGTAGCTCCGGGTCGCTGATCTTCTCCAGGGCCAAGACCAGCTCGCCCACCGGGGTAGCTGAGAGAGTGCAGTACTGGTCCAGCTCCGCCCAGCTCTGGTAGCGCAGGACCTCCTGGTCTTGAAGGTTGGCCTGGATCAGTCGCTGAAACGGCTCAGCTGGTAGCTGAAATCGTTGAATCACCGGCTGCAGGCGTTCAAAGATCGGGTGATTCGGTTGGCCGGAATAACAGGCGTCTAGTTCTTCTCGGGCGAGCCCCAGCAGAGTCTTAGGTTCGCCCAGGTTCTCGTCGCCGAGATCGTCGACAAGTCGGCAGAAACCGTAGATGGCGCCCCGAGCCTCCCTTCGGCCCGGTCTAAGCAACCAGGCGGCGATGGGAAAGTTCTCCACCTGACGAGCCCGCTGCTGACGACCAGCGGAGTAATCAGGCAGTCTCGGACGAGGGCCGGTGTCGGTCTCGGGGGCGACTCCGGTCCCGACGGCGGTCAACGATCTCCGCTGAGCGGGATCGGCCGGGGCCGAAGCGCTCGCCCCAGGGCCATGACCGGAAATATGGTGGCGTAGAGGTGATAACGAAGGTAGAACGCCCGGGGAAAGCCGGTCCCAGTGAACTGGTGGTCGGTCCAGCCGCCCCCCTCCTCCTGATGCTGGAGGAGCCAATTGACCGCCGACTCCGCCGCGGTCGCGAGTCGACCCTCGCGGTCAAGATCGGATACGGAATCTCCCGCCGCCAGAAGCGACAGCAGGGCCCAGGCGGTCTGGGATGGCGTGGGCTCGCCGCGGCCGATGTGGGCGCGGTCGTGGTAGGAGAGAACTGACTCGCCGAAGCCACCCGAGGCGTGCTGGTTGAGTCTGACCCACTCGCCGATCCGCAGCAGCCGCTCTCGGTCCTGGGACTCGGCGGCGGTCGCGAAGGCGGTGGCGGCGGCGGCGTCTCCGTACACATAGTTGACGCCCCAGCGCCCGTAGTAGGCGCCGGCGCCCTCCTCGGAGTCACGTAACCAGGCGAGGGCCCTTTCCTGGGCCGGTTCCAGGTCGGTACCGCCGAGCCGAGCGAAGGCTTCCACCACGTGGGCGGTCACGTCGGGGCTGGGTCGATCCAACATCTCGCCGAAGTCGGCGATCGGGAGATGCTCGACCCAGCTGCGATCGTTGTCGGCGTCGAACGCCGCGTAGCCGCCATCCGCGCCCTGCATTACCAGGAGCCAGGCCAGCCCCCGCCGCATCACCTCTCCCACACGAGTCTGCTCATGGCGGTCATGCCCGGCCACGGTGAGCGCCGAGAGCACCACCGCGGTGTCATCGGTATCCGGGTACTGGTCGTTGTAGAACTCGAAGGGCCACCCCCCTGGCGGTGCGCCGGGCCGCCGGACGGCCCAGTCGCCAACCTTGGTCACCTCCCGCTCTACCAGCCAGTTGACCGCCTTGACCAGCGCCTCGTGCTCCGCTGGGACCCCGGCGTCCAAGAGCGCCCAGAGCGCCAGCGCGGTGTCCCAGACAGGTGAGATGCAAGCTTGCAACCGGAAGCCCTGCTCGTCCTCGATGCCAAACGATTCCAGCGCGTCCAACCCCCGCTTCATGACCGGGTGCTCCAGGTCGTAGCCGCGCGCCCGGAGCGCCATCAGCCCGTACACCCAGGGAGGTTGGATGCCGGCCCAGGAACCGTCTGCCTCCTGGTGCTCGACGATCCACTGCTCGGCCCGCGCCAGAGCTCGGTGCCGGACGCCGACCTGTGGCAGCCGGCCGTAGGTCCGGAGCGCCCGGTCGACCACCTTCCAGGTGGGGGCGCCCACACCGGGCCGATGAGGGCCAAGCGGCAGCTCGTCCCGGCTCGGGGATTCCAGCGGGAAAACGGTCCGCAGGCTGCGCAGGATGGTCAGGGGCACCGTGGTCGCCCGAGCCCAGGAGGCAAGGTCGTAGATGCTGCCGATCTGCTGGGCCGGCACCAGCATCCATTCCGGCGGAATGGCGGGGATCTCGTGCCACGGCCAAAGCCCACCCAGGGCCAGCCACATCCGGGTGAAGAGACGAGTTGCCCGGAGTCCCCCGTTCGCCTCCACGAACCTCCAGGCATGCTGCACCTGGGGATCGGTGGCCGCGACTCCGACCGACCGCAGCGCCACCAGAACCTCCGCGGTGATGCTTATGTCGCCGTCAACCTCGGGCGCGATTCCGTAGCTGCCGTCGTCGCGCTGCTGACTGCGCAGGTACTTGACCGCGGCCGCCTCGCGGGTCGGAGAGGAGCGGCCTAGATAGCGCTGGAGCAGGAGGTACTCAGCGGTGATCGAGGCGTTGCTCTCCAGCTCGCCCGACCATGAGCCGTCCTGGTTCTGGCGCTGGAGCAGCTCGCTGACCGCCCGCTCCAGCGCCAGTTCTGCCTGAGCGGCAGATCCAGAGTCCAGGCTCTGAGCTCGTTCCGGCTCCAGCTCCAGGGTCAATTCCAGCGCTCCCCCAACCACCGCCCCAGGATCTCCAGCTCCATCGCGCCCTCCTCAGAGAGGGGCAGCTTGGCGGCGGCCACCAGGGCCCGTTCGGTCCAGGTCGTGGTAAGCCCCTGGCAGCGCTCGGCCACTCCACCTTCACGCAGCAGCTCCACCGCCTGGGCCAGGTCATGGCGCCGCAGACCAGGCGGGTCGAGCCAGGAGCGGGCGGTCTTGCCTAGTTCACCGTTTCCGGTCAGGGCTAGCACCATTGGGAGACCCTGCTTGCCGCGGAGCAGGTCGTTGCCGACCGGCTTCCCGGTCTCGGCGCTGTCGCCGAAGACACCCAGCACGTCGTCCCGAAGCTGGAAGGCGACTCCGAGCGTTCGACCGAAGCTCTCGCAGGCGTCCACGGTGGCCACCGAAGCTCCGGCGGCGATGCCCCCCAGGGCGGCGGCGGCGCCCATCAGGGCTCCCGTCTTGCGCTCGACCATCGTCAGGTACTGCGGTAGGTCGGCGGCGGGGGCCCCGGTTGCCGCGATGTCCGCCTGCTGACCGCCCACCATCTCCATGGTCGCCGCGCTGAGGCGGCGGGCACCACGGGTGCTGGTCCGAGAGGGCAGGTCAGCCATTGAGATCACACAGAAGGCGGCGGTCAGGAGGGCGTCTCCAGTGTTGAGCGCGGATGGCACGCCGTCTCGCACCCAGAGGGCGGGCTGGCCACGCCGAGAGCGGTCGCCGTCGACGATGTCGTCATGGAGGAGGGAGAAGTCGTGCACCAGCTGCACCGCCAGGGCCAGCGGCAGTGGCGCCTCCGACGCCTCCCCCAGGGCCTCGGCGAGGAGCAGGGTCAAGGTCGGTCGCAGCGCCTTGCCCGGCCTGGCACCTGGCAGCAGACCGACGTGGTACTGCGCCGGCTCGACCACCTCCATAGGAAGGGTGTCCATCACCTGGGCCATCCCCATCTGGATCTGCCCCTGATAGCGGCCCAGAATCGCCTGGGCCGCCAGCGCCAGGGCGCTGGCGCGGTCGCTCTCGGCCAACTCGGCCTGGTCAGAGATCACGACACGCTGCCTCAACTTCATCTACCACCCAGGCTGGGGTGGAGGTGCCGGACGTGATCCCGACCAGCTGGCCCGGTTCAAACCAGCTCGGTTCGATCTCGGCGGCGGACTCTACGTGGAAGGTCGGGCGTCGCTCGGAGCAGGTCTCGGCCAGTGCCTTGGTGTTGGCCGATTCCCGACCCCCGACCACCAGTACCACGTCGGCCCGGTCCAGGAGTCCGGTCACAGCTTCACGCTGGCGCTGGTTTACCACTGGGCAGGTGGTGTCACGGACCTCCAGCTCTCCGGAGCGCAGCTTCAGTCGGGCCACAATCTGTTGAAAGCGCGGTTGGGGAAAGGTGCTCTGGGAGACCACTCCCCGGCTTTCGCGCCAGGGCAGCGCGTCCGCCTCCTTCTCGGTGGCTACCACCACCACTTCCGCTCCGAGTCGTTGACCTGCCCAGCCGAGCACCGCTCGCACTTCGGAGTGGGCGGCGTCTCCGACCACGACAACAGGCAGATCCGATTCGGCGAGCTGGGCGGCGTGACGCTGCACTCGCCTGACCAGGGGGCAGGTCGTGTCAACCACAGTCAGCCCGCGGAGCCGCGCTTCCTCAAACAGCTGAGGGGTCGCCCCGTGGGCGGTCACCACCACCTGAGGGCCGCCCGCATCAGGTAGTCGCTCGGCTCGGCCGAGGCCTCTCTGCTCCAGCTCCTCGAGAGCCCGCTGGTTGTGCACGACCTGGCCCAGAGCGACGGTATCCTCGCCAGGGCGAAGGGCGTCGGACGTCAGCTGCAGGGCGTCGCGAACCCCGAAGCAGAAGCCGGTGTGCCGGGGGCGTACGGTGTTCACTTTCGGCCCTCTCCCAAGCGGCGGTCCGTTAACGGACCTAAACAATCCCCCCGCCCTGACGCTACTCGAGGCCGATCTCAGCCCTCGTTACGAGATCCGTGCCCAATCTTACCCGACTGTTATGTTCACTGGCGTACCAGAGCTGGGACAACTTGTGGAGTTGACCGCGCCGACCCCGCTAACGTTAGCCCGGTGCGTGCACTGGTATTCGATCCCTCTCCCCACCGCCTGCCGCTGGCCGGGATCGCCTCGAGAATCCACCCAGGTTGGGCTCTCGGACCGCTGTCTCTGCTCTCCCTTCGCGACCTTCCCGAGACCAGCGCGCCGAGCCCGGAGTGGGTGCGCCTGCGGGTGGTTGGGGCGGGCATCTGCGGCAGCGACGTCAAGGAGGTCCTGCTCCAGGCGGCCGCCGACAACCCGCTCAGCGGACTGGTTTCGTTCCCCCACGTACCTGGTCATGAGGTGGTCGCCAGGGTCCTCGACCCTGGCTCCGGCTCCTCTCTCCTACCTGGGCAAGTGGTGGCGCTGGACCCCTGGGTGGGCTGCGTCGCCCGGGGATTGGAGAGTCTTTGCCCGGCCTGTGCCACTGGCTTCCCCCCCCATTGCCGCTGTCAGCCGGACGGCGGCCCCTGGGGGACCGGAAGGGGCTTGCACCTAGGCAACATCCGGGGACTCCCGGGCGGCTTCGCCGAGGTGCTCCACGCCCATCCCAGTCAGTGCCATCCACTGCCGGATGGTCTGGACCCTCGCCTGGGCGTCTTGGCCGATCCCCTGGCCGTCGGACTCCATGCAGTGGAGCGTGCGGGGTCGGAGCCCCGGGGTCCGATCCTGGTGCTGGGCGCAGGCACCATCGGATTGGGGCTCGCTCTGGCGGCCCGAGCCCGATGGCCCGACCTTCCGGTGTGGGTCACTGCAGCCTGGTCCCACCAGCGAGCGCTCATCTCGCAGCTGGGAGCTGAGCCATTGCCAGCCTCGGCCTCTGCGGTAGTTCCCGAAGTGGCGCGCCGGACCGGCGCCCGACTGGTCAGACCGTGGCGGGGGGGACAGTGGGCGCTGGGGGCCGGGGCGGCGCTGGTGCTGGACTCCATCGGCAGCCGCGACACGACCGAGCTGGCACTCAGGTGCGTGGCTCCGCGGGGCCGTATCGTGGTGGTCGGGGTGGCCAAGCCGGCTAGAACCGAGACCACCCTCGCGTACTACAAGGAGGCGGAGATCATCGGCTGCAACGGCTACGGGCGCAGCGAGAGCGCTGAGGGATCGCCGCACCTGCTGGACCTGGCGCTGGCGATCCTCGCCGAACGGCAGGCCGAGCTCGGCCGCTGGTGCACTCACCGGTTTCCCCTGGGCAGATACCGAGCAGCATTCGCGCTGGCGGCCAATCCGCAGCGGGGCGAGGCGATCAAGGTCACCCTCCAACCGGAGGAAGGGGGCCAGGGATGATGATTGCCCGGGCCAGCGTTCTGGTCTTAGCTCCGATCCAGTCGGTCCGTGAGGCGGTGCTTGATCCCACCGCCTACACCTATGGGGACACGAAGGTCCAGGGAATGGTCGTGGAGTCGCGTGGCGAGAAC
Organism: Candidatus Dormiibacterota bacterium; assembly: GCA_049591595.1. Taxonomy (GTDB): domain Bacteria; phylum Chloroflexota; class Dormibacteria; order Aeolococcales; family Bog-877; genus Bog-877. Next base: position 92,498 of record JBAWFE010000027.1, read on the forward strand.
GAGCTGGTCGCCCGGATCGATGGCAACCTTGGCCCTTTCAAGTCGTCGATCAGGGCTCGATATGTGCTGGAAGACAACCAGGTCGAGCTCACCATGCTCCAGGGCCGGTTGCGCAACTTCCACGCGGTCTTCCTTTTCGAGCAGCAGGAGGGCGGAGTGCTCCTCACCCACCAGGAGGAGTACGACTTCGGCTACCCGCTGATCTCACCTCTGCTGGACCGGGTGCTCCAGGGATGGGCCACCAGAAGCGTGGAGGCCGAGGTGGCCTCCCTCAAGCACGCGGCTGAGGCGAGGGTCCAAGCAGTCGCCTGAGGCCAGGTTTGGCCGACTGGGCGGACGGGCACACTCGAATCTGCCGGGCGGTGTCCGGCCCCTGATGACCCTGGAGTGAAACCTTGAGCGAAGACAAAGAGCAGACCGAAGGCAGGGCGGCTCCGGCGCGCCGGCGGGAAGTGCGTACCCCGGAGATCGAATCACTGCCATTGGTACCGCTCCGCGACAACGTCGTGCTGCCCCACCAGCTGGCTCCCCTCGGAGCTGGCCGGGACCGCTCGGTGAACAGCCTGGAAGCCGCCGTGGCGGCGGAGGGCAAGGTGGTGCTGGCGGTACAGCGCCAGAGTGAACTGGACGAGGTCCAACTGCTCGACCTCTACCCGGTGGCCACCGTGGCCCAGATCGGGGCCTTCCGCAGAGGTACCGCCGGAGCCCAGGTTCTGGTCGAGGGGCTGCGCCGGGTTCGCCTCATCGAGCTCGAGGCGGGCGAGATCTGGACCGCCAAGTTTGTGGAGTTGCCGGACACCGAGCCTGAGGGGACCGAGATCGACGCCTTGGCTGGTTCGGTGCGGCAGATGTTCGCCGACTATGTGGCTGCCGGCGCCGCGGTACCTCCCGAGCTGGCGGTGGCGGTGGCGCGCGCCAAGGAGCCTGGCAAGGTGGCCGACCTGACGGGGACGGCACCCGACCTCGACCCGCTGGACCGGATCGCCCTGCTCCAAGAGCCCGACGTTGAGCGGCGGCTGCGGGGGTTGGTGCCGTTGCTGGCCCACCAGTTGGAGGTGGCGCAGCTGCGCAACAAGATCCAGCAGGACGTGGCTCAGACCATCAATCAAGGCCAGCGCGAGGCGATCCTCCGCGAGCAGCTGAAGGCGATCCGCAAGGAGTTGGCAGAGGTGGGTGGCGACGCCACCGCTGAGGATGACCTGCGCGAGCGGATAGATGCGGCCGGGATGCCCGAGACCGTCCACGGCCGGGCCCTCAAGGAGCTGGACCGCCTGGAGTCCTTGCCCAGTGCCTCCCCGGAGGTCGGCATCGTGCGCACCTACGTGGAGTGGCTGGTCGATCTGCCCTGGAAGGACGCCGGCCAAGAGCGGGTGGACATCCGTGAGGCGGCTCGGATCCTCGACGAGGACCACTACGGCTTGCCCAAGGTCAAGGAGCGAATCCTGGAGTGGATGGCGGTCCGCAAGCGCGTCCTGGAGCGCCGGGAGCTGGCCGCAGCGCAGGTCGAGGCGGCTCCGGTCGAGGAGGCGTCGCCGGCGGCTGATCCCGTTGGGGATCCAGCCACCACGCCCGCGCCGGTGATCGAAGAGGTGGGGCCCCAACCTCATCCGTTGCAGACGCCGATCCTCTGTTTCGTGGGCCCCCCTGGGGTGGGGAAGACTTCGCTCGGGCGAAGCATCGCGCGAGCCCTTGGGCGAAAGCTGGTCCGCGTCTCCCTCGGCGGGATCCGGGACGAGGCGGAGATCCGTGGGCATCGCCGTACCTACATCGGCGCCCTCCCCGGGCGGGTGATCCAGGCAATGAAACAGGGGGGGACCAAGAACCCGGTGATGATGCTGGACGAGATCGACAAGGTCGGACTCGACTTCCGCGGCGATCCCTCGGCGGCCCTCCTGGAGGTGCTTGACCCCGAGCAGAATCGGGAGTTCTCGGACCACTACCTGGAGGTGGCCTACGACCTCTCCCAGGTGCTCTTCATAACCACTGCCAATGTGATCGACACCATCTCCGCCCCCCTGCGGGACCGGATGGAGATCATCCAGATCACCGGCTACACCGAGGAGGAGAAGTTGGGGATCGCCCAGCAGCACCTGGTGCCACGCCAGATGGAGCAGCACGCCCTCGATGCCAGCGAGTTCCAGATCACTGACGAGTCACTGCACAGCATCATCCGCAACTACACCAGAGAGGCTGGGGTGCGCGGCCTGGATCGGCAGCTAGCCCAGGTGATGCGCAAGGTGCCTCGTCGCTTGGTGGAGAATCCCGAGCTCAAGGAGATCCGGGTGCTGCCCGACGATCTAATCGAGTACCTGGGCCCGGCCCGGTTCGACCATGATTCGGCTGAGGCCGAGGACCGCGTGGGAGTCGCCACCGGAGTCGTGGTTTCCGACGTAGGGGGTGACCTGGTCACCGTCGAGGCGCTGGCGATCGCCGGCCGCACCGAGATGCAGCTGACCGGTCAGATCGGCGACGTGATGCAGGAATCGGCCCGTGCCGCGCTCTCCTGGGTCCGGGTCCACGGCTCCGACTACGGGGTCAAGGAGAACTTCTTTGACGACCACGGAGTCCACATCCACGTCCCGGCCGGGGCAATCCCCAAGGACGGCCCCTCGGCGGGGGTCACGCTGACCACCGCCTTGGTCTCGGTGGCCAGCGATCGCCCGGTCCGACACGACCTGGCAATGACTGGAGAGGTGACCCTGCGCGGTCGCATCCTGCCAATCGGCGGGGTCAAGGACAAGCTGCTGGCAGCGCACCGGGCGGGAATCAAGGTCTTCCTGCTCCCGGAGCGCAATCGGCGCGATCTCTTCGAGATCGACTCCTCGCTGCTGGACGGGATGGAGGTGGTCTTCGTGCGGTCGGTTGACGAGGTGCTCGATCGGGCGCTGATGCCTCCGGTGGAGGTTAGGCCCGAGCGGCGGGCGGTGGGCTTCGGCCTCACCCCGCCGCCGACGCTGCCCGCTGGAGTGGCGGCCACTAACTGAGTCCCGCCCGGGCGGTCATGTGTCGGGTGTCATCCGCGCCAACAGGTCATCCACGATGGCTCCGGTGGCGCCCCAGACAAAATGCTCCTGGTGCAGGTATCCGGGCATTTGAAAACTGCCTTCGGTGACGGTCATCTCCCGCTCGATCCGCTGGGGCCGCCCCCCTCCGGGCAGAAGCGGGAACCAGAAGTACGATGCCACCTCGTCCGCTGCTGCCATGGGCTCGAATCGATAGCGCAGAAGCCCCACGAACGGGGTGATTGAGTAGCCGGAGTTCCAAGTGGGGACGACGGTCGCCCGACCCCGTAGATCCACCGCCTCCGGAGGAACCGCCAGCTCCTCGTGGGCCTCTCGCAGGGCGGTGCGCCAAAGCGGACCGTCCTCCGGGGAAGGGCGGCCCCCTGGCAGCGCGACCTGCCCCGGGTGGGAGCGTAATGTCGAACTACGTCGCAACAGCAGCAGCGGCAACTCGGCCGGCGCGGGATCGATCAGGGCCAGCACGGCAGCCGGTTGGAGGGAGCTTGCCGGTTGGTGGTCTGGGCCCCCGTCGAGCGGATCCAGGCTCTGAAGCAGCCGCCGCAGTTGAACCGCGAGGTCCCCAGGCTCAGGCGCGGGCGTCCGCCCAGGCGTAGGACTCAGAAAGTGATCCTTCCGGTGACCAGCAGCACCGCCGCAGCCAGCACCACCAGCACCAGTAACCAGAGCACCAGATAGCCGCCGCGCCGCCGGAATTTCGGCTCGAAGCGGTACGGCTCCATGGCAATCAACTGGGTGGATTCGCTGGTCGCGCCGGAGTCGGAATCGTCTCCATCGGATCCGTAGGGCAGCGACTGCGACCGGAGCGAGGCCGGGGTCAGCGGGGGATCGATAGGCCAGCGGCTGGAGGCATGAGCGGGCGGCCCCGGCGCCACAGTCGTCGGCTCCGACCTGGTCGGCGGCTGGCTCACCGGCCCGCTGACCTGGGGACGGAAGGAGTTCTGTATCGGGCGATGGGGACCACCGTTGCCTGAAGGCACCGGCTGGGGGACGGATCGGGTCGGAACCGCGCCAGCCGGCGTCGGGACCCCCCGCAGTGCGGCGAAGAAATCGGTGGCCGTGGCAAACCGCTCGGCGGGGTCGGGGGCGAGCGCCCGCAGCACGGCCCGATCTACCCGCATCGGCAGCTGGGGGCGCAACCGGCTGGGGGGTTCGGCCGGACCGTCCGCGGCTGGGGGCCGTCCCACCAGGAGGTAGTAGACCAGCGCACCCAGTCCCCAGAGGTCGCTGGCTCGAATCGGCTCGGAGCTGGTCGGGGCCTCCGGGGGGCGGAAGGCTCTGGTGATGCCCACCCATTCGGCCGCCGGGGTCACCCGACTCACCACGGTCCGAATCGAGTGCCCGGAGAGGACCGGACCCGCGCTGGCGATCGCCACCGTGGCGGGCTGGATGTCCCCATGCACCATTCCCAACGCGTGCATCTGGTCCACGGTCCTGGCCAGACGACCCGTGATGGCGAAAACCCCAGGTGCCCGACCAGCCTGCAGAAGGCCCACCAGGAATCCACTGGTGGCGTCCTCCGTGACTAGGTAGACGATAGGATTGCGAAGCTCCTGGACCCCAATTTCCAGCACCTGGAGCAGGCCGGGCACCTGCGTCGCCCGGCGGTCGCCGGCCAACAGCTGAAGCGCTTCGAGGAAGCCTGCCGCTGTGGCGTACGGCTCCTGAAAGGTCCACACCAAAACCGGTCTTCCGTCGGCAATGACCGTTCCCCGGTGGATGGCGGCGTAAGGCAGCACTTGAAGCCGCCCCCCGACCCGGTAGCGGCCGATGGCGGCCCCAGTTAGCTCATCGACCCGCACGGTGTGTCTCATCTTACGTTTCGGCCGCAATCTCCCGGCTGCGCCGGGCCTCGCTCTATGCTCTGACCGTGCTCGCCCTGCCTCGCTCCGACGGCTGAGATTGGGACCCGGAGAGTTCCAGGGTCTGCCCCCGGTTCCGTCCCAGCGGTTGTGCGGTTGTGGCCAGCGCATCCGCTGGAGTCACCTCCAATACCTGGGCCGAGGACGCAGCGCTCCGGTGTACGTTTGCGCCGGTTGCAGCCTGGTCTACCGCGGACAAGAGGGGGATGGAGCTCAGCCACCCATGGCCTCCAAGAACCGCCGCCCGCTGCCCGCGGAGGGCTCTCCTCAGAATCCCGTGCTGGATGAAGAGGTGGCCGCCAAGCTCCGACAGCTCCTATCTAGTCAGTGACCGAGGCGGCGGCTCCTACCCGACGTACCGCTCCAGCCAATCGGCGCCCGTCTGGGCCACCTCCTTGCGGTCCACGTCGACACTAATCCCGTGGCCGCTGCGAGGAAAGATCCGCAGCGCTCGCACCTCGGAGCTGACCTGACTGATGATGCGGTCGGCGTTGGATGGGTTCACGACACTGTCCCGGCCTCCCTGCAGCAGCAGGAGCGGCCGGAAGATGGCCGGCAGCTCGCTTCGGACCAGGTGGCCCAACTGTGCCAGTTGGGCGATCGCCCGGGTTGGCCGACGGCCGTAGCTGTACAGCTGGTGCCTGGCCTCTTTGTCGTAGAGGTCGACCTCCTGAGAGGGGCTGTGCCAGCGCATGACGTGCCGCGCCACCGGAAGCAGCCGGACCCGCCAATCGCTCAGCTGAAGAAAACCCGCCTGGGAGACGACCGCTCGCGGCTCGGGGCGAGTCGCCGCGAGGTGCAAGGCGAGGGTCGCGCCCATCGACTGGCCGGCCAGCCCGACAAATCGGCAGCTGGCTTGGAGCCGGTCCAGCGCCTCCCCGGCGGAGTTGATCCAGTCCTGGTAGCTGGTCCGCTCCAAGTCCTCCGGAGAAGTCCCGTGGCCGGTCAGCAGAGGCGCGTATACGGTGAAGCCGCGTCGCACCAGTTCATCGGCCAAAGGGCGCATCTCCGGCGGCGTTCCCGCAAACCCGTGAAGCAACAGGACGCCGCGATCGCCCCCTTGCAGCCAATATGGGGCAATCCGCTCTTGCGGGAGCGGTCCCGATTCCTTAGAGGTCACCGTGCGCCACCATGCCGCGCAGGGTACCGAACCGGTCCCGGCCGAACCGGCCCCACTCCGTAGACTCGCCCGGTGACCACCGCTCTGCTCCGATCGGAAGCCGCCTTGGCGCCTCTGCAGGCAGCCGACCCCCGCACCAAGGCTCGGATGGGTCCACGGCTGCGAGCTTTGTTGGAGCTCTGCCCACCAACCGGGGCCGTGGCTGACATCGGCAGCGGCCACGGCCGGTTGGCGCTGGAGTTGAAGCGGCGGGATCCCGCGCGCCAGGTTTTTGCGACCGAGATCAATCCCGGTCCCCAAGCGGAGCTGCGCCGCCTCCTGGGAGCAGGAAGCGGCGTGCGGATCCTGGAGGGAGCGGGCCTCGGTCCGCTCCGGGCCTGGGGCTGCCGCGGAGCGGTGATCGCGGGGATGGGCGGGGTGACCATCGCCCAGATGCTGCAGCGAGATCGTGACGTGGCGGGCCAGCTGGAGTGGATCCTGCTGCAGCCGGCGCAGCGGGCGGACCGACTCCGCAGTTGGCTGGAGGGCAGCGGGTGGCCGCTGCGGGAATCGCGCCAGGTGGTGGAAAAGGGCCATCTTTATCAGCTTTTTCTGGTGGCACCCCAGTGAAGGTGGCCGAAGTCCTCGCCGCCATCGAGACCCTGGATCTACGCCAGCAAGCGCTGCTCGCCGATCAGGAGCTGGCGGCCCAGCGGGCCAAGACAGATCCCATCGTGCGCCAGCTGCGCCAGCGGCGCGCCGCTCTCGTAGCCGAGGTCCAGCACCAGGCGTCGCAGCTCAAGCAGCTGGAGCTGGAGGTGGCCGAGCTCGCTGGTCGGGCCAAGAGCCATGAGCGGGCGATCTACGACGGCAGCGTTCGTCATCCCGCCGACCTGCAGCGGCGCCAGCACGAGCTGGAGACCCTCCGGGGCAAGATCCAGGGACTGGAGGAGTCGGAACTGAGCCAGATGGAGGCCCAGGAGCAGTCGGCTCTGCAGCTGGCCGAGGTCGGAGTTGAGCTGAGCGAGCGCGAGCACCAGGTGGAGCAGCTCCGGGCCGCGGATCGGAGTCAGGCCCCGGAGTTGGCCGCGGAGCTCTCGGCGGGGCAGGCGGATCGGCTCCAGCTCGCCGAGTCGCTCACCCCCTCGCAACTGCGCACCTATGAACGCACCGCGGCACGACGTCGGCCGGCGGTGGCCAAGGTGGTCGGTGGGACCTGCAGCGGCTGCCGGCTGCCGTTGCCCTCTCGACTCTTGCAGGAGGCACGCGGGGAGCAGTTGGTCACCTGTGAGAACTGTGAGCGGATCCTGCTTCTGTGAAAGCTCCGATGACAGCCCCCTCGCACTGGGTGGATGGATATTGCGACGGGGCCTGCAGCGGCAATCCGGGGCCGGGGGGCTGGGCCTTCAGGATCGAGTGGTCGGAGGCGGTGGAGGAGGGATCCGGCGGTGAGTCCCAGACGACCAACAACCGCATGGAGCTGGTCGCCGCCCGGGAGGCGATGTCCACCTTTGGGAGACGGCGCCACTCCGACCAGGGGCTGCGCCTGCATACCGACTCCCTCAATGTCATCAACTGGCTGAGCGGGAGCTATAAGCGCAAGGCCAACCTCGATCTCTTTCCTGAAATTGATAAGTTGACTGCCGCCTTGGGACCGGCCCTGGTCTGGCGCCATGTACGCGGGCATCGGGACAACCTGGGCAACAATCGGGTCGATCAACTGGCTGTCGAGGCGTGTACGCGGCAGAAGCCTCTGCCGGGCTCAGCTAGCGAGGGATGACGGGACCGTCCTGCCCGACCGTGATCGCCCCGGCGATACGATGGCGCCGGATGGTGGGCAGATGACCGCGACTGGGCAGGGCCTGGCCGAGGAAAGTCCGAGCTCCACAGAGCAGGGCGCCGGGTAACCCCCGGCGAGGGAAACCTCAGGGAGAGTGCCACAGAAAGACACAGCCGGCGATCGCGCCGGCGATGGTGAAATGGTGGGGTAAGAGCCCACCGGCAGCCGGGTGACCGGCTGGCCAGGTAAACCCCGCCCGGAGCAAGACCCGGCAGGGTGCGGGGTGGAAACGCCCCTGGGCGGCTCGTCCAGCAGCACCCGGGTGGGTCGCTAGAGGCGTCGGGTAACCGCCGCCGTAGATGGATGGTCATCACCCTTCGGGGGGAGCCCGCCGGGCGGGAGGCCCGAGGGGCACAGAACTCGGCTTACCGCTCACCTTCCATCTCCCCGCAGGGGGGACCGCCCCCCTGCGCCGCTCCACCTCTGATCTCAGCGCGTGACACTCGTGCGCGGTTTCAGGGACGATTCCCCCAATACGGTGCGGCGCCCGGATACGATCTGGTAAAGAAGTTGGCCAAAGTGATTGACCTGCCCACTCCGTCGTGGTACAGTCCCCGAGACCTCCACTTCGGGGGAATTGTGGTGAATAGGGAAGAGAGCCATCCAGAATGAACGGTGGGATTGGGAGGCGAGATGGCGTTCTTCGGGCGTTTTGACCACTCCCTGGATGAGCGTGGCCGGGTGGCGATTCCCGCCCGCTTCCGAGAAGAGCTCAGGGGAGGGTGGGTCACCGGCCACCCGGCGGGCTTCCTTTTGATGTACCCCCAGCCGGAGTGGGAGGCGATGACTGCTCAGCTGCGCTACGACCCGATTGCCCAAACCGGTTACAGCGGTTACCTGAGGCGCCTCTATGCAGCCTCGCAGGAGATCAGCTGGGACAGCCAAGGTCGAATCCTGCTGCTGCCGCAGCTGCGTCAGCACGCCGGTCTCAGGGAGAACGTCGTCTTCGTGGGCGTCAACAACGTGGTCGAGGTCCACTCCGAGCAGAGCTTCGGCCTTCAGGCAGCTCCCCTCAACTCCGACGAGTGGGAGGCAATGCGTCAGACAGTTGTCAATCAGAAGGCCAGCGGCAGCCAGCTGGCCGTCGGCGAGTGGTCGACGTCGTGACCGTCATGCTGGGGGTCATGCCCAGATCCGCCCGCCGCACGCTGGTCGGCGCTGCCGCGCCGGCGCGGCACGTCGTCGGCACCCATCAACCGGTGATGCTCAAGCAGCTCCTGGAGCTGCTCGCCCCAGCCCCCGGGGACGTGGTGGTCGACGCCACCCTAGGTGCCGGTGGTGTGTCCGCCGCGTTCCTCAACTGTGTCCTCCCAGGCGGGCGGGTCTTGGCATTAGATCGAGATCCGTCCGCTGTCTCCTCCGCCCGCCACCGTTTCGCCGGCTACGGGGAAGCGTTTACCGCGGAGGAGGCCAGTTTCTCTGAGCTGGAGCGGATCGCCGCCAAGCAGCAGCTCTCGGCCGACATCGTGGTGCTGGACCTGGGCATCAGCTCCTTGCAGCTGGACGACCCCGAGCGCGGATTCAGCTTTCTGGTTGAGGGTCCTCTAGATATGCGGATGGGACCGTCCAGCCAGACGCTAACGGCGGCCGACATCGTGGCCAGCTACAGCGAGACTGAGCTGGCCGACCTCTTCTTCGAGCTGGGTGAGGAGCGGCAGTCGCGCCCGATCGCCCGCGCCATCGTGGCGCGCCGACAGCAGGCGCCAATCCGCACCACCACCGAGCTCGCTGAGCTCTGCGCGCAGGCTGTGCCCCGGCGGTTTTGGCCCAAGCGCATTCACCCGGCGACCAGAGTCTTCTTGGCCCTGCGAGTCGCCGTCAACGATGAGCTCGGCGAACTCGAACGCGGCCTAGCCGCGGCCACACAAATTCTTCGGCCCGATGGGCGAATTGGGACGCTCTCCTTCCAACCGTCCGAGCACAGACTCACCAAGCACTCCCTCAACGTCCTAGCAAAAGACTGTGTTTGTCCGTCCCATCAAATGGTCTGCACCTGCGCCCATCGGGCCACCCTCCGCTTGGTTACGCGACGCTCCGTCAAGCCGACCCCCGAAGAGGTCACGCGCAATCCCAGAGCGCGCTCCGCCCAGTTGCGGGTCGCGGTCCGATTGCCCACCCCCGGCCCTTAGACCGTATCGCCGAGGCGGCCTTCACGCCCGTCGTCGTCCCCGCAACAGTCCCTCTTTACTTCCCACTCCAGAACCAATTCAGATGACCACCATCGCCGTCGAGCCCCGTAGCTGGGCTCCCTTTTTGCCATTTGACGAGAATGACGTGGGAGGCGCCGTGCCCCGCCGCCGCGGACTGCCGCGCTCGCTGGTCGCATGGCTTTTGCTGCCTGCCTTGGCCGCTCTGGTGGCGGTCGGGGTGATGTACGCATCCCAGACCGCCCAAGCCACCGCCCTGACCTACCAGATCGCCTCGCTCCGCGCCGCCAGGGCCCAACTGCTGAACACCGAGGGCCTGCAGTCGCAGCGGCTGCAGGAGCTGGAGAGCGCCGGCCAAGTGGCGCAGTCCGCCAGTCACCTGGGAATGGCACCGCCCGCCAGCTGGTCGGTAGTGAGCCCGCCAGCCGCAGCCACCACCACCGATCCGCTCACCCCGGTGATCATCGCCCTCCGGGGCGGCTGACCAGGTGGCGTCCCGCTCCTACCCTCGTAACCGACCCCATCCTCAACCCCGGCGTCGCCCCGCTGACCTAGCCGGGTCTCAGGGCTCCCAACCTTCGGTTCCGCCGGTCAGCCGGCGGGTGCTCGGGATGTCGCTCTTCCTGATCGTGGCCCTGCTGGGCATGGGCGCCCGGCTGGTGGACCTGCAGGTCAGCCAGGGCGCGCAGCTGGCCGCGGCGGCGGTGGCCCAGCAGGAGCAGTCGGTGACCATTCCCGCGGCCAGGGGGCTGATCCTGGACGATGACGGCCAGGTGCTGGCGGGGAATGCCCTTGCCTATGACATCTTCGCCGACCCCAGAGAGATCCCCCTGGAGTCCCGGGTCCGGGAGGCGACCCGGCTGGCCCCGGTTCTGGGCCTCTCGGCGGACACCGTGGACACCCTGATCTCCAAGCCACTCGAGTTCGTCTATCTCGCCCGGGACCAGGCACCTGGGGTGGAGGCAAAGCTCCGCCAGTTGAACTTGGCCGGGATCGGAAGCCTCCCTCTCCAGGTGCGCACCTACGGTCCGGGCGCGGTGGCCGGTACCACCCTCGCGTCCAACCTGCTCGGCTTTGTGAACTCCGACGGCCAGGGCCAGTACGGGCTGGAGGGCTACTACAACAGCGTGCTCGCGGGCCACCCGGGCAAGGAGTCGGTGGTTCACGACCTCCAGGGCAATGCGGTGGTCCTCAATGACCAGACCCAGACCCCGGCGGTGGAGGGGCGCAACCTGAACACGGACGTCGACGCCACCATTCAGGACACGGTCGAGCAGGACCTGGCCAACGAGGTGGCGGCGGACAAGGCGGCCTCGGGGACCATGATCGTGATGAACGTCAAAACCGGGGCGATTGTCGCCTGGGCGGACTCCCCTTCTTACAACGCCAACGACTACACCAGCGAGAACGAATCACTCTTCCAAGACGCTGGGCTCGCCAACCTCTACGAACCAGGCTCGGTGATGAAGGTGGTGACCTTCGCCGGAGCCATCCAGAACAATGTGATCACCCCTACCGCCACCTTCGACGAGACCCCCGCCGCGGCCACTGTCGATGGGATCCAGATTCACGACTGGGACGGCGTGTACCACGGGGTGATCTCGTATCAGTACGTGCTCGACAACTCACTCAACGCAGGGGCGCTGCACATCGAGGAGTTGGAGGGAGCGAAGACCTTCTACGACACGATGGAGGACTTCGGCATCGGAAAGCCGACCGGCATCGACCTTGCCGGCGAGGAGAGCCAGGCGCTACCCCCGCCCTCCCACGAAACCGCACTGACCCTGGCGACCTCCAGCTTCGGCCAGGGGGTGGTGGTAACTCCCATCGAGATGCTCGCGGCGGTCAACGCCATCGCCAACGGCGGTGTCTGGGTGCAGCCCCACGTGGTGACCTCGATCAGCGGCGGCGGTCAGCCCACCACGGTGGTCAAGCCCGAGACCCGCCGGGTGGTCTCCACCCAAACCGCAGCCACCCTGGCCAAGATGATGAGCGGGGTGATCGATGACCTCGGCGCGGACGCCTCCGAGGCCCGCATCTGGCCGACCTGGAAGGGTGAGCTGGCCGGTAAGACGGGCACCGCCGAGGTCGCCCAGAACGGGGTCTACACAGACAACACCATCGACTCCTTCGCGGAGTTCCTGCCCGAGAGCGACCCCCAGTACTCGATGATCTGCGTCCTCCGCGAGCCCCAGGTGGCCCCCAGTTTGCGTTACTCCTTCTACGACGCGGTGCCCACCGTCAAGAAGGTCACCCAGGTGCTCATCGATCGTTTCAAGCTCCAACCATAAGATGCCTCGGGTGAATTGGCTGGCGGCGGCGGGCACGTTCTTAGGGGCGCTCGCGGTCTATCCGCTGGCGATCGCCGGGTTGGACCGAGTCGGGCTGCGCCAGGTGGCGCGCGCCGACGTGCCCCGCTCCCACCTGGAGAAGACCGGGACTCCGACTGCCGGGGGGATCGTCTTCGTGGTGGCGGCGCTGGTGGCTTGGGCGATCGTGGCCCGCGACCCGGCGGGCGGACTGGTGGTCGGCGCGGCGGCCCTGGGCTGCGGTGCCGGGATGGTCGACGACCTGACCAAAAGGCGCCGGGGCGAAGGAGTGCACTTCCGGCCCAAGCTGCTCTTGCTAGCGGGCTGTGCTGGCCTCCTGGCGGTGGGTGTTTTCGCAACCTCCGCGTCCACCCAGACCATCCCCGGTCTGGGGCCACGGGACTTGGGATTGCTCGGCCTGGCATTGGCCGGTTTCGCCATCCTGGCCACCGCCAACGCCGCCAATCTGACCGACGGAGTCGACGGCTTGGCCGCCGGCTGCGCCATCCCGGGCTTTGGCGCCTGCGCGGCCTTGGCCGTGGTGGAACACAGGCCCCAACTGGCGGTGACCTGCGCCTGCCTGGCAGCGGCTCTCCTGGCCTTCCTGATCTTCAATCGACCCCGCGCGGTGGTCTTCATGGGAGACGCCGGGTCGCTGGCGGTGGGCCTGGCCCTGGCCGTCGCCGCCATCGAGGTGGGCGCCCTGGTGCTGTTGCCGCTGCTGGCCGTGATCTTTGTGGCCGAGGCAGGTTCAGTGATCGTTCAGCTGACCCACGTCCGGCTCACGCATGGACGAAGGCTCTTCCGAGCCAGCCCGATTCATCACCATTTCGAAGAGGGCGGGATGAGTGAGTGGGGAATCGATTTCAGGTTCTGGGCCATAGCTTGCCTGGTGGCCGCCGTGGCCGCGTACTGGGCAGCCTCGGCGGGACTGCCGGGTGGTGTCCATTGATCGCCCACGTTGAGCGCTGGCTGCCGGTTGGCCAGACCCGCCGCAGCGGTAGCGCGATCCACCGTCTTCCCCTGCCCGAGCTCGACGTCTGGCTGCTGCTATTGACCCTGGCGCTCTGCGGCCTGGGGCTGATCATGGTCTATTCCGCAAGTCAGGCATTGGCCTACACGGACTACGGAAATCCCGCCTATTTCTTCGACCGCCAACTGCTCTGGCTGGGCCTGGGGCTGGTCGGCCTGACCATCTGCGCCAAGATCGACTACCACCGCTGGGTCCAGCTGGCACCCGTTCTGGCGGTGGTGACGGTGGTGCTCCTGCTGGCGGTCCTGGTGCCCCACATCGGCTACGAGGTGCAAGGTGCCCGGCGCTGGATTTACTTCGGACCGTTTGACCTCCAGCCGAGTGTCCTGGCGCAGTTCTTGGTGGTGGTGGCCGGCGCCGTCTGGTTGGACCGACTAGGACCCCGGGTCACCGACCTGCGCGACGGAGTCCTCAACTACAGCTGGAAGATCGCGGTGGTGGCCCTCCTGGTGGTGATGGAGAAGGACCTGGGCTCGGCCGTGGTCCTGTCCGTGACCGCGCTGGGCCTGCTCTGGCTGGCCGGCATCAGGATCCGCCACCTGGCCGGCGTGGCAGCGATCAGCTTCGTGGGTGGGCTGCTACTGGTCCGGGCGGAGCCCTACCGTACCGCCCGCCTGCTCAGCTATCTCAACCCCTTCGCCCACAAGTTGGGCAGTGGGTTCCAGGCGGTGCAGGCCCTCTACTCGCTCGGCGTGGGCGGGATATTCGGCACCGGGCTGAACGGGGCGATCTCTCCATCGCAGCTGCTCCCGGAGGCGCATACCGACTTCATCTTCGCCATCATCGGTGAGGAGTTGGGACTGGTCGGGACCCTGCTGGTGCTGCTGCTCTTCCTGGGCTTCGCCTGGCGTGGGATCAGGGCCGCCCGAAACGCGCCCGACCGGCTGGGCGTTCTCCTGGCGGGAGGGGTGACGATCTGGATCGTCGGCCAGGCTCTGATCAACATCGGCGGGGTGACCGACACTATCCCCTCCACGGGGGTACCACTTACCTTCATCAGCTACGGCGGGACGTCGCTGGCGCTCTCTCTCGCGGCCACTGGCATCCTGCTCAACATCTCGGCCCGGCAGCGTCGAGTGGGGATCGGTAATGCGCGTGCTAATCACCGGGGGCGGAACGGGCGGACACTGCACCCCGGCCATCGCGGTGGCGGAGGCTTTGAGCCAGACTGATCCAGGGGCCGTGATCACCTACGTCGGCCGCACCGACGGTCCGGAATCCCAGCTAGTCCCGCTGGCAGGGATCGACTTCGCCGGTTTGCGCCTCGGAAGCATGGGCTCCAGCGCCGCCAGCTCGGCGCCGCGACTGGCCCTACGGCTACCGCTCGTCTATCGCGAGGCGTCGCGGTTGGTGCGCCGCTTCCGTCCTCAGGTGGTGCTGGCAACCGGCGGCTACGTCTGCGTCCCGGTGGCGCTGGCGGCCCGGCGACGCCGGATTCCGGTACTGCTCCTGGAGCAGAACATGCTGCCCGGGCGAGCGGTCCAGTGGCTGGCCTCCAGGGTGCAGGAGGTGGCCACCTCCTTTGCGGGAACCGCCTTTCACCTTCCTCGGGCCAAGGTCGTGTGCACCGGCAACCCGGTGCGCATGTCGTTCGCCGAGCTGGCCGGCCGACCCCAGCTGCCAGAGGCGCCTCCCACACTCCTGGTGATGGGCGGATCGCAGGGTGCGCGGCATCTCAACGAGGTGCTGCTGGAGGCACTCCCGACGCTGTTGCAGCGTCTGCCCCAGCTGACCGTGGTGCACCTGACTGGCCCCACCGACCACGTCCCGGTGGTGACGGCCGCCCGGGAGGCGGGACTGCCTGTCGGTGAGCGCTACCAGCCCCAGCCATTCGTGGGCGATGTCGCCCAGCGACTGGCGGCAGCCAGCCTGGTGGTGATGCGGGCAGGTGGAAGCTCGCTGGCGGAGGTTGCCTGCCTGGGCCGCCCCATGGTGCTGGTGCCCTATCCGCACGCAGGTGAGCACCAGAGCGCCAATGCCCTCCCTTTCGAGGAGGCGGGGGCAGCCCTGGTGATCCCGGATCATCAGCTCACCGCCGAACTGCTGCAGGAGGCGGTGGTGAAGGTGCTGGGAGATCCGGCGCGGTGGCGCACGATGGCCACTGCCAGTGCCGCGATGGCCCGTCCTAAAGCTGCCTTCGACGTGGCAGCGCTGCTCCACGAGCTGGCCGGAGCGAGCGGCTGAGCTTGGCTGACACCGCGCCCGCAGGCTGGCCTGAGCCTCCCGCCCACCTGCACTTCCTCGGCATCTGCGGCTACGCAGTCTCAGGACTGGCGCTGTGCTGTCTCGACCTCGGCTTCCAGGTCACCGGGTCGGACGAGGACGCCTATCCACCTACCACCGAGACACTGGACGAGGCGGGGATCCTCTTCAGTCCCCACCACGATCCGGCCAACCTCGACCGCTGGGGAGTGCCTCAGTTGGTGGTGCTGGGCAACCAGGTTCAGGCGGACAATCCGGAGCTGGCCTCCGCCCTGGAGCGAGGATTGCCACTGCTCAGCGAGGCGGAGGCCTACCGGGGTCTCACCAATGGCCGGCAGCGAGCAGTGGTATGTGGGACTCACGGCAAGACCACCACATCCGCCCTGGCCGCCTTCATGCTCGAGGCCTCCGGGTGCGACCCCGGATTTCGGCTGGGCGCGACCTCGCGGGACTTCACCAGCACCGCCCGACTGGGGGACCCGCGAGCCGGAGGGCCCTTTGTCTTCGAGGGCGATGAGTACACGACCTCTGCCCTCGACCAGCGGGCCAAATTCCTCCACTGGCAGCCTCAAGTGGTCACTGTGCTCAACTTGGAACTAGACCATCCCGACCTCTACCCGGATCTGGCGGCCTACGTGGCTCCCTACCGCGAGCTGGTGGCCGGGCTGGGGTCGGAGGGTCACCTGATCTACAACTCTGCCGATCCCCAGGCCCGGGAGCTGGCGTTGGCCAGCTCGGCTGAAGTGCAGAGTTTTGGTCTCTTCAGCGGCGACTGGAGCCTGACCCGGCCTCCTGCCAATGTCGCGGGCCGCCTCCGGCTCCTGGTCAGACCTCCGGAGGGGGGCGATCTGCAGATGGACCTACCTGGATTTGGGGCCCACAACGCGGCCAACGGCCTGGCGGCGCTGGCGACCGCGGTGCAGCTGGGGGCTGATCCCGGCCGAGCCGCCCAATCCGCCGCCCGCTACCGCGGCCCGGCGCGACGCTTCGAAGTGCTGGGGGTTGTGGCCGGGGTGACGGTAGTTGACGACTACGCCCACCATCCGACCAAGATTCGAGCCACTATCGCGGGCGCCCGCCAGCAGTTCGGCGACGAAGTGCAGTTGGTCATGGTCCACGTGCCCCACACCTACTCACGCACCAAGGCGTTACTCCAGGAATACCGCGGCGCGTTCGACGGTCTCGACATATTGGTGCTGGGTCAAATAGAGCCCGCTCGCGAGCGACATCTGGCCGGCACCGTCAGCTCCGCCGACGTGGCGGCCTTGGTCTCCGGTCCCGAATTGGTGATGGTGGAATCGGCGGACGCTGCCATCCGGGAGGTGCTGGTGCGGTTGGAGGCTCCAGCGGTTGTCGTCTGCAGCTCGGTGCGTGGCTTTGACGACGTTGCGAACCGGCTGCTGCACACCCTGTCCGAGCGCGCAGGTTGATGCCACTGAGCCTCCCCGGCCCGCTCCGGCAGCTGCTGTCAGAGCCGCTCGCCAGCGGCGCTCTGAGGGCCGACGAGCCGCTCGCCAAGCACAGTCAGTTTGGGGTGGGTGGGCCGGCAGACTGGTACTGGGAGCCCGTCTCCTCCGTGCTGCTCCCCGACATTCTCCGCCTCGGCCAGGAGTTGGATTTTCCATGCACCGTGCTGGGGGCCGGCAGCAACTGCCTCATCCTTGACGGAGGAGTCCGCGGTCTGGTGCTCAAGTTTCCCGCCACCAGAGCCCGGCATGAGGGGGAGGGGCTGGTCTGTCTCCAGGCTGGGGCGATGTTGCCCAGAGCCGCCTTCGACACGGCCTATCAGGGGCTGTTCGGGCTGGCATTCGGGGTCGGGATCCCCGGCACCGCAGGGGCGGCCGCGGCCGGCAACGCCGGGGCCTTCGGTGGCGAAGTCGGCGAGATCCTGGACAGTGTCGAGGCCGTCCTGCCCGGCGGGGACGTGATGCGACTCGCCCCCGAGGATCTGCGGCCCCGATATCGTCGGACCGCGCTCCAGGAGGGGCCGCTCGCGGGAGCGGTGGTCACCCAGGTCTGGGTGCGGCTCCACGAAGGGGACGCGGCGGCGGCCCGCCAGGACGTTCGGCGGGTGATGGCGGAGAGAAAGGCCAGCCAGCCAACCGGAGTGCGCAGCCTTGGGAGCACCTTCAAGAATCCCGCTGAGGAGACGGCGGGCCGGCTCATCGAGAATTGCGGGCTCAAGGGGCAGCAGATCGGCGCGGCCCAGGTATCACCTCAGCACGCCAACTTCATCTGCAACCTGGGAGGGGCCCGGGCCACCGATGTGCTTGCATTGACGGACTTAATCCGTCAACGTGTACGAGAGCGCTTCGGGGTTGAGCTTGAATTGGAGATCATCCCCGTCGGCAGTCCCGATTTTCACTAACGTTCCAGCTGAGGGGCAGCCATGAGTCCGCCTGCGCGTCGAGAGTCCCCGGGACGGTCCTTTGGCGCCGTGGTGCCGGACGAGTTCGAGGCCTGGAGGCCCCGGGAGAGCTCCAGAGGCCACCAGCCCAGCGCCCGACGCAGGCGACCGGCGGAGGCCCGAGCCACCTCGCGGACAATCTGGGGCCGGATTCCCGACACCGAGATTGAGGAGGTTGCGCGCCAGGCGGCGGACCGGCGGGCAGCACGCTTCGCCGCCCGGCAGCGCTTCCTGGGACGGCATCGGGTGTCTGCACCGCGCAAGCCGGAGGCTCTCTCCCTGCTCCGGGAAATGGGCCGGGTGCCCAAGCTGCTCGCGGTGGCCCTGGTGACGGCGACGTTGGCGGTGGTGGTGATGTTCGGCCTCCCCTGGCTCAAGGTGCAGCGAGTCGAGGTGGAGGGATCGTCGGTGGTCACTCGGCAGCAGCTGCTGGCGGACGCCGGCGCGCGCCTCGGCGAGAGCACGATTCTGCTCAACGCCCCCGCCATCTCTCGCAGTCTCTTGGCTCAGCCGTGGGTGAAAGACGCCTCCGTCCAGATCCAGTGGCCGGGGACCCTGGTCTTGGAGGTCACTCCCTTTCCGGCGGTGATGCTCTACCAACAGGGGTCCGAGCAGCAGTCACTGGACGCGAGCGGGGCGTCCCTGGGGCCTTCCCCAGGGGTCACCCCTGGCAAGTTGCCGCTCCTCCTGGACCAGCGCGCGATCGGACTGGCCAGGGCGGGCTCGGTCGTCCTGCCGGCCCGGCTGACCCAGGCTCTGGCAGCCCTCGATAAGGTCTTCCCCGCCAGCTATGACGGCGTGGCCGTGAGCCGCTATGTGGTGACCGTTTCCGGTGCCTTGGAGATCGAGAGCAGCGCCGGATGGACCGCCGACCTCGGGCTGGCGCTCACCAATTCTCAGATCTCCTCGATCGGTCAGAAGCTGGAAGCGCTCCGCGCCCTCGGCGGACAGGTGAACCTGCTGACCGCGGGGATCAAGAACATCTACCTGGAGGACCCCGCGCAGGTGGCGGTCACCTACTGAGCCCTGGGGCGGTGGGCGGAGGGGGTCAAACGCAAAATTGAGGGTCTCGAAGGCACCTCAGCCACAACATGATGTGGTTTCGACCGAGTTTGGGGCTTGTGCTGCTCTGAGTTTGCGGCTACACTGCGAGATGGCCTCGGCAGAGTCGCGCAGCCAGGCCCGCGGTGCCCCACATCCCGATTTTGACCATAACCACACGTTGCAAAAAATCTCAGTACCAAACTTGGGGATTCTCCTGATGACCGAGCGTGCTGGCGCCCATCAGGCACCACCACCCCGCCCCCTCTTGACGGCGCCGAGTTGAGCAGTCGCCGCCTAGTGGCTCTGGATCTGGGCAGCGCCAAGGTTTGCTGCGCGGTAGCGGAGGACGACGGCCCCAAGCTCCGGGTGATCGGGGTCGGGGAGGCCCCCTCCGCTGGGGTCCGAAAGGGCGTGATCACCGATCCGGACGCGGCGACCCAGGCGATCTCCCGGGCCCTTGACGCCGCAGAGCGTTCCAGCGGTGTGGAGATCGACTCCGCGCTGATGACGCTCAGCGGTCGGCATGTCCAGAGCCAGGCCAGCCAGGCGGTGGTTTCGGTCACCTCCCGGGGGGGCGTGGTCGGGTCCAGCGATCTCAATCGAGTGCTGGAGGGGGCTCGATCGGTGTCGGGCATCGAAGGGCAGGAGGTGGTCCACCTCATTCCCCGCGAATACCAGGTGGACGCCAAGGTCGGGCTCCGTGACCCCAGAGGCAGTCAAGGCGCTCGCCTCTCAGTCGACGCCGAGTTGGTGCTGGCGTCCAGCGCCCACCTGGCCGCTCTCGTGAACTGCGTCCACGCCGCCGGGCTCCGCATCGACGACGTCGTGGTGCAGCCCCTGGCCTCTGCCGAGGGGGTCCTGCGCGACCGGGAGCTGGAGGACGGCGTGGCAGTGGTCGACATCGGAGCCGGCACGACCAACATCGCCATCTTTCAGGGCGGCACCATCCGCCGGGTCCTGGTGCTCCCAATCGGGGGCCAGAACGTCACCAACGACCTGGCCACTGGACTGCGCTGCGACCAAGACGAGGCTGAGACGCTGAAGTGTCGGCACGGCCACTGCGACCCCGCCCAAGTTCTTCCGGAGGAGATGGTCACCCTGGTAGGCAGCTCCCACGTCGGGGCGGAGGAGGTGCCCCGGCGTTGGCTGGCCGAGATCATCGAGCCGCGAGCTCGGGAGATGGCTCGCCTGATCGGGCAGGCTCTGGACGAGGAGAGCCCGGGGCTGTCGAAACTGGTGGTCACCGGTGGCGGCTTCCGTCTGAGAGGCTTCGCCGCCGCGGTTCACCAGATCCTGGAAATGCCGGTGCGGCTCGCCGTCCCCGAGGGATTTAGCGGGCTGGCCGACCAGCTCGGCATGCCCGAGCACGCGGCGGCTGCCGGACTACTTCGTTGGGGCCAGCGCTCTGGCGCCCGGAGGGACGGCGGCAACATGAGAACCATCCGCAGTGCGGGCCGGCTCAATCGCTGGCTCCACGAGCTGTTCTGACCCTGAAGGAGACGCGATGCCTCAAGACGACCTAGAACGCACCAGCCAGGGCAACGCTCGGATCAAGGTCATCGGGGTTGGCGGGGGCGGCAGCAATGCCGTCAACCGGATGATCCGCGCCAAGCTTCGTGGAGTGGACTTCATCGCGGTCAACACCGATCAGCAGGCGCTGGAGACCTCCGAGGCGCCGTCCAGGATTCATATCGGCCGCAAGGTGACCAGGGGACTGGGCTGCGGCGGTGACCCCGAGGTGGGGGAGCTGGCCGCGGAGGAGTCGCGCGAGGAGCTCTCCAGCGTCCTTCACGATGCCGACATGGTCTTCGTGACCTCCGGGATGGGGGGCGGCACCGGGACCGGGGCGGCACCCATCATTGCCGAGATTGCCCGCTCCACTGGCGCACTCACCATCGGGGTGGTCACCAAGCCCTTCACCTTCGAGGGGCGCAAGCGGATGGAGGCGGCTGAGCGGGGAGTGGACCAGCTCTCTGGCAGGGTGGACACCCTGATCACCATCCCCAACGACCGGCTGATCGCGGTGACCGATAAGAAGACCACCATGATCGAGGCCTTCAAGAAGGCGGACGACGTGCTGCGCCAGGGGGTTCAGGGGATCAGCGATCTGATCGTCTTCCCGGGGTTGATCAACCTCGACTTCGCCGACGTCAAGGCGATCATGATGGGCCAGGGTCCGGCGCTGATGGGGATCGGCTACGGGAGCGGCGACAACCGGGCCCAGGACGCTGCCCGCGACGCCGTCTCGAGCCAACTGCTGGAGACCTCGATCGCTGGAGCCCACGGCATCTTGCTCAACGTCACTGCCAGTCCCGACCTGACTCTCTACGAGGTCAACGAGGCCTGCGATCTGATCCGCCAGAGCGCCGATCCGAACGTGAACATCATCTTTGGGGCGGTTGTGGACGACCGGATGGGAGGTGACGTGAAGATCACCGTCATCGCCACGGGCTTCAGCTCTGACGCCCACCTCAATCCGTCCCTCGCGGAGAAATACAAGGCGACAAGGCCCCAGGACCTACAGGAGCCGCTGCCGGAACGGACCCGGCAGCCTCAGCGGGACAATCCCGACGTCTACGAGGACGTCGACATACCCGCCTTCCTTCGGGAGCCTCGCTGACCTAAGCACGGTCGGGGCGCGGCTTCGGGGCCTGGGATCCGTTCCGGGCGTGGCCGAGTGGTCTTACCGAGCGGCGGCAGGAACTCCTCGCGCGTAGGTCTTTCCGAAGTCTGCAGCGGTAGCTCGGAGTTGCCGTGAGATCGGTTGCTCTCCGGCAGCCTGCAACAGAACCGAGCAGTTCATCTCATTCGGCGCGGAGCCGAGCCAGATCTTGTTGAGCAGATCACGCATCTACGGAGGTGTGTATAGTGTGTGTATGCCACGAGTGAACGTTTACCTCCCTGCTGAGCTGGCGTCAGCGGTCAAGCCGTTGGAGCTCAACCTTTCCCAGCTGCTGCAGGCGGCCGTGGCGGAGCGGCTTGACTCGGTGCGCCTCGAGTGCTGGCTGCGCCAGCTGGATACCGCAGCGGAACCGACTCTCACCCGTCGGGAGACTCGGAGAGGACTCGATGCGATCGATGCGGGTCAGCTTCGTGGCTGAGGTCCTAGTGCTGGAGACCGCTGGGTTTTTGGATCTCATATTGGGAACTCAGGAAGGGCAGGCGGTGCGGGGTGCGCTGGTCGATCACCAGATTCACGTAGTTGACCACGAGGGACTTGGGGTTGCGGTCGCGCTCCGCGAGCTGCGCCGGACACGGTCGCTATCCGAGAGTGACTTTCGACATAAGCTCCGTCTCGTCGCCGAAGCCCCATTCCGCGCGCATCCTGCACGAGACCTCCTGGTGGCCTCCGCCGCCAGAGGCGATCTAAGGCTGGATGACGCGCTTTGCGTTGAGTTGAGTCATCGGTTGTCCGCTCCTCTGGTCACGACGGATTCGCGCCTGGCAGCCGTCTGGTCGCACTCCTGGCTGGTGACCGGGGCAGCAACTCGCTGACGGCGGACAACGCTGTCGCACCGCGCCCGCCCACACGTCACTCCGCGGCCAGTTCCGTCGGAGCACACAGCACGCTCCAGGGACGCGTTAGCGCGGCGGTGAGCGACGTTTACTTACCGGGTTGCGCCACCTCGACAAAGCTGATGTGATTGCCCTCGGGATCCGTGAGCGTCGCCTTGCGCCCGGCCGCGAGGGACTCGACGCGGTCAGCGCTCAGGCCTCGAGTCTCCATCTTTACAAGGGTTTCATCCAAATCCGCTACCGCCACCGTGACCAGTGCCCGTCCCGCGCGAGCCGGGTCGCGCACCACGTAGACCCATCCCGACTCGGCGACGTGCCACAGCATCTCCTCTGGGTGGGCTACCAGATCCGGTGGCCTTTCGAATAGCAGTTGGTACCACGCCAGTGCGGCGTCGAAGTCCGATACAGGGATCCCCGCGAAGAGGATGTCAGTGGACACCCGCCTACAGTGCCACATCTGCGTTTCCAGTTGACCACCCGACCTTCCCTGTCGCGTTGTTACAGCTGCACCGGGCGATCAGGCATTCCGGCCGGAGCGGGAACCAAACCCGATCGGACCTGGAAGTGTCCCTAAGTCGCAGCGGGTGGCAGGACGGTCGCCGGCTCTAGGGCGACACTCGGGGCGTCAGCCAGGTTGCGGCGGGCCCGCCAAGCGGCGAACGCCGCAGCCACGAGAACCAGCGGAACGAGCGGGACCGGGAAGGTAATCCGCGGAGTGTCATCCAACAGGCTGGCCACATTGAACAGGATGATCCAGAATGCCAGCCACCGCAGATCCCGACCGGCAGAGCGGAGTGCTCCCGTCGTCCACGCTACTGGCCCGGCCAGAAGGATGAAGTCGTGATTGAGGGCGTGCGGAGCGACTACCACCGACAGGCAGATCGTGGAGGTGAGCGCCAGCTTCCAATCCAGCTGGCTCTGAGGCGGGTTGCGCCACCAGACCCAGGCGAGCACTAGCAGCGCCATGCCGATGGCCACAAAGGCGAGGGTTTCGCTCAGGTGGGCCCGTCCGGTGAGCCGCCACAGGAAACCCAACACGGTTTCGTCGAGGGTCGGCGGAAAACGCGTGAACAGGGTGTAGGACTCGATTTTGGGCAAGAGGAGCAGGCCGGGAATGCTCACCACGGCTACCGTAATCGCCGCCAGCACGACTAAGCAGGCGGCTGCCACGTGGACCGTGCGGCGGCGCCAAGCCGCCACTGCTGGGATCACCAGGAGCAGGAGGAGGTCGGGCTTGAAGGTGAAGATCACGGCGGCTGCGGCGGTGCGAGTCCATCGTTGAAATGAAGAGTTGCAGGTCCAGGCTGCCGAGAAGAGCGCTAGGCACAAGGGCCAAAGCAGGTCATATTGACCTTCGCCCAGGGCGGTGTAGATGGGATAGGAGGCGAGGATTGCCAGAGCCACCGGGATGGCATCGGGCCCCAGCTTCTCCTGACGGACTAGCCAGATGGTGCCGAGAATGCAGAGAACCAGGCAGATCGCGTCCCAAAGGATGAACGCTGGCCACAGCGAGAGGATGGTGAAGGGGATCACCACCCACGCCGCCGGAGGCAGAGCTACGAACGGTTCCACGTAATCCCGGGTCAGACCGTGGCTCAGAAAAGCTCCCGCCTGCAGTTGGAATTTCAGAGAGTACATGTGGTGGGCCGCGGTGAGCCCGCCCGCCCCCAGAGCCTTGGCGACAGCGTAGAAGGCCCCGAAGTCCGGCACCGACTGTTGGTCGGTCTGCGTTGCGATCAGGAACACGTAGCTAAGCAGCACGGCTCCGCCGATGAGCGACACCAGCTGCCGGGTACTGAACCGCATTGGCTGCATTTGTACCCGTCGACGGCCTCCCGAAGGGGCGCCGCCGTCTATTGCGGGCGAATTGTGGCGGGGGCGTTACCGGCAAGGCCGGATCTGGTCCAGCGCCAGTCGGTCTCCCAGTGGGCCTGCCGAGGGAACTGTTCGGACCACCACTGGCTCGGGCCATCTCCCCGGGCCCGCGTCACCCTTGACCAGGCCCCGCGAACACTGGGGGGTGGGCAGGCGATGGTCCAAGCCGGATCGAGCCGCGCTCCACGGAGAGTTTTGGCCTTCCAGGTGGCCATGCCGAGGCGGAGTTGGCGCGAGCCTTCGTCCAGTGCCAGTTGAAGCGGGAGATAGAAGGCGAGGTTGAAGTAGGCATCGGTGCCGGAGGTGGCCTTGTAATCGAAACCCGCCAGCCGTCCATACAGAGAGCCCCCCCAGCTGAAGAGCAAGGAGAACCCAACCAGCCTGCCTCGGCGCCGGCAGAGGATCACTCGACTCTCCGAGTTGAGGTGGCGGGCCTGAGGCTGGAGCTGCTCGACAATCTCCTCAGGACGCATGGCGTGGCCGTACTTCCTCTGGAGCCGGGCGGCCAGGGGAGCGATCTCCTCCAGGGAGGAGCGCAGGTCACTGAACTGCACCTGAAGTCCGCTCTGCCTAAAGCGTGACAGCTCCCGGCGCGCCGACCGACGTCGGGACCAGCTGAGCTGGCCCAGGTAGCCCTCAAATGAGTCCCACTCCACCTCGATCGCGCAGTTGGGGCCGGCCAGCAACAGGTACTCCGGTCGGTCAAGGCAACCGCAGGCTTCCCGGGCCGCGGCCGAGGTTAGCCACATCACGCCCAGGCTGGCCGCCCCCAGCACCTCCGCCTGGCGGGCCGCTCCCCGGAGCAACTGGCCCACGGCAGCCTCCCGGGAGTGCTCCCAGGCGGGACTCACCGCGAATTCGGTGGAGTAGCCGGATCTAGTGCCGACCAGCAGGGTCGGCAGCCAGGGCTCAGGGCGAGCGCGCCGGCCCAGCACCCAACGTGCGCCGGCGGCGAAAGGCTCGTAGTGATCGAGTGAGGGGTCGGGGGATCCGTCCCAGCTGTACATCGGGAGACCTGCGACCAGTGCCCCAGCGGAGTCCCCCAGTAGCAGGTAGGAGCAAGGAGTTGCTGACGACTCCTCGACCGACAGCAGGAAGGGGTACGAGAGGTAGAGCCCACAGCGTTCACTGATCCGATCCCAATCCGAGCGCTCCACCTGGCGGAGGCTGTCTACCAGTTCCACTCTTAGGTACGAGGCGTCTGACGGACCCTTACGAAAGATTTGCTGAAACACCGGGCGATGGGAGATCAGCCGCGATTGGGGGTGGGCCGACGTCCAAACAGCCCCCAGGCGGTCATCCGGAGCTTGACAACGCCTTCCTGGTCGGTCAGCTCTGCTCTGATCTGGATCAAGCCGCGATCAGGGCGGCTGCTGGAGGGACGCGTTGAGATGACCTCAAGTGAACCTCGAAGCTCGTCGCCGGGACGCACCGGCGCGAGCCACTTGAGCTCGTCAACACCCGGGGATCCCAGGCTGGCCGACCGCGAGAGGACGCCGTCCCAGTACAGCCGCATCCAGATTGCAGCCGATTGCCAGCCGCTGGCGATGAGACCATGGAACGTCGACCTCTCAGCCCGCTCCCGGTCGGTGTGGAAGGGTTGAGGGTCGAAACGCTCGCCAAAGTCCACGATCTCTCCGGCGGTGATCAGGTGGGATCCCAGCTGGTATGACTGGCCAGCCTGAAAGTCCTCCCAGAAAAGCTTGATCTCCGGGCCCCACGGGGCCAACTCGTTCGAGACAGATGGGGGCGGCACGATCAGCTCCTAGTGCTGCTCGGGAGATCGTCGTCGGTCATGCTACGCTGCCCGCACCTCGCTTCAAAGCGGGAGGTAGAGCTCTCATGGGAGATCGCACCGCGCCCTGATGACGGCATTTGAGCCGGTCGCCACCCCGGTCAGCTTCCCCGAACTGGAAGAGCGCGTCCTCGAGTTCTGGCAACGAGAACATATCTTTGAGCGCAGCCTGGAACAGCGCCAGGGCGCCCAGCGCTTCGTCTTCTACGAAGGTCCGCCGACCGCCAACGGAATGCCCGGCATCCACCACGTGCTAGCCCGCTCGTTCAAGGACTGCTTCCTGCGCTACCAGCAGATGCGCGGCCGCCGGGTGGAGCGCCGCGGCGGCTGGGACACCCACGGGCTTCCGGTCGAATTGGAGATCGAGCGCAGTCTGAAAATCGGGGCCAAGCAGGAGATCGAGAGGATGGGGGTGGAGGAGTTCAACCGCCTCTGCCGGGCCAGCGTCGTGGAGTACATCGACGAGTGGGAGCGGCTGACCAACCGAATCGGCTTCTGGCTGGATCTGAAGAACGCCTACCGCACCTACGACTCCGAGTACATGGAGTCAGTGTGGTGGAGTCTCAAGCAGATTCACGATCGGGGCTGGCTCTTCCACGGCTACCGGGTGGCCCCCTACTGCTCCCGCTGCCAGACCTCCTTGAGCAGTCATGAGCTGGCCCAGCCCGGGGCTTACCGGGACGACACACCCGATCCCGGGGTCACCGTGCGCTTTCGCCTGCAGGGCGCTCCCGGGACCAGCCTGCTGGCCTGGACCACGACTCCCTGGACACTGCCTGGGAATCTCGGTCTGGCCGTCGGAGAGGAGATCGACTACGTGGAGGTCAGCCAGGAAACTGAGCGGCTGATCCTAGCCCGGGATCGCCTGCGAGTTCTCGACGGCCCGTATCAGGTGGAACGGGAGATCAAGGGGCACGAGCTAGTCGGACTGCACTACCAACCGATCTTCCCCTACCTACCGGAGCAGCCCCGGGCCCACACGGTGATGGCGGCCGACTTCGTTGCTACCGACGAGGGCACCGGGATCGTGCACACCGCCGGGGCCTATGGCGAGGACGACCTCAAGCTCTGCCAGGAGGCGGGAATCGAGGTGCGACACACGGTGGGGCTGGACGGTCGTTTTCTACCCTTCGTCACTGACTTTCAGGGAGTCTTCGTCAAAGATGCGGATCCCCTGATCACCCAGGACCTCAAGCAAAGGGGTCTCCTTTACAAGGAGGAGCGAGTCCTCCACACATATCCCTTCTGCTGGCGCTGCGAGACGCCTCTGCTCTACTACGCGCTCGACTCCTGGTTCATCCGGACGACGGCGGTCAAAGAGCAGCTGCTGCAGCACAACAGCTCGGTGCAATGGGTGCCAGCACACCTCAGAGATGGGCGAATGGGCAACTGGCTGGAGTCTATCCAGGACTGGAACCTCTCCCGAGCCCGCTACTGGGGGACTCCATTGCCGATCTGGATCTGCTCCAGCTGCGAGGCTCAGCGATGTGTCGGCAGCCTGGCGGAGCTTGGTCTGGCAGCAGGCACCGACATCCACAAGCCGTTCATCGACGAGGTCACCCTGCGCTGCGACTGCGGCGCGGAGATGAGGAGGGTTCCGGAGGTCATCGACGCCTGGTATGACAGCGGCGCCATGCCCTTCGCGCAGTGGCACTACCCCTTCGAAAACCAGGAAATCTTCGCCGAGAACCATCCCGCCGACTTCATCAGCGAGGCACTCGACCAGACCCGGGGGTGGTTCTATACCCTGCTCGCCGAGTCGGTGATGCTCTTCGACCAGCCGGCGTACCGACACGTGGTGGTCCCGAGCCTGGTGGTGGATGACCAGGGACGCAAGATGTCCAAGACCCGGGGAAACGTCGTCGATCCCTTCGAGCTGATCTCGAAAACTGGGGCAGATGCGGTGCGCTGGTGGTTCTACACCACGGTATCGGTGGGGCTCGAGTACCGGGTGTCGGAGCAGCGGGTGGCGGACACCGCTCTTAGGTTTCTCAACGTCCTCTGGAACACCCAGAGCTTCCTGATCACGTACGCCAATCTGGCCGAATGGCAGCCCTCCGTCGAGGCACCAGCGGTGGCTCAGCGTCACCCGCTCGATCGCTGGATCCTGGCCCGGCTCGAGGAAACAGTTCAGCAGTCGGTGCCGGCGCTTGATCAGTACGACGCCAACACCGCCTGCCGGGCGATCGCCGCCTTGGTCGACGACACCAGCACCTGGTATCTGCGCCGATCTCGGTCGCGCTTCCGGGGGTCCCCGGCGGAGATCGCCTCCAGTTGCGCGACCCTGCACCAGGTGCTGCAGCAGACGGCGCGACTGATGGCTCCCTTCACGCCCTTTGTCGCCGATGCCATCTTCCGTGGCCTAACCCCGGGAGCGGAAAGCACTCCGCTCTCGGTCCACCTGGAGAGATATCCCGAGCCTGAGGGGGAGCCGCTCGACCGGGAGCTGATCCGGCAGATGGCCCTGGTGCGCCGGCTGGCCGAGGATGCCCGTTCGCTCCGGGAGCAGCACGGGGTCCCCATACGCCAGCCGCTGGCCAGTGCCGAAGTCAGTGGAGCTGAGCTGACCGAGGAGCTGGCCCAGGTCCTGGCCGAGGAGCTCAATGTGGTTGCGGTCCACTGCAGTCTCGGGTCGGGCACGGGACCGGCGACCGTGTCGCTCGACTTCGAACTCACCCCGGCCCTGCGCCGCGAGGGGTTGGTGCGGAGTTTCACCAGGCAGCTTCAGGACCTGCGTCGCAAGAGTGGACTGAAGGCCGGCGAGCCGGTCGAGGTGCGCTACTCCACCGATGACGAACTGGCGGCCGCGATCGAGCAGGGCAGGGATTCAATTGGGGCCCAGTGCTTTGCCATCTCCCTGGAACGGGCGGATCCCCAGTCGGAGCTGCCGACTGGCTATGTCGGTTGGTCCGAGCTCAAGGTTCCGCCCCACGCGATCTCGGTCGTGCTGCGCCGGTCCAGTTCCGTCGGGCAATGAGCGTGATGGGGTATTCCCCAGGGGCCTCAGGACGGCCCATAATGCACCCGCCCCCAGGCAGCGGCGGTACCCCCTCTCTCTGTCGGGCTACCGGCCCTGGGCACCTTACCGAGGAATTTCAAGCATGACCGAGATCGCCACCACGACCCGCGAAAGCGACCTGGCAGAGATCCGCCGTCAGGTCGAGTCGGAGAAGTCGCGCCTGGACCAGGAGCTGGCGCAGCTGGGCGGGGTGTCGACCAACGGAGCCGGGAAGGAAGCACCCTTTCACGAGCACCCCACCGAGCACGCCGGCGAGATGGAGGAGCACGAGCGGCTGCAGGCGATCCGCGAGAACCTGCAACAGATGTACGAGCAGTGCGACGACGCTCTGGGGCGACTGGAGCGGGGCGAGTACGGACTCTGCCGAAGCTGTGGCGCGGAGATCGCTATCGAGCGACTGCGCGCCCTGCCCTATGCCACCAGGTGCGTTCCCTGCAAAGAGGCCAAGCGCGACTGAGGCTGAGGAGGGGCCGCCCAGGTCCCCGGGAGTCTTGACCGGATCACGGCCTTGGCCCTTCTGGACCGGGATGGCGGCGATCGCGATCTTCATTCTCGATCGGGTGACCAAGTACTGGGTCAGCCACTCGCTCACGTTGGGCCAGGAGCTCTTCTCGAACTGGCCGGTCCACATCTACTACACCATCAACAGTGGCGCGGCCTTCAGCATCCTGCCCGACGCCGACTGGCTCTTTCTAGCTGTCGCCGTGGGGGTGGTGGTGGCCATCGGCTGGAAGTGGCGCCTGCTCGCCCTCCAGCCGGCCTGGGTCCAGGCCGGGGTGGGGTTGCTGCTGGGAGGTGCCTTGGCGAACGCAGTGGACCGGGTCACCCAGGGCTACGTGGTGGACTTCATCCAGTTTCCCCACTGGCCCATCTTCAACGTCGCCGACTCCGGCATCACCGTCGGGGTAGTCATCCTGGTGATTCGGATCACCATAGCCGGGCGCGCCAGTGGCTGACGTCGATCCGCCGGGCGCGGTCAGGGAGCTCTCCGCGGCCCTACCGGCAGAAGTGGGTCTACGCCTCGACGTTTTCCTCTCCGGGCGCCTTGGCACTACCCGAGCCCATCTCCAGAGACTGGTGCGGGAGGGGATGGTCTCGGTGGGTGGACGAACTGTCCTGCGGCCTTCACAGCTGATCCGGCTGGGCGATCTGGCTCAGGTTGCGGCGGAGGTCAGGAAAGGCGCAGCGGAGCTGCCGCACACCGAGGTCCGGCGGGTCTACGAGGACGAACTGGTAGTGGTGGTGGACAAGCCCGCCGGCATGGTGGTCCACCCCGGACCGGGGCATCGGGACGGCACCCTCGCTCAGCTGGTGCAGAGCTGGGGAGGACCCTGGTCCAACACCGGGGGAGAGGATCGCGCCGGGATCGTGCACCGGCTCGACCGAGGCACCAGCGGCCTGCTGGTGCTGGCGAGGACCGAGGAGGCCCATCGAGCGCTGGCGCGTCAGCTCCGGGCCCGGACCATGGGAAGGGAGTACTGGGCATTGGCGGAGGGGGAGTTTCGAGAGGACCGGGGCCGCATTGAAGCTGCGATCGGTCGGGACCTCAAGCGGCCCCGGCAGATGGCGGTCGGGGCCGGCGGCCGCCAGGCTGCGACCGAGTTCACCGTGCTGGAGAGATGGCCAAAGTACACGGCGTTGCGACTGCGACTGCTCACGGGGCGTACCCACCAGATCCGCGTCCACCTGGCCTACATCGGCAAGCCGCTGGTTGGTGACGGCCTCTACGGGGCAGCTTCCGCCAAGGGGTCGGCACGTCCTGCCCTCCACGCCGCCATGCTGCACTTCCTGCACCCCCTCGACGGTCGCGAGATGGCCTTCGGCAGTCCCCTCCCCGCAGATCTGGAGGCGCTCCGGATTGAGGCCGGCGCCCCGCCGGGAAGCCGGGCGGCGTGGCCCTGGCAACCCCTACCCTCGAGCTCGGAATGACTAAGAGCCCGCGCCGAGGGCGGCTCATCGTGCTCTCCGGCCCGAGCGGAGTCGGAAAGGACACGGTGATCGAGCAACTGCTGCCGCTGCGGCCCTCACTGCGACGCCCTCCCGGCTACACCACCAGGGCTCCCCGCCCAGGGGAACTGGATGGTCGCGATTACTCCTTCGTCGACCCCGAGACCTTCAGCGAGCTGGCAGCCGGCGACCAGTTCCTGGAGACCGCTTTGGTCCACGGCAACCAGTACGGCACCTCTAGAGAGCGGGTAGAGGAGCTACTCCATGGGGGCTCTGACGTGCTGCTCAAGCCTGACGTGCAGGGTGCCACCTTGCTCCGAGAGGCGGGGGTGGACGCCATCTTCGTCTTCCTCATGCCGCCGTCCCGAGCGATTTTGCGGGAGCGCCTCTTCAAGCGGGAGACGGAAAGCGCCGAAGAGCTGGCGGTTCGTTCGAGTGACGCAGATTGGGAGATGGGGGAGGCCAGCTGGTACCACCACGTGGTGGTGAACGATGAGGTGGCCCGGGCCGCGCGGGAGATCGCCGCAATTCTGGCCGATCCGGAGTCAGCCCCGGCCTAGGGTGCGTCTGCTGCCTGCCACAATGGCCCGAGATGGCTGAGGAGAGGCACGAGGGGCTCACGGGACGGCACGTCGCGATCCATGTCTGCGGCGGGGTTGCCGTGGTAAAGGTCCCAGAGTTGATTACGGCGCTCCGCCGACTGGGAGCCGAGGTAAGGGTGGCGATGACACCGTCCGCGGTCTCCTTCATATCGCCGACCACCCTGCGGGCGCTGTCGGGAAACCCGGTTGCGTGGCGTCTCCTACCGACCAAGGCCGGCGCCCGAGAGGATGACGAGGGATCGGGGCACGGGATGGCCCACATCGACCTCTCCAGCTGGGCCGACTGCCACGTGGTGGTGCCGGCGACCGCTTCAACCCTGGCCCGCCTGGCCGCGGGGCTGGCCGATGATGTGGTCAGCTCCACGCTGCTGGCCACCACAGCTCCGATCATCGTGGCCCCGGCCATGGAGACCGGGATGTGGCGCAACCCGGCGACCCAGGAGAATCTCTCGACGCTGGCGGCTAGGGGTGCTCGGGTGGTGGGACCGGTGACGGGTCGGCTGGCCTCAGGTCGGATGGGAGAGGGTCGCCTGGCGGAACCTACCGAGATCCTGGCCGCGACCTTACGAGCGCTTCAGCCGGAAGGCTCGATGAGCGGGTGGGAGGTCCTGGTCACCGCCGGGGGCACAAGGGAGCCGATCGACCCGGTTCGGTATCTGGGCAACCGCAGCAGCGGCAAGATGGGAGAGCAGCTGGCGCTGGCGGCGTCCGCGCGGGGCGCGACGGTCCACCTGGTCACCGCGGTCGAGCGGGCCCCGGAGCTTCCCGGCGTCGACACCGTGAGAGTGGAGTCGGCCGAGGAGATGCTCCGAGCCGCTCTCGACCTGCTTCCCTCGGTTCGGCTGGTGGTGATGGCGGCCGCCGTCGCGGATTATCGGATTGAGCACCCATCGCCGAGCAAGCTGCATCGTCGGGAGCACCCCGAGTTGGAGCTGCAGTTGGTTCCCACCTCTGACATCCTCACTCGACTTACGGCGGATCGGCAGCCGGGCTGCCTGGTCATCGGGTTTTCCGCCGAGACAGAGGATGTGGTCCGCCGGGGACGTGCCAAGTTGGAGCAGAAGGGCTGCGACATGATCGTCGCGAACCAGGTGATCGGCGAGCACTCGGCCATGGGCGGTGAGATGGCGGAGGCCACCCTGCTACTCCGAAGTGGTCGGACGATCGAGTTGGAGTGGCAGGCCAAGGCGGGGATCGCCAGCAGCATTCTGGACCAGGCACTTCGGATGAACGAGGAAACTTCGGGCGCCCAGACCACCGATTGAGCAACTCTGAGCCCCGGGTAGCGAGAGTATCCCCCGACCTTCGGGCCGGTCCCCCTGCCGGGCTCTATGACTACCTCATCCCCGGTGAGCTCCAAGACCAGCTCCGGCTCGGCCAGCGGGTGGTGGTTCCCTTCGGCAGGCGCCGGGTGTTCGCCTTCGTGGTCGAACTCCTGGAAGACTCGCCAATCGAGGAACTGCGCCCTCTGGAGCGGATTCGGGACGAGGTGCCACTTCTGCTGCCCCACCAGATCAGCCTGGCCCAGTGGATCGCCTCTCACTACCTCTGCCCCTTGCCAGAGGTCCTTCGCGCCATGATCCCCCCCGCGATGCGGACCGGCAAGGCGACCGCCAATCGCCGCGCCTCGGCGAAGAAAGAGTCGGTTGAAAGGGAATCTACGGCCAGAAGCGATGCGCCGTTGGTGCTCAGTTCAGCGCAAGAGGGGGTCTTCGGTCCCATCCGGGACGCCATCACCTGGTCGCGGGCAGAGGAGTTCCTCCTGTTCGGGGTGACTGGGTCAGGCAAGACAGAGGTGTATCTAGCCGCCATCAAGGCGTCGTTGGCGCAGGGCAAGGGGGCGATCGTGCTGGTCCCGGAGATCTCTCTCACCCCTCAGACCGAGAAGCGATTCGCCGTTCATTTCCCCGGGATCGTGGCGGTGCTCCACTCCGGCCTGAGCGTCGCCGAGCGGGGCCGGGAGTGGCGGCGAGTCCGGGCTGGCCGGGCCCAGGTGGTGGTCGGGTCGCGCAGCGCGATCTTTGCGCCGATGGCCAATCCCGGGGTGGTAATCGTCGACGAGGAGGATTCGTCCTCATACAAGCAGTACGACGCAATGCCCCGCTACCAGGCGGCTGACGTAGCTCGGCATCTGGGTCGGATCCTCTCAGTCCCGGTGGTGCTTGGCAGTGCCACCCCACGTCTGGAGACGTATCGCCAGGCTGTCAGCTCCAAGGGGCTCGAGCTTCTGCGGATGCCGCACCGCTTCGGCGGGCGGCAGCTTCCCCCGGTCGAGGTCGTGGACCTGCGGGAGGAGCTCGCCTGGGGCAACCGCTCCCCGTTCTCTAGGCGGCTGGCGGAGCTCGTGGGCGAAACGCTCCGAGAAGGCGGTCAGGGGATCCTCTTCCTCAACCGGCGGGGTACCTCGAGCGTGGTGCTCTGCCGTAGTTGCGGTGAGGCGCTGGGATGTCCCAACTGCTCGGTTTCCCTGACCCTGCACTCCCAGGGGCGGCTCTGCACCTGCCACTACTGCGACCACCAGGTCGTGCTGCCGGACGAGTGCCCGGCATGTGGCAGCCGGCTGCTGCGAGCTCTGGGGGCGGGGACCGAGCGAATCGAGGCGGAGGCCCGTGAGCAGTGGCCCGAGGCGCGCGTTCTGCGGATGGACCGGGACACCGTCGGCCGCCGAGATGCCCATCGCGAGATCTACGAGGCTTTCGTGCGCCGCGAAGCCGACCTCCTGATCGGTACCCAAATGGTGGCCAAGGGATGGGACTTGCCCGGGGTCCGGCTGGTGGGGATCGTGAACGCGGACATCGCCCTCCACTTCCCAGACTTCCGGGCTGCGGAGAAGACCTTCTCGCTGCTCACCCAGGTGGCCGGTCGAGCGGGACGGGGCGACGAGCCGGCCCAAGTCATCCTGCAGACCTACAGCCCGGATCACCCGGTGGTCCAGTTGGCCAGTTCCCACGACTACGAGGGGTTTGCCACCGTGGAGCTAGAGGCGCGGCGTCAGCTTCACTTTCCTCCGTTCACCAGGCTTCTGGTTCTTACCCGAAGTGACGCCAGCGACCCCGCTGCCCGGGAACAGGCTCGCCTGGAGGCCGTCCGCCTCCGCGAGCTTCTGGCAGGAAGTGACGTCGAGGTCCTCGGACCGAGTCCCGCCTTCATCCCCCGCCTCCGATCCCTCTACCGCTGGCAGCTGACCATCCGAGCGGCCCGGCTGGAGCCGGTCCGGCACCATCTTCCGCAAGGAAGGGGGTGGGCGATCGACGTCGATCCCGCCTGAACAGGTCACCCGGCGAATCCAGCTGAGCACGCCCGGCCCGGGGCTGGGAGACTGATCACCTTCGCACTCCACTTGGCGTGGCGGCCGGACAGCTGGACAAATCCTGGAGGTAACTCGGTGCGCGTGGTCTTCGCCGGATCAGCCGAGTTCTCGATCCCGGTCCTAAGAGCCCTGGCGGCCTCCAGCCATGACCTGGTCGGGGTGCTGACCGCACCCGATCGGGCGGGACACCGCGGCTCCGATGCGCCGCGTCCGGTCAAAGTCGAGGCCCTCTCGCTGGGGCTCGAAGTGGACCAGCCACCCCGCCTGACAGAGGAGTTCTGGCAGGAGACCGTGGCGCCCCTCCGACCCCAGGTCATGTTGGTCGCCGCCTACGGCCAGCTGGTGCCGCTCTCGGTGCTGGAAACTCTGGAGCAGGGGGGGGTCGGGGTGCATCCCTCACTTCTGCCCCGCCATCGCGGGGCGTCGCCGGTGGCGGCGGCGATCCTGGCGGGCGACAGCAGGACCGGGGTTACCGTGTTTCGGATGGATCACCGGATGGACGCGGGCCCGATTCTGGCCCAGCAGGCGCTCCCAGTTCCGGGGTCGGCAACCACCCCCACATTGACCTCGCGGTTGGCCCAATTGGGAGCGCAGATGGCGGTCTCGGTACTGGACCGCTTGGAGGGAGGGGACGCCAGCGAGATCTCACAGTTGGACTCCGGGGCGACCTACTCGCACCGGCTGACCCGGCAGGACGGCAGCTTGAATTGGGACATGGCAGCGGAGGAGATCGAGCGCCGGCTGCGGGCCCTGGCACCGTGGCCCGGGGTCACAGTCCCGCTGGACGGTACCAGGGTCAAACTTCTCCGTGGTGCTCTCGACCAGGCGACTGGTATCCCACCGGGTAGCGAATCGGGCGAGATCCTGCGTCGCGGCGGGGATTGGATCGTGGTACGCGCTGCGGAGGATGCCTTTCGAGTCGAGTTGATCCAGCCGCCCGGGAAACCGCCCATGACCCCGGCCGCCTTCCTCAGAGGCCGATCCCTTTCGCCCGGGAGCCCACTCCGTGGCTGAGCCCAAGGAACCGCGGCTTCTGGCCCGTAACCGGAGGGCTCGGCACGAATACCACATCCTGGAGCAGGTCGAGGCGGGGATCGAGCTGTGGGGGACCGAGGTTCGTTCCCTGCGGCAGGGTGGAGCCCAGATCACCGAGGCCTACGTCCGGATCGAGCGCGGGGAGGCGTGGCTCTACGGCGCCCACATTCAGCCGTACGAGTTCGGCAACCGGCAAAACCACGACCCTGTTCGGTCTCGTCGCCTGCTTCTTCACCGTCGGCAAATAGACCACCTCGCGGGAGCCGTAAAGCAGTCCGGGGTCACTCTAGTGCCGCTGGACCTGCACCTCTTCCGCAACCGGGTGAAAGTGGAGTTGGCTCTGGGTCGCGGCAAGCGGGAGTATGACAAGCGGTACGCACTGGCCGAGCGAGAGGCCCAGCGGCAGATGGAGCGAGGCATCCGTCGGGATTGGCAGGGCGGGGTATAGTTGATCGGCGACCTGCTCGTGGGGGCGTGTGGCTTCGACGGGGACGTGGGTTGCGAGATGGCGTGTCGAGCCCCGGGCTCGTAAAACCGGGAAAAGGCATGAACTGCCAACAATCAGAGCCAACCGGCTCTGGCCTACGCTGCCTGATCTAATCAAGCAGTAGCGCCAAAAGCTCGGGCTTAGGCCCGACGTCGACCGGACGAGTGCCTGCGGCGCCCGGAGC
Source organism: Candidatus Dormiibacterota bacterium (assembly GCA_049591595.1). Lineage (GTDB taxonomy): Bacteria > Chloroflexota > Dormibacteria > Aeolococcales > Bog-877 > Bog-877. The sequence goes on from JBAWFE010000027.1 coordinate 129,231, forward strand.
CGACGTAAATACAGTGGGCTTGCTCAGTCGTGGCGTCTCAGCGCTCCTGGGGACATTTTCTGAGACTGGCCCGCTTCGAGCCCGTCCGGGGGCGCCCTGCGGGTGAGAGCAATTCCCGGGCTACACACGTAGAGGTCTCGCGAGACGCGCTCTCGGACCCGGGTTCGATTCCCGGCGCCTCCACCAGGGCGGCTGCAGGGCGAGTTGCAAGATTGGCCCAGAGGGCCTGCATAGTGCATTGAGGAGCTGTAGGAGCTGCGATGATCTCGGACAGGGCGGCCTTTGCGAAGACTTGGGAAACGCCCCCTACATCACCGATGCCCCGTAGTGGTCATTCGTCAGGGCGCCATCCTCGCTGCCGGGCACGTCAAGGCCGAACTGGATGGCCAAGGCCAGGCGGAGCCGCGTGCGCAGGTCGGGGTCTATCAGCGCGCCCACCTGGGCATCAGCGCCGAGCGTGCCGGCCGCTCGAAGAATTGACACCGAGCGAACTTGGTGAACCAGAATGAGCCCGTCCTTGGTTTGACCAGCTTGCCCCGCCCGGATTGGGATCTCGAGCGGATTGCGTGGCTGTGAGTGCGAGCCTGTGATTGGGCACATAGACATCATGCCCAAGGCGCGGAGCGGCTCATAGGAGACGACTAGGGCGCGCCGGCTCCCACCTTGATCATGCTCCTCGATGGGATCGAAGTTGACGATGAGGATTGCCCAGCGCAAGCCCGGGCGTCCTAGCACTCAACCCAACTCCCATGCCGTTCGGTCATCAGCCTCAAACTCGGCGGCAATTGCGGCCATCTCCCGCTGGAAATCGGGATCGAGAGCGCAGGCGGCGAACTGGCGAGCGTGTGCCTCATCCCGGACACGCCGGGCCAGGCTCCGGATCGCACTCTCCACCACAGCATCTTGGGTAGGGGCCACTCTGGCGTCTTTGGCTAGGGTACGCACCAGCCCGACGGTGGTCGGGCTGAGGTTGTAAGTGCGCTTCACCTTGGCCATGGACCCAAGCTAAAACGTCATCCAGGGTGTCGATGACCACGTCCCGGCTCTAGCAGCGCCAGTCTCCGAGAACGCATTCCCGCGTATAGCGACCCCCGGTGGCAAATCCGGGCCGGAGGCTGAATCCAGCTCCGCCGAAGCTCCTCGGGTGCCGGCCCATCGATGGTCCGCCGATCTCAGCCCCAGCCGTGTACAGATTGACGCTCTCGCCGTGTACAAGCCTCTCCGAAACGGCGGCCCTAAGCCAGTTGTCTGAGGTTGTGGGCGAAGGTGCTAAACAGAACCTTGCAACAACCCCACCAGGGTGTTGCAGAGGGAGCTGCACCGTGACATCCGCGCCCTGGCATCGCCCACGCAGCCCCCAGCACATCGCTTATGTCGGTGGCGGCGGATGGGGGTCATGGGGGATTCGCCAACAGTCCACCGGTCGGTGGCGCGCTTGGAGATCCGGACCAGACGAGTTCAGGGCATCCAGTTGGATGAGGGCGAGCGCCGAAATAGTTCCGCTGCCGGCGGCTGGCCCACCGAGGGTCGCCGTGCTCAGCACTAGTGCCGCGATCTGGGTGTCCTGGGAAGCGAGGGGCCGCAGCGGTCAGACCTTGATGACTGTGAGCCCCGGCACATCGTCATAGTCGTCGTCCTGGGTGGCCACCGGAATCTGGCGGGAGATCGCAGTGGCGGCGATCCACGAGTCGTTGATCGGCATCCGCTTGCCCTGGTCGCGCAATGCGAGGCGCAATACCGCCCAAGCATGCGCCGCGGCCCCATCTATGGGCAGCGGGTCCAGAGCCTCTACTTTGGACAATGTCTCCAGCCGACGGGCCCGGGTCGGCCCGCCGTCAGCAGCCAAGACCCCCAAGCGAAGTTCGGCTACGGTGACCACGGACACGGTGACGCGCTTTGGGGGGCGCCCGGACAAGGAACGATTTTGCTCGATCGCCATGAAGAGAGAGGTGTCGGCTAGAGCGACTTCTACAGCCATCTCATCGTCGCTCTGACTCATGGGACGGGGATGTCGTCGGTGGTGCCTGGGATCAGTTCAGCGAGCTCGCGGGCCAAGCCAGGATCGGCCCGCCAGAGTTGACTTCCATTGACGAACTCATCCCAGAGGATCGCCGCCGGGCGCGTTGAAAGCGGGCTGAGTTCGGCCACTGGGCGTCCGCTTACGGTCACCCGCAGGTGTTCGCCGGATTCCACTCGCCGGAGAACTCCACTGACGTCATTGCGGAGTTCCCGAGCCGGGATGTCGTGCATTCCGGCAGTGTAGCAGTTCTGCGACGCACCGGAGGACAACGGCGTGCCGCCTCTCGCCGTCGGACCCGTGGGGGCCGGCACGCCGGCTCTATCTCGATGAGATTTTGCAGCTCGCCCAGCGTTGCCACTCGGTACCTAGAGATGAGGGGACGAACGCAGACGCGACGGTTGCCCAAAAAAACCTCGTTCCCGGTCGCGGTGGCGCTAGCCTGATCTCAGCCTGAGATCAGCCTCCACCGGGTCCAGTGTGACGCTCTCGGCGTGCACCAACCTCACTGGCAAGCCGGTCTTCGCTGGGGTGACTGAAGTAGGCGCTGACGGTACAGCGAACCTCGCAACGACCCCACCACGCCGGCGGCACCGCGACTTGCCTGGTGGCCCGGGCGGTCACTTTGGAGTGGTGCGAGCGTGGCTGACCCCGACCAGTCTGGCGGACCCTGAAAAGCGGGACGTGGAGGGTGTGCCGGCCCGCCGACAGCCGTGGGTGGCGCCGCGGGATGCCGTTACTCGGGTGGTAGTTCACTCCCCGACAGGTTGAGTGGGGCGACGGGTGGATGGTAAAGTCGGCGGCAGCCAGATGATCTGCCGTCGCTGGAGTCCGTGAGCGGAGGTCAGGCGTCGGCTTCAAACGACTGGACTCGCTACCGGGGGGAACACTTGATGCAGATACGCCGCATCCTCAGGGTCACATCTCGACTGGCGGTAAGTAGCCTTGCCGGAGTCGGGCTCGCCTTGGCCGGTGTGGCTGTCGTTGGCGCTCCTGCGGTCCTGGCGACGGGATGCCCGACCGGCACCGTGGGGACGTCTGGCACGACGGTGACCACGACCTTTGGGTACACCGGTGCCGAGCAGTGCATCTCGATTCCCAACGGAGTGACCCAGATCATCGTGATGGCGGTCGGGGGCGCTGGCGGCACTGCCACCTCAGGGGCAGGCGGGGATGGCGCTGAGGTTACCGCGACCATTTCCGCGGTTACGTCCCCGGCCACTCTTTTTGTCGAGGTTGGTGGCACCGGGGGTGCGCCGACCGGGGAGACGGGTGGCATCAGCCAGTTCAATGGTGGTGGTGCGGGGGGGACCGACGTAGGAGGTGCTGGAGGTGCTAGCGGCGGTGGGGCGAGTGACGTCCGAACCTGTTCAATCAGCGACAGCAGCTGCCCTGCCCTCGGTTCGGCGAGTGATCCCCGGCTGGTAGTCGCGGGCGGCGGCGGCGGGGGAGCCGCCTCGACTCTAGCGGGAGCCGCTGGGGCGGGTGCTAGCGCGACGTGCAACGCCGGCTCCCCCGGTAACATCGGCTTTCTTTTTGTTATGGGCGGCACCGCGCCTGGGGGCGGCGGTTGCTCTTCGGCTTCTCATGGAGGAGCTGGTGGTGAGGGCTCCTACTCTGTTGGTGGCAACGGCAGTGCTGGTAGCGGCGGCACGGCTGGCAACAATATTGGCAACTGTCCTGGCGGTGGCGGGGGCGGTGGCGGCTACTTCGGCGGCGGCGGTGGTGGCGGGGGCTGCGCATTTCAAAGCGGTGGAGGCGGGTCAAGCTTCGTCGCGGCGGGTGCCACCGGCGTCTCCATGACGACCACCGCCATTGGCCCGTCTGTGGTCGTCAGTTACCAGCAACCAGCAACCACGACGACCCTGCAGTCGTCGCATAATCCTGCAACTGTCGGCCAGGCTGTGACGTACACGGCGACCGTAAGCCCGACTCCGAACCCTTCGGGGGGCACCGTCGATTTCGCTGATGCCGGTACGACCATCTCTGGCTGCGGCAGCGTGACCCTGAGCGGTGGCACCGCCGCCTGCACGGCGACCTACGCCACGCCCGACACGCATCAGATCACGGCGACGTACAGCGGTGACGTCGATTACCAGGCGAGCCTGGCATCCGCCGTGCTGGCCGAGTCGGTAGCGGCTATCGCGGTCCCGGTCACAGGAGCGGCGGGCACTGCCAGCTGGGCGGACTATGGGTGGGGCTTGGCGGTGGTCCTGACTGGCTTGGCTCTGCTCGGCGCAGGCTGGAGCGCGTTCCGCCGATCCCCCGGCTCCCCCCGCCAGCACGGCTAGCGCCCGCATATGAGCCTCACCCGACTTCAGGCGCTGGCGCGGAGTCGAGAGGGCGCTCCGACGTCCTCATCTCCCGCTGCAGACGTCGCGGTCTGATTTCGGCTCGAGATGAGACCCGGCCGCGCACAGCTTGACGTTCTCGGCGCGTACCAGACTCGGCGGAAGGGCGGGCGCCATCAGTTTGCTTGATGTCGGCGGATGGCGAACGGAACCATGCAACAACCCCACCAGTAGGAAGCGCTGGCACGGCAGGCCGTCCAGCATCGTCCTTAGGCAGGGTTTGGGCGTGATCGGGACTCGGAACACCTACTGAAATCGCCTGTAGTGAGCCAGCCCATGCTGGAGAGTTGCCACGATGCAAGGGCCGACGGGCGCAGATGACCATCGGTTGGTAGTGACTGACCACCTTTACTGACCTGCGACGTCGAGAAGAGACGTGCGCGTCGAACAAGTGCGGGTCGCGACAGTTCTCAGAGCCTCTGACTCGGAGCTCGAGCATGGTGGGAGTTAGCCACCAGAGTCACGGCAAGTGCCGCTATCCAAAGCACACAAATAGTGGTGAGCACCCGCTCCGCTAGACCGTCTGCAACGTTCGCGCTGGAGGCAATCCCGAGAAGGACGAAGCTCACCGGCCCGAGAATGCCGGCGGCCAGCATGACTGACTTGAGATGGCGCCACTCCGGGAGCACCTTGAGCCGCCGCCAGAGTGGGATCGGAGTGAACGCCAGCACGAGAAACGCGATCGTGGCGACCACGGCGTCCGTGATGCCGCCAGGGGTGTTCAGCTGGTGACTCGCACTGCAGCTGGGAAGAGCCACCTGGCAGGGAATCAATGGGAAGGAGTTGCCGATGGCTAGCCCGGCAACCGCCAGCATCCACGGTGCGAAGATGGCGACTTTGCCGGCCTTGGAGAGCGCGGGCCGTAGCCCAAATACGGCGAAGCCGAAGGTGCCGAGACTGCCAATGGCGAAGCAGATGATGGGAAACCAGACGTGCGGGGCATTGGCAGCCTGCATGTCACTTATGGTGTCGGTGATGGGATTGTAGGTGGGGCCTTGCCAGGTTTCGGTGATGACCCAACCGGCGGTGAACGCGATCTGAGCGGCGATCCCGATCAGTCCCCAGGCCATCGGCGAAGTGGGGGACTCCGGACCCGCCACGTCGGGCGGGCCAGCAGGTGTGGAGGAAATGGCCCTTTACCTATCCCCGTCGGAATGGCCGATGCGAACACGGGTCCGTAGCCGGCTGCGATCACCTATCGTCGATCTCTCACGCTCGTTGACTGCGGCCATGTCAGCGTGGAGTTTGATAAGCAGTCTCTCCAGCATCCTGACCTCACCGGGTTTCCAGCTGGCAACGAACTGCGCGAACCGGTCCAGTCCAAAGCGGGTTAGACGGTCGAGCTCGTCGGCGCCTGATGAAGTGATCTGCACCAGGAAGGACCGAGCGTCTTTCGGATTGGGGTTGACCTCTACGTACCCGGCATCCTCTAACTCGCGAACTCGATGGGTGATGAGTGATGGATGAACAACTTGCAGATCGGCGATTTCTGATGGCCGCACCGGCTCGCCGTTGGCGATGACCTGTAGCAAGCTGAGGGTGGATGCGCCCTTCCGCTTACGTCGCGCGCGCTCCAACCCCGCGTTCACGGTGAAGAGGGCGACAACCATCGACCGCACATCAGCCTTGTTTGGCGCCATCAGGCGATTCTAGTGTATTTGATTGAATTAGTCAACGACTGAAGCTAATAGCTGATCCACCCGCGGCCGTTTCGATCTGGCCAAGAGCCCCTCTAGCTGGTCCGAACCGACTCCATTGGTGACTTGTAGGCGGCGCGAAATGCTGGCAGCAAACCGGCGATGGTCCCGTGAACTGGGCCGCATCGAACACTCCGGCCCAAGTGAGTGAGGGACGACGGCTGCCAAGTGCTAGGCGGTTGAATATGCCGCGGTTGGCAAGTCAGCGGTAGCGACCCCTGGCGTCCCACCGAGCCGCGTAAGAAGGATCGTCTCTGAGAAGAATTGGGCTCGACTGTGCCCTATCGTTGACCCGACGGCCCGCGCCACCCGATCTCGCTGCAGCGTTCCACTGCTGTTCACCAATTTGCGGGCCTAGGTCGTAGGCGTCGGCCAGTAAAGTGGGCGCGTCGCACTCATTCCCCCGTCAGTGGCTGGACGCTTCGCGAGCGACGAGAGCTGCGAAGACGCGGGCAGATCGCTGTTGGGCGCAAGTCAAGCCAGCTTCGGTAGCCCGGTCGATGACCGCGCCGAGTATCCCGAACCGTGGCGTGTAGCAGATCGTGGAGGTGAATCGGGTTCCCTCCCCAATCGGTATGATCTCCAGGACCAAGGACATGCCGCTCGCTGTTACAACGCCCTCGCCGGCGTGCCCTTGTCGTCTAGGGCTGTCGAATTCGGTTATTCGCCATCGGGTCACGGCTTTCCAGGGACCGGAGATGCGGGTAAGTTCCTCGTACGTTGCGTTCAGGCGAGCAGTCCCATCGGTGCGCACCATTTTGAGCGTACTCTCGACCCATTCGGGGTAGCGGCTCATGTCGTTCAGAACCTCCCAGACCTGGTCCGGGGAAGCGTCGATAGTCGCCGACGCACTGATTGATCGTTCCTTACCCATGGGGCTCCTTCAGAGCGACTCTGCGGATGACGGCCGACTAGGTGCACTCTCGACCCACTCGGTGATGGCGGCTAAAGCGTCGTACCCGCTGGCTTGCGCCGCCAGCTTTTTGGACGATTCTCGATACGCGCTCTGACTGAGCAGTTCGGAGACGGCGGCGGCCAGCCTGACCGAGGTGGGGCGCCCAGTTTTCAAGTTCTGGCCGATGCCGCTCCACGCGACCCGTGCCGCGATCTCGGGCTTGTCTTCTCGTTCGCCGGCGACTACCAGCGGAACCCCGTGGGCGATTGCGAATTGGACGCCCCCATAACCGCCATTGGTGACCATGACGTCGACCTTCGGGAGAAGTAGGTGATAGGGGATGAACTCGGAGACCCGCACGTTAGCCGGAAGCGCCACCGGGATGTCTGCGACGGGCCTGCCCCCTGTGGTGGCGACTACCAGCAGATCACGGTCGGCGAGTCCGGTAATGGTCGGCCCGATCAACATGGACAGGTCGTGGTTGTCGATGGTGCCCTGGGTCACGTGGACTACGCGACTAGCCCCATCGAGGTCTGCCCACCAGCTGGGTAGGTGCTCCGGCGACTCGGGCAGGATCTGTCCCGCGAAGACGATGTTCGGAGCCAGATCACTCCGCGGATACTCAAAACCCGGAGTGGTGAGCTGCCAAAAGCGCTCGGCCAATGTGAACCATTCGAGGAAAAAGACGGGAGTAAGAGGTATACCGAGGTCGGCGAGCACCCGGTTTACTTCTCGCTGCACTTTCCCGAGCACTGCTCGTTTCGCCACCTGGGTCATGAACCGAGCCTGGATCCGGGCCAGAGCGGAAGTTGGTGGCGCCATGCCTGGCCCGTACGGGAACGTGTCGCGGCTAGTTGCCGGCATTGGCTTGCATCCCAATACGGTGATAGGGGGTCTGCCCGACCACTTGAGGAGCAACGGGAGCAGCCCGGTGGCCGTCAGTTCGGCCACGATGCCGTCAACAGGCTCTTGGTCGAGCGCCGATACGATGGCGCGGTACTGATGTGCCATTGGCTTGACGAACACGTTGGACAGGTCGAATCGCACTGCCTCGCTGCCACGAGGCCGGCGCTGCCCGGGAAGGATCCGTTCAAGTCCGTGTCGTCGTAATCAGCCTGCTCGGGCATAGGCAGGAACGTCATGCCCGCATCCTCAATTTGGGATCGGAACCGAGAGCCGGTGAGCGCTCGCACGCGATGGCCTTGTCGCGCCAAGGCGGCTCCGACCGCGCGAACGGGAGCGACATGGCCACCGATGGGGCTGCTCACCAGTAGGTATTTCGCCATCCCAAACCTCTTCGATACTGTACAACCGTATTGACTACCGGAATATAGTATTGAAATATCAGCCTATGTCATGCTCTAGCCGGAAGCAGCCTCGTGGCTACGCCTCTCCACTACGTACCGCGCAGGCGGCCCAGACCCGCCAGCGGATCCTGGGCGCCGCCGGCACCTGCTTCGCCTCCAAGGGCTACTCCGCCACTACCCTTACCACGATCGCGGGTGTGGCCCAGGTCTCCGTCGAGACCGTCCAAGCACACGGCCCCAAGCGAGCTCTCCTGCTCGCCGCTTTCGAGCAAGCTTTCGCTCTCAGCGAGGGACAGGACTCAATCCTGGACCGTCCCGAGATGGTTGAGGTGACTGCCCGACTCACGGACCCCGTCGACTTCATTCGCTTCGCGTGCGGATTCCTTGCCGAAGCCGCGGAGCGTAGCTCTGGTCTCTGGCTGGCCCTCTACCACGCGTCGACTTCCGACCCTGCAATTAAGGAGGCGTTCGACGGGCTTAGTCAGCGTGTGCGTGCCGACACACTCAGGCTCGTCACCATGGTGGCCGACCGTGGCGGGCTACGCAGCGATCGGACACCCCAACGGCTCGCTGACGAACTCGACGTCTTGTATCTACCGAGTGGTTACGAGAGATTGATAAACAACGCTGGGTGGACTACCCACGCGTACGGTGACTACCTCTTCAACAACTCCTGTCGGATCCTCTTCCCACTGGACGTCCATCCCACTGAGCAGTAGCCCGGTCCCGAGACATTCGATTCGGCAGTAGAGCAAGGGATCGCCCGCTTGCCGCCCGATGCCACCGGAGGTCACTCCGGAGCTGGCGTCAAGACCTCGCTCACCACGATGGCCCCTTTCCAAGTGGCTCGGTATCCGGGTCCGCTAGAGAGCTTGATGATCCGGGGTCAACTGTGCTCAGCGCCATCACGAAACTCAGCCCCGGGCGCCAGCTCGAATATGCGGCTCGGCATATCCGTGTCAACGGCCAGCTCTTCCACCTCAATGACTCGGAAAGGGATATCGCTTAGTCGCGCTTCGGTTCTTAGAAGGAGTCCGGACTCAGGATCCAACATCAACTCGTATTCGTCTCCTCCGGCACCCAGCGTGACCGGCGCTATTGGGACGCCTGCTCGAGGCCACTCCGCTGGGCGTGGGCGTGCGGTCAATCGGTAGGTCGGTCTATCGAGCAGCGAGGTTTTCTCTCTTACCTGGAGATCGACGACCGGCAGAAGCTTGGCGGGATCGAGCAGCGCATCCGCTGGGCCTATTCCATGCCCGTAGTTGGGGCGGCCGTTGTTGGTTTGGTATCCCCGAGTCGGCGAGGAGGACCACCAAGTGTGCCCGCGCCACACTGCCTCCACAGTCTCGCCTCCGACCGTGAATTCTGCCCGCATCAGATCTGGCTCTTTTCTCCATAGCGACCATCGCTCGGTCTCTTCCTCCGGGCGCCCGTAGGACGCGCGCACGGTCACCGTCTGTCGCCCATCGCGCTTAGCGGCCAATTCAAAGGCGTCGACCGAGCGCTGGTTGTGCCGCCATTCTCTCCCGGCCAGTCGGAGCGTGTGCCGGGGTCGAGGTAGGTGCATCGCGGCAGTTGCATCGGAGGTAAGTGTCATCGATCGCCAGAATAGCCTCCGCCCATCCCGAATGCCCTCCCAGCCGCGTAGATGTTGACTCACGCGGCGTTTACTACCCTGGCTTGGGTGGAGTACGCCAGGCGGTTGACCGATGTCGATGGAAGTGCCACGTGGAACCCTGCAACGACCCCATCCGAGTTGCTGCAGGGCGAGTTGCAGGTGGCGCATGCATACCTCATCGCACGCCCCGGGATCTTTGGCAGCTCCGATGCAACTGCTAGCGCTTCGCTAATTTCAGCGGCATGGGCTGACCTCCAAGCCGCACAGCCCTGGCTGACGGGGTCTTGCGCCTCCGGTCAGCGCAACTAGGAGGATGCTGGGCAGGTTACGGTAGTCGAATCACCCGTACCGTTCCACGTCGTCGCTCCAACTAGCTTTGTCCCAACGTCGTTGACTCGTTGGCGGCCCGAGCTGTCGACCGTCTGTCGGATCCGACTGCCCGCCGGAAGGCCATGGCCCGCACACCAATTCCGCAGTTCCGGGTATGACTTTCCACCCAGCGCAAACCTGCCGCGGAAGGTCACCAGCCAGTCTCCGTTCGGCTGCCGGGACGCGGAGAAGTCTCCGATGTTGCCTACCACGATGGGCTTGAGGTAAGACCGGACGGTCGCGATCGCCATAAGCCTGGGAGATTGCCCGGCTTGCGCACCGCACCCGGATACCGCCGTGGCCATCATTGCGCTGACGGCGAGCGCCGCTCCGAGTCGGTTAATGCGTCCGATGGGCCAGTTCTCGCTCAATTCGATGTTGGTCCGTATGTTCCCACATCTAGGAATCCACGACCCGCTCGGTAGGTGAGGCTCATTTGGAGCGAATCCACTTGATTTCGCCTAGGCGAGTAGGCTGGTCCGCTAATGGCGAGTGAGGATGACCATGAGTCTCACGACCGAAAGGAGCCTCCATCCACCCAGCCATCCCCCTTGGCCCCCGGTAGCTATCGCCGGCAGCTGACGCCCGGGGAGAGCACCATCGACCGCGACACCTGGGCCGGCTCAATCCCCCAGGTGGGGGGTGTAGCACCCCGCGTCCGGATCGGGAGAAGCGGATGGTTCAATATCCTCTGGCTGCTCCCCATCGGCCTGCTGCTGCTCGTTGTCGCGGTAGCCGTCGCCAAGGGACTGCGGACCGACCCCGCCGTCGAGCGGTTCATCCACCGCTTTCCCGGCACCACGGCGACGGCCCCTGTTGGGGGACCGACGGGGTTTCCCGCCTGGTTGGATTGGCAGCACTTCTTCAATCTTCTGTTCATGGTCTTCATAATTCGGGCCGGGCTCCAGATCCTCTCCGACCACCCGCGGCTCTACTGGACCCGTCACTCCACCCCTGGCAAGGAGTGGTTTCGGATCCAGAAGCCGGTCCCCACCGATCCGCTGTGGACAGCCAAGCAGGACTCCATCAGCCTGCCCAGCCAGGTGGGCTTGCCCGGAATACGCCACTCCATCGGCCTGGCGCGCTGGTGGCACCTAAGCGCCGATGCTCTCTGGTTACTCAACGGCGCCATCTTCTATGTTCTGCTGTTCACCACTTCCCAGTGGCAGCGGATCGTCCCCACAAGCTGGTCCGTGTTCCCCAACGCCCTGTCGGTTCTGATCCAATACCTATCGCTCCACTGGCCGACCAATCACGGCTGGGTCGCCTACAACGGGCTCCAACTGCTGGCCTACTTCATAACCGTCTTCGTGGCTGCCCCTTTGGCCGTGATAACCGGACTGGGCATGTCTCCCGCCTTGTCGACCCGCTTCCGCCGGGTCAGCACCGTCTTCAGCATTCAGGCGGCACGGTCACTTCACTTCCTGGTTCTGGTGTGGTTCCTAGTCTTCATCGTGCTGCACGTGTCGCTGGTCTTCACCACTGGTCTGCTGACCAACCTTAACCACATCTACGCGGCGCAGAACAGTGCCGGCTGGGCAGGATTCTGGATCTTCGCCGCCTCCACCCTGGTGGTCGCCGCTGCCTGGCTGTCGGCCACCCCGTTCACGCTGCGCCATCCCCGCGTGGTGCAACGGGTGGGTCAGGCGATTATTGGCCCGGTGCAACACCTCTTCGAGCACCTCGACCCGAAGGCGGGGCAGTACACAGACAAGGACCTCTCACCCTACTTCTGGCATAACGGCCGGTACCCTGACTCCGACGAGTACAAGGCGCTGTTCGACGGCGACTTCTCCGACTACCGGCTGCGGATCGATGGGCTCGTCGACAACCCGGTAGAGCTCGACCTGCGGCAGCTCCGCGCACTCGATCCCCATGAGCAGATCACTCAGCATTTCTGCATCCAAGGATGGTCGGGGGTGGCCAAATGGGGCGGAGTCTCGATGCAGACGATTGTCGACCTGGTGCAGCCCCGGCCCGAAGCAAGGTGGGTGGTCTTCTACTCGCTGGGCGAGGGCGCCGACAACGGGCTTTACTACGACGCGCACCCCATGGAGCACATGAGCCACCACCTGACCATGCTCGCCTTCGACATGAATGGAGAGCCGCTCTCGTTTGGGCATGGCGCTCCCCTGCGGCTGCGCAACGAGCTCGAACTCGGATTCAAGCAGGTCAAGTGGATCAGGGGCATCGAGTTCGTCTCCGACTTTCGGGAGATCGGCGGCGGCTTCGGTGGGTACAACCAGGACCATGAGTTCTTCGGCTATCGGCAGTCGATCTAGGCGGGTCGGCCCCATCAATCAAGGCTTGAGACCAGAGGGTTTGCAAGAGTACGACGGGCTTCTAGGCACCGGACTGAGGCGCAGGGAGCCAACCGGACGAGGGGAAGTCCGCTTTGGCCCAGATCACTACCCTGCGGCTGCCTCACAATGGCCCCTTCAAGGTGGGCGGCTGGGGTCAATTTCGAGGCAAATCTAGGCCGCTCAGGGCAGGTGGCGCGTTGGCTCACCTGCGACCAGCAGGGGCAGGATTGCAACTCGCGCCGGCCCCCTGCAGTCTCGATGGCGGACTTACTTGCCGATGCGTTTCGGAGGATTACCACTTCGCTCAAGAGAGGTGCTACGCTATCGCACATGAAGGTCGGAGTGCGTGAGCTTCGTAATCAAACGGGCCAGGTCATTGACGCTGTGCGGGCCGGTGAGCTGGTGGTCTTGACCGTGCATGGCGAGCCTGTCGCCGACATCGTCCCCCACGGTCCGCGAGCCCGCTGGCTGTTAGGAGATCACTTGCGTCGAGAGCTTGCCGAACGTGCGGCTGACCCGGCCCTCCAAGAGGAGCTCGCCAGCCTGGCCGGACAAACTCTCGCAGAACTTTGAGCGAGCCGGCTGGACTCGTGGACACCTCGGTGTTCATCGCCCGCGAGGCCGACCGACCATTGGGGGAGCTGCCCGTTCGAGTGGCGGTCTCCGTGGTCACCGTGGGCGAACTCCAACTGGGAGTACTCAGCGCTAGCGATGCCACGTCCCGGGCCCGCCGGGGAGACACCCTGGCGCTCGCGAGGACGGCGGAAGCTGTCCCGGTCACCGAATCGGTCATGGCTGCCTGGGCTCGGCTCGTTGCCGATTGCCGCGCCGCCGGTATTCAAAGGACCGTCAAACTCACCGACGCGCTGATTGCCGCGACGGCGATCGACCTCGGCTTGCCGGTCGTAACCCAGGACGACGATTATGACCAGATGGCGAGAGCGCACCGTGCGCTACACGTGCTTAAGGTGTAGCGCGACAGTGCCACGGTGGAACTCTGCAACAACTTCACCAGGGTTGTTGCAGAAGCGGCTGGATGGTTGGCCCATCTACCAGCTTGGAGGCTCCAGTGCGCCGGAGAAGCCAGCGATTCTGGTCTAGACCGCCCACTCGAAAGGTTGAAGCGCCCCTCACCCTGGTGGGCTGGCACTCTGGCTTAGTCGCGTGGTTGGATCGAGACCACGGGTGAGGCCGTCCCCGCCGTAGCTGAGTGAACGGCACCAAAAGACCCCCGCCTGGGGCGCGCCGTTCGTCAATCTTTCACCGCAACGTAGGCTGGTCCACGAAAATCTCCGCACGCTACATCTTGCTACCAGGTGCGTTCTGAGGGTAGGATTGGCTCCCTCCTGAGCGAGGCAAGTCGCTACGCTCGTCCGGAGGCGAGCGTCAACTGCCAGCACAGAGTCAGTTCCGTGAACCACGGAGAGGAGATACGCGAGACCGTAAATGGTGACCGTCTCACAGAGCCCTTCGGCGGTAGCCGGGTCGCCGGTGAACCAGCCCGTGCTCACTCCGCTGACCGCCAGCGCCATCATCCTCGTCCTGACGGTCAACGCGGGCGGCGAGCGATTGGCTCACCAACCGGTCGCCGACCTGTCCGGCCTGGCCCGAACTGTTGGCTTCCGTTCTCCGTCCGGACGGCTGGCGGTCGTGGCGGGGGTGGGATCGCCTATTCGCCGAGACTCGGCCGGCCGAACTCCATTCGTTCCAGCCGCTCCACGGCGGCCGGCACCTGGCGTTAGCCATCCCGGGTGATCTCCTGTTCCACATTCGGGCCGCAACCACGGACCTCTGCTGGGAACTGGCCTCCCTGGTTGTTGGCCGGCTGGCCGGGGCCGCCACGGTGGTCGACGAGGTCCACCGGTTCAAGTACTTCGATGAGCGGGACTTGCTCGGTTTTGTCGATGGGACAGAGAACCCGACCGGGCCGGCGGCCCAGGCGGCAGTCGCCATCGGTGCCGAGGATCCGGAGTTCTCCGGCGGGAGCTACGTCATCCTCCAGAAGTACCTTCACGACGTGGCCGCCTGGACTGCCTTGACGGTCGAGGAGCAGGAGCGAGTGATCGGGCGAGCCAAGCTCTCAAACGTCGAGATGGCTGATGACGTCAAGCCCTCGAATTCGCATGTGGCGCTCAACACCATCGTCGAGGCCGACAGCACCCAGCGTCAGATCCTGCGGGAAAACATGCCGTTCGGCTCGTTGGGTGCAGGGGAATTTGGCACGTACTTCATCGGCTACGCTGCCACGCCCTCAGTCCCCGAGCAGATGCTCCGGCGCATGTTCCTGCGAGACCCTCCCGGCAACTACGACCGGATCCTCGACTTCTCCACCGCAGTGACCGGCACCCTGTTTTTTGTGCCCCCGGCCGACTTTCTGGACGACCCGCCTCCCTTGCCGGGGGACGCCCGCCGCACCATGGTCACCGCGGTGGGAGATTCGGCGGCCGGGGGAGCCACTGTCCCGAGTGGGGTGGTGGGAGCCCGGGTCGGGGTGCCGGGGAGAAGCCGACTCGGGGGCAAGTCGGACTAGGGACTCGAGGGGCAATCTAAAGGTCGCCGGGCTGGATCCCAACTTTGACCCGGCGTCGGGGCTGTCCACGCCGATATGAGCCGCTGCTTACCGCCAGGCGACCGCCGTCCGAGTCCGGGGGCGTTCAGCCGTCCGCCGGCGCTGGCTGGGGGAGGCGGCAGGTGCTGAACCCCTCGGGCTAGGGAAGGTGGTATGCTCGCTGCCATAAAGTACTTTGTGTTTACAAGCACTCGTTGTCAAGGAGCTCTCGATGAATCACGATCCGCGCTCAGAACGACCCGTCGTGATCGGAGACGAGCCCAGCCACACGCCGGAGGAGACGCTGGCCCTGATCGACGCCCAGCGGGGGATGGCTCTTCGGAGTTTGTATGTCGACCCGGCGATGATCCTCGGGGCCTGGGGGGTGGCTTGGCTGCTTGGCTTCGGCGCGATTTACCTAGCCGTCAACGGGTGGCTGGGCGCGGTCATGCCGGCATGGGCTGCCGCCGTCCTGGCTGCGGTCCTCTTTACTGCCGCTGCTGTCGTGACGTTCGGCGAGCAGGTCCGCCGTGGACGGGGCGTCCAGGGGGCGTCGCGGCGGATCGCCGCCATGTATGGCTGGTCATGGCTGCTGGCCGCTGCCGGCCTACTAGCGCTCGATCTCGCCTTGGAGCACCAGGGGCTGCCGTCGGGCCTGGCACCGCTCCTCTGGACCGGTAGCTCGCTGTTGGCGGTCGGTCTGCTCTACCTAGCCGGGGGGATGCTCTGGGACGATCGTCTCCAGTACGGACTCGGGGTGTGGGTTTTGGTAACCGGCGCCGCCAGTGTCGCCGCCGGGGTGCCCGGGAACTTCGCCGTGCTATCACTGGCGGGTGGTGGAGGTTTCCTGGTCGCAGCCGCGGTCAGTCGTAACCGGGGCTGGCGCTCGGAGCGGGCCCCGTCGTGACCGCAGAGCGCGTCCTTCCAAGTCTTGACTCGGTCATTCACGCTCAGGGGCGTCTCCGGGTGACGGTCGCACTATCCGTCTTGCCCGCCGGGGACCGGGTCACCTTCTCCCGGCTCCAGGAGTTGGTGGGGATGACTGCCGGCAACCTCTCAACCCACCTACGGAAGCTCGAGGACGCCGGATACATAACCGTCACCAAGGCCTTCCAACGACGCACTCCGGTAACTCGCGTGACTCTGACGAAAGCCGGCCGGCGCGCGTTCGAGGACTACACGGCAGCCCTGAACTCCCTGCTGGCCACGCCAGGCCGAGGGTCTGACGATGCGAGACTTTGACGCCCTCCACTGAACCTGAGCTCAGCGCGCACAAGCTCCAGTGAATCTTGCCACGCGTGCGTCGAACTCGCACGCGCACCCAAAATCGCTCAGACTCCTATGAGATCCCGTCGGAGCCCGTCCAAGCTAACCGTTGGCGATCGGGTGGAGTAGGTGTCCCCCATTCGCACCACGTCGTGGATCAGTAAAGAGTCACCGCGGCAGTACTACCGAGCACCCAGCGGCGCCGAGTGCTCGATTCAACATCGACTACGGCACTGCCGGCAGCAAGGATGACTCCTCGTCGCATCCACCATCTGCGCCGTTGCGGCGATGAGCCAGAGTGGGGAGGCGTCGGACCGCCGTGGTGAGGGGTCGCTCCCATTACATCAGCTCGAACCGGAGAGCAGCCGCAAGGCATAGGCCGCGATTCCGGAGCCGAAACGCCGAATACTGGCGGATGGCAGCGTCCCTGTGCCGTTCGCCAGCTCGTTCGCGAAGGGTGTCGCCCGGTAGTCCTCGTCGCCTGACGTCCCGATGAAGTAAATCGCCGGACTGTAGTCGACCGGGTCGCCCGGAGCTCCGACCTCGACACTGACGTCGTAGGACTTCCAAAGTTGAGACAGCCCCGCGGTGCCGCCGGTGAGGTAGCGCCATGAGGGAATGGACGTCAGATCGTGAGCCCTCGAGTAGGCAGTAAGTTCGGCTTCGCTGCTGGCGGCCGCGTCCACGTTGACTCCCAAGAACACGACATGACTTCCGTCCGGCCCCAGGTCGCGCGACGCATCGACGAGCTCTTCATCGAGCACCGGACAGAGCGCTCCGCAGCGGTCGTCAAGAAAGCTCAGGATGACGACTTTCCCCTTCAGCGACGCCAGCGAGACCTCACGGCCGTTCTGATCGTCCAGGGCAAAACCTGGAGCTGGCTTGCCATTGCCCGGAGTCAGTTCCATGAAGTTGGCCAGGCTCAGCGACGGCCTGGTCGTCAGACTTGACGACGGGACGGGGCTGGGCTGGGCGGCCGCCGGTCCGCCGCCATCCGGGGCTACGATCCCCAAAAAGGCGCCGACGATGCCGAGGCCCACTGCAATCCCGCCTGCCAGCCACAGATGTCGGCGGGTTACGTGAAATGGCCCCTTCTCGAAGGCAGCTCGACGTTCCTCGTTGCTCAGGTTCGGGTCGGCCATCGGGACTCCTTGACCAGCGGCTGTCCAGCGCTGACCCTGCTGGGCAACTTCGAGAGCGGCGGCCGCGGACTGTCAGCTCAGGATAGGAGTTGAACGCCGTGAGAGGAAGCGGCTTGAACCAAGGACTTAACTCAGTACTGGCATTCCATGCTGCCGAGGTCGAGAGAGCCAGGTATGGACCCCCTCTCCGCTCGGCTCCTGGGTGTGCGTCAATATGCCGGTAGTATCCCCCCACAAGGTGAAAGGTCTCGTACACGCTCGAGGTTCCACGTGAGTTCTCCTGGAGTCGCGTCAGGTCTATCTAGCCGCCTCAAGGGACTCGCCGGCAGCGAGTCGCTGCAGTCGGTCGGCGACCATGGATAGGGGGCCACGCGTGGCACCACCATGGTCTGGGCCTCCCGACCACATGATGCCGGGGGCACTGCCGTATGAGTTACCCCTGGTGGCCAGCGACAAAACCGTCATCTGGATCACCATGCTCTGGGCCTATCCCACAGGCTTCCGGTTCGACCTCAACCTGCGCCTGCCGGAACCGCAGCGGCACGGGAACCCGATGCGGGGCCTACTCTTCCAAGGTCAGATCGATCCGTTGACCGGTACCCTGGGTTGGCGGCCCGGCGAGGAGTTTCGCTTCGCCGTGACGTACGCGAACGGCAGGACCGTGGACAACCACCCTCGGAGTGAGAACGCGCCGCCATCGGCGGCTGATCCGCCGCCCGCGGCTGGTATAGAGCTTAGGGCGGTTGGCGTCACCCTCAGCCCGCAGTCCTCCGACGGCTTTTATTGGTTGTGGCCCCTGCCGCCTCCCGGTCCAATCGGCTTTTTCTGTGAGTGGCTGGCGATGGGGATCGACCCCACAGTCGTCGAGGTCGATGCCGGCCCGATCCGGGATGCCGCCTCACGCGCGGTCGAGCTGTGGCCCCCAGGGCGACCGATTTGAGCTTCTTTCGGTCGCGCCCGACGCGCTCCTCGGATGGCCCAGATGTTGTTCGGGTCCGGGAGCCAGAGAACGTCACCCCGGGGTTCATCGCCACCGATGTGATGCTGGGCCACACCAGGAATGCGGCGGTCGCCGTGGGTCAGCTCAGCGCGTTCCCGTCAGGTTTCGGAATGTCCCTTCTGGTGCGACTGGTCGACCCGCCCCGGAGGTGTCGGGAGCCGCTAGAAAATGGTCGGGGGTTCCGAGACGACACCGCCGGATTCCCCAGCTCCTTTCTCTGGGGCTCCCGCCATGCGAGAGAGCCCGAGCAGGGCCTGCCCGACGACCTTCTCCGCGTGGGAGTCGTCTTTGCGGACGGACGGCTGGTGACTAATCTGGATCCCGCCGGGATAGGCACTGGCGGCGAGATTCGTCTGTCGATTCGTTACGTCGGTGGGCTGCGGAGCTGGGACTAGCGGTTGTGGGTCGAGCCCCTCCCACCGACGGGTCCTCTCGGCCTGCTTTGCGAGTGGCCCGCCAAGGGCATTCCCGAGACTCGGGTCGATCTGGACGGGAGAGCGGTAAGAGATGCCGCCAGCCGGGCCGTGGTTCGGCCCACGTTTCTGCCCCCGGAGGCGACGGCTAGCGACAGGGCATAGTCTGGACGGTATGAGACTTCGACGGCTGGCTGGCTACCGGATTTTCGATGGAGACCGTCGGGCGAGGTTCTTCCTGACGCTTTTGATCCTACTCGTCGGGTTCATCCTCGTAGGGGCCCTTGGCGCCTAGTCAGGGCGTTTTGGCCACGGGCATCATCTGCTAGCGCACCGACTGGGCTGGCAGGTGCCGCCCATCGAATGGCGGTACCCTGGCAACCAGATTGCCCACGGGCAGTCATCGGTGCGGCCCCCCGCGATGCGGCGGTCTCCGCCAGAGATAGAAGAACCGAGTCGGTCATCGTCATCCGCGTGAGGCGATAAAGATCAGTTCTGGACTCCGCGCCCCGACTGGCTGACGATCCCAGCCGCCGAAGATGTGTTCCACGGCAAAGCCAGCGCCGAGCAACGACCGAGTCAAGTCCGATTGGGTGCGGAATCGCAGCTCATTCGTAGACACCAACTCATCTCCGGAATCCTGCAATCGAGCGTGCGATTCGAAACGAACCAGCTCACCGTCTACTTCTATCAGGCGATACCAGACTTCGATCGACCCGTGTACGGGATCGGTCACGGTTCGCCGGGACTGCTGCGGCGTCCACCTCGTCCACGCGCGGGCAACCGGATTGCGGCTCTCGAAGGCCAATCTGCCGCCCGGCCGCAGAGCCCGGTTTACCGCTTTGAGTGTGGCGTCCCACGTCTTGTCCACAGTGATGACCTGGGCCACGTGTCCAGTCATCAAGGCCAGGTCCGCCTGGGCATCATCGCATCGACTCGCGTCCCCACGGAGCCATTTCACTAGTTCGCCGCCGGGCCGACGGCGGGCCACATTCAGCATCGCCGATGCGGGGTCGACACCGGTCACCCGGTGACCACGCTGGGTCAACTCGCAGGCCAGTAAACCGGTACCACATCCGATGTCGAGAATCGACGAGGCGGACTGCGATCTCGCTAGGCCGAGGTAGAACTCAGTATCGGCCGACGCCGGGTTCACCACGTCATATATCGCCGCGAGACGAGGATCTGCATATTCCGGAGCTCCGGTCACGGCGTCGATTCTAAAAGGCGAATCAGTTGGGGCAGGGCCGACCGCTTCAGGAGATAAGTTCGCCGCCGAGGAGTTGTCAGGGTGGCGGTCGCCGACCCAGTCACCTCGCGGTCAGATAGATTGGGCGGGTAGCGCCTGGCGCTCCATCCGCACGCAGCAGTTCCCGCGTGGCGGTGGACTTTCTCGGGCCGTCGAGAAGCCGGAACCGTCTCCGAGTGCCACCGGATCCGTAAGGGCCACGTCGGCTGGGGCTAATCTGGCACTAGCCGGTCGGGAGTTCGGGTCAACCGCAGCGCCACCACACCGCCAATGGCAATTAGGGCTGCGGCCATGTCTAAGAGGCTCACGGATCCCACTTCCTGGCCGACCCCGGTTGCGAGCCCGACCCCGGCCAGGGTGAAGAGGCTAAGCCAGGCGGTGAAGAGGGCAAACACGCGCCCCAGATGAGATGGGGGGGTGCCGCTCTGCAGGATCGTGGTCAACCCGACGAGTACCGCCATGGCTCCCACCCCGGCAACTGCCATGCACGCTATCCCCACAATCAGATTGGGCGAGTTCGCCAGACCTGCTATGGCCAGTGCGATCACGAGACATCCTCCCGCCACCATGCGACCGGGACGGACGTGAAGGCTGCCCGCAGCGAGACCGCCGAGGATGCCACCCAATGCCTGGCCGGTCAGCATCAGTCCCAAGTCAGTAGCTGACCCGCCCAGATGGTGGCGCACCAGGGGCACCAGCATGACGTTCAGCAGACCTTGACCAACGAATACGAATGCCACGACCGAAAAAATCACGCGCAACGGTCGACCCCCAGCAACCGTGGCCATACCCGACCACATCTCTCGGATGACGCGGCGAACCGCGGTGCCCTCGAAGTCCGCCAGTAGTCCCGGCTGGTCCTCGTTTTCGGCACTCTTGCCGATCGGCCAGCTGGCGGCAGCAGCGAATCCGAAGGTCGCGGCGTCCACGACCACGACTGCGAGCAGCCCGCCCGCGCCGAATAGAAGTCCGCCAATCGGCGGACCGAGAAGCCGGGCCAGATCGATGCCGAGAGCCTCAATGGCATTGGCAGAAACCAGAATCTCCGGCTCGACGATTTTGTGCACCAGCACCCCGGCGGCGGGCGCCGTGAAGACCGTGCCCAGAGACTCCAGCAGCGCCACCAGATAGACGATCCAGATCTCACCGCTTCCGTGGACGGCGAGCAGGCTGAGCAGCATGAGGGCCTGGGCCGCATTGCAGAAAATCAGGACTTGACGGGTATTCCAGCGGTCGATCAGGGTCCCGGCCAGCGGTGCCAGCACCACCTGGGGCACGGTTTGGACCACGAACACCGCTCCCGTCGAGACGACGGAGCCGGTGAGCGTGTAGACATAGAACGGAAGGGCGACGAACAGGGCAAAGTCGCCCAATTGGGATACCACACTGCCGGTCCAGTACCGGCGAAACTGCACGGTCCGCAAGGGCACCAAGAGTTGGGGGGACCGCATCGGGCTAAGACGCCATCAGCGCGGACGCTCTTCGCCGGATCCGGTGGTGCCCAGCCACATTCGACAGTGCAGAAGAACTCGGATGTGAACCTGCACAATCGCCAAAAAACGATCGGTCACAGGCCTTCAGCCACCTCGCTGGGCGCGCTGACCGCCTCGGCTCGTCCCACGGCGCTGCTGCGGCTCGCTGAGGGGGTAGCTCAGGAGAAGCACCTCGACTGACCGGGAGCCGGCCGGCCGCAAAGTCCGGTCTGCTATCCGGTGGTCGAAACGATGCCAAACCTCCTGCTGGTCCTCGACCCACTTGGTGAGCTCAGTTGGAGTTACGAAGAGAACCGATTGTTGAATCGGCAAGGCCCGCCGCCATTTCACCGGGTAAGCACGGCGAGCGTGGAGCGACGCCTGAAACCGCGAAAGAGAGTGGTCGATGAAACGGTTGAGCAGTTCGTCCGTCGCCACCTCGAACCCGGGTTCTCCCTCGTCGTCCACGATGGCGAGAGAAACGTGGGACGCTCTCCACGGCCGTTCGCGGCCGCGACCGCCGGGCGCCGGTTCCACGAACCCGTACTTCGATAGCTGGCGGAGGTGAAACGAACAGCTCGAGGGGCTCTCCCCGACGATTGCTGCCGCGGCGGTGGCGGTCAGCGGTCCCTCCAGGGTGAGTTGTTGGAGTAGAGCGAGCCGGATCGGGTGGGCGAGCGCCCGGATCGAACGAGGATCGCTGAGTTGTCGGGCTGGCAACTCCTTCGACCGAGCGGGTCGGGGTTGGGGCTGTGGCACTATTGAAAGATATCATTCGAAAGGTAGCGTGCGAAGGCCGAAGGGACTTCGGATGACCCCGACTGCCGAGATCAGGGCTACAGGGCCATGGGGTTGAGCATGATCCGCAGTGCTGAGCACTCACGCCGCTGCTCCGACAGCGGGCACTCCCACCCGAGTGCGGCGAACAGGCGACCGCATCTGCATGTGGCTTGCGGTTTTGGGAGGATATCGTCCCGCACGTCGTGAACTCCTGGTCCACTCGGGTAGTGATGAACACAATCGAGCGGGCTCACGTCTGGTGGTGGTCCCACGTGGATCGTTGCTGACTGCCGGCGCCAACGCGCAGCTCCTGTTCCGAGCGTGAGATTTATCGAACCGGTGCTGGCCCGCTCCAGACGGTGTAACGCGGCGCCGGCGATAAGTCGGTTGTCCAGTTCGGAATTGCCCTGAGTTGACCAATCGGTAGACGGTCGATAATTCCGGTTGTGGGCAGTCAAGTTGGCGAAGCGCCGGTCGCAGCCGCCGCCAAGCTGTTTGCGGACGGCACCCGCGCGGCCTTCTGCCTGGCTCTGCTCGACGGACGTTTCCGAACGGCAGGTGAACTGGCTCGCGGGGCCGGGGTCACAGCGTCCACGGCGAGCGAGCACCTTTCGCAGCTGGTAGCCGGAGGAGTCCTCGTCGCCGACCAGCAGGGCCGTCACCGGTACTTCCGACTCTCGGGGCCTGACGTCGCGACAGTCTTGGAAGCGCTGGCTGTGGTGTCGCCTGTCCGTGCTGAGTACCCGTCGCCGTGGGGCCGCGCCGTGAGCGCCTTACAGGCCGGGCGTACCTGTTACGACCATCTAGCAGGGCGCCTGGGGGTGGAGCTTACCGATGCCTTGATCGCTCTCCAGGTCATCACCGCCGAATTCACACTGGGTGACCCGGCCCGCCTGACTCCGTTTGGGATAGAGCTGCCGACCGGATCGTCTCGTCCGGTCGTTCGGCCTTGCTTGGATTGGACGGAAAGACGCCATCACGCGGCCGGGAGCTTGCCGGCGGCGCTCACTCGTCGATTCTTCGAGCTGAGCTGGCTGCATCGAGCAACCCGAGGTCGGGCCGTGCGCTTGACGGCAGTTGGCCAGCAAGGACTCAGCGAGCTTTTGGGAGTAGAGTTCCCGGTTCCGAGCGACCGCTTTACCTGAAGCGGTTCACTGTTCCGATGATTCGGTCCAGGCCGAAATAAACTCCGCTTACCATCACCCGGTGACCGGGATTGGCGAGAACGTCAAGGCGTCCCAAGCTCTTGGCCCCGCACCGTTGACGGCTGACGTCTTCTCGAAGCCAGCTGGCGCGAGTGAGTGGGTCGCGTCGCGCTACCGTGACGTGCAAGCGGTTCTGGCCGATGAGCGATTCGAAGTGGGCACGGTTCCCCAGGTGGGCGCGGTGGGCAGCGTCTCATGGTTGCGCGCCTCGGTATCGCGGTTTGTCAACGGCGCCGAGCATCAGCGCCGCCGACAACGTGTGGAAGGTGAACTACGCCGGCTGGATCCCCAGCTTTTGCGGTCCGATTGCTATCGACGCGCGTGCGCTGCTATTCAGGAGGCGGGACATCCGGGCGAACGCATGGACGTCATGGCGCTCCTGGCCCGGCAGATCCCGATGACGGCCGTAGCGGGGATGCTCGGTGTCGCGGATCCGACACGAGCCGCTCAGGCGGTGATCGCTTTATCAGCCGGATACTTTCCGGGATCCGATCCTGCGACTCAGCCGGCTGCTGACGTGGCGACCGCCCAGCTTGTGAGCATGCTGGAGCCCGCCGACCGGGAGCTGATCGTGAGCCGTATCGCGCTGATGGTTCAGGGCTGCGATGCGACCGCCGGTTTGATCGGCAACTCCTTGTACGTCCTGCAGGAAGCCCAGACGGCTAAATTGGCCGCGATCTGGTCCACCGAATCCCTCTTGTGGGAGACGCTGCGCCGCCATTCACCGCTGCGAGCCAGCCGGCGACTGGCCCGCGAGTCGGTGGAGTTCCAAGGGCGGCAGGTGGCTGCCGGCGCCGCCGTCGTCTGCGCCGTCGACGTCGCCAACCAGGACCCGCTCGCATTTTCCCATCCAACCGGATTCGACCCCGACCGCGTGGGACCGGCGAGCCTGACGTTTGGATATGGGGTTCGACCGTGTCCAGGTCAGGCTCAGGCACTGGGGCTGGCCGCTGGCGTGGTCGACGCGGTCCGGGAGCACTGCTCTTTCGTACCGGGACAGCCCCTGGAATACGAACATTCGCCTGCCTTGCGGATCCCGGCGCGGCTCGAGGTGGTGTTGTCGTGAGCGAGCGCGGCGATGCCTTCGCGGAACTCCACCGACGGGGTGGGCCACTCTTCTTGCCCAATGCGTGGGACTTCGCTTCCGCCTGGATGCTAGCCCAGGCTGGCTATCCAGCGGTCGGCACCACCAGCCTGGGCGTGGCTGGCGCCGTCGGCAAGCCCGATGCCATGGGCTCGGTCCGAGAAGAGACGCTGGTGCTGACCCATCGGCTTGCCCGACTTCCCGTGTTGCTGACCGTGGACCTCGAGTCGGGCTTCAGTGATGACCCCGAGGAGGTGGCAGATTTGGCGGCCGAGATCAGCGCCGCCGGAGCGGTTGGCATCAATCTCGAGGACGGCACGCTGGACCAGACCATGGGGCCTAGCGATCTGCATTGCGCCAAGATTGCGGCCGTCAAGTCGAGGGTCCCAGAGCTGTTCGTCAACGCCCGCACTGATGCCTTCTGGCTCACCCACAAGGCCTCTCAGCCTGCACTCGATGACTCGCTGCGCCGGGCCCGAGACTATCTTTCAGCGGGCGCCAGCGGCATCTTCATCCCGGGACTCCAGGAGTACCAGTCGATCGAAACGGTGAGTGCCGAGATCGACGCTCCTTTGAACATTCTGTACCAGCCGGGACGCCACACCCTGAGCCGACTGGCCCTTGCGGGCGTCGCCCGAGTCAGCACCGGATCGCTGCTCTTCCGAGCGGCCCTGCAGGCGCTGCTGCAGACCTCCCATGCGGCCCGCGATTACGCGGTACTGGAAGATCCTGAACGGCCGACCTACCGACAGATTCAGACCGCCCTGATTGGCCCCTGACCGGTGAGCCGTCGCTTCCTGATAGTTCACGGCTTGGCCAACCATCGTCCGCCAGACCACTGGCAGTGGTGGCTCACAGATCAGCTTCGTCAACTCGGCGAGCAGGTGCGCTACCCGCAATTCCCCGACCCTGAAGCACCTTCCCTCGAGCCCTGGCTGGAGCTGCTAAGCGCGGAGTTCGCGATGCTGGGCGCTGGAGAGCGAGTCGCGGTCTGTCACAGTCTCGGTTGCGCTCTCTGGTATCAGGCGGCCGCTAGGGGCGTTCTCGACCTACCGGCGGACCGGGTCCTGCTGGTGGCGCCTCCCGGCCCTGGGATCCTGGCGCTGCCGGTAACCGCCGAGTTCCACAGTGGACCCTGGAACGCTCAAGCTCTCGCATCCTCGTCCCGGACCCCCATCCGGCTGGTCGCGTCTGATCTGGACACATACTGCACCGAAGGCCCGGCAAGTGCGGTCTACGGGCATCCTCTCGATCTCGATGCCGAAACCATCGCCGGGGCCGGACACCTTAGCGTGCCCGACGGCTACGGACCGTGGCCACAGGCCCTTCGCTGGTGTCTCGACGGCACGGTCCGCTTCAGCGCTCCCCATCAGGTGCCGGCCGCCTCATGAACCGGAGCACCTCGGCGCGCATGACCTGAAGCACGAGAAGCACTCAGTCACTGCCCCGCTGTGCTGCGGGGAAACCGACGGTCCGATCGCAGCGTTCCCTGGATCGGTATTTCGGGACTACTCCCCGGTGGAGGCCACCCGTTCGCCAAGGGTGTCCAGCTCGACACGGACCACGCCCGGCTTCTCAAGCCACACTATGTGGCCGCAGTCAGGTGCCACCGTGGTCTTGGCGTTCGGCATCAGTGCGGCGCTAGCTATCCCGTGAGCCACGGGGATGGGGCTCTCAGCGCCGAGGAGAAAGCTGGTGGGGACCTGAGTGTGCGGGAGTTGCTGGACTAGAGTCTGGCGCTGGAAGTGATCCCGGATCGAGTCGAAGGTCTGGGAGTAGCAGGCGACTGAGATCTCCATCGGTGGCATCGGAGGCGCCTCAGCCGGGTGGGCGAAGTAGCCTGGCCAAACCAACGAGAGGCCTTCAACCTGGTCCGCATCGGTGCCCTCACCGCGAAGAGCCCGGTCGTCCAACTCCTTTGACCGAGCCGCCGCCTCGGGCGTAACCCGTTCTCCGAGGATTCGGCCCAGGTCCGCCTCCCCGCCGTCCGGCACCGCACCCAAGGGATCAATCACCAGAGCACCTGACACGCGCTCTGGGTGGGCTGCCAGGAGGTGCATGAGCAGATGGCCGCCCCAGGAATGGCCGATGATCAGCGGTCTCTCCAACCCCAGCTCATCCAGCACCGCGACCACGTCAGCCACCTGGGTTTCCACATCGAAGGGACCCGCGGTGGAAGAGGGCGCCAGCCCGCGCTGCTGAAAACGCACCGCCGTGTAGCCGTCGACCAGTTCCGGCAGCAGACTCTCGGTGTATTCGGAGAGCCCGGGGCCGCCGTGCAGGATCACCACAGGTGGTCCGTGTCCGGCCTTCCATCCAGCGAGTCGGTGCTCTCCTGAGCCGACCTCGAAATCGGGGATTGGCATGTCGACCGGAAGTCTACCGGTAAAGAAGAGCCCACGCGCATCGGTCCGAGCCCGCCTGGGCTCCGTGGCTTTCAGATCATGCCCTCGGCGTTCAGCGGAAGTACCAACAACAGGTGCCCCTCGAGTGCCCGGTACCCTGTCGGATGCGTCGCCTACCGTCGCCACACAACCGTTAGGAGAGTTGCCTCATGGTCTTCACTGACTCCGAGCTGGCGTACCTGCGCTCCCAGCGCCTCGGCCGTCTGGCGACGGTCGGACCGGACGGTGGACTTCAGAACAACCCGGTGGGTTTCCGCGTTGACGCTGCCACCGGGACAATCGAAATCGGTGGCTGGAACCTAGGTGCCAGCCGCAAGTTCCACAACATCGAAACGAATCCTCAGGTCGCCTTCGTCGTCGACGATCTCGAGTCACTGGATCCCTGGAAGGTTCGCGGGGTGCAGGTCCGGGGGATCGCCGAGGCGCTCGCCAACCAGCCAGCCGGTGAAGCCACCCGGAGCAGCGAACTGATCCGTATCCATCCTCGCCGGGTCCAAAGCTGGGGCCTTGGAAGCGACGGCAAAGAGGGGTCGCGTCGGACCATTACCCAGCCTCGAATTTGAGCGCACCTGAGAACCCGTCGCCGCTAGGTGAAGCCAAATCGGGCGCGCTTGCCAGATGGTCGGTGGGCAACGGTGTGGTGCACCACCGCCACGCGGCACGGATTCTGCTCGTGGATGAAGCGGGACAGGTCCTGCTCTTCCGAACCGGCAATCCGGCCCGGCCCCGAAGCTGGCAGCTGGTGGATCACTCCGGGCGGCGGGGTCCAGGACCGTGAGTCTGCTGAGTCGGGCGCCCGCCGGGAACCGCAAGAAGAGACGGGGCTTGAGGTCGAGGAGATAGGAGAGGTGGTCCTGCGTCGCCACTTCGATCACCAGTTCGCGGGCATGCAGTTCTCTCAGGGCGAGGAGTACTTCCTGGTCCGCTGTGCGTCCTTCACACTCAACCCAGCCGAGTGGACGGAGGAGGATCGCCGGCTTCTCGAGGAGCATCGGTGGTGGAGCCGATCAGAGCTTTATCAGACTCGAGACACCGTGTACCCGGAGGGGCTGGCCACGGTCCCTGATCGACTGGACGGGCAGTGATTCCGGGTACTTCGGATGATCT
Source organism: Candidatus Dormiibacterota bacterium (assembly GCA_049591595.1). GTDB lineage: Bacteria > Chloroflexota > Dormibacteria > Aeolococcales > Bog-877 > Bog-877. The sequence goes on from JBAWFE010000027.1 coordinate 157,459, forward strand.
CAATACCTAGTCCGCCGATCAGGGAGCTGAGCTAAAGGAGACGGTAGCCCCGTCAGCGACCTCCCCCTCAGGCCGGACGCGGCAACCTTGTAAAAGAGGAGAGGAGGCGCCGAGCCCAGCGCTGCATCCGCTCACCGCTAGGCGCGGCCGATCCGCTTGACAAGAGCACCAGACCGAGCAGAGCGAGGGGGGTCACCGCCTGCATTCCCGCGACCGCCCCTCCGACCATGGCCACTCCAGGCTCGACGGCCATGATCAGCGCGGCCACCGAGCTTGAAACATGCTGCTGGGCCGCTGCCTGGACCGCGAAGGCGAATGCGGACGCGGCTAGGCCGCAGAACACGATGTCCGCCAAGACGGGAACTGACGGCACCGCCAGTCCGCCACTGAAGGGCACCGCCAGGCCGAGGACGGCGGCCAGCGCCAGGAGCTGCCAGGCGCCTAGGGCGACTGCAGGGACCCGGTGGCCCAGCCTGCCGACCAGCACCACCTGCACCGAGAAGGCGGCGGCGGCGAACACCTCCAGGCCCATCCCCAAGTCGGCATGCGGATGGACGGCGCCACCCTGGACGGGAACGGTCAGGCACACCAGCAAGGTGCCCCCGATCGCCAGTAACGCTCCCGCAGCCACGCGGCCCTCCGGAGCCTGGCCGCGCAGGGCCCACTCAAGTAGCGGAGTGATCACGACAACGAGGCTGGTGAGGGCCGCCGCGACACCGGGCCCAGCGCCCATCTCCAGTCCCAGCGTCTGGGCCAGGTAGGCGGTGGCCAGCACTGCGCCAAGCAGTAACAGCATGCCCTTGGGGGCTTGGCGCCAGTGACTTCGAGCAGCCGGGGAAAGTAGCCCGACCGCGACGAGGACGCTGCCCCCGACGGCGAAGCGCAAGAACAAAAATCCGACGAGTGGGTAGTCGGTGACCGCGCCGCGGGTGACCACGAAGCTGGTGCCCCAGGCGACCGCGGCCAGCACCAGGCCAAAGACGGCCAGATGGCGCGGGGTAGCCAGTGTGCCACCAATTATTCGCCAGTTATCCGTCCGATGCCGTAGGAACTTCTGTACCATGGAATTGATCATCGATCTCAGGAGCGCAGATTGCAAACGAGCCGAAAGAAATTCGAAGAAAGCGCGTCGGACCCATATCTGGACGAATCCGATTCGGCGATCCTGCGATCCCTTCAGGCCGACGCTCGCACCACCCTGGCTCGAGTCGGTCGAGCCGTGGGGCTATCTCCCTCTTCCGTCCATGAGCGCCTTCGTCGCCTCCAGCGTGATGGCGTGATCCGTGGCTGGACTCTGGAACTGGACCCTCGGGCAGTCGGTCGGCCTGTGACCGCCTTCGTAGGGGTGGAGGCGGACGTGACCGGGGGAACCCTGGCCGCTCGATTGCGGGCCCGGCCGGAGGTCGACGAATTCCATAGCGTCGCTGGAGATCTTTCCTTCTTCCTGAAGGTCCGGACCGCCGACACCGAGGCGCTATTGCGGTTGGTCGACTGGATCAAGGAGCTGCCTGGAGTGCAGGCCACCCGAACCACGATCGTTCTCAAGATTGAGTTCGAACGCCACCTCTGGCTGGGTCCCGCGCCTGTCGTTGAGTCGCCCGGTGAGGATGTTTCGGATCTCTAGCGGCGGCCCGCGGGAGAGTTGGGTCCTGTCTGGCGACGGGCCAGCCAGAAGACGACCGCCCTCCTCCAAACCCGTCGACTCGCTGACCAACGAGGCCCAGACTGACCTTGACAATTGAGCCTCCCGGTATAACTTGGAGATGAGTCGTACCCCGATGGAGGTCCCGATCCGGCCGGCGCGCCCGACTGACTGCCAGGCAGTCGCCCATTTGTACGGCGGTTACGTGCGGACGTCGCTGGCTACCTTCGAGCTCGAGGCTCCGACCGTGGAGAGCTGGCAGTCCAAACTGGCCGAACTGGAAGAGGCGGGATTGCCTTTCCTGGTCGCCTTACACGGTGCCGACCTAGTCGGCTACGCGCTAGCGACTCCCTGGCGTCCCCGACCTGGTTATCGCTTTACCGTCGAGGACTCCATCTATATCGATTCTCAGCGCAAGGGCCAGGGTCTTGGGCGGCGGTTACTTGCGGAGCTCATCACGGAGCTCCGAGCATGGGGTGCCAAGCAGGTGATCGCGGTGATCGCGGATTCCGGGGAGCCCGCCTCGGCCGCGCTCCACCTAGGGGCTGGCTTTGTGGAGGTGGGCCGTCTGCGCCAGGTGGGCTTCAAGCAGGGACGCTGGGTCGACACGCTTCTGATGCAGCTGACGCTCGAGTAGCCCTGATGCTCGGGGCCGGATCGCGCGTCTACTTCAGCAGGCGCGAGAGCCGCCGGTCGGCGAGCCGCCGGCCCTTCGTCTGACAGGTCGGGCAGTACTGCAGCGACTTGGTGGCGAAGGCCACGTGGCAGATGGTGTCTCCGCAGGTCAGACAGGCCAACCCGGTGCGCCCATGCACTCTCATGGCCCAGCGCTTCTCGCGCTTCAGACCGCCTGCCTCGAAGCCGGTGCGCTCTGCCACCGCCGTCGTCAGCAGCCCCACCAGCGCAGCGTGGAGAGCTATCACTTCCTTCTCTGAGAGGTTTTGCGCGGGTTTGAACGGCGACAGCCGGGCGGCGTGGAGGACCTCGTCCGAGTAGGCATTCCCGACTCCCGCCAATAAAGTCTGATTGGTTAGTGCCGATTTGATGTTCTCCGGGGCGTGACCGAGCAGCTTGGCCAGGGTCCCAGCGGTGAAGGACTGGTCAAGGGGGTCGACCCCGAGGCTCGCCACGGCCTCGATCCGTTCGGGATGTTCTACAACCCATATCGCGAGACGCTTCTCAGTGCCAGCCTCGGTGAGGTCGATGCCCGGGCCCCTTTGCGCATCGCCGTCAAGGCCGAACTCCATCCGAAGCGCCAAGGGTCCTCGGCCAAGTCGGACGGGGCCCACTGGAAGGTCGTCGTACCATCGGACCCAGCCACTTCGGGCCAGATGTACGACCAGCCAGTTAGTTTCGGTCTCCAGGCAGAGGTACCTACCGCGGCGTCGCCACCCGACAACCGTGCGTCCGACGAGGTCGCCCAGTTGGGGTTGGACCGTTTTGAGAGCTGCGAACGAGGCTTGCTCTACTCGGGCAATCTGGCTGCCGCTGGTGCGGAGGTCGAGATAGCGCACCAGGGCCTCTACCTCGGGCAGCTCAGGCATCCGAGCGATCCTTGTCAGTGTCGGGAGAGTGCTTCAGGGTCGCTCCATGCCCAAGGCCGCGGCGCGGTGACCCGGCGCCGAAAGGCGGTCCTGCGCTGACCGGATCTCCGTGCCCATGGTATTGACCGAGATGTGGGTGGCCCCCACTTCGCGCCAGTTGTCAGCCAGGGGCGCAACCGTGGAGACGCCCGCCGAGCGCCAGCTGATGCGCTTGAATGCCGAGCCGCGAGGGATCCCGGCCCCATTCCCGAGCGCCTCAGTCAGTGACAGTGCCTCTCGCACGAGCAGCTTACGTGTTGACCGCCCCGCCGTAACACGCGGCCCAGCGCTGCCAGTGGGGATTCTGGTCCGGTGAACGGTTGGCCCTTCGAATCAGATCAGGGAAGGAGGTGGACCGGACTCCCGAGGTACTGGACTTCGACGCTGATGGTGTCTCCCGCAGTGGTTCCTGCCGCAACGTTGTAGTACAGGTCCCAGTATGAGGCGAGAGTGGAGGATGGATCGTAATTGGAGGGCACCTGGATGTCGAACTGAACCCATTGTCCGTTGAACAAGGAACCGCCACCAACGCTGGTTTCGACCACCGCGGATGTGGTGCTGAACGTGTAGGTGGCCGGGGACGGACCGTCCGTGGTGATTCGAGTGCTCGCACCTCCAGCTTCATACGCAGCCAGGCTTACACCAAGATTGTCGACCGCAGGCTCGTTGGTCGTGTCGAGAGCCAGCGTGGCGTAGTCCTCTGGATAAGTCTCCGACAATCCGGTGCTGGGGTTTATGCCCGTGTAGCTCGGCTGGAGGATCCCCAAGTAGGCCGTACCGCTCACATCACCGGGGTCGAAGACTCTGACGGCGATGGTCTTACCCGCATATTCCACCGGCAAGGAGAAGAGGGGGACTTGGAAGGAGCCCCCTCCGGCGCCCGCCTGGATCGGGGTATAGATGCACAGATCGGCCATTGCCGAGACGGTGCAGGAGGTACTGCTGTCGTTGCAAGAGTTGTTCGTCAGACTACTGCTTCCCGGAGTGACGACCCGCAAGGCGTAGGCGTTGTGTGCGAGCGGATAGCTGTCGGGCAGGCTGGCGCTGTTAACTGGCGATGGGCTGTAGATGACGGTCTGACTCGAGTTGATCACGGCACCGTTCCACATGAGGGTGTCCACGCGCAGGCGGTAATAGCTGCCCGTGGTCGCGGCGCCGGTAAGAGCAGTAGATGAGCCGCTGCCACTCTCGTAGCTGGCCAGGCTCGGGCTGGTGAAGGAGGCGTTGAAGAGCTTGGTGCTGTTGCCTCCGGTGTAGCTCAAGAGAGAAACATAGTTCTGAAACACCGTCGGCGTCGTACCTGAAACGGTAGTCGGAGAACCGGGAATCGATGAGTTGGGGTTGTTGCAGTTTGCGTAGTACGTGTAGCTAACCGCTCCGCCGTCCTCGATTCCGTAGGCGTCGAAGGGGCAAAAGATATCCTGCTTCAGGGGAACGTCATCTCCGCGGTTGTTGATATCAGGCACCGCGAAGAGGGTGAACCCCATCGCGGCATAGTCATATGCCGGAGGTTGGGTACCAGTCGTAGTGTCCGGGAAGCTACTGTCGTCGTCGTGGTAGCTGTTGACGTCAGCATCGTTGTCAGTCCCGGGATCGAAGCTAGGGTTGTAAATCTGAACGTCGTCGGTGTCTCCGGGTGGGACGTAGATGAGGTAGTCGTACCCACCAGTGTCATTCACGCACATGTTGCCGGTCGTCCCATTCGCGACCCCGCACTTGGTGTCAGTGGCACCCGAGCAGAGATCGTCGCCCTCGATGCAGCTGATTTGGTGTACGTCCGGACTTGAGACATCGGAGCAATTTCCGTTGCAGCCGGTCGTATTGTCGTCGTAGGGGGTGGGTGTGAAGGCATCACCCTCGGAACGAGGGTTGCCGTACCCTTCGGTCCGCAGGAAGTACTCACCGGTTTGATCCGCGATCTCCTGCTCGGTCGACCCGAGCGAGTTCCCGGGCTGACCGAGTTGTATCGGAGGCAGGTACTCCGCAGTGGCCGAGGACGTTACCTCATGCTGGCCAAACCCGAACAGGTCCAGGAAATACACCGGCGCGGGAGCCGTGATCGACACCGTCAGCTCGTTGGTGGTGTTCGCAGGTTCGGAGACCGACACGGTGATCGCCGAGGTGGGAGTGCCCGAGGTGTTGGTGTACCCGTCGCGCTGCGCCGTGAGCAACGCTTCGCGGGTGGCGTCAGTCATGTCGCCCGGAAGATAGGACACGCCCGAGAGGGCAGCGGCAGAGGCCGCCTTCTCCTGTTGGTCACTGTGGAGATAGGAGATGCCGGCGTCTATGGCCAAACCCATGATCGCAAAGAGCACAATGGCGGTCAGGGCGAAGATCAGCAGGACCTGCCCCTTTTGGGTATGGTGCCAGGACTTCCTGGGTGACTGGCGGCTGGTCATGGCTATGAGCCCTCCGGCGGAAAAGTGATCGCGGTATATGAGCTATCGGTCTGCGAGTAGTAGGCAAGTCCGGGCGACGTGAAATGGAACCAGACGGCGACGCCGATTGCCTCCTCATCGTCCACGGACTGGGAGCGCAGGTTGAGTGCGTACTCTCCAGTACCGCCTGTAAAACATCCTGATGCGCCAGACGCGCTGGCTCCATCGGTGGCATCGAGGTTCCAGCTTCCCGTCGTCGAGCAGAAGGTGTAATCGTCCTGCTCGGTGGCTCCGGCCGGGTTACCTTGCGCCACGGAGCAAGTGGAAAGGGCTGGGAGGACTCCGCCTGACGGCATACACGAGGCCGGTTGATAAATCTCGATCAGGGTTGGGGTGGAGTTGGAGAGCTGGTTCAGTGACGGCAGCATCGCCGAGAGGATCTCTTCGTCTACGGCACAGGGGTCATCAGCGGTCGTCTGGCACGTGGAGTCCTCCTCACATGTCAGCGAACCACTCTGCTCTCCGCAGGTGCTTCCGATTTCGGCGGCGATCCTCGCGCCGTAGCCGGTCGCCTGGGCGACACTGTCGTTGTTGGCGATCAAAGCCGCCCCTGTCCACGCTCCGAGGAACACCAGCAGGATCACCGGAAAAATGATCACGAGCTCGATCAGGGCTTGGCCGCGTTCGCTTCGGCGCATCACAGGCTTTGCGGCTCCAAGCGGCAGACCACCGATGCGGTGAGGTGGAATGTCGCCCAACCTCCGATCGTGCTGAAGGTGTAGTCGACCTTGACTAGCGCGAAGTCAGGCGTGCCCACCAGGCCCGAGCTCTGGCTGGTGATGCGATCCTCGGCTGGCCAACTGCAAGTGGTGTTGACCGTACCGGTGCAGCTCCAGCCTGTCGGGTCGGTGCCGGTGACCCCAGTATGGGTGTAGATCATTTCACAGGGAACGCCGCTACCGCAGCCGTCAGTGTCCAGGACGAGGTTCTCGCCCGAGGAACCACTCACCTGGTCTTCCCGTTGTACGGAGATCGAAGTGACTGTGGAGAGGACGGTATTGTTCAGGCCGGCTGGCTCCATCAGCTGAATGGCCAGTTGGTCCGCGTCCAAGGTGTTCGTCCCCTGGACCTCGGTGCCGTTGCCCTCAGCAGCGATCTCGGCTGCGCCGACATCGACGGCGTGTTGGAGGGCGTTCCTGGAGAACAGGAGAAGTCCGCCATTTATGATCGAAAAGAAGATAAAAAAGAAGATCGGGGCCGCCAGGGCGAATTCGATCGTCGACTGAGCCCGCTGACCCCGTCCCGGACGGAGCAGCCGGTAGAAGAACATCACACTGCTCCCAGCCCACTGGACCAATGTCGTTTGGTCGTAGCGAGTGGCAGGTAGGAAGTCGGCCGGGCCAGAGGGAACACGGTGCCGCTGCCCAGGCTCAAGGATGGCTCCTCACGTCCGCCTGATCGCTGCGCAGCGACGGCCGCGCAAGCAGGCTAGCGCCCGCCCCTGAGGGGCAAACGCAGCCGAGCCAAAATGGATGCTTCACATCCCCCAGTTTCATGATGTGGCTGGAGCGTATCCGGGCCTGGTCACACCGCGTCCGTACAAACTGTGACGCTTCGGTAACAGCTTCTTTCACTTGTCCAGTTCAGGCCAGCTGCAGGCTAGCACGCAAAGGGGGCACCGAGTTCGTGACGTTGACCCTAGTCGACATCCTGCGCAGCTCCTCCGCTTATTTGGGTCGAGCTGGCGTCGATCGCCCACGACTGGAGGCGGAGTTGCTGATCGGACATGTACTGCATCTTGAACGTCTCCAACTGTACGTTCAATTCGAACGGCCTCTGGACGAGCCGGAGTTGGGCGTCCTCCGCTCCATCCTCAAACGACGGGCGGGAGGTGCGCCTCTGGCCTACTTGATCGGGGAGCGGGAGTTCTTCGGTCTGAGTTTTTTGGTCCGAGAAGGAGTTCTGATCCCTCGCCCCGAATCCGAACTCGTTGTCGAGCTTGGGCTGGCCCGAATCGCTGCCCAGGGCGGCCCTGTCCGAGCTGCCGACCTGGGCACCGGAAGTGGCTGCCTGGGGATCGCTCTGACAGCCAGGTCCAGTTACCTGCAGATGGACGCAGTGGATGTGTCGATGGTCGCAGTCGATGTGGCCCGCGAAAATGCGAGCCGACTGGGGGTGCGCGACCGGTTCACGGTGCTCCCGGGCTCTTGGTGCGATCCGCTGCTTGACCGCGGCCCCTACGACCTCGTCGTCAGCAACCCGCCCTACGTCACCACCCAGGAGCTGACGCTGCTGGAGCCCGTCGTCCGGGACTTCGAACCACACTTGGCACTGGAGGCTGGAGAGGATGGGCTTGACTCGTACCGGGCCCTTCTTGCCGAGTTGCCTAGGATCACCGCCCCCGGGGCGACCGTCCTGCTCGAAGTTGACCCGCGTCGGGCACAGGCGGTGGTTGAAGTGGCGACTCAGATTTGGGCAGGCCCCAATTCGGTCATTCACCGGGATCTCACCGGACGGGATCGGGTGGTCGAGGTCACTGTGCCGTGAGTGGCCAGCTGTGGAGAGCGGATCCCGCCGGGTTCGAGCAGGCGGTCCGGGCGCTCGAGGCTGACCATTCGATCGGCTTTCCCACCGACACCGTGTACGGCCTCGCCTGCTCGGCTGCCAGTGAAGCGGCGATCGCCAGACTCTGCGAGGTCAAGGGGCGCTCGGCCTCTCAGCCGCTCATCCTGATGGCCGCCGCCACGGTGGACCTTGAGGGATACGTCAGCTGGCCTGCGGCGGCCGCCAAGCTCATCGATCGATTCTGGCCCGGTCCCCTCACCTTGATCGTCGAGGCCAGACCCCGGGCCGCATTACTCGGGGGCCAAGGCACGGTCGGAGTGAGGATCCCGTCCCACTCCGTAGCCCTCAACCTGCTGCGCCGAACTGGACCGCTGGCCACCACCAGCGCCAACCGCCACGGGGAGGAACCGGCGGCGGACGCCATCTCGGCCCTGAGGCTCCTGCCGGGACTCCAAGGGGCGCTAGAGGACCCGCGACCAGCTACGGAGCCAGGCGCACCCTCATCTATACTCGACCTCACTCGGGATCAGCCCGTCCTACTTCGCGAGGGCAGGCTCAGCGCCCGCGAGTTGGGGGTATCTGCGCCAGCGCAGGACCCTGGGATTCGGAGGGACTGAGATGGCGATTGCAGAACAGCGGCTCAGTGCCCTGCACGAAGCGGATCCCGAGCTCGCGGCCCTGCTGGAGTCTGAGCTAGATCGCCAGCAGTACACGTTGGAGCTGATCCCCTCCGAGAACGTCGCCAGCCCCGCCGTGCTGGAGGCGGTCGGATCGTGGCTGACCAACAAGTACGCCGAAGGCACCCCAGGAAAGCGCTATTACGGCGGTTGCCAGTTCGTTGACCAGATAGAGATCTTGGCCCAGGAACGGGCCTGCGAGCTGTTCGGGGCGGAACACGCCAATGTCCAGCCGCACTGCGGTAGCTCGGCCAACATGGCCGCCTACATGGCATTCTGCCAGCCTGGCGACACGATCCTGGGGCTGGACCTGAGTCATGGTGGACATCTGTCCCACGGCTCGCCGGTCAGCTTCAGCGGGATCGTGTATCACGCGGAGACCTACGGGGTCAGCCGCGAGACTGAGCAGCTCGATTACGAGGAGATCCGCCGCCGCGCCCGCGAAGTCAGGCCCAAGGTCCTGGTGGCCGGGGCCAGTGCCTATCCTCGGATCTTCGATTTCCCCCAGCTGGCCGAGATCGCGCACGAGGTCGGCGCGGTGCTCTTCGTGGACATGGCCCATTTTGCGGGGTTGGTGGCGGGGCGCGCCCACCCCAGCCCTGTGCCGTATGCCGACGTGGTCACCTTGACCACTCACAAGACCCTGCGGGGCCCGTGGGGCGGCATGATCCTCGCCCCGGAGGAGCACGCCAAGGCGATCGACAAGGCGGTCTTCCCGGGGGTCCAGGGCGGCCCACTGCTGCACGCCATCGCAGGCAAGGCGGCTGCCCTGCGGGCCTGGGGGCAGCCCGAGATGGAGGGATACGCCCAACGAGTGGTGGCCAACGCCCAGCGGTTGGCGGCCGGGCTGCTCGGTGAGGGGCTACGCCTGGTCAGCGGCGGTACCGACAACCATTTGATGCTGATCGATCTCCGGCCGCTGGGACTCACCGGGCGCCAGGTCCAGGAGGTCTTCGACCGGGCCGGGATCACGGTCAACCGAAATTCCATCCCGTTTGACGAAGCCAGCAAGTTCAATCCCAGCGGGATCCGGCTCGGTACCCCAGCGGTGACCACCAGGGGGATGGGGCTGGAGCAGATGGACGAGATCGCTTCGATGATCTCCCGCACCATCCAGAATCTGGGGGAACCGGCGGTGGAACGGGAGGTGGCTGCTCGGGCGCGACTCCTGTGTGAGGCCTTCCCGCTGCCGTACCGCTGACCGGGGCGCTGCTCGTGCCCACCATCGGTGACCACTACCTCAGCGCTCTTCCCATCATGTTGGTGGCGGTGGTCGTGACCATGGCCAGCGTGCCGGTGGCGCGCTGGATCAGCTTTCAGGTGGGCGCCGTGGCCGAGCCTGGTGGGCGCCACATCCACGAGCGGCCGACCGCCCGGCTGGGCGGTCTGGCGATCATGTCCGGCTTCGTGGTGGCGATGGCCATCTTCGGCCGCCAGGTCCAGGACTGGCTTCAGATTGTGGTGATCGCCGTGGCGGTCGCCGGGCTGCTGGCGGCCGACGACATCCTGGGACTGGCCTACTGGACGAAGCTCGTGATTCAGGCGCTCTGCTCATTGGCGGTGGCCTGGCTGTTCGCCATCAGCATTCACTCGGTCAATCTGCCGGGACTGGCGATCCACTTGGCTTGGGCGACGATTCCCATCACCATGATCTGGCTCATGGGGATGCAGAACTCGATCAACCTGCTCGATGGGGTCGACGGCCTGGCGGCCGGGGTCGTTGCCATCGTGGGCGCGGTGCTGTACCTGGCGGCGGTGAACCGCCTCGGCGTCGAACCGAGCCAGGGAGGGGTGATCCTGCTCTCCTCCGCCTTGATCGGGTGCTGCATCGGCTTCCTGGTCTTCAACTTCGCGCCGGCCCGGATCTTCATGGGGGATTCGGGCAGCCATCTGCTCGGGATGCTGGTCGGAATCGTCACGATCCTGGGGGTAGCCAAGGTGACCGTGGCGCTGGCCCTCTTCGTTCCCGTGCTGGCGCTCGCCTTGCCCATTGGGGACACCGCCTTCGCAATCTTTCGGCGCCGCCGGCAAGGGGTGGGATTCGCCCACGCTGACGCCCGCCACCTCCATCACCGGCTGCTGGCGCTGGGCCTGACGGCCAGGGAGACGGCGATCACCTTCTACCTTGTGACCGCCATCCTGGGATGTCTCGGCCTGGCGGTGTTCGGTCATCGCCGCATCCTGGCTGTGGCGCTCGGACTGTTGGTCGTGGCTCTGGGGCTACTCGGATGGCGGATCTGGCGCCGGGGCGGCTTCGCCTTTCAGAAACCGACTGACTCTGAGGCGACCCACCTGGACCGCCCCCATGTCTGATGCCCAGATCGGCGACGCCACCGGTGCCAACCAAGAGTTGGTGATCGTCGGACAGGCTCCACTGCGCGGCCGGGTGACCGTCAGCGGCAGCAAGAACGCCGCTCTCCCGCAGATGGCGGCGGCGATCCTGACCGATGGACCGCTCCGGCTCAGCAACGTCCCGGCCATCGAGGACGTGGAGACCATGTGCCGTCTGCTGCGCGGGCTGGGGGCCCGGGTGGATCGATCCGACGGTGAGGTGGAGATCGATGCGCAAACCATCACCCGGACCGAACCAGACGCCGAGCTGGGGCGGCGGATGAGGGCCTCCCTTCTGGTTCTGGGACCACTCCTGGTCTCCCGTGGAGAGGCTGCCCTGCCGCTGCCAGGCGGCGATGACATCGGCATGCGGCGGGTGGAGCAGCACCTAGAGGGCCTGCGAGCGATGGGGGCGGAGGTGCTAGAGAACGAATTCGGGATCCAGGCGCGGGCCAGCCACCTCCACGGGGCCCACATCCAGCTCGACATGCCCACTGTGACCGGCACCGAGAACCTGATGATGGCGGCCGCTCGGGCAGAGGGGATCACGGTTATCTCCAACGCCGCCCGGGAGCCCCACGTGGTGGATCTAGCCCTCTGCCTGAAGGCGATGGGTGCCCGGATCGCGGGGGCGGGTGGCGACCGCATCGTGATCGAAGGGGTGCCCCGGCTTCACCCTACCGAGCATCGGGTGCGGGCCGACTACATCGAAGCCGGTACCTTCGCGATGGCGGCGGCGGCCACCGGCGGCGAGGTCCTCATCGACCACCTCTTCTGCGACGACCTGGATCAGGTCCTGAACAAGCTGAGGCGGGCCGGTTGTGAGGTTGAGGAGGGGGGGACGTGGCTGAAGCTGTCGTGTCCTAACGGGCTGCGTGCGGTGGACATGACCACCTGGCCACACCCCGGCTTCGCCACTGACCTTCAGGCCCAGTTTGTGGCGCTGATGACTCAGGCCAAGGGCATCAGCACCGTATCGGAGGCGCTCTTCGAGAACCGCTTCCAACACGTTGAGCAGCTTCTCCGCCTGGGTGCACAGATCACCCTCCACGGCAGAAGCGCGATGATCCGGGGCGGTGCTCCGTTGCGGGGCGCCCGCCTGAACATCTCCGACATCCGCTCCGGTGCGGCACTGGTGATCGGCGCTCTCTGCGCAGAGGGGACCAGCCAACTCACCAACGTGCGGCACCTTGACCGGGGATACGAAGACCTGGTGGGCAAGCTCACGGGCCTAGGGGCCAGCCTCGAGCTCAAGCCGACTGACGGGGCGGTCTGAGCGGTCATGGCATTGCGCCGATTCGGCATCGATCTCTCTCCGGACCAGGTGGCCGTTTGGGCGAGAGGCGATGGACTGGTGATCGAGGAGCCGGCCGCCCTGGCCCGGCAGCGAGGAAGCGGCCGGGCGCTCGCCTTCGGGACAGCCGCGTTGGAGCTGGCCGCCGACCGTGGCGACGAGGTTGAGCTCAGCTGGCCGCTGGGGGTGGAACGGCTGGCGGACACCGCTGCCGCCGAGCAGTTTCTCCGCCAGGTGATTTTCCGGGTCGTCGGCCGGCTGCTCTTCTCGCGCCACGAGTTGATGCTCGGGGTCTCAGCTGAGCTCTCTACCGGATCGCGCCGGGCCTTGCTTCAGGTCGCCATGGCGTCAGGGGCTCGGATGGCTCACATGATGGATCTGCCCTTGGCGGCGGCCCTCGGTGCCGGCCTGCCGATTGCCGCCTGGACACCGCTTCCATTGATCTTCCTGCTGCCGCAGTCCGCCCAACTGGCGGTCGTCTGCCACGAGGGGCTGCTGGGCCACCGGGCTATCGCGCCGATCGGTGGATCCTGGGAGAGTGAGGGCGGGATGCGGGAGCTCGCCGCCGTCGCCACCGGTCTGATGGATGAGCTCCCACCTCGGGTGCGGGAGCAGGCAGCAGAATCCGGGATCGCCCTGGCCGGACGGGTTCAGGGTCTCGCGGCGATCGGGAGCGGACTGCAGGAGGCAACCGGAGTGGCCGTCCGCCTGATCGCCGACCCCAACCACTGCGTTGCCAAGGGCACCGAGGTGGCACTCGCCCGGATCGAGTCACTCGGCAGCGAGGGTCTCCTCTACCTGCGCTGAGCGCCGCGGCGGTCGCTCCTGGAGGGACTGTTGTCCCGGGCCTCCGAGCCTGTTCCGAATTGACAGCCTCGCCGAGCCCCGACTAAGCTCAGTCTAAGAGCGAGGTTAGCCGGACCTAACGCGAGAGTCGGCAGACCGCCCATCTGTCACCCCGCGCGCTCTCGGCGGCTTGCTGAATGGGGCGCCCGTCCAACGGAGGATTGATGGCAAGACCCACTGGCGCGACCAGCAAGTGGCTAGTGGCGACCGCCCTCGCATCCATCCTGGTGGCCGCCCTTGCCGGCTGCCAAGCCTCCCCAGGGTCGGCTCGTACAACCCTCATCCTCTACAACGGCCAGCACCCTCAGACGACAGATTCCCTAGTAACCGCCTTCGAGCATCAAACCGGGATTCAGGTGGAGGTGCGCTCTAATGATGAGGATGTCCTCGCCGACCAGATCGAAGAGGAGGGCTCAGCCTCACCCGCCGACCTGATCTACACCGAGAACTCTCCGGCGCTGGAATACCTACAGGGGAAGCACCTGCTCGCCCGAGTGCCCCGGTCGACGCTCTCCCACGTTCCGGCCAAGTACAACTCGCCGGCCTCCGACTGGGTCGGAGTCTCGGCGCGGGTTAGCGTCCTCGTATACAACACGACCCTGCTCAAACCGAGCCAGCTGCCAACGTCGGTGCTGGGCCTCGCGGACCCAAAGTGGCGGGGACTGTTGGCGATCGCACCCGGAGAGACCGACTTCCAACCGATCATCACCTCGATCGCCAGAACCTACGGTAAGGTCACCGCACTGAAGTGGCTCGAAGGCGTCGGGGCCAACGCCGAGCAGCACGTCTACCCGGACAACGAGACCATCACCGATCGGGTTAACTCCGGTCAGGCGGCGATCGGGATCATCAACCAGTACTACTGGTATCGCCTCCGAGCCGAGACCGGCTCATCCCAAATGCACTCGGCGATCGCCTACTTCGCACCCCGCAACCCGGGTTACGTGGTGGACGTCTCCGGGGCCGCGGTGCTCAGGTCGTCCCGGTACAAGGCGGCGGCCGACCGGTTCCTGGCGTTCTTGGTTAGCCGCCAGGGCCAGGAGATCCTGGCGCACAGCGACAGCTTCGAGTACCCGCTTGGGTCGGGGGTGGTCACCGCCCGCGCCTTGCGACCCTTTGCCAGCCTGCAGCCGGCTCCACTCACCATCGCTGACCTGGGAGATGGAGCTGAGGCAGTCGCGCTACTCCACCAGTCGCAGCTGCTGTGAGCCGCAACTAGCCCGATGGCAACACTTGCCACGGGGCTGAACCTGCCCGGACTGGTGCGTGCCCGTCGGCGCATCCCCCGGGCGGTGCTGGTCGCCAGCTGTCTGGTGGCTGTGCTGCTCCTGCTACCGCTGGCGTTTCTCCTGCTCGAGGCTCGCCAGGTCGGATGGGCCGATCTCTCCGGGCTGCTCTTCCGTCGAGTCACCGCCAACTTGCTGTGGAACATGGCGCAATTGGCGGTGGTGGTCACCGCGCTGGCGGCCGTCATTGGGACCGGAGCCGCCTGGTGTGTTGAGCGCAGCGATCTGCCGGGCCGGCGCCTCTTGGCGATGCTTCTGGTGCTGCCGCTGGCGATCCCCGACTTCGTGGTTGCCTTTGGGTGGGTCTCTGTGCTGCCAGCGGTCAGCGGCTACGGCGGCGCCGTGCTGGTGATGACCGCTGGGCTCTATCCGCTCGTCTACCTGCCGGTAGCAGCCAGCCTTCGGGGTGCCGATCCTAGTCAGGAGGAGACGGCTCGCACCCTGGGTCTGGGACCGTGGCGCGCCTTCTGGCACGTCACCCTACGGCAGACGAGGCCTACCATCCTCGCCGGCTGCCTTCTGGTCTCCCTGGCCCTGCTCGCCGAATACGGCGCCTTCGAGATCCTGGGCTACCAGACCTTCACCACCGAGATCTTCACTGAGTTCCAGGCGGCGATCAACGCCCCAGCCGCCTGCGCTCTCTCGTTGGTGGTGGTTTTGATCGGACTGATGATCCTGGCGGGGGAGGGGTCGCTGCGGGACCGGGGCCGGGTGGCCAGAGCGGCCCACAACTCGAGACGGGCGGCTCCCCGCCACCAGTTGGGGCGCTGGCGCTGGCCGGTCGCAGGGGCATTGGGAAGCTTGATCGCGGTGGCGCTGGGCATGCCGATCGGGGTGATCGTCTACTGGATTGTGCGGGGGGGTAGCTCGACCCTGCCCCAGTCGGCTTCGGTCGCCAATGCCGCCGGTCATACCGTCCTCTACAGTGCAGCCGCCGCGGCCGTCGCCACCGCGCTGGCGACGCCAGTCGCGCTGCTGGCAGTTCGCTCGCCGATCCGCTCAGTCCGGCTCTTGGAGCGCAGTACCTACATAGTTCAGGGGCTGCCCGGCCTGGTCATCGCTCTGGCTTTGGTGTACTTCGCCCTGCACTACCTGCCCTTCGTCTACCAGACCAGTGGTCTCCTGATCGGTGCCTACGCGATCCTCTTCTTTCCTCTCGCCTACGTGGCCGTTCGCGCGTCCGTGATGCAGGCTCCGATAGCCCTCGAGGAGGTAGCCAGGTCGCTCGGACGCCGCCCCTTGGCGGTGCGATTGCGAGTCACCCTGCCCTTGATCGCCCCGGGACTGGCCGCCGCATTCTGTCTGGTCTTCCTCTCGGCGGTCACGGAGCTCACCGCCACGCTGATCCTGGTCCCGACCGGTGTCCAGACACTGGCCACCCAGTTCTGGGCCTTCACCGGCAACGTCTCCTACGGGGCAGCCGCCCCTTACGCTGCCGCCATGGTCGCCATCTCGGTGGTCCCGGGAATCCTGCTTGGTCGCTGGTTCGACCGCCGACCTGCTCGCTCGCTGGACCTCTCTTGAGCGCCATCAGCATCGCTGGACTGTACAAGGCATTCCGGGATACCGCGGTGCTTCGGGGCCTTGATCTGGAGATCGAGCGAGGCTCGCTGGCGGCGATCCTGGGGCCGTCCGGAAGCGGCAAAACCACCCTGCTCCGAGTGATCGCGGGGTTGGATCGGTCAGACCGCGGTCAGCTCAGCCTGGCCGGTGAGGTGGTCGACGACGGCCGCCACTTCGTTCGCCCGGAGCGCCGCCGGGTGGGATACGTGCCCCAGGAAGCCTCGCTTTTCCCCCACCTCACCGTGGAGCAGAACATCGGATTCGGGATCTCCCGCCAGGCGCGCCGGGGTGCCCAGGTCCGCGGACTGTTGGAGATGGTGGGTCTGGGGGGGCTGGGGGGCAGGTATCCCCACGAGCTCTCCGGCGGACAGCAGCAGCGGGTGGCGCTGGCCCGGGCCCTGGCGATCGAACCCCAGCTTCTCTTGCTGGATGAACCCTTCTCTGCGCTTGATCCCAGCCTTCGAGCCAGCGTGCGCGAGGAGGTCCGAGGAATCCTGGCGACCACAGGCATCACCACCCTGCTGGTGACTCACGACCAGGAGGAGGCGCTCTCCGTGGCTGATCAGGTGGCCGTCCTGCGCGATGGCCGGGTGGCCCAGTTCGGCACGCCCGAGCAGCTTTATTCGGATCCCGTCGACCTTCAGATGGCCCGTTTCCTTGGGGATGCCAACCTGGTCGATGGCACCGTGGCCGGTCCCATGATCCAGACCCCGCTCGGGGCGCTGACGGTGCGCCCATCCGAGCGTGCGACCGTGCCGCTGTCGGGGGCCGCAGTGGTGCTGGTGCGTCCCGAACAGATCGTCATCTCCTCGGCTCTCGGCGAGGGAGCGCCCGGCCGGGTGCTGCACTCCGAGTTCCACGGCCACGACAGCGTCATCGAAGTGGCTAGTGAGACGCCACTTCTCAGAGGGGTCATCAGGGTCAGGGTTCAAGGCGCCGCGAACCTCAAACCTGAGGCCCGGGTGACTCTCTCTGCGAGCGGCGAGGCCCAGGCCTGGCCTACGCCGGCTGACTAGGCGAAACCGCCAGACGGAGCTCGCTGGCCAACAGCCCAGCATGGGCTCCCGCCGATCGGTCCCAGCTGTAGCGTGACGCCCGGGCCAGGCCGAGTTCTCTCAAGTGCTCTCGCAGTCCGGGCTCCTGAAAGAGGCGGAGCAGCCCGTCCACCCAGCCTGGGCCATCCCCGACCGGAACCAGCAGGGAGGACCCCGCCCCGACCTCCTGCACTCCGCCGACGTCGTTGGCCAGAACCGGAGCACCGCAGGCCATCGCCTCCAATGCGGGGAGTCCGAAGCCCTCGTAAAGAGAGGGGATGCAGGCGGCGACCGCCCCGCTGTAGAGGGCAGCCAGACGCTCGCCAGAGACATGGTCAAAGGTGGTCACGCGGGTCTCGAGACCCACCTGGGCGGCCTGGGCGAGGAGCTCGTGGGCGCGCTGGCCACCAGCATTGGTGACCACCAGCCGCACTGGCGCGGAAGTTTGGGATGGGAACGCCCGGGCGAACTGCTCAATCAGGAAGGGGACGTTCTTGCGCGGGTGGTGCGCGCCGACGACGAGGAAGTACGGGGGCTCAACGCCCAGCTCTCGTAGCAGTGTCTCCCGGCGAGGGGATGCGAGCGGGTGCAGTTCCGCCGAGATTCCGTGGGGGATGACGGTGATGAGGGCGGGATCGGCCTGGTAGAGGTTCACCAGGTCGGCTTTGGTGGTCTCAGAGGGGGTTATCACCCGGGATGCCCGCCGCAGCGTGTCCTGCACAAACGACTCCACCGCCTCTGCCAGCTGGCCGGGGTAGGCGCCCGGGGCGAAGCGGTGCTCCACTCCGTGCACCGTAACCACCGACCGGGGAAGCCGACCCGGAGGCAGGCGATAGGCAGGAATCCAGAGCAGATCCGGAGCCTGGCGCTGTAACTCCCAGCGGAGGCGGAAGGCGGTCCAGCCCCGGGGCAGCGGAATGCAGCGCCACGCCGAACCCCGAGGCAACTCTGGGGCGGTCTCCGGAGGGCGCCTTTGATTGAGGTAGAGCCGCATCGGGGCTGGAGGCGATTCGAGGAGTCGGGAGATCACCTCGGTGGCGTAGACCCCGATGCCGGTGGGTTGTGGTTGAAAGGCCCGGCTGGCGTCGATTCCGATCTCCACCGGGGCAGTTTACGAACCGCCGAGAAGCGGTCTTGGAAGGCGGTCGCAGGTGGCCCCGGCGGAAGCCGCACTCCCTTCGGTCAGGTGCCTGTTGGCCGTGATAAGATCCCGCCGAATTGTCCCCGAAGGGCGATCCGCGGCGGCCCGGAAGAGTAGCGGGTCCCGGAGACGCCCTTGCGTTGGTAGGAGTCTTCTCGATCACGGTCGGAAGTGGGGTCGTGGCCGGGGTTCTGTTGGATGAGCACTTTCGCACGCTCCCATTGCTGACCCTGGTCGGTCTGGCGCTGGGATTGGTGGGAGGAAGTCTGGCGGTGTACCGCGGGCTCGCGCCCTTCCGGGGGCAGTAGGTCGATGATGCTGGAGGCGGACGAACTGGCGGGTGCGGTGCGCTCCGCATGGATTGCCGCCGTTGGCGCCGTGATCGTGGTGGTGGCCGTCGCCTTTCTGATTGCTGGCATTGAGGGAGCGGGACTCGCCCTTGGGGGAGGCCTGCTGGGCGTTGCCAACCTGCGGTTCGCGGCATTCGCCCTCGGTCGGGCCCCGATCGCTTTCCTGGGCTCCAGCCTGCCTCGGCTGGCTCTGATCACCGTGGTCTTGGTGGTGTTGGTGATGGCGCTCGGCCCGATCGGGGTCTGGGGGCTGGTAGGGCTTCTGGCGACCCACCTGGCCCAGGTCGGGGCGATGCTTAGGGTCGGGATCAAGGCGGCCAGCAAGTGAGCCCCATGGTCCTGTCCCAGATCGAGGTGGGAAACCACTGGACGGCCCACATTTTCGGCATGTCGCTCTACCTGGACACGTTGGTGAGCAGCCTGGTGGCTTTTGCCATTGTGCTGGGGGCGGGGCTCTATCTACGCCACGTGGTGACCGCGGGGGTTCCCGGTCGGTTCCAGGCCCTGATCGAGATGGTCTGGGAAACCGTGGACGACTATGTGACCCGGATGATCGGGCCCTTCGCTAAGTGGGCGGTACCGCTGTGCACGGTGCTGTTCTTCTACATCCTGGTCAGCAACTGGTTGGAGCTGATCCCGACCGGGGACCGGCTGACCTCGGCCACCGCCGACGTCAACGACACCGCCGCCTTGGCAGTAATCGTCATCTTTATGGTGCATTACACCTCGATCCGCCAGCGGGGATTCGGGGGCTACATCAAGACCAACTATCTGCATCCGGCCGGGATGCCCAAGGCGTTCTACTTCTTGCTGGCTCCGATCAACGTGATCTCCCAGATCTCCTATCCCATCTCCTTGACGCTAAGGCTCTTCGGCAACATGTTCGCCGCTGCCTTGATGCTGCAGATCATCGCCCTGCTTCCGATCTACCTGTCCTGGGCCTTCAACGGGGTCTGGAAGCTATTTGAGGGCGTCTTCGTCGACGTGATTCAGGCCTTCATCTTCGCCTTGCTGACGGTGATCTACCTCAGCATGGCGACCATGGAGCACCACGATGAGTCGGCGGCCGAGGCCGCCACAGCCTAGGGGCCTGGCCCCATACCGAGACCTGGGAGGAATTCAATTGGCGCTCGACACGTCTCACGCAATCGTGTACGCCGGGGCCATGATCGGCACCGGGGTAGGCGCCGTCGGTGCGGCCATAGGTGATGGTCTAGCCGGGGCGCAGCTGATCGCCGGAATTGCCCGGCAGCCGGAGGCTCAATCCCGACTGCTGACCTGGACCTTCCTGACTGTTGGTCTGGCCGAAGCCGTGTACTTCATCAACCTGGCGTTGATGTTCGTCTTCATCAGTCTGGCCGGAAAGTAGGCGATCCCGGGTGCCACTAGTCGCCGCCGCCAGCCCGCTATCGCTCAACCTGACCTTTCCCGTCGAGATCGTCGTCTTCCTGGCACTCCTGTACCTGTTGGCGCGGTATGTCTTCCCGCCGATCGTCAAGGCTCTCGACGCCCGGAAGCAGCAGATCGCCCTGGCCCTGGCAGAGGCCGAGGCGGCACGCCGCGAGGTCGAGGAGGCCCGCCGCCAGGAGAAGACCGATCTGGCGGACGCCCGGCGCCAGGCCCAGGAGATCCTCGACAAGGCCCAGAAGCTCGGTGAGGAGCTCCGCGAAGAGCTGCGCCAGAAGGGCCGGGAGGAGCAGGAGGCGATGCTCACCAGGGCCCGGGCCGAGCTCGCCCAGGAGAGAGAGCAGGCCGTCAGCCAACTGCGGCGTCAGGTAGCCGACCTGGTGCTTTCGGCCACCCAGAAGATCCTTGAAGAGGAGCTCGACCCGAAGCGTCAGCGCCGCCTCATCGACGAGGCCCTGGCGGAGGTCGAGCTGAGTGCCTGACGCCCCCCGGGTCCCCAGTACCGCCCGCCATTACGCGGAGGCGGTCTTCCAGCTAGCCCAGGACGAGGGAGCGTTCGCGCCATGGCTAGCACGGTTGGGGCGGCTGCGCCAGCTGCTGGAGTCGAGCGACCTGGGCAAGACGCTCGCCGACCCCTCCCTCAGGATCGCCCAGAAGCTGGAGCTCTGCCGAGCGATCCTGACCGAGGACCGGGAGATCGACAAGCTGGCTGGCAACCTGCTCTTGGTGCTGGTGAGTAGCCAGCGCCAGCGACTACTACCGGCGATCGAAGCCGGCTACCAGCAGCTGGTGGACAAGCGCGAGGGCCGGGTCCTGGCCCAGCTGACGACCGCAGTCCCGGTGAGTCCCGCCGAGCAGACGGAGCTGGCGCAGAAGCTCTCGGAGCGGCTCCGACTCGATGTCAGATTCGAGGCCAAGGTTGACCCCGCCCTCTTGGGCGGGGCAGTGGTGCGGGTGGGAGATCGGGTTTTCGACGCGAGCCTGACCACCCGGCTCCAGCAGTTACGCCAGGACCTGCTTTCTCAAGTGCCAAATAGATGAGGAAAACATGAGCATTAGCGCGGCCGAGATCGGCCAGATCATCAAGCGCAAGATCGCCGACTTCGACGCCCCCGTGGTGTCCGCGGAGTCCGGAGTAATCACCACGCTAGGCGATGGAATCGCCCAGATTTATGGCCTGGAGGGGGTCATGGCCGGCGAGCTGCTGGCCTTTCCGCACGACATCATGGGCATGGCGCTCAACCTGGAGGAGGACCAGGTGCGGGCAATCATCCTGGGCCGCTTCGAGGAGCTCCGGGAGGGCGATGAGGTGCGCACCACCGGCAGGGTGGTCGAAGTACCCGTCGGCCGCGAGCTGGTCGGTCGGGTGGTGAATGCCCTGGGCCAGCCGATCGACGGCAAGGGCGAGATCGCCACCAAAGAGCGACGCCCCGTTGAGCGCCAGGCCCCGGGAGTGATCGACCGGCAGCCGGTCAACACGCCGGTACAGACCGGGATCAAGGCGATCGACGCCCTGGTTCCGATCGGCCGCGGCCAGCGCGAGCTAATCATCGGCGACCGTCAGATTGGCAAGACCGCCATCGCCATCGACGCGATCATCAATCAGAAGGGCAAGAACCTCACCTGCATCTACGTGGCGATCGGCCAGAACGCGGCCTCGGTGGCCCGGATCGCGGCGGTGCTGGACGAGTACGGGGCCCTAGAGCACACCATCATCGTCGCCGCCACCTCCGGTGAGCCGGCCGCGCTGCAGTACCTGGTCCCCTACACCGGCTGTTCGATGGGCGAGTGGTTCATGGAGAAGGGCGAGGACGCCCTGATCGTCTACGACGATCTGAGCAAGCACGCCTGGGCCTACCGGGAGATCTCCCTGGCGCTGCGGAGGCCGCCAGGGCGTGAGGCCTACCCGGGAGACGTCTTCTACCTGCACTCGAGGCTGCTGGAGCGCGCGGCCCGACTGAGCGATGAGAAAGGTGGTGGCTCCTTGACGGCCCTGCCGATCATCGAGACCCAGGCCAACGACGTGGCCGCCTACATCCCCACCAACGTGATCTCGATCACCGACGGGCAGATCTACCTGGAGGGTGACCTCTTCTATGCCGGCACCAGGCCCGCTGTCTCAGTTGGCCTCTCGGTCAGCCGGGTGGGCGGTGATGCCATGACCAAGGCGCTGCGCTCGGTGGCGGGGGGCATGCGTCTCGACCTGGCCCAGTTCCGGGCTCTCGCCGCCTTCGCCCAGTTCTCCAGTGATCTGGACAAGACCACTCGGGACCAGCTGGACCGGGGCCGGCGCCTTACCGAGCTGCTCAAGCAGGATCAGTACCAGCCGGTGTCGTTGGCCCTGCAGGTGATGACCATCTTCGCCGGTACCCGGGGCTACCTGGATGAGATCCCGGTGGAGAAGGTCGCCGATTGGGACGCCCAGTTCCGCCGCTATGCGGGCCAGGCGCTGCAGAAGCTGGTCGACCAGATCGAGGATAAGAAGATCCTCGACGAGGGGATGCAGGAGCAGCTGCGCAAGGCGCTAGAGGAGTTCAACCAGGGGTTTGACGTCGGCGAGACTCCGGCTGAGGTCGAGGGCTAGACAGCCACTTGGCCACTCTCCGCGACATCCGTCGCCATATCCGCTCGGTGCGCAACATCGAGCAGATGACCCGCGCCATGCAGATGGTCTCGGCGGCCAAGATTCGCCGCGCCCAGGTGCGGGTGGAGGGCGCCCGGCCGTACGCCTTGGCGATGGACGAAGTGGCTCGGGACGTGGCCAAGATCGGTAAGGAGTACCGGCATCCCTTCATCGTGCCGCGGGAGGAAGGGACCGGACTGCTGATCCTGGTCACCAGCGACCGGGGACGGGTGGGGGCGCTGAACGTGAACACCATGCGGGCGGCGCACGCCCGGATGCGCCAGGAGTTCGGGCCCCGCTACCAGGTGGTGGCGATTGGCCGCAAGGGGTTGGAGTTCGCCACTCGGATGCAGCTCCAGGTGGTCCACCACAAGCAGGGGCTACCTGACCGAGTGAACCCGGACGAGCTCCGGCCGGCGGTGGACGCGGCGGTGGAGGCCTATCTGGAAGATGGGGCTCGGGCCGTCTATCTGGCCTATGCCCGCTTCCGCAATCTGCTGAGCCAGGTCCCGACCGTGCGAGAGCTGGTACCTGTGCCACCGGCGCCCGAGGAGGAGGGGCCGGTGACCCAGGGCGACTACATCTATGAACCGGGGGCCAAGGAGGTGCTGGAACGCTTTATGCCAGCGTATCTCCTGAGCCAGGTGTATCAGGCGGTGCTGGAGAATCAGGCCAGCGAGCACAGCGCCCGCATGGTGGCCATGCGCAACGCGTCGACCAAGGCGGGGGACGTCATCAAGGAGCTTTCCCTGACCGCCAATAAGGTGCGTCAGGCGAATGTCACCAGAGAACTCATGGAAATAATCGGCGGCGCCGAGGCACTCAAGGCGGCCCGGCGTTGAGGAGGTGGTAATGGCGAAGGCCAAGGTCAAGGCGGTGGAGCAGAAGGCTGATGCAACCCAGCGCACCGGCACCGTGCTTCAGGTGATCGGTGCCGTGGTGGACGTGGCCTTCGACGCAGGCCAGCTACCCCACATCAATGACGCCGTGGAGGTCCGTCGCGACGGTCCCCGACTCGTCCTGGAAGTACAGCAGCACCTGGGCAACGACGTCGCCCGCTGCATCGCCATGGCCTCCACCGATGGACTGCGCCGGGGCGATCCGGTGGTGGCCACCGGCGGCCCCATCGAGGTCCCGGTGGGCAAGCAGGTCCTGGGGAGGATGTTCAACGTGATCGGTGAGGCGATCGATGGCGGTCCCCAGATCACCGGCGGGGACCGGCTGCCCATCCACCGCGATCCACCATCGGTGGCGGACCAGGAGACCTCGACCGAGATCCTGGAGACCGGGCTCAAGGTGATCGACCTGATCTGCACCTTCGCCAAGGGCTCCAAGATCGGACTCTTCGGGGGCGCCGGGGTGGGCAAGACGGTCATCGTGATGGAGCTCATCCGCAACATCGCCAAGGAACACGCGGGCTACTCGGTTTTCGCCGGTGTGGGCGAACGCACCCGGGAGGGGAACACGCTCTTCCGCGAGATGCACGAGTCTGGGGTCATCGACCAGACCGCGCTGGTCTTCGGTCAGATGAATGAGCCGCCCGGGGCCAGGGCTCGGATCGCCCTGACCGGACTGACCATGGCGGAGCAGTTCCGCGACGGCGAGGGCGCCGACGTGCTGCTCTTCATCGACAACGTCTTCCGCTACATGCTGGCGGGGAGCGAGGTCTCGGCCCTGTTGGGTCGGATGCCCTCAGCAGTCGGGTACCAGCCAACTTTGGCGACCGAGATGGGTGACCTCCAGGAACGGATCACCTCGACCCACCGGGGCTCGATCACCTCGGTGCAAGCGGTGTTCGTGCCCGCCGACGACTTCACCGACCCCGCCATCCAGACCACCTTCGCCCACTTGGGAGCGACCGTCTCGCTGAGCCGCTCGATCGCTGAGCTGGGGCTCTTTCCGGCGGTGGACCCGCTCGACTCCTTCAGCCGCATCCTGGATCCCAACGTGGTGGGCGCGGAGCACCACCAAGTAGCTCTGGGGGTCCAGCGAGTACTCCAGCGTTACAAGGACCTCGAGGACATCATCGCCATCTTGGGCATGGAAGAGCTCTCCGACGAG
The DNA here is from genome assembly GCA_049591595.1 of Candidatus Dormiibacterota bacterium. Lineage (GTDB taxonomy): Bacteria > Chloroflexota > Dormibacteria > Aeolococcales > Bog-877 > Bog-877. The sequence goes on from JBAWFE010000027.1 coordinate 182,240, forward strand.
GACCGACAGACCGTGGACCGGGCCCGTCGGGTCCGCCAATTCCTGGCCCAGCCGATGTTCGTTGCCGAGCAGTTCACGGGCCTGGCCGGAAAGTACGTGCCCATCAAAGAGACGGTGCGGGGATTCAAGGAGATCCTTTCCGGGACCCTCGATCACCTGCCCGAGCAGGCCTTTCGGATGGTTGGCACCATCGACGAGGCGATCGAGAACGGGCAGCGGTTGAATCGGGGCTCCGAGCCCGGAGCTAAGCCGGAGAGGCCCACGTACGGCGCGAAGGAGAGCGATCAAACTGATTCGGAGTCAGAGCCTGCGCCACCGGCTGTAGCCAAGGCCGAACAGCCGAAGGCGCCGGCCCGCGGCAAGGCGCCGGCCAAGCCCCGAGCCAAGCCCAAGGCGAAGGCCAGCTGACTTGGCCGTCCCCACCAGGCTGCTGGCGGCCGTAAGGCCGCTCTTCGAGGGTGACTGCGACTTCATCGTGGCCAGAGGCTCCGACGGCGAACTCGGGGTGCTGCCTGGCCATGCGCCGCTTCTCACCTGGCTCAAGCCCGGCGAGCTGATGCTGCGCCAAGGCCGTGACGAGCACTTTTTCTTCCTCGAAGGAGCCTACCTGGAGGTGCTCCGCGACCGGGTCTCGATCCTCGCCGATAGAGCTGTTCCCGTCAGCGAGATCGACGCCGCCGCGGCGGAGGAGGCGAGGCGAGCCGCCCAGGAAGCCCTGGCCAGGACGACTAGTCCAGGGTCGGAGGAGTTGGCGGAGCTGCAAGGGGAGTTGGAGGTGGCGGAGTACCGGCTGCAGGCCGCCGAGCGCGACCGCCGGCGGCGCCGGGACTAGCGCTCTCCTCCGGGCTCGGTAACGACCCGGTCGCAGCCGGGCCCGGCAGGCAACCCGCCATATACTCGGCCGGTGCCAGGGGCCGGCGTCTCGCCCACTTCCATCTCTCCCGGTCCACTCACCGACGGCCCCGCGCGCCTGGAGGTGCTGGGGGTACCGGTGGACAGCTGCACCCTCCCACAAGCGCTGGCCCGCTGCGAAGCCGCAGCCACCCACGCACACGGTCCCTTGCAGGTGGTGACCCTGAATCCGGAGATGGTCATGCAGGCGCGCCGGCAGCCCACCCTTGCTCAGGCGATCCGAGCTGCCGGGCTGATCCTCCCCGACGGTGCAGGGGTGGTCTGGGCAAGCCGCCGACTCGGGACGCCGGTCCCGGGGCGAATCGCGGGAGCTGACTTCCTGCACGACCTGGCGGGGCTGTCCGCCGACCGTGGCTGGTCGATCTTTCTGTTGGGGGCGGCTCCGGGAGTTGCCCAGGCGGCGGCCAATACGCTGGCGGAGACCCACCCGGGACTGCTGGTGGCCGGACTCTGGAGTGGCTCCCCAGACGAGAGTGAGGCGGTCGGCATCGCCGAGCGGATTCGGCAGTCTGGCGCCACCGTGCTGGCGGTCGCCTTCGGCGTGCCCCACCAGGATCTCTGGCTTGCTCACCACCTCGGCTCGACGGGGGCCCGGGTCGGAATCGGCGTGGGCGGCACGCTCGACTATCTCGCAGGCAGAGTGAGGCGGGCGCCCGAACCGCTGCGCAAGGCAGGGTTGGAGTGGAGCTTCCGACTGTTCCGCCAGCCCTGGCGACTACCGAGGATGCTCCGTGGTGCTCCCTTCTTTTGGGACGTGCTGAAGGAATCGCGGAGATCGTCCTGACCTTGAGCGGAGGGCCGATCGAGCTCAGCCTTGTGCTGCCAGCCTATAACGAGGTGGTGCGGCTGCCGCCCTCTCTGGAGGCCATCCGCAAGTACCTGGACCTGGCGGGGAGACCGTACGAGGTGCTGGTGGTTGACGACGGGAGTTCAGATGGGACGCGGCGGATGGTGGAGCAGGTCATGGCGGACTGGCCCCAACTTCAGCTGATCGTCTTCGATCGCAACGAGGGCAAGGGGGCAGCCGTCCGAGCCGGCATGCTGCAGGCGGTCGGGCAGCTCCGGCTGTTCAGCGATGCCGACCTCTCGACCCCGATCTCGGAAATGGGAAAGCTGGAGACCGCGATCGCCAAAGGGGCGGGGGTGGCGATCGGGTCTCGGGCGCTTCCTGAATCCCAGGTTGAGCTACACCAGCCGCTCTATCGAGAGCTGATGGGCAAGACCTACAACCAGGCCCTGCGCCGACTGGTCCTTCCCGGGCTGAGGGACACCCAGTGCGGCTTCAAGATGTTCACTGCCGCCGCCGCCCAGAGCTGCTTCGCTCCGCTGCGGACGCCGGGCTTCGGCTTCGACGCCGAGGTGCTGCTGCGGGCGCGGCTGCAGGCCATTCCCATCGCCGAGGTTCCCGTCATCTGGCGCAACGCCGTCGGCACTCGGGTCAGTTCGTTTCGCGATGGGGGGCTGATGCTGGCAGATCTGCTGCGCCTGCGTCGGCGCGTCGGCTCGGACCCCACGGCGTGAGCCAGGAGCTGTCGCCTCGGCGCCAAGGGCTGGGGCCCGGGTTCTTCGACCTCGACCGGGCGGCCGGCTGGGCCCACGCGTTGCTTCGAGCGACCTCAGGTCGAGGGTGGTCGATCGCCGCTGCTGGGACGTTGGTCATCGGAGGCGCGGCCGCCGGACTGCACGCCCCGACTTCGGGGGCGTGGTTCTGGCACGTGGCGAACGGAGAGCTGATCAGCCGCCACGGGCTAAGCGGCACCGCGCTGTCCCTGGCCCGACCGGGAGCGGTGCTCGACCTGCGCAGCTGGCTGGCCGATCTGGGGCTCTTCCTCATATATAGGAGCACCGGCCTCGTTGGTCTCGCGGTGACTGGCGCCGTCGCGGGCGCTCTGATCGGCGGTTGCCTGATCCTTGCGATCAGGGCTACCGCCAGGTCTCACCCGTTGGTGGCCCTCCTAGCTGGGGGGCTCGGACTTGGAGCCTTGGCACCGGTCATCACTGATTTGTCTTCGGAGCTGCTCGCCGTCCTCGCCGCCCTCTTGGTTCTCACCTTGACCTTTGCCGGGAGGCGGAGCTGGTGGGGAGCCGGTGCCGCGGTGGCGTTGATCGTCGTCTGGACCAATGCCCAGGCGGACGCCGGGATTGCCGTGGTGGTCATCTGGGGGTGGGTGGTCCTGGGCCACTGGGACGCCAACCGGCCGGGGCGCCCGACCGCGCCGAGCTGGTGGGTGATCCCGCTCGCCGGGGTGGCCCTGATCCTAAGTCCGAGGGGGATTGGTGCGGTCGCCCAGCTGCCGCTGAGCCTGGGTATGCAGGGCGAGAATCCGCTCTTGGCAGCGTGGTCCAGCATCAACTTCCATCCCTGGACCGCCCGGGTGGCGGAGCTGGCGGGGATGGTGCTGTTGGTCGCGTACTGGCTCGCGGGTTCACGACTCCGCCGCACGGACGCCTTTCTGGGGCTCGGCACCGGCGTGCTGGCCCTCCTGTGGGCCAATTACCTGCCCTGGTTTCTGGTGGTGGCCGCAGTCCAGAGCAGCTGGTACCTGTCGGTAGCTTGGCTGCCGCGCGGGGCGGTCGATGGCTTGGCACCCACCTCCAGTCAAAGGGGAGGTGCAGGGAGTCACCGGGCCGCCGTGGCCGCGGCGATTCCGATCCTGATCGCGATTCTTGTGCTGGGATCCGGGTTGGCGGCTGTCTCAAGGCGGGGAGGGGTCAGCGGGCAGACTAAGGCTCAACTTCCGGTCCAGGCGGCGCGCTGGTTGGCTGTCCACCCGGCTCGCGGCGCCTGGTTCACCACCCCGAGCTTCGGAGACTATCTGAGCAGTCGGTTCCCCTCCGGTCACAATTTACTTTGCATCGACGACCCCGTGCCCATGGCAGGCGCGGCGCTGGGTCAGTGCGAGGCGCTAGCGGAGCTCAATGCGGGATCCCTTGCGATCCTGCGGTCCCTGGGGGCGAAGCTGGCGGTCCTGCCCAGGGCCGCGCCGGCGGCCGCTTTCCTGCGAGCTGAGGGATGGGAGATCCGGTATCGTGACCCCACCACGGTGGTTCTAGCGCCCAGGAATCTCTAAGCCACTTCGGCTACGATCCGGGCAGATCGATCGGCTCAGGCAGGAGAACATGTCCAAAAAGTCGATGGCCGCCCGGCGGCAGATGCGGGAGGCGGCGGCCGAGGGCCGGGTAGCCGGGTCCCGCCAGCAGACTCGCGGCCGGACCAAAGGCCGTAACTACCGCCGCAACACCTCCGGGCGGCCGTGGGGTCTGATCTCCGCAGTGGTCGGGGTGGTCGCGGTCTTCGTGATCGTGGTGGTGCTCATCGACGGCTCCGTCCAGGGCGCCTTGAAACAGGACACCCAGGTGCTGCCCGCGCCCGCATCTTTGGTGAGCGCGCTGGGTCACATTCCGGCGAAGACCCTGGACGCCGTGGCGGGGGGGAGTATCGCTAACTATCCGGTCAATATCCCGGCCTCATACAAGCCGGTGGCGCTTAGCGCCAAGGGGCTGCCTGAGTTGGCCTTCGTCGGCGCGGAGTATTGCCCTTTCTGCGCAGTCCAGCGCTGGTCCCTGATCATTGGACTGAGCCCATTCGGCACGTGGTCGGGGTTACACATAATCCGGTCGTCGGTGTACGACACTCCGTCCAACCTGCCCACTTTCACTTTCGCCTATGGTGCGAAATTCAAGAGCAAATATCTAAACTTCTCGACCCGCGAACTCGAGAGCAACGTGTCAATAAACAAGGACGGTTCGCCCTACAAATCCCTGCAAGCGATAACCGGCGAGCTGGAATCCGCCTTTACCAACATCGGCTCTGGGGGATACCCCTTTTTGGACTACGCCGGTAAAGTGGCCCAGGCGGGCAGCGAGGAGGGGAGCAGCTCGACCGACGTGGCCGCGTTGCAGGGCCTGAGCTGGAACCAGGTATTGACCCACTTGCGTAATAACCCCAATTCGGCGATAAGCCAGGTGGTCTTGGGCGGGGCCAACTATGTGACGGCGGCCACCTGCAGCATGACGGGCAATAAGCCCGCGGCGGTCTGCAACAGCTCGAGGATCAAGACCCTGGAGAGTCAAGTGGCCGCGAGCGCGTGAGCAAATCTCGGAGTCGTCGACGGATGGTGCCGGCCACCGCCGGAGCCGACTCGGGAACTGAGCTCAGATCCCCCGATGAGCGCTCTGAGTCGTCGCCGCTGGGGGCGGTGGCACTGGTCGTGCTCGCTCTCGTTGGAATGGGTCTTGCGGGGTACCTGACGGCGGTCCACTATGCCCCCACGCTGTTGGTCTGCAGCAACAGCGGGGTGATCAACTGTGAGGCAGTACTGACCAGTAGCTTCTCGCTGATCCCGGGCACCTCGATTCCCATCACCGTGCCTGGGCTGGCCTTCTTCCTAGTCAGCTTGGCGCTGGCGGGGTCGCAGCTGCGTCGGCCGGAGAACTATCAGCTCCGCCAGGCCCACGCGGTGTGGGGAGGTCTGGGTCTGCTGACCGCGCTCTACTTGGTGTTTGTGGAAGTGATGGAGGTGCACAACATTTGCCTCTGGTGCTCCTGCGTGCATCTGACCCTCCTGCTCACCTTCCTCATCACTCTATGGCGCCTCTACCCCAAGCCGAACGCCCGGTAAAACTGTGCTGGTCAGGGCAGGGCCCTGGCCTGGCTGGCACAGGCGGCGATACCTCTGGACCGCCAGCTGGCCGCCGTAGGGTTGGCGGGCAGGTGCAGGGTGCTGAGCAGGCTGGTCCGCTCAAAACCCTCGACCCGGCGGTCCCGGTAGACGAGGGTCCACTCCTTCGATTGCTGAAGCGCATCCGGGAAGGCGGTGCCCCGTTCGAACACGACCACCTGGGAGGGGCTGGAGTCGAGGTTTTTGAGCCAGTTGGGGCTCAAGTCGATAATCGAGGCGTAGCGCTCCAGCAGCTGGCTGCCCATCAGCGCTGCGTCACCGAAGATGAACACCTTGTCCTTCGGCACTGAGTAAGCGAGGAAGCCACCGTCACCGTACTGGTTGAAGATGCGCAGCTGCCCCGGTGCGGAATCAAGCCACCTCGCGGCGCAGACGGGAAAGGAGTTGATGTAGGTCGAGGAGTTCAGCGCCGGGCTACCGCCGGTGTCCACCTGGACAGTCAGGAGGGCCAGTAGGAAGACGAACTCCAGCAGCTCGACCAAAATCACCACCGGCGGCTGGCGCAGCCTCAGGTGGGGACGCCACCGTCGGGCCAGGTCAAGTCGGGCGCGGTCAGCCAGATTGATCCAGACAGGGGCGCCGGCCGCCAAGAGGAAGACACTGTTGCGTACCGACTGGAGGGTGAGGAAGAGGCTCAGGGCCAGCACTAGCCCGTCGCGCAGCGAGATCGATCGATACCGGACCAGAAGCACCCCCAGGCTGAGGATGAAGATCAAAAGGGGGAGCAGCACCGCCGCGTGAAAGTCCGGGCTCTGCCACTCCTGGATCAGCGCCTGCTGGGCGGTGTTGAACTGTGTCTCGAAGGGGTAGGCGATGATCGCCGGTCCGTTGGGGTTGAGCAGGCATACAGCAACCGAGCAGCCGGTCGCCCATCCGAGTTGCACGATCCGATGTCGGTCTAGGGCGGACCGGCGCCGGGCCAGGACCAGGCCGCCCTCCACCACCATGATGGCCAGCAGGAAGATCAGCCCAAGGATGAATCCGGCATGCAGGTTGGACCAGATCAGGAAGATCGGGGGTAGCAGCCAGGCGGCGAACCCACCCCGCCGCAGTTGACGCTCCGCCAAGAGGAGCACCAACGCCGTGAGCATGTATGAATCCATCTGGGAGCGCGGTCCCAGGATCGGATAGGCGGCCAGAGCTGCCAGCAGGATGCCCACCGCTAGGGTCGCGCCGTGGGCGGGTCCCAGCTCTCGGGATCGCAGCCAGATGAGCAGGAACAGGGCCAGGGTAATCAGCTCGTAGACGATCACCACACCTAAGCGGCCGGAGGCGGCGGCGACTGCCGCCATCCAGGACTCACTCAGCCACTCCTGCATCACCCAGTGGCGACCCACCGCCATGAAGGCGTACGGGTTGACGTGGATGAGAGCGTTGGTGGCCAGCAGGGTCTTGCCGTTCCGCAGGTGCCACCAGAAGTCCGGGTCCGAGACCTCGGGTCGTGCCAGGAGCATGGCCGCCAGGAGCCCACTCAGGGCGAGGAACCGAGGCAAGGTCAACCACTGGCGCCGCGTGGTCGCCCGCCTCAGCTGATCCGGTGGCACGTCATATCCCGAGCGATCACGGGCGCCAGTGTAGGTGGGGCCGGCGGCCCCTCACTGTGGCGTCGCCTGACCAGCCCCGGGCATTTCTTTGGGCCACCACGTACCCTTTGGGCGTGGCCGCTCGACCCCAGTCGCCCGTCGCGTCTCCTCTCGGGGAGCTCCAGCTGGTCCTGGAGGAGGAGGTGCTCCGGGTGGAGAACGCCCTCCTCACCATCGACGAGGAGGTCATGCAGCTGCTCTCCGCCCTGGACCAGGTCGGGGACCGGCTGGAGGACTCCGACATCGTGCGCCGCCATGTCCTGCGTGACCACGCGCGCTTCACTTCCGCCGAGGTGGAGGCCGCCATCGGTCGCTGCTTCGCTTTGAGATCAGAGATGACCTTGGCTAGGCTGCGCCTCGCCCACTGTCGGAGCTGGGCGAAGGAGTTGCGCTACTGGCACTCCCTGATGAAGGCAGCCGCCGAACAGTTGGAGGACCACCGACCTCCCGACGGCACCCTGGAGGAGGGTCTGGCGCGCTATCGAAGCGCGTCGCGGCAGGTCTTCCAGACCATCGACGAGGAGCGGATGCGGATTGCCCGGGATATGCACGACGGACCCGCTCAGTCGATGTCCAATCTGGTGCTTCGGGCCGAGATTCTCGAGCGCATGGTCGATCGGGAGCCAGAGCGGGCCAAAGCGGAGGTTCAGAGCTTCAAGGATGCGATGAAGGGGGTGTTGGACGAGACCAGACAGCTGATCTTCGACCTGCGCCCTATGACCCTTGACGACCTTGGGGTGATTCCGACTCTGCGACGGCTGGTCAACGAGTTCCGGGACGCGGAGGGGATCGAGGGCCGGCTCTCGGTGATCGGAACTGAACGGCGACTCCCGGCGGCCACCGAGGGAGCTCTCTTCCGGATCGTCAAGGAAGCTCTGGTCAACGTCCGCAAGCACGCTCGAGCGCACAGCCTGGATGTACTAATTAATTTGCAGCCGCAGCGGGTGAGCGCGGTCATCAAGGACGATGGGGATGGCTTCGACCTAGCGGCGGTGGAGGTGCGGCTTGCTCGCGAACCACACTTCGGACTGATCTCGATGCGGGAGCGCGCCGACCTCGAGCAAGGTCAACTGGAAATCCTCTCCCAGGTCGGCCGAGGCACCGAAGTGCGAGTAACGCTGCCGATCGAACCGTGATTCCTGACAGGAAAGTTACGCAGCGGTTACACGGATTGCTGGCTACCTGACCATATACTCCGGCTGCCATAGCTAGGCCTAGGGATTCAGTTTCCTAGATTGAGAACGGCAAGGAGGTCTGAAAGGTATGCTCGGAAGTTGGTACGTACGGCTGCGTGACCGGATCGGTCAGGTAGTCTCGCACCGCGACTCGGACGAAGAGGGCCAGGGGATGGTTGAGTACGCGTTGATCCTGGTGCTGATCGCGATCGTTGTCATCGTTATCCTCACTGTGGTGGGACACCGCGTCAGCGACGTCTTCTCCAACATCAACACTGGTCTCGGCGGCTGATTCGTCGTAGCACTCAAGCGCGCGGCGGGGCGACCCGCCGCGCGTTTGTCCAATCCACCCAACGGCCCCGCGGCCCGCGGTAATCCCAGCGGAGGTTTTCGACGGTGACGACCGATTTGAAAGGACGGGTCAATCAGGTCTGGATCGCCATAGGGCTGATCCTCGCGATCCTCGCGTTCGGCGCGGCTTATTACTTCACTCGCGCCAACACCAATAACACTCGAGTGGCCCCGGCCACCGGCCAGTTGGTGGTGATCGCGAAGGTCTCGATCCCCAGCGGTACGCTGATCACCGCCGGCATGCTCGAGGAGACCCGGATCAAGGGTCTGCTACCCCTCGATTCGTACAGCTCGTGTGTGCAACTCGTGCGCACCGCCTGTGCTGCAACTGCCGGTGTGTCGGCATCGCAGTCGACGTCAACCTCCGCCTCGGACTATTACGCCGTCGTTCCGATCACCCCCAACACGGTGATCACTCAGAACAACGTCTCCGTAAACCGAGCAACCCAGTCACCATCTTTCGGCAACTTGAATCTGCCGGCTGGTGAAGTTGCCGTGGCTATTCCGATTACCGCCGCGGAGTCGGTCGCCGGCTACCTCCAGGTGGGTGACCGGATTGACATCATCGGTCTTGACTCGAGCGGAAACACCGACTTCACCTTCGAGGACCTTCCGGTGATCAGCATCGGATCTCCGTCGACGGCGACCGGGGCAGCGAGCAGCTCGTCAGGCGGCGGACTGATCGTTCTTCAGCTGACGCGCAGCGAGGCCCTTGGCGTGACCGAGATGGTCAACGACGGTTCCATATACACGATCGCGCTGCGGTCCAGTGCGGACTACGGCCACGGCTACATTCCGATCACTTCGACGCCGGCTGACGAGTACACCCAGGCCTGCGTGGCGGGGAGCTCCGTCAACCCGATCATCCAAGAGGACATGCAGACGGCTCAGCTGTCGGTCACGGCGGCGTCCAAGACCTACACCACCGCCCACAAGCAATACAACAAGGACAACACCGCGCTGCAGAGCATGTCGGGCACCGGCTCGGCCGAGCAGGCCGCCAAGGCCCAAGTGCTCACGGATGCGGCCACCTTGGCCCAGGATCAGTTCGCCCTGATCGAGGCCCAGAATGAGCTGGCTTCCGACCAAGCGGTCCTGTACTGCGGATCCACCAATGCCGCCAGCTCGTCATCGTCGGCGGGCAACAATTCCGGTAGCTCGCAGATGCTGCAGAACCTCTTTGGCTTCAAACCCTGATCCTGAGGGACGAGCGCACCTCAGGGTAGCCGGTAGTTCGTGAGCACCACGGTGGCGGATAAGACCGTCATCCGCGTGGTGGTGGTCGACGACATCGCCAGCACCCGAGAGAACCTCAAGAAGTTGCTCTCCTTCGAGGAGGACATTGAGGTTGTCGGGACCGCTGGCGATGGCCGGACCGGCATCGACGTGACCCGGCAACTCTCGCCGCACGTGGTGCTGATGGACGTCAACATGCCGGGAATGGACGGGATCGCCGCGACTGAGACCCTGGCAGTGGAATCGCCCAACTCCCCGGTCGTGATCATGTCCGTCCAGGGGGAGCGGGACTACCTGCGCCGCGCGATGCAGTCGGGTGCTCGGGAGTTCCTCATCAAGCCCTTCACCGGCGACGAGCTGGTGTCCAGCATCCGCCGGGTCTACGAGATGGAGGAGAAGAAGGGATCCTACCTGCCGCGCCAGCCTCCCCCCCAGGAGCAGGTAGGCGACCTGCCCCCAACCGGTTGCCAGGTGTGTCTGGTTCTCAGCGGGAAGGGGGGCTGCGGCAAGACCTTCTTGGCCATCAACCTCGCCGCCGCCCTGCGGACGGAGACGGGCGGTCGGGTCTGCCTGGTCGATCTCGATCTCCAGTTCGGCGACATCGGCGTGATGCTCAATTTGGACCACGCCAAGACGATCACCGAACTGGTGGACAGCGAGAGTGCGTTGGACTGGGAGTTCGTCGACGACATCCTGGCCGATGGTCCAGAGGGGATTCGGGTCCTGCTGGGTCCCTTCAGCCCGGAGTTCGGGGACCTAGTCCGGGCGGAGCATGTGCGCGCCATCGTCGACGTTCTGCGACGAGAGTTTGACTATGTCGTCGTGGACAGTGGGAGCCAACTATCGGAGGCTACCCTCGAAGCAACCGAGTTGGCCGATCACGTGATCGTGGTCGGTGAGCTCACTATTCCCGCGATCAAGGACACTCGCCTGATGCTGAAGATGCTGGAGTCGCTCAAAGTGGACCGCTCGCGGGTCATGGTCGCGGTCAACGCCCATGACGCGCATGCCGTCTATGACGCAGCCAGCATCGAGCGCAATCTGCGGTTCCCGGTCAAGCTGCAGATACCCTCGGAGCCTCGCCTGGTGGGCGGATCGATCCATCGGGCGATCCCGCTGGTCGTCTCCCACCCGGATTCCGACATCTCCTTGCTCTTCCGCAACCTGGCCCGAAGCCTGGCACCGGAAGGGGCAGCTCAGCCTGAACTCAAGGCCGAGGCCAAGGCGCCCACCGCCCGTCGCTTCGGGCTTCGGCGCTAGGCCCAGTCGAGGAGTACTGCCAGGCCATGTCACTGCTGGAGAGAGTTCGGACCAAGGACGGATCGGAGCCGGAGCCCGGCCCCGAAGTGTCCGCGCCAGTCGAGGAGAAGCCCAAGGCCAGGACGCCTGAGCCGGCAGCTGCGGCCCCCCCCGCTCCACCTCCCGCTGCTCCTTCTCGCCTAGCGGCCGCCCTGGCTGCCGCCAAGCCTCCGGCCGTAGCCGCCCCGGCCAAGTCGCCAGGATGGCGGGAGCGGTCCCAGACCAATCGGGAGAACCCCTCGGCGGTGGTCGAGCCCCGGGCGGCTCATCACCCGCAGTACATGTCGATCAAGGCGCGGGTGACCCAGGCCCTACTGGAGGAGTACACCGACGTCTCCCAGGCGCCCCGCGAGCGGTTGGTCGCCAAGATCGGGGAGCTCTGCAATTCGGTCCTGGAAGAGCTGAGCATTTCGATCACCCGCACCGATCGGCAGCGGATGGTGGAGCAGCTGATCAGCGACGTGCTCGGCCTGGGCCCGCTGGAGATGATTCTCAAGGACCCGGAGATCAGCGAAATCATGATCAACGGCCCGGAGGATGTCTACGTCGAGCGCCAGGGAAGGATCTATCGCTACCCGGCCAAGTTCGACAACACGGACCACCTGATGCAGATCATCGACCGGATCGTCAGCTCGATCGGACGCCGAGTCGATGAGAGCTCGCCGATGGTGGACGCCAGACTCAAAGACGGCTCCCGGGTCAACGTGATCATCCCGCCGCTGGCGCTCCAGGGACCGACTTTGACCATCCGGCGCTTCTCCAAGGACCCCTACACGGTGGAGGATCTGATCAACTTCGGAACTCTCACCGCTGAGATGGCGACGTTCATCCGGGCCTGCGTGCGGGCCAGGTTCAACGTGCTGATCTCAGGAGGCACCGGGTCCGGTAAGACGACCACTCTGAACGTGCTCTCCGGCTGGATCCCCGACGACGAGCGGATCATCACAATTGAGGACGCAGCCGAGTTGCAGCTGCGCCAAGACCACGTTGTGACCCTGGAGTCGCGCCCCTCCAACATCGAGGGCCGAGGACGGGTCAGCATTCGTGATCTGGTCATCAACAGCCTGCGGATGCGGCCGGATCGGATCGTCGTCGGTGAGTGTCGGGGAGGTGAGGCCCTGGATATGCTCCAGGCGATGAACACAGGCCACGACGGCTCACTTACCACTGTTCACGCCAACACTCCAGCCGACGCTTTGACCCGACTGGAGACCATGACGTTGATGGCCGGCACCGACCTCCCGTCGCGGGCCATCCGCGAGCAGATCGCGTCGGCTATCCACCTGGTGGTTCAGCAAGCTCGCCTTCGCGATGGCACCCGGCGCATCATCGCCATCTCCGAAGTCCGGGGCTTCGACGGGGAACGGGTCGAGATCGCGGACATCTTCCAGTACCGCCAGAAGGGCCTCGATGACCAGGGGATGGTGATCGGCCAGTTCGAAGCGGTCCAGGTTCCCAAGCGCCTCGATGATCTGGCCGCCGCTGGCGAGGGGTTGGAGGAATCGCTGTTTGCTCCTCCTTCCAAGGGCAAAATAGCAGCAGGAGAGACCGCCGCATGAACGCTCTAGTACTGGTCCTGGACGGGGTCGGTGCCTTGGCCTTGGGAGCCGCGGTCGCCTACCTGCTCGCCTCCTGGCGCTCGAAGTCGGGAAGTGCCGACATGGATGAGCGGGTGCGCCGCTTCGCCGAAGCCGGCGCCGGACTGGCGATCTCCGTCCCCGGTGATGAGGACTTTGGCGAATCGGCCGGCAGCCTGCAGGATCGAGCCAAGAAGCTGCTGGCGCGGCTGCGCCGCCAGGTTGAAGGAGGCAGTAAGGCGGCGGGCGTAGCCCAGCGACCTAGGTCGGTGCAAGTGGCGGAGGCGTTGGCGCGGGCTGATGTCAAGCTGCGACCGACAGAGTGGTATCTGATTCGAATCGGGGCGGTGGTGCTGCTGGCGCTGATCGGTCTCGCCCTCTACCGCAGCCTCATCTTCGCGCTCATCCTCGGAGTGATCGGTGTCTTCGTTCCTCCGTTGGTGCTGCGCTTTCGAGCCCGACGCCGCCTCGGCCGCTTCAATGACCAGCTCGGGGACACCCTGATCCTCCTCAGCAACGCGCTCAAGGCCGGTTACAGCTTTCCCCAGGCGATGGCCAGCATCGCCCGCTCGGCGCCACCGCCGACCTCGGAGGAGTTCGCCCGGGCAACCCGGGAGGTGCAGCTGGGGGTGACCACCGACGCGGCGCTCACCCACATGGTCCATCGGATCCAGTCCGACGACCTCGACCTGGTAGTTACCGCCGTGCAGATTCAGCGCGTCGTGGGCGGCAATCTGGCCGAGATCTTCGACAACATCGCCTTCACCATCCGGGAGCGTATCCGGATCAAGGGTGAGATCAAGACCCTGACCGCCCAGGCCCGGGCCTCGAGCTTCATCATCACCGGATTGCCGATCGGCTTGGGACTGATCCTGGAGGCGATCAACCCCAACTACATCGCCCCCCTGCTCTCCTTCAAGGGCCCTGGTCCGTACATCCTGATTGGATGCCTGATCTCCATTGCCTTCGCCTTCTACGTGATGCAGCGCATCGCCAACATCGAGGTCTGAGCGATGTCTTATGAAGCGCTGATCGTCGGTTTGATCGCCGCCGCCGCGGTCTTCCTGGTCTTTGCCGGGCTGATCAAGCGCCAACCCCAGGTGAACCTCCTGGACGCGCGGCTCGCCGTGTATGACGAGCCAACAGGTCCCAGGACGCTCGATGAGATCGAGATGAGCCAGCCCTTCACGGAGCGCTTCCTGCGCCCCTTCTTCGACCGCATCGGTCGGCGGGTGGCGGCTCTTCAGCCGCGGGACCGCGCCCAGAAACTCCAGATTCTCATCGACCTGGCCGGCCGGCCGATGGGGATGAACGCGGGTAGCTTCGTGGCCGCCCAGATCGTGCTCGCAGTGCTGGGGGCCGTCGTGGGTCTCGGCCTGGCGGTCCTGCTTTCCTTGCCTTGGTTCCTCGGCTTGGTCTTCGGCGCCGTGCTCGGTTACATCGGCCCGCAGTACCAGCTGAAGCGGATCGTGAGCGCAAAGCAGAAGGAGATCTCGCTGGCGCTACCCAACGCCCTCGACCTCCTCTGCATCAGCGTGGAGGCCGGTCTGGGATTCGACGCCGCCTTGGCTCGGGTGATCGAGAAATTTGATAACGCCCTCTCACGGGAATTCGCCTTCGTGCTCAACGAAATCCGGCTGGGGCGACCCCGCCACGAGGCGCTCGAGGATCTCGGCAAGCGCTCAGGGGTTCAGGAGCTGGCGTCCTTCATCCAGGCGCTGGTGCAGTCCGATCAACTTGGGGTGGGCATCGCCCGCGTTTTGCGCATCCAGTCCGACGAGATGCGCCGCCGCCGGCGTCAGAAGGCGGAGGCCAAGGCTCAGCAGGCGAGCCTGAAGATGCTCTTCCCGATGGTCGGCTGCATCTTCCCGGTGCTGTTCGTGATCCTGCTGGGTCCGCCGGCTGTGGCGTTGATCTTCCATGTCACCTAATTCGGCTCCGGCGAACACCGCCGGTCCCCGTTCGCGAACGGTGGTGGTGCGCGCCGCCGACGGCGCGGTGGTGGCCCGTCGGGTGACCGTGGCGGATCGCTTCGGACCCCGCCTGATGGGGCTGATGGGTCGCGCCCAGCTCGACCCTGACGAGGGACTGTGGCTGGTGCCGTGCAACAGTGTTCACATGTTCTTCATGCGGACCCCGTTGGACATTGCCTATCTCGACCGCCAGCTGCGGGTGGTGCGCTGCGTGCCGGAGATGCGGGAATGGCAGGTCAAGCTGCTGCCGGTGCGGCATGCGCATAGCGCCCTCGAGCTGGCCCCGGGCACCCTGCGTCGCACGGGAGTCAGCGAGGGCGATGAGCTAAAGATAGGGTCGGAGCCCGCGAGTGTCGCGGAGTTAGCCCCGGAGATGTCCGGCACCGGTTCAGCGGTGTTCAGTTCCAGTGTCAGGGAGTAGTCAATGAGTCCGGTCCTTACCGAAGAAGAGAGGCTGCAAGGCATGGAGGGATACCTCCAGGCCCTCGGTCCGCTGCGGGTTCTAGTGGAAGATGACAGTCTCACCGAGATCATGGTCGTCGGTCCGGACATGGTGTACGTGGAGGCCCAGGGCAAGATCGTGCTCACCGACGTCCGCTTCCGCGACAACGAGCATCTCCTCAAGGTGATCGACCTGATCGTCGCCGCGGTCGGACGCCGCGTTGACGTTCGTCAGCCACTCTGTGACGCACGTTTGCTGGACGGCTCCCGCGTCAACGCGGTGGTGCCCCCGGTGTCTATCGACGGACCAATTCTGACCATCCGTAAGTTCGCCAAAGAGCGCCTGCGGATCACCGACCTGATCCATTTCGGCACCATCGATGAGGCGGGTGCATCGTTCATGCAGGCCTGCGTGCTGGCCCGCGCGAACATCCTCATCTCGGGAGGCACCGGCGCCGGCAAGACGACGCTGCTGAACATCTGCTCAGGCTTCATTCCTCCCGACGAGCGCATCGTCACCATCGAGGACGCCGCAGAGCTGCAGATGCACCAGGAGCATGTCTGTCGGCTGGAGTCGCGTCCCCCGGACGTGCGTGGCGAGGGCCGGATCAACATCCGCGACCTGGTCATCAACGCCCTCCGGATGCGACCTGATCGAATTGTGGTCGGTGAGGTTCGAGGCGGTGAGGCTCTGGACATGCTTCAGGCCATGAACACGGGCCATGACGGCTCCATGACCACCGTCCACGCCAACACCCCTCGAGACAGTCTCTCCCGTCTGGAGACCCAGGTATTGATGGGTGGCGTGGAGCTGCCCTCGAAGGCGATTCGTCAGCAGATCTCCAGCGCCATCGACATCATCGTGCAGCTCAACCGCCTCCGCGACGGCAGCCGTCGGATCACCGCGATCAGCGAGGTGGTCGGGATGGAGGGCGACACGATCACGATGCAGGACATCTTCGTGATGAAGGCCGAGGGCATGGATCAGCAGGGCAACCTGAAGAATGAGTTCGAGCTGACCGGGGTCAGGCCGCAGATCCTCGACCGTCTCTTCGACATGGGCTTGGCGGTTCCACCCGAGATCTCAAGGCTCTTCCCGGACCGGCGCACCGACCAGGTGGCGGCGATCAAGTTGCCGACACCACCCCCCGGTCCATTGCAGAGGCGTCTTGGCTGATGTCCGGACTCGGCGGGGGGCGGTAACCCGCCGACTCGCAAAGGGGTTCGGTGGCGTCTTTTTGGGGGCAATCCTGACTTTGACGCTGCCCGGCCTCCTGGCGGCCCCCGTGTTTGCCCAAACACCAGGCAGTGGAACTGGGTACAACGAAGAGCTAGTCAGTCTCACCAACAACGACCGCACCAGTAACGGATTGGCGGCCCTGGCGGAGAACGGCGCCCTCGACGACATCGGAGAGAGTGGGGATTACGGTGGCTGCTCTCGACCTATCTACGGACGGGCGGACGACATGATCACCAATGACTACTTCTCCCACGTCATTCCGGGATGCAGCGCCGACGGGGGCTACGTCTGGCCGATCATGTCGGCGTACGGAGTCGATTTCAGTTCAGCAGGCGAGAATGTCGGCTGGAACAGCGGCTACGCGGACCCGGCGGCCGGGGTGAACACCCAGTTCATGGACTCCGCTCCCCACCGGGCAAACATCCTGGGGGCATTTGACGAGCTTGGAGTCGGGTCCTGGTACACCTCAAGCTCCTGGAACTACCCGGGCAGCGGTGGCGGACCCTGGACCGGCGTCTACATGTTCGCCGAGGAGTTCGCCCAGGTCGGCGGGTACACTCCGCCTCCGTCGTCGGGTGGCGGAGGTGGTGGCGGTGGTGGCGGTACGGCACCTAGCCCACCGGCAACGCCGGCTCCCACTCCGGTCCCGACCCCGACTCCCACCCCGAAGCCCCCTCCGCCCGGAGTGGGGTCAAAGTCGCCGAAGCTGGCCCAGGGATTGCTATCCAGCACAATTGACCAGGTGATCAGCAGCTACCTAGATGAGTGAGGCGCCCGCCCCAGTCGAAAAGGGCGAGGTGGCAGGCCAGGCAGTGTTGGAAGCGACGGGACTTCACAAGAGCTTCTCCATCAGCAAGACCCCTCACGAAGTGGTTCGCCAGGTCTCACTGACGGTCAACCCCGGGGAGTTCTTCGCGGTGATGGGCCCCAGTGGATGCGGCAAGTCGACGCTGCTGAACATGCTCGGTGGGCTGGAAGCTCCCGACCAGGGCAAGGTGGTGGTAAGGGGGACCGATCTCTACTCCTTGAGCGAAGGCGAAAGGGCGGCGTTCCGACGTCGGCAGATCGGGTTCATCTTCCAGTTCTTCAACCTGCTCCCCAGCCTGACGGCCGCCGAGAACGTGATGCTGCCCTACCGCTTGGAGCGCAATCGCGCGTGGCCGCTGCGAGGGCTGGGACGAGACCGAGACGCGCGGGCCCGGGCCCACGATCTGATGGCGATGCTGGGGCTGAAGGGGCTGCAGGGACACCGACCTGACGAGATTTCTGGTGGTGAGCAGCAGCGGGTCGCGGTCGCCCGGGCCCTAGTCTCCGACCCGGCCATCCTGCTGGCGGACGAGCCCACCGGTACCTTGGACTACCACGCCGGTCGAGGCGTGCTGGAGCTGTTGCTGCGGCTGAGTCGGCAGGAGGGTCGGACCATCGTCCTGGTGACCCACGACGTCCGGACCGCCGCCTACGCCGAACGGGTGGCGATCATGCTCGACGGGGAGTTCAAGGAGGTGGTGCGGTTGGGTCACCGGACAGTTCACGACACCGCCCCACTGCTGGAAAGGCTCGGGACTCATGGTCTCTGAGGTCGGCTCCGGGAGTTGATCCCCCTCCTTTGGCGCCGAGCGGCGCTGGCCCGCCTGGCCCTCGGAGTGGCCGCGCTGGCGCTGGGTGGCGGGGCGGTCCTGGGTACCCAGCTGACCTCGGGTGCGCTCCATCAGCAGGCGACCGCGGCGGTACAGCAACGAGCGGGTGCCGCCGAGTACGACATTCAACCGTTTGCCCGTCAGGGCTTCACGACTGCCCAGCTCAAGGCCATAGCCAAGCTCAAGGTGGTCACCTCGGCATCCCCATTGGAGGAGAAGGCCGATCTGGCCCGCCTCCCTTCCAAGGCCTTCCGGGAGGTGGTCCTGGTGGCGACCAGCGCCAGGGGGGTGGCGCTGCGCCCGCTGCCGGTAATTAAAGGGAGCAGCCCTCGGTCGGAGGATGAGGTGGCGGTGAGCCAGAACCTGGCCCCGGGCATCTCGCTCACCTCGGGTGCGGCTACCCCGGGCAAGGTCAGGATCGGCCAGCAGCTGCAGCTGGTCGAGTCCAAGGGGGTCAAGAAGTTCACGGTGGTGGGAGTTGTCGCCAACTCCAGCTTGGGAGCGCCGTTCACCGCTGACGCCGTCTACATCAACCAGGCGACAGCCCAGAAGCTCTTCTCCTCGGGGCTGCAGGTGACCGAGGTCGCGGTCAGGCTCCGGCCCGGTGCGACCGTGCCCCAGCTGCTCAGCGAGCTCTCCCACTCTGTCCACACCCAGTACACCGTCAGCAACCCGAGATCAGTTCCGGAGGGAGATCCGGTGGGGGAGTTGCAGCCCATCCTTGACGGCATCACCGCGTTGAGCCTGGTGCTCGCCTTCGCGGTGATCGCGGCGACCTTCAGCTCCCTGGTCCTCGACCGCCGCCGCGAGATTGGTTTACTCCGGCTAGCCGGAGCCAGCCGAGGTCTGATCTTCCGCAGCTTCTTGCGCGAAGCGATCGCCGCCTCGGCGCTGGGCGCCGCGATCGGGGTCGGGGTCGGGTACCTGCTGGCCCTGGTGCTGATCGCGGTCTCCACCCCCTCCGGGGTGAGCCCAGCGCCTCGAATCCAGGCCGACGTTGGTTGGACGGTAGTCGCCTTCCTGCTGGTACTGCTTCTGGGGGTGCTCGCGGCCGCGTTCCCGGCGGTCCAGGCAGCCCGGATACCGCCCCTGGTTGCGGTGCGACCGCCCGGCCTTCGACTCGGGCGGGGGTGGGCCTGGCAGCTTCCGCTGTTTGTGCTGGGAGTGATCGGGGCCGATTTCTTCTTCGAGAATGGAGGAGCGTTGGGAGTGGGCCTGGGCGCCGGTTTCGCCTACCTGGCTGTCTGCGCCGCCCTGGGGTGGATCGGTCCCCGCCTGGTGCGCATCCTGAGTATGGTCTTGGGCCCGCTGATCGGCACGCCGGTGGCAGCCATCTCCGCCCGCGGACGTACCCGTCCTGCCCGCACCTCGCTCGCCCTGGCGGCCCTCTTCGTCAGCGTGGCGACGGCCATCGGCCTGGTGGGGCTCTCCAGTGCCGCCCTCACCGCGGGTCAGGTCTGGGTGAACCACCTCTTCGTAGGCCAGTACCTCCTGGTCAGCCCGGTCGTCCAGACCACCAAGGTGGAGCAGCAGGTGCTGACCGCGATCTCGGCCAAAACCAGCAACACCACCGTGGTTGCTTCCGCCCCAGTCCGATTCGTGGCGGGGCGGGTGGGCCACGAGGCGATCTCCCTGGCGGCCACCTCGGCCACGGCCTACGGAATCAGCGGGGCGCTTCAGTTCATTCATGGCGACCGGGACTCGGCTCTGGCCCATCTCTCCGCCGGTCAGGGGGTGGTGCTGCCTCTTGAGCTCTCCGAGTCTCTGCACGCCTCGGTCGGCTCCAAAATCAAGGTGATCTCCGCCAGCGGATCCGGGTCGTTCCGGGTGGTCGGCGTGGTCGCCCACAGCCTCCCTGGCCCCTCCGGAGAGGAGTCGGCGGTGATCGACAGCGCCGCTGCCAAGAAGGACTTTGGCGCCGCCGCCGAGGGCTTCAACCTCATCCAGCTGGAGCTGCGGGGCGGGGCAGACCTTCAGCATCAGGTGGCCTTGGCCGCCTTCCGATACGGGTTGGAGGAGGAGACCGTCTCTACCGTGCGCCGGGGGGTGGACCTTGGCGTGCAGCACGATATAGCGGCTCTCTCGGCGCTGGCCCTGGTGGGAGTGGTGATCGGCATCTTGGCCGCCATCAACACGGTCGTCCTCGGAGCCCGCGAGGGAACTCGAGACATGGCGCTGCTGCGGGTGGTGGGACTCAGCCGGGCGGAGACCCGTCGGGCGGTGATAGGGGAGGCGCTGGCCACCGCCATCGCCGGCTGTGCGGTCGGGATCGCTGTCGGGATCGGCCTGATCTCGCCAGAAGTTCACGTGGCGAACTCGGCCGCTCTGCCTCTCAGCTTCGGAGTCCCAGTCCTGGTGATCCTCGCGGTGGTTCTGGCGGTGGTCGTGGCCATCGTGCTGGCCGCCGTGATTCCGGCTCGCCAGCTCAGCAATCTCGATCCGGTGGCGGCGCTGAGCGTGGAGTGACTCGGCGGTGACCGCAGTGCCCGAGGAGGGGAGCCTAGAGGATCTGCTGGGCAACCGCGGCCGCCGGCTGCGGCGCCTGGTGTTGCTGGTCTCCCTGGGCTGTGTATTGGGGCTGGCCGCTTTCGCCATGCCTCACGAGTTTCCCCCCCGTCCGGGCGGACTGGCCTCCGACTACCGCGTCTTCTACGCAGCCGGTCAGCTGATCGCCAAAGGTGTGAACCCCTACCACCTCGGCACTCTTCAGGCGGCTGAGCAGGCGGCATACCGGTACCCGGGCCTGAACGCGGTCCTGGACAGCTTCGTGGATCCTCCGATCGCAGCCTGGGTGCTGGTGCCGCTGTCCCACCTTCCGTTCTGGGTCAGCTACGCCCTGCTCAGCGCCTTGGGCTTGATCTTGATGGTGCTCACAGCCACCTTGCTGGCGCGGGATCTCGGCTGGCGACACACGGGCATTCTGGCGGCGGCTGTGGTCTGCTCTTGGATCGGACTGCTGGGGTTGATTGACGGTCAGTTCGATGCAATCCTCTTCGCGGCCCTGGCCGGCTCGATGCTCTTGGCTTGGCACGAGCGTAGCCTGGCCGCAGGATTGGTCTTGGGGCTGACCTTGCTGAAACCCACCTTGCTCTGGCCCGTCCCGATCTTCATGTTTCTGGCGCTCTGGCCGGACCGCCGGCGGGCTGTTCACTTCGCCGCCGGGTTCGTGTTGGTGGCCGCGGGTTTCCTGCTCGCCAGCGGGACCTGGCTCGGTTCATGGTGGCACCAGTTGAGCGTGTTTGGGGGGGCGATCGGGACGCAGCAACCGGACCTCTCCGGTCTTCCCGGACTGCTCGGGGCAGCGCCGCACTCATGGCGGCTGGGCACGGGGTTGAGCTCGCCAACCACGATCGGACTGGTGGTTCTGGCCCTGGCATCGATGGTGGTCTTCGCTGTCTGGATGATGTTCTCTCCGGACTGGCGTCGGGTGAGCCCCGTGGGTCGGGTCACCTGGGCGGTTGCCCTGCCGGTCGGAATCTGGCTGCTGGCGATTCCCTACGCCCATCCCAACGACGACCTGTTGCTGCTGCCGCTGTTCATGCTGACGGTCGGTCGCGATGCACGACGGGTCCATGGGCTAGGACTCGGCCTCTCGGCGGCAACGCTGGTGCTGCTCTTGCTCATCTGGCCGGCTAACGTCGTTCCTTGGCCAGCTGGATTGCTGGCGCTGGCGCTGCTCTCGGCCGCGGTCTGGCATTGGCGGACCGACATCCGACTGACCGGCTTCGGGGCGGGCCTATGCGTCCTGGCCTTGGCGACCCTGCCCCCGGTCTGGAGCTTTCACCTACTCGCGGTCGGCCTGACTCCGATCGCGGTACTTATCGTGGTGGTGGAGGGTGCGCGAACCTGTTGGATGGAGGTCGGCGGCGCGGGCACCGGCCCTGCTTACTTCGAAGAGCCTAGTGCGCTGGGGATTGCCCAGCCGGTAGGCGGGGCATAATCCACTGAAGTAATGAGTGTCTTCAGTCGGATCTACGACCCCACCCGCCGCGAGGTCCGCCGTCACACCGGCGAAGTGGAGGAGATTGGCGAGGTCGGAGAGGAGCTCAAGCCCCTATCGGACGACGAGCTGCGGGCCAAGACTGACGAGTTCAAGGGCCGCCTCGAGGAGGGTGAGACCCTCGACGACCTCCTCGTCGAGGTCTTTGCGGTAGCTCGAGAGGCGGCCCAGCGTCACGTCGGGATGCGACCCTTTGACGTGCAGTGCCTGGGGGGCATTGTCCTGCACCAGGGGAAGATCGCCGAGATGAAGACCGGCGAGGGAAAGACGTTGGTGGCGGCCCTGCCCCTCTACCTGAACGCCCTGTCGGGAAGAGGCTGCTTCTTGGTCACCGTCAATGACTTTCTGGCTCGCCGTGACGCCGGCTGGAACGCCCCGATGTTCCATGCCCTGGGGATGCAGGTAGGGGTGATCATCCCCGACCAATCTCTGGTCTATGACCCGGAGTACACCGACGAGGCGCATAGCGATGTGCGGCTTCGGCACCTGCGACCGGTGTCGCGTGGCGAGGCGTATCAGGCAGATGTCGTGTACGCCACCAACAACGAGATGGGATTCGACTACCTGCGCGACAACCTCGCCAGGTCGCTCGACCAGAAGGTGCAGCGAGACCGCTACTTCGCGATCATCGACGAAGTCGACTCGATCCTCATCGACGAAGCTCGCACGCCTCTGATCATCAGCGGACTGGGTGAAGAAGCGCCGGAAAAATACTACCAATACGCGCGACTTATTCCCCGGCTGACGGCGGAGGTCGACTACACCATCGACGAGAAAACCAAGTCGGGAAGCCTCACTGACGAGGGGATCGAGAAGATCGAGCGGATGACCGGGGTGGCCAACATTTATGACATCGAGCATGTGGAGGAGGCGCACCACATCAACCAGGCCTTGCGGGCCCACGCGCTCTACCTCAAGGACCGCGAGTACATCGTTCGGGATGGCGAGGTGGTGATCGTCGACGAATTCACTGGACGCACCATGCCCGGCCGACGGTGGTCGGACGGTCTGCACCAGGCGATCGAGGCCAAGGAGGGGGTCAAGGTACAGCAGGAGCAGCGGACGCTGGCCACTGTGACTTTCCAGAACTACTTCCGCACCTTCGAAGTGCTGGCCGGGATGACCGGGACGGCCATCACCGAGGCGGAGGAGTTCCAC
Source organism: Candidatus Dormiibacterota bacterium (assembly GCA_049591595.1). Lineage (GTDB taxonomy): Bacteria > Chloroflexota > Dormibacteria > Aeolococcales > Bog-877 > Bog-877. The sequence goes on from JBAWFE010000027.1 coordinate 205,504, forward strand.
AAGATCTACCGCCTGGAGGTGGTGCCGATACCGACCAACAAGCCGATGGTGCGACTCGACGAACCGGACCTCATCTTCCGCTCGGAGGAGGTCAAGTTCAAGGCCATCGCCGACGAGATTGAGGAGCGTAGCCGGAAGGGTCAGCCGGTGCTGGTGGGCACGGTGAGTATCGAGAAGAGCGAGCGCCTCTCGCGACTCCTGGAGAAGCGGGGCGTCACCCACGAGGTTCTCAACGCCAAGCAGCACGAACGCGAGGCCGAGGTGGTGGCGGCGGCAGGTCAGCGGTCAGCGGTAACCATCGCCACCAACATGGCCGGTAGGGGTACTGACATCGTGCTCGGGCAGGGTGTCCAGGAGCTGGGCGGTCTCTACATCATGGGTACCGAAAGACATGAGTCACGGCGGATCGACAACCAGCTGCGAGGCCGTGCGGGACGACAGGGTGACCGCGGTGAGAGTCGCTTCTTCCTCTCCTTTGAGGATGACCTGATGCGCGTGTTCGGTGGGGAGCGGATGCGGGGATTGATGGCGCGGTTCGGAATGGACGAGGACGTGCCCATCGAATCCGGAATGGTCAGTCGCCAGATCGAGTCGGCGCAGTCACGGGTGGAGGGCGCCAACTTCGATAGTCGACGTTACGTCGTTGAATTCGATGACGTGGTCAACATGCAACGCGCCATCATCTACGCAGAGCGGGACCGAATCCTGGAAGGTGTCGACACCCGCGACAACATCAATCAGTGGACCGAAGAAGTTGTCCGGGACCTGATCACGGTCTATTGCCCCGGCCGACACCAAGCCCAGTGGGACCTGGATGGGCTGTGGAATCGTCTGCGCTACGTTTTTCCCTTCCCACCTGCTGAGGAGGTCGAACTAGAACAGCTCGGCGAAAGCCCGGAAGAGGTGACCGACACCCTGATCCACGAGGCAGAGCGCCTCTATACGGAGAAGGAGGCGCTCTACACCGAGGACGTGGTGAGGATTGCCGAGACGCAGCTAATGCTGCAGTTGATCGACCAACGGTGGGCGGACTATCTCACCACTCTGGAACATCTCAAGGATGACATCCGCTGGCAGTCGTTGGGTCAGCGAGACCCGCTCGTCGAGTTCAAGGCTGAGGCCTTCTCCGCTTTCTCGTCCTTCCAGGAGTCGCTCAAGCAGGAGATCGTCCGCTACCTGTTCCATGCGGAGATCCAGGTCACCCCAGCGGAGGCAGCCCCGCTCGAGGGGGTGGCTGTGCATCCTGATGCAGGACGGCCCGGAGAGGTCGGCTCCGATCCTAGGGCCATGCTGACGAATCCCGCTTCCTTGGAGGAGGCGCCCCAAGCGGTGGCCGGGCCACCAGCCAGGTCGATGACTAGTCCTAGCCAGCCCCTCCGCAGCGGTGCGACAGCTCAGGTAGCCGCGGCCGGCGGGGCTCCAGTCAGCCGCAATGCTCTTTGTCCATGCGGTTCTGGCCGTAAGTACAAGCGGTGCCACGGAGCGACCGAATGATGTGGCGAGTCCCCCGCTGACCGGCGCGTAATCCAGCGCCAGGAAGGTGGCACCGACGATCCGGCGACTCCTGAAATAGACGACCGCCTGCTAGTCAAGCGACGTCAGACGGCCGATGCGGTTGCCTGGCCGACCGGCGCAAGTGCCGGGGCCGGTGCACTGCCGGGTACCTCTTCGAGTTGCCAATCTCCTGACAAGGCGGAACTCCCGGCCGCCAGCGCTGCCCACATGGCGGCGAAGGCCACGAAGTAGTAATCGATGAAGGCGAACTTGGCAAAAAACATGGCAAAAATCGTGACTACCGCGGCATCGGTGAGAATCCCCCCGAACCCCTGAGTGGGCCGGGTCATGATCAAGGCGAGGACCAATCCGGCGGCGGCGATGCCGAGGAACCCCGGGAGGGGATGGTGACCAATCAGGGTCAGGATCCCGGCCAACGACAGCGAACCGGTACCCACCTGGCCATGAAAGTGGACGCCGATCGTGTAGTACCAGTAGCGGCCAATTCCTGTCCACAACGCGAAGCACGCGACGATCACCAACCCGATGCCGACCGCCGCCACTATCTCCGTCATCATTCGACGGCTGCGCAGAAATAGGACCAGCAGGAGCGGGCCGGCCTGCACCGGCGCACACCCCATGGTCAGGCCAAGCACGATGATGGAGGCGGTGCGGTGGGAGCGGCGCAGCACCAACCACCAGGCGATGCCGGCGATGACCACCAGCATCGGCCAGGCGTTGATTACCATCGCAACCATCAGCGGCGCCAGGCAGACCGTGACTGCAACCCGCAGCCCCTCAGCCCGGGAGCCGGCCAGCCGATACAGCGCGGCAGCCAACCCGGCGGCCGCCAGCACTGAGATCACCCGGGGATCCCCGAAGAGCAGGCCCACAGCGGCCAGTACGGCCACGATGGGGCCGTAGGTGAAGTGAACTAGACGGGGAGCTCCGATGGTGGTGGAGCGGTGGACGGCCAAGTAGGGGTCAGCGCCGTGGAGTAGAGCATGCCCGGCTGAGCGCAGCCCGAAGAGCACGTCGATCTGGGAGGGGTCCCACCGCCAGGTCAAGGCGAGGAAGGTCAGGGCTCCCACGCCCGCCACCACCAACGCGACTTGGTCATGACCTGTGGCGATCAACGCCGCTGCCGCCAAGGCTGCCAGCACGTAGACCCAGACCGACCAGCCGTGCGGCCATGCGCTGAAATTTGCCAGCAGCAGAGAGAGACCGAGCGCGGCCACCGCAGCCGCCCAGAGCCATGTCGGGGGCGAGCCACTGGGCAGGCTGCGGCAGATCAGGAGGAGAGCGACGGTGGCGCCCAGGGCAACCAGCGCCAGGTCGCTGATGTACCCAGCGTGATTGACAAGCGCCAGATCCAGGGTGAAGAGAGCCAGCAGGAGGGCGCCTTCACGAGTCAGCGACGGCAGCGGTACTGACGAGGGCCAGAACCTTGCCAGGGGCGACCTGGGCACACCCGCCGGGGCCTCCATCCGGCGATTATCCGAGGCGTGAGAGGGGCATCGGTGACGGCAGGGTCGCAAATCGGCAGCTTTACGCCGCGTCAGACGGCGGACCGTTGATCGGAGAACGGTAGACTCAGCTGCAAATGGATGAGTTGAGCACCCGCGCCCAGCAGCTAGCACGACGAGCCGCTCAGCTCAAGGAGCATCTTTGACTTCGCGGGCAAGGGAGCTCGGGCTGAGCTCCTAGAGGAGGAACTAGGCCGCGAGGGAGCGTGGGACGACCCTACCCGCGCCCAGGAAGCGTCGCAGGAGCTGAGCCGGCTGCGCGGCGAACTCCAGGAGCTCTCCACGCTGGACAGACGGGCCCAGGACGCCATTGAACTGGCCGAGCTTCTGGAGGAGGACGCCTCGGGAGCGGACGAGGTGGTGGCCGAGTTGACGCTGATCGAGAAGGAGCTGGACCGCCGCGAGCTGGAGCTGCTGTACCAAGATCCTTACTCCAACTACCCCGCCCTGCTCTCGGTCCATTCGGGTGCCGGCGGTACCGACGCCCAGGACTGGAGCGAGATGCTGCTGCGGATGTATCTCAAGTGGGGTGAATCTCACCGGATGGAGACCCATCTCCTCGATCAGTCCGAAGGCGAAGAGGCAGGTATCAAGAGCGTGACCGTGCGCTTCACGGGAACCCACGCCTACGGCCAGCTGCGGGCAGAAAAGGGAGTACACCGACTGGTGCGGATCAGTCCCTTTGACGCGGCACACCGGCGTCACACGGCGTTCGCGCTGGTAGAGGTCTATCCCGAGATACCCGACGAAGTTGAGGTGGAGATCGACGAGAAGGACGTGCGCGTCGATGTCTACCGGAGCTCGGGCGCCGGAGGCCAGCACGTCAACAAGACCTCGTCGGCGGTCCGGCTCACGCACATCCCGACCGGGATCGTGGTGACCTGTCAGAACGAGCGCTCACAGCAGCAGAACCGGGAGGCCGCCTGGCGGGTGCTGCGCTCTCGGTTGCTGGACTACCAAAGGGCCCAGCGGCTGGATCATTTGGCCGACCTGAAGGGCGACCTGATCTCCCCCGAATGGGGCAACCAGATCCGCTCCTATGTGCTCCAGCCATACACCCTGGTCAAGGACAACCGCACCGCGGTGGAGGTGGGGAACGTGGAAGCCGTGCTGCAGGGCGAGATCGACCCGTTTATCGAGGCTTACTTGCGCCTGGAGGCCACCAACCGCGAGCAGGAAGGCGGGGCGGCGTAGGTTCCCACATCAGTTCGCCGATTTTGGCTTGCGGGAACGCGAATGCGTGTGCAGGTGACGGCCCAAACACGCCATGTACCGAGACTGACCCCTTCGGTGGGTCGCGGGTCGCAGGTACCGGTCACGAAAGGTATACTCGGGCCAAAATCGAGAACGGCCAAGGGCTTCAACACTCTCCCATTTTGGGGGTCCGCCCGTCGGCTGCCAGTCCGCCTGGCACGAGGACCAAGCCTCCCCTGATGTCGATTTCCACCAGCCCGCCGGTACCGGTCGTGATGACCGGGGCTCGGAGCAGTGACCTGGCTCGGAGCGAGCCACCGATCATCGTCTTCGAGCAGGTCACCAAGATCTACGCCAACGGTCAGGCGGCGATCCGTGACGCCTCGTTCACGGTGCGGCCGCGCGACTTCGTCTTCGTGGTGGGGGCCAGCGGGGCCGGCAAGTCCACCGTCATCCGGCTCCTGATCCGAGAAGAGCGGGCGACCCAGGGCCACGTCCTGGTCGAGGGTCAGGATCTGGCCCGGCTGAAGCACCGTCACCTGCCCCGGCTGCGTCGCAAGATGGGCATCGTCTTCCAGGACTTCAAACTGCTTCCCAGCCTCACCGTGGAGCAGAACGTCGCATTCGCCATCCAGGTAACCGATCCAGGTCGACCCCATCTCAAAGAGAAGGTCGGGGAAGCTCTCTACATCGTCGGACTGGAGGACAAGCTCAACGCCTACCCCACGGAACTCTCCGGTGGGGAGCAACAGCGGGTGGCCATCGCCAGAGCGCTGGTGCATCGGCCCCGAATATTCCTGGCCGATGAGCCCACCGGAAACCTTGACCCCGACGCCGGCTGGGGCATCGTCCAGTTGCTCCAGCAGATCAACCACCGGGGAGCCACCGTGGTGATGGCCACCCATAACCGTGAGGTGGTCGACCTCTGTCGCCGCCGAGTGCTAGCGATCGAGGACGGCCGGATCGTCCGAGATGAGGCTGAAGGGGCTTATCTCCGGGATGGGGATGCCATCTTATGAATCCCATCCCCGCCCTCAAGTTCGTCACCCGGGTGGCGATCCAGAACATCCTGCGCAACCGCGGCATCGCGGTGGCCAGCGTCCTGACGATCACCCTCACCCTACTCGGAGCCGGCGTGGCCGTGGTGGTGGTGCACGCCCTCGACGGGGTGCTCCACACCGAGGAGTCGCAGGCTTCGGTCTTGAAGGTGTTCATGGCGGACCACGTCGCATTCGCCAGTGAGGTGAATCTGGAGCAGAACCTAGGCAACTCGCCCTCGGTCGCCAAGACCACCTTCGAGAACAAGGATCAGGCGGCCCAGCAGGCCGGCAGCAGCCTCGGTCTCACCCAGGCGATCAATCTGCTGGAGAAGTCGGGAGCCGGCAACCCGCTGCCCGCATCGATCAACTTCCAGCTGCGCAACATCAAGGCGGTCTCGCAACTGAACCGCGAGGTCCGGACGTCGGCTCTTCTGGACAGCGGACCTCACCCCACCGACTACAACGCCGACGTCGTCCCCCGCCTGGAGCGCTACATATTTGTGGCCCAGCTGGGCGGCGGGCTGGTGGTGGGCGTGGTCGGCGCCGTGGCACTGGTGATCATCACCATCTCGGTGCGAACGGCGGCCTACGTCCGACGGCGAGAGATCGAGATCATGAAACTGGTGGGGGCGACCGATTGGTTTGTGCGCTGGCCCTTCGTGCTGGAGGGAGTCATCGTGGGGGTGATCTCGGCGCTGGTGGCCTCGCTCATCCTGCTCGGGGTGGGCTTCGGATTCGGCGGCGGCCAGGGCTTGGCCCTGGGGGTGGGGGCCAGATTTGCCCTCCTCACCGTCTTGGCCCTGGTGGTCGCCGGGGGCGCGCTCGGTTCGGTCGGTAGTTTCGTCGGGGTGCGGCGCTCGCTGGCGACCTGATCCAGCCGACCTGCCCGACTTCGACCAGCCGACCCGATTGCTGGCGGCGCTAGGATGGCGCGGGTCCTCGCGAGTTGATGGAGGCAGGCAAGCGATGGCACTGACCGAGTCGGCGCCGGTGGGGGTAGCGGGGCTCACGCGCGACCGGCTGCGATCGATGTATCGGGACATGCTCCTCGGCCGACTCCTCGACCAGCGGGTGCTGGTTCTCAATCGGCAAGGAAGAGCGCCGTTCGCGATCTCAGGACAGGGCCACGAAGGAGCCCAGGTAGGAGTCGGGTACGCCCTTCGGCGGGACTACGACTGGATCATTCCCTACTACCGCGACATCTCCCTGGTGCTGGTGATGGGAATGGAGCCGCGAGACCAGCTGCTGGCAGCTCTCGCCAAGGCCGGGGATCCCAACAGTGGCGCCCGTCAGATGCCCGCTCACTACTCCTCGAGGAAACACAACATCGTGACTGGCGGGAGCCCGGTGGCGACCCAGATCCTGCACGCAGTCGGAGTCGCCCAGGCATTCAAGTACCGCAAGGAGGACCGGGTGGTGGTGGCCTCGGTGGGAGAGGGGGGCACCAGCGAGGGTGACTGGCACGAGGGACTCAACTGGGCCGCCATCCACCAGCTGCCGGTGATCTTCCTGGTCGAGAACAACTCGTTTGCGATCAGCGTCCCGCAGTCCCTGCAGATGGCGGTGGAGCACGTGTCCGAGCGAGCGTCCGGCTACGGGATGCCCGGGCAGTGGGTGGATGGGGGCGACGTCCTGGCGGTGTACCGAGCGGCCAGCGAGGCGGTCGCGCGTGCCCGTCGCGGAGGCGGCCCGACGCTTTTGGAAGCGGCCTGCGTCCGGCTCCAATCCCACAGCAGCGACGACGACCAGCGCCGCTACCGCAGCCCCGAGGATCTGGAGGAGATGCGCCGGCACGACCCGCTGGAGCGCTTCCGAGCGGACCTGGAGTCAAGCTCGATCCTCGCCGAGGGAGAGGCGGATCAGATCCGCCTGGAGTGCCAGAGCCTGATCGACCAAGCCCAGGACGAAGCCGACCAGGCACCGGCTCCGGACCCGTCGACCGCCCTTCAGCATGTCTACGGCGAGGCCTGATAGGTGACGGAAATCACCTACGTGGAGGCCGTTCGCGACGCGCTCCGAGACGAGATGCGCCGTGACGACCGGGTCATCGTCATGGGGGAGGATGTGGGGGTCAAGGGCGGGGTGTTCGGGGCCACCGCGGGACTCTTTCAGGAGTTCGGGGAGGAGCGGGTGATAGACAGCCCGCTCGCCGAGGCGGCGATCGTCGGCGTGGCGATCGGCTGCGCCTTGGCGGGCCTCCGGCCGGTGGCGGAGATTCAGTTCCTGGACTTCATCCCGCCGGCCATGGATCAGCTCATCAGCGAGGCCGCCAAGATTCGTTACCGATCCAACAACGACTGGAGCTGCCCCATGGTGGTGCGTGCCCCCTGCGGTGGTGGGGTCCACGTCCATGGTGCCCTCTACCACTCTCAGATGCTGGAGGCGCTCTTCGCCCACGTACCGGGGCTCAAGGTAGTGCTGCCGTCCAATCCCTACGACGCCAAGGGCCTGCTGCTGTCAGCGCTCCGCGATCCCGATCCGGTCTGCTTTTTCGAGCACAAGGGTCTCTACCGCTCGATGCGCCAGGAGGTCCCCGACGAGGAGTATCTGGTCCCCATCGGCAAGGGCCAGATCGTGCGCCCGGGCCGCGACATCAGTTGCTTCACCTACGGGGCTACCGTGCACGAGGTGGTGAGCGCGGCTGAGAGTCTTGGCCGCGACGGGATTGAGGTCGAGGTGGTGGACCTTCGCACGGTCCGGCCGTTGGACCGAGAACTGATCGTCGAGAGTGCAACCAGAACTGGCAAGGTGCTGGTTGCTCACGAGGCCAACCTGTCGGTTGGAGTAGGGGCCGAGGTCGCGGCCCTGGTTGCCGAGGAGTGCTTCGAGACGCTTGACGGCCCGGTGATGCGGATTGGTGGACCTGAGATCCCAGCCATCCCCTTCGCCGAGTCCCTGGCAGAGGTCTACTGCCTCGGACCTCAGAAGATCGAGAGAAAGCTCAGGGAGTTGGCCGCGTACTAAGCCGGCCAATTAAGGTAAGAAGAGCACATGGCGATCACCGTCAAGATGCCCCAGCTGGGCGAGTCAGTCACCGAGGGCACAATCGGTACCTGGCTGGTTCAACCTGGCCAGCAGGTGGAACGGTTCGAGTCCCTGGTGGAGGTGATCACCGACAAGGTCACGGCGGAGGTTCCCGCGCCCGCCGCGGGCACGGTCGGCGAGATCCTGGCTACCGAGGGCCAGCGCCTATCGGTGGGCGAGCCGATTTGCACTCTGGAAGGGGCCGCGGAGGAGGGCTCTGACGAGCCGGAGGCGGGTGACCCGGAGGCGGTCTCGAACGAGCTGCCGAGCGCTCCCGAGGTCGATCCTGGGCAGCCCGTCGCTGAGAGCGAGCCTCCGGCTGAGCCGGTGGCGGTCCAGGCCGCCCCGGAGCCGAAGGCCCCCGCCGCGCCCTCGCCGGTGACCGCTCCGTCCGAGTCAGGCAACGGAGCGTCTGGATTCGTCAGCCCAGCTGTGCGGGCCTTGGCGGACGAGCAATCGGTCGATATCTCTCAGGTGACCGGAACCGGATTCCAGGGTCGGATCACCAAGCGCGACGTGCTGCTCTTTCTGGAGGCAGGAAATACGGCACCCTCAAAGGCGCCGTCCGCGGGTACGGTGGCTCGCCCAGCGGTACCGGAGCCACCCCTTCCAGGGTCCAGGATCCCGCACTCCCCGATGCGGCGCGCCATCGCCGAACACATGGTGCGCAGCCTGCAGACCTCGCCGCACGCGTGGACGATGGTCGAGGTCGACATGAGTGGAGTCGCGGCGGCTCGGGCAGCTCGTCGAGCCGAGTTCCACGCCTCAACCGGCATCGACCTCACCTTCCTCCACTTTGGCTTGAAGTCGACCTGCTTGGCGCTGCGGGCGGTGCCAACCATGAACGCGGTCTTCGAGGAGGAGGCGATCCAGCTGAGTGCTGAGATCAATCTGGGTTTGGCGGTGGCGGTGGGCGACGGGCTCATCGTCCCGGTAATCCGGGGAGCCGACCAGTACAGCGTGGCCGGACTGGCGAAGGCGGCCGGTGCCCTGATCGATCGCGCCCGGCAGGGCAAGGCCCGTCGGGAGGATGTGGAAGGGGGAACCTTCACTTTGAACAACGCCGGCGCCCTGGGAACCGTCATGTCGCAGGCGATCATCAACCAGCCTCAGGCCGGGATTCTGGTGATGGACTCGGTGGTCCGCAGACCGGTGGTGGCGGGCGATGGTATCGCCATCCGCCCGATCATGAATCTGTGCCTCAGTTTCGACCACCGGATCAACGATGGAGCCGCCGCCGCCCGCTTCCTCGGCGCGGTGAAGAGCTCCCTGGAGGCGGTCACCCCGGACAGCGCCCTCTTCTGACCCCGCCACCGTGCCCGGCGGGCCTCAGCGGCGGCGGCATTAGGATTGATTGATGGATAGCAGCCCCTCACCACGGGTGATCCGGCCCAAAGTGAGTCTGCCGGTCGTGCCCGATCGACGGCCCGATCTGGTCCCGGGGCGCGGACCGGTGGGCGACGGGCGTCCCATGTGGCAGCAACTGCTCCCCAGCGGGGTGGACCGCCGCCCGAGCTGGTTGACCGTCAAGATGCCGGTCGGCGGTCGGTATCAGGAGCTGGACCAGATCATGCGCGGCAAACGGCTGCACACCGTCTGCGAGGAGGCTCGCTGCCCCAACATCGGGGAGTGCTGGAGCTACGGCACCGCCACATTCATGATCCTGGGGGAGGTCTGCACTAGGGCCTGCGCCTTCTGCGCTGTGACCTCCGGCCGTCCTCACGGGTTGGACCTGGAAGAGCCGGAGCGGGTCGCTGAGGCGGTCGCCGAGATGGGACTCCGGCACGCGGTGATCACTTCAGTGGACCGAGACGACCTCCCGGATGGTGGCGCTGACATCTTCGCTAGAACCATCGAGGCGGTTCACCAGCGGGTTCCCGGCTGCCAGGTGGAGGTGCTGACGCCCGATTTCCAGGGCTCCGAGAGCAGCATCGCCACGGTGATGGCCGCCGGCCCCGAGGTGTTCAACCACAACATCGAGACGGTGAGCCGACTCTTCCCCAGGGTCCGTCCCAAGTCGCTCTATCCGAGATCCCTGACCGTGCTACGACGGGCCGGGGAGATGCGGCCTGGCTCGCAGACCAAGTCCGGCCTGATGGTCGGTCTTGGCGAGACCATGGAAGAGGTCAAGCAAGTTCTGGTGGACCTCCGCCAGAACGGCGTCAAGCTGGTCACGATTGGCCAGTACCTTCGCCCCTCCCTGAAGCACATTCGCTGTGACCGCTTCTGGCAGCCCGAGGAGTTCTCCGAGCTGGGGTCGTTCGGCATGTCCTTGGGCTTCGCCCATGTGGAGTCCGGCCCCTTGGTGAGGAGCTCGTACCACGCCCATCAGCAGGCGCTGGCGGGCGTCGCTGCCGCGTCGGTCGGAGCCGGAGAAAGCTAGCCGTGGCCGGGGTCTGGCGCCCCCCGTTGAAGGTGGTGTGGTGTGGCACCGTGCCGTATCAGGTCGCCTGGGACTGGCAACGTCAGCTGGCGGCTGCCAGGGCGGATGGCGAACTCGAAGAGGATGTGCTGCTGCTGCTGGAGCATCCACCCGTGTACACCATGGGCCGGGGGGGCCAGCCAGAGCATCTGCTCCAGGGCGAGGAGGGATTGCGGATCCGTGGAGCGGAGTACTTCGAGGTCGACCGTGGCGGCTCCGTCACCTACCACGGTCCGGGTCAGCTGGTCGGTTATCCGATCATCAACCTGGAGCAGTTGGGGATCGACGCGATCGCCTACCTGCGGGGCCTGGAAGAGGCTCTGATCGACGCCTGCCAGCTGCGAGGAGTGGAAGCCTTCCGGGAGCCGCCCTACACAGGGGTTTGGAACCGAGATGGCAAGCTGGCCGCCTTGGGGGTGAAGCTGAGTGGGCGAAAGGTGACCTACCACGGCTTCTCCCTCAACGGGACCACCGACCTGAGCGCGTTCGACCTCATCGTTCCATGCGGAATCGAGGGTCGTCGCGCCACCTCGCTGCTAGCCGCGGGGGCGACGGGAGATCTCCGGCCGGAAGCGCTGGCGGAGCTGGTCAGTCCCTTTGTGGCACACGCCCTGGGGTTGCGGTGGGAGCACGGCGCAGCCTCCGAGCTCGGGCTGAATCTTCCGATCACCGCCCCCGCGCCGGCCACGGGAGCTGGAAGGTCGCGAGCTTGACTAAAAACTGCCTATTTACGTCAGGGCCCGCTTGCTGCATATTTCTACAGACCGATCCGTGGGCACGATCAAAGAGCGGGGGCGGACGACGCGGAGCCGGGTGGTACCGGCTTTGAGCTGGGAAGGCGAGAGCGGGTCGCAGCGGGCGGACCGCCGCTCCCATCTGGGTCAGTTGGACCGCGTCCTCGAAGTGTTGGAGGAGCTGAACTTGGAGGGCGAGCGAGTCGTCCCACCGGAGGTGCGACGCCAGCTGGAGCTGTGCGGCATCGTCACCCTGGCTGAGGAGAGCCCGTCAGCCGTGCTTGAGCGCGTGCTCAACGGCCAGGAGGTCTACCTCCTCCATCCCGTCACCGTGCTCCCGCCGAAACTCGACGGCCGGCGCTCAAGACCGACGCGGGAGCAGAGCTGATCGACTGGCTCTTCGTTCCCGTCGAATTCAAAGCCCAACGCCGTAATCAACCCGTCACCCGAGTGCATCCCTGATTCCAGAATCTAGCCACTAATCTCGGCGGATGAGGCGGCAGCCAAGTGGTGGTGTGGCCCAAGCGGTCGACCCGGCCACCGGTTACTGGTGAGCAACGTGGACCGCTGTCGTCGGCCCCTGCTCGCAGTGCCAGCTGCAGCCGTTGATCGTCCCGCGTCGGCCGTAGCGAGACCTGCTGGTGAGTCCCCGGCACGGCGCCTAGCGCTGGGCCTGAACTGGTTGACGGTCCGTCCCAGCCGCGAGGGCTACGCTCTCGCAGCCGTGGTTTTGCTCGGTTTGGGCTCGGCCCAAGACCTGGGCACCTACCATCCCCTGGGCCTGCTGGCGATTGTCGGTGCCGCGGTGTGTGCTGTGCTGGGGGCGACCACCGCTGCGGGGCGCCGCGCGCATCGTTTGACCTGGTGCACCGCGGCCTTCCTCGGCGCTATCGCCATGGGTTTCTTCAACGGTCCTGGTCTGGTCGCATGGCTGGACCCTATGGCCGGAGCCGGTGCCGCTGTTCTAGTGATCTGCTCGAAGCGGACACTGACCCGCCTCGGCGGCTGCCTTGTGGTCGGGAGCGCGACCGCCGTCGTGGTCGGCAAGGCGCTCAACGTCGGGCCGGTAGATATCGACGTGTTCAAGTTCACCCAAGGAGCAACCCTGGAGCTCCTCCACGGCCGCAATCCGTACGCCTTCGCGTACCCCACCACCACCCCGCACCTTCCTCTGGCCCACTTTCCGTTTCTGCCGGGGGTATTACTGCTGTCGATCCCAGGCCGACTGCTCGGCGATGTTCGGTTCAGCGACATGCTGGCGGCGGTCGTGCTGATCGCTGCCATCACTCTGCTCGCCCGACGCTACGGAGGGGCGGAGCGAGGCTGGCGCTGCCTCGCGCTCTGTCTGACCCTGCCGTTTTTCCCTCTGATGATCCTGCTGGCCTGGTCGGAGATTTATCTGATGGCGCTGATCTCCCTCTGGCTGGTGCTGCGGGACCGGAACCGATTCATTTCGATTGTCATCCTGGGATTGGGGATAGCCACTGTGCCTACGCCATGGCCGCTGCTCATACTGCCGTTCCTTTGGTGGCGGGCGGCGCGGCTTGAGATCTTAGGCGCCGCCCTGGTGGCGATTGCCATTTGCTTCCCCTTCGCCTTGTGGGCAGGGCCCGCCAAGTTCGTCGAGGCGTCCCTCCTGGTGAACCTGCGTCTGCCCCCGCTGCGATCTGGACTCGACCTCGACACCCTCTACCGGATCGTGACCGGCAGCTGGCTGCCGATCTGGGTCTGGCCCGTGGTTTCGGTGAGCGCCCTGCTCTTGGTGGCCAGGGCCCGTGTCCACACCTGGAACGGAGCCCTGTACCTGGGCTCGACACTGCTCCTGGTTTCCTTCCTCTCGGCGAAGTGGGCCTACTTCGACTACTACTTCCTGGTTGCGGTGGGGCTGATCCTGGCGATGGCCCTGGAGCGGAGGGCGGACCAGGTGAGCCTACCCGCCTCCGGGGTCCGAGTTGCGTCGGTGGCCCAGCTGCAAACCTCCGGCGCGGCCGGCGCGACGTGATCCATGGTGTTTGGCGTCCTGTGGGCATCCCGGCTCCTGGGACACGCCACGGTAATCTGGCGGCGTGGGGGCGAATAGCTCAGTGGTAGAGCGCCTCGCTTACACCGAGGATGTCGCAGGTTCGAATCCTGCTTCGCCCACGCCGCCAGTGCGTCATGGGGCTGAGGGACTGCCCGTACCTCCGATCCGAGTTTCGTGAACGACAAGTCCACGGCGGCCCGGGCCAGTCGACTCCTGATTCTTCCCCTCGCAGCGGTGGCCCTGATCCCGCTGCTCCTGACTGAGCTGGGTGTCTTTCCGATCCACGACCTGGTGGGGGACGCCATCCCCGACACCATCATCTTTGAGCACGGGGCTCAGGGGCTGATCCAGGGGAATCTGCCATATGGCGCGCACTTCCTCACCGCGCCCTACACCCACGTGGTCTTCGTCTACCCCCCCCTCAGCCTGCTGCTGATGATTCCGCCGCTGCTGGCCGGGTCCAAGTACTCGTTCGGATTCGCCATCGAGATGCTCGTGCTGCTGGCTGGCGGGCTCTGGCTGCTGGCCGCCGCCTGTCGGCGGGCCGGAGTGGCCTATCCGGTGGCAATGACCGCGGCGGCACTGATGGTGGCAGTCGGGCCGGTGCTGGTCACCAGAGTTGACGGGCTGCAGGGGCTCGGGGTCGCAGCCGCGGCTCTCGCTTTGCGCAGTCGTCGCTTCGCGCTCGCGGTGGCCCTGGTGACGGTGGCTGCCCTGGTGAAGGAGACAGTGGTGGTGGCTGCTCTCCCGATCGTGGTCTGGGCGCTCTGGCCGCCCGAGGGTAAGCGGTGGACCGAGGGATTGGGCGGGCGGGCGGCGCAGGTCGGACTAGGGCTCATCCCGGCAGGGGTGATTTTGGTGACGTTCCTGGTCTGGTCAGAGGGCCGAGTACTGAACGCGGCCTTCGCCAGCGTCCATCGCGGCGTCGAGATCGAGAGCGTGCCTGCCACCTTCGACTACCTACTGCGTCCACTCGTTCGGATCACCAGCTACACCGGCCACATCGGCTCGGTCCAATTGTCCGGACGGTTGGTCTCCCCGGTCGCGGCGGTCGTTGCGGTGGCGGGAGTGGCGGCGCTGATCTGGGGGGCCATCCACTTCGCCAGGGCGAGGCGCCGGCCGGTGACGGCCGTCGCGTTCGCGATCGCGGTCGCGGTGGCCAGCACCCCCGTGCTGTCCCCCCAATATCTGCTTGCCCTCCTACCGGTGCTGGTCCTCGCCGCGACGACCGAATTCGGTGTGACCCGCGCCAATTTTCTTCTGGGCAGTGGATTTGTGATGGCAATTCTGACCCAGATCGAGTTCCCGGACCTCTTCTCGTCGGTGGTCGTCCTCGATCCGCTGGCGATGGCGATCGTCGCTCTACGAAACCTCTTGCTGATCGCCATCGCCGTCAATCTGGCCCGGGCTGACCGGGCACCCGCTGCTGAGCCCGAGTCACGCTCGGTGATCAGCTCGGCTACCAGGGCAGATTTGAGTTAGCAGGGCGCCCCGCTGGTAGCCTGAAGGCGGGCTGACAAAAGACAGGGCATTCATCTGGGGTGGTGATGTCGCAGGTGTCCAAGGACCGGTCGGCAGCGCACGCTCCCACGGGACGACGGGGCGCCCGCTGGCTGCTCGCGCTCGGGGTGGTGGCGCTCCTGACGCTGGTCGCGGTCTCGGTCCGGGCGCACTATTCCGCCGGCCCGACGGGAGTTCCCAACCAGGGGCCTGGAGCCGCCTTGCTGGGTTCCATCATCCAGCTCCTGCTGGTGGTCTGCGTCGCGGCCTTCGAACTGCTCTTGGTGCTGGCCTTCGTCTACGCACCGTGGCGCCGGCTGCGGGACGCTGGCAGCAGCGGTATGCCGGTGCCGCGGGTCAGCCGGGTGGCCGTGCTGCGGATAGCCGCTCTACCGGTGGCGGTGCTGGCCGCCGAGGTGGTGGCGTTCGCCCTGCTGGTCAAGCGTCGCACCGGCGAGGGGGCGGGCTCGGGCAGCGGCCAGCTACGACTTACCAAGTCGGGACACCATCCGGTGCCCTCGGTGGGCGCGGTCACGGTCACCGAGGCCACCATCCTGGCGATGGCGGTAG
This sequence comes from Candidatus Dormiibacterota bacterium, assembly GCA_049591595.1. Taxonomy (GTDB): domain Bacteria; phylum Chloroflexota; class Dormibacteria; order Aeolococcales; family Bog-877; genus Bog-877. Next base: position 221,031 of record JBAWFE010000027.1, read on the forward strand.
GACTGGTTGCACTGGCAGTGATTCTGGTGGTCCGATTCCGATCGCGTCGCGCCCGGGCTGCGGCGATCGCCGAGTCGCCTGATCTGCCCACGGAGCTCACCTCGGCCATCGACTTGAGCCTCGCCGAAATCTCGGCCGGAGCCGATCCCCGCCAAGCGGTGATCGCCGCTTACGAGCGGATGGAGAGGGTCCTGGCTGGTATCGGCCTGCCGGCCCTTTCATTCGAGACGCCCCTCGAGTATCTCGAGCGGGCTCTAACCCGGCTGGAGGCCAGTCGGGGCGCCCTGGTGCGGCTCACCGACCTCTTCGAGACCGCTCGGTACTCCACTCACGAGGTGGGGTCGGGAATGCGGTCTGAGGCTGAGCAGGCGCTGGGGATGTTGCGGGCGGAACTGGCCGGCTGAGCGGGATGGTTATCCTCGGTGCGTCGGGGTGGGTGCCGGCTGCCCCGGAGTGCAGCCGAAGGAGGAGACCGAGATGAGCGGTGGGCCCAGGGTGGGATTACTCGAGCGCTACGGACTCGTGCTGGCCCTTCTGGTGGCGGGAACCGTGGCGGTGGGCATAGTGCTTCTCCGTGGAGGGATTGACCCGAGCCAGGTTGGGCGAGCCTACCTGCTCTCGGTTGGCGCCTTGGTGATCTTGGTCTTGGTCATGGAG
>JBAWFE010000028.1:0-7588 GCA_049591595.1 Candidatus Dormiibacterota bacterium
GCCGAGGTGAGTGATGGCGAGCAGATAGCCGACCAGACCTACACCATCGCGCCACTAACCCAACTGGCGCCCGTTTCCACCCCACTTCGAGCGACGGTGAGCCAGCCCTTCACCTACACCCTGACGGCGACCGGGGCGGCCGGCACCTACGCGTGGAGCTTGGTGGGGGGAGACTTCCCACCCGGCCTGTCCTTGACCAACGGGGTCATCTCCGGCACGGCGGTGTCGGTGGGTGCGCAGAGAACGCTGGTGTTTGAGGTGACCTCCGGTCCTGAGTTTACGTATGTCGACTTCACCATCACCTGCACGGCGCCGAGTCGAATCGTCAACTGAGCAATCTCCGAACCACCGGGGGAGCTGCCGCCAGTCCGGTATCTGACTTCCGGCTCGGGTGGCGACCCGCAACAGAGGGCACGTGACTCATGCCCTTCTGGTTAGTTGCCGGGTGATGCGTGGTGGATGACCGGTCCAACCGTTCCCTAGCTGCCGAAAAGCACCCCTACCAGCCTCGTCACGGTTAGGCTGGCTGGGTCAGTCCGAAGACATCTCGGAGCACCGATAGCAGCTCCTCCTTGAGTCCCTTCGGTGCTTCGGCGCCAAGGCCCCTGGTGGTGCCCACAGCGCCGGCCATCACAGCCCCCAGAGCGGCTGAGACCCGAACCCGATCACGGAGCGAAATCTTAGGGTTGGCCACGAATTGCGCCCACCGTTGCTCCAGCTGCCGGTGCTCCTCCTGGTGCGCAGGGTCATGATCACCGAGTCCCTCGATGGCAGTGCGGTTCCGCTCCATCAGCATGAAGACCTTGCGATTAGCGAGCACCTGGTCGAGGAGCCTACCGAAGGTCTCGAGCGCTGCCGCGAAGTCGATCGGACTATTCAGGACCGGCAACACGTCGAGCCCGTGATGGCCAATTCCATGGGCGCGGTCCACCAGGGAGGAGAGCAGCTCTTCCTTGCTGCGGAAGTGGTAGTAGAGCGCCGCCTTGGTCAGCCCGACACGTTCCGCCACCTCGCGGAGCGAGGTCTTGTCGAATCCCTGCTCGATGAACAGGTCAAGAGCGGCTTCTAGGATCCGCTCTCTCGTCGAAGGGGCGCCGGGCGCCTCAGTCTGATTCACATTGGTTATTCTACTTGACGGCCGGTAGGTAGAACCTATACCATCTGGCGAATAGTTTACCGGCCGGATGGTAAGGAGATCAAGAGTGGGTGACGGACCTCCGATCCTCGTCGAGGGGCTGGTGAAGCTCTACGGCAAGACAAGGGCAGTCGACGGCTTGGATTTGGTCGTCGAGAAGGGCAGCGTCGTGGCCGTGCTCGGGCCCAACGGGGCCGGCAAGACGACCCTGATCCGAATCCTGGCGACTTTGGCCAAGCCCACCGGTGGGCGCGCTTTGGTTGCAGGTTTCGACGTGGTCGAGCACCCCGCTCAGGTACGCCGCCATATCGGCATCGCCGGACAGTCGGCCAGTATCGACGAGTACCTCACCGGGCGTCAGAACCTGGTGATGGTGGGCGAGTTGAGCCGACTCCCACGCGACGAGTCGAAGCGGCGGGCTGGCGCCTTGCTGGAGCGCTTCGAGTTGGGCGAGGCGGCCGACCGGACGACCAAGACCTACTCCGGAGGAATGCGCCGCAAGCTGGACCTAGCGGCCAGCTTGATCACCCAGCCTGAGGTGCTGTTTCTGGACGAGCCAACCACCGGGCTCGACCCCCGGGCCCGGGTGGGTATGTGGCAACTGATCCGGGAACTGGGGGAGGCTGGGACCACCCTGCTGCTGACAACCCAGTACCTGGACGAGGCCGATCAACTGGCCCATTACGTCGCCGTAGTCGACCAGGGCAAGGTGATCGCTTGGGGTACCCCAGACCAGCTCAAGACTCAGGTGGATGGCTCGGTGTTGGAGGTGACCCTTCCGGAACGGTCCGACGTTGAGGAAGCCGGCCGCCTGCTGCGCGCTGCCACCTCAGCCGTTGTGACCGTCGACCAGCGTCGGAACCGAGTCACGCTGCCATCGACAGCCGAGGTGGGGTTGGTCACCAAGGTCGTCCGGGCCCTGGACGCCGGCGGGGTCGTGGTCGACGACGTGACGGTGCGACGCCCCGCTCTTGATGACGTGTTCATGACCCTTACCGGACACGCCGCGGAAGTGCCGAGCGAGGAAGCGGCATGAGCGCCGCACAACTTACTGAGATGCACCACGGTGCGGGTGAAGTCGGACTTTCCCGCCTCCTCTGGTTCCTCAAGGACGTGCTGGTACTGACACGACGCAGCCTGATCCACGTGGTCCGGAATCCGGCGCAGCTCGCCGACGTGACGATCCAGCCGATCATGTTCGTGGTGCTCTTCACCTTCGTTTTTGGGAGTGCCATCAAGCTGCCCGGCGGTGGCAACTACCACGAATACGTGGTGGCGGGGATCTTCGGAATTACCATGGCGGGCGCGGCTCCCGGGGTTGCGGTGGGACTGGCCACCGACATTCAGTCGGGAATCATCGACAGGTTCCGCTCATTGCCGATGTCCCGGGCCGCCGTCCTGGCGGGCCGGCTCACGGCCGACCTGCTGACCGCGGTGCTGGGGCTGGCTGTGGTTGTGGTGGTGGGCGTCGCGGTCGGGTGGCGGGTTCACACCAATCCCGGCGAAGTGCTGCTCGGATTCACCCTGGCACTGCTCTTCAACTATGCGATGAGTTGGGCGGGTGCAGCCGCAGGAATGTGGCTACACAACCCCGAGTCCGCTCAGGCGATGGCGTTCGTGGTCTTCTTCCCGATGATATTTGTATCCAACGCATTCGTGGCACTGCAGAATATGCCAGTGTGGCTGCGGGTAATCGCCGAGTGGAACCCCATCAGCACAGTGACAGCCAGCCTTCGCGAGCTGTTCGGCAATCCGAACCCCTCTGCCTCGGTGCATGTGTGGCCCCTGCAGCATCCGGAGTTGGCGACACTCTTCTGGTCAATGGCGCTGCTGCTCATCTTTGTGCCGGTGTCGATCAAGCTCTACCGCCGCGAAGACCTGACCTAACCGGCTGCCGAACTCCCGAACCAGCGAGCCCCGACCCTGGGCCGCGGCGGGCCCTAGCCCGTGGGTGGTTGCTCTACACCGAGGTCGGACAACGCCAGCTTTTGCTGTCCCTGGGTATCGAAATTCGAGGGCTCCAGCCACTCTTCCAACCGCGCCTTGCGGGCCGCCCACTCGCTGTCCAGAATTGAGAACCACGCGGTGTCGCGGTTGCGCCCCTTGATGATCATGTGCTGGCGAAAGACGCCCTCGTAGGTGAAGCCTAGTCGCAGGGCTGCTCGCCACGAAGGTGCGTTGAGAGAGTCGCATTTCCACTCGTACCTGCGATAACCCAGCTCCTCGAAGACGTAGCGGGCGAGCAGATACATGGCTTCGGTCGCACCCCTGGTGCGCTGCAAGGCTGGGGTATAAAGGATGTACCCCACCTCCACGCAGCGGTGCTGCGGTTCGATGCGCATGAGCGAGGCCCAACCCCGGGCCCGCTTGGTGTCCCCATCCAAGATGGCGAAGTACAGCGGGTTGTCCGAGCCGGACCGTAATGCGACATTCGCTTCGAAGGCGGCGCGGTCAGCAAAGGGGCCGTCCGGCAGGTAGCGCCAGAGCCGGTCGTTGGCAGGGTCCAGGACCCCCTCCCAGAGGGCGGCGCCATGCTTGGCCACGTCCAGCGGTGCTAGCTCTACGTAGCGACCGTGCAGGGTGACCCGCCCGGGGGCGGGCGCCGCGCTCGGGTCAACCTGTGCTCCCACCGGCTGCCCGTTCTCAGGATCGTGGTCGGGCCTAGACACCTTCCCAAACCCTCCTCGGCGCCGGCTCCACCGGACCCGGCAGGTGGTCGCTTGGTTCAGCGCGATCTAGGTAAATCCCGCCTGAACCTGCGACTGCGACTTGCCTCTGAGCCAGAGAGACTCCCCCTCCCGGAGCGTTAGGCGCGAATGTTAGCAGCGAAGGGTGTGCTGCGAGCAGCCCCTTCACGGTTGAAGTCGATCCACTCGCCAGCCTAGGCCTTCGGGTAGGTAGCGCAGCCGGTCGTGTCGGCGATCGTCTCGATGCTGCCAGAACTCGTAGCTGCCCGGAAGCAGCCGGTATCCACCCCACCAGCTGGGTCGGACCACTAACTGACCCTCCAGCGACCGCTCCAGCGAGCTCACCCGCTCATCCAGCTCGCCCCGGCTTCCGATCGTCTGACTCTGAGCGGATGCCACAGCTGAGAGCTGACTGGCCCTAGGGCGGTTGGCAAAATACCGGTCGGACTCCGACCCACTGAGCTGGTCCACCAATCCCTCGAGGCGCACCTGGCGACCAATCGCCGTCCAGTAGAACAGCAGCGCCGCGGAGGAGTTGACCGCCAGCTCCTCGCCCTTTCGACTCCGGTAGTTGCTGCAGAAGTCAAATCCCTGACTACTCCAGCCCTTGATCAGGACCATGCGCAAAGACGGTCGGCCGGCACCATCAGCCGTTGCCAGTGCGGCTGCCTCGGCCATCGGCATAGCTGCGGAGGCCTCGGCGAACCAACGCTCGAACTGCTGCAGCGGATCGCGGGCGACGTCCTGCTCGCGCAGCTCCGGGAAGCTCACGGTCAAGGCCAGCCTCCACTGTTCAGATCCAGCGCAACCGGCCGTAGATAGTGCGCCATCTAGACGGGTTCAGCTCCTGCTCAGGAGATGTACTCCTGGGCTACCAGCAGCTCAGCGTTGAGCAGCGCAGCCCCCGCAGCTCCTCGAATAGCGTTGTGCACGAGCAGGGTGAACTTCCAGTCGAGCACCGGACACGGGCGGACATGGCCGACGCTCACCGTCATGCCCGAGCCGGCATCGCGATCTAGCTGTGGCTGCGGCCGATCGTCCCCATCCACCAGCAGGACTGGGTGGGGAGGTGCGCTGGGCAGCTTGAGACGCTGGGGCTCAGAGGTGAAGGCCGCCAGGACGCGGCGCACCTGCTCCACCGTCGCTGGGGTGCGCAATCGCACCGATACGGCTTCGGTGTGGCCATCAAGAACCGCGACCCGGTTGCACTGGGCACTGACCCTGAGATCGGCCGGGACGAACTCATCGCCGGCCAGTCCCCCGAGAATCTTCAGCGATTCTCCTTCGATCTTCTCTTCCTCCCCAGAGACGTAGGGAATGACGTTGTCGAGTATTTTCATCGCCGGGACGCCGTTGATCCCGGCGCCCGAGAGTGCCTGCATGGTCACAACGGAGACCTCTGCTAACCCGAAGGCGTCCTGGAGAGGCTTGAGCGCCAGAGTCAGCCCGATCGCCGAGCAGTTGGGATTGGTCGCCAGGAAGCCAGTTTTGTACTTCCGACGGGCGCGCTGGTAGGTGAGTACTGCGGAGTGCTCCCAATTAACCTCCGGAATCAAGAGCGGAACGTCCCGATCCATGCGGTGGTTGCGGGCGTTACTTATCACCGGTAACCCAGCTGCCGCCAACGATTCCTCGGCCTCACCCGCAACCCCCGAATCGAGAGCTGAGAGCACCAGGTCGCATTGCAGGTCAGACGACAGCGGCCGGATCACCAAGCGGGCGGCCTCGGCCGGGATGGGGCTGCCCAGCCGCCACGAAACTGCTTCGCCATAGGCCCGGCCCGCGGATCGCTCGGAGGCGACGACGTCAGTCAGGGCGAACCAGGGGTGCCCCTCCAGCATTTGGACCAATCTCTGACCGACGGCCCCAGTCGCTCCCAGCACGCCTACGCGGAATCGCTTCATCTGCACTCTGGAGTTTGCCAGGCCGGGAGCTGCTCACTGGGCGACGGACCGGTCGCGGTGACGGGTCAGTCCGGTAAACTTGCCTCATGGAGAGCGCCCCAGCGGCAGTCGGCGGCGCAGCACGTGGTGACCACACGTCGGTTCTGCTCGTTTCCCACTCCGGCTGCTTGCTGACTGACAATCATCCTGTGACCGGCCGCGGGCACGGATTGTCTCCCTTACTAGTGAACCGAATGCCTGGGCGCGCCACGGGGGACTCGCGAACTAAGCACTAGTGCCTTTCTAGGCGCTAGCTCCCCCGGGTCGACTCCCTGGGCCATTTGCCAATGGCCGGGATGACCTCAGGCGATCCACGCAACTCATTGTCAAGGGAGCCCATTGTGCCGGAACTATTTCAATTGAGATGCGAGCAGTGCGGACGCCAATTTGGCAACGGTCCGCGGGTGCTCTGCGACGACTGCTTCGCTCCGCTCGAGGTATCGTTCGACCTACCCTCGCTGAGGGCGGCGGTGAGCCGAGATCTGATCGAACGGCGCCCCCACGACATATGGCGGTACGCCGAGTTCTTGCCGGTAGCGGAGGGGTTCCGTTCCCAGCTACCGGTGGGCTTCACACCGCTGCTCCGGGCCGACCGGCTCGGAAAACAGCTCGGAAGCCAGGAGCTCTACCTCAAGGATGACGCCGCCTGCTTCCCCACGCTCTCTTTTAAGGACCGGGTGGTCGCGGTGGCGCTGTCCCAGGCTCGAGCGTTCGGCTTCGAGGTGGTTGGTTGTGCCTCGACGGGAAATCTAGGGAACGCGGTGGCGGCTCAGGCGGCTCGGCTGGGGCTTCAGGCGCTGGTGTTCATTCCCGCCGATCTAGAAGCGGCCAAGGTGATCGGGACGTCGGTGTACGGCGCCCGGCTGATTCGGGTGAACGGCAATTACGATCAAGTCAACCGGCTCTGCGCCGAGATCGCGGAACTCCATCCATGGGGCTTCGTGAATGTGAACCTGCGGCCCTACTACGCCGAGGGGTCCAAGACCGTGGGATTCGAGATCGCTGAGCAACTCGGGTGGCGGCTGCCCGACAACGTTGTGGTGCCGATGGCTGGAGGAGCTCAGATCACCAAGGTCGCCAAGGGGTTCGAGGAACTAATCGCGACCGGTCTGGTTGCGCCACGACAGGTGAAGTTTTTTGGGGCCCAGGCTCTTGGCTGCTCTCCTATCTCAACCGCGCTGACAGCTGGGGATCCGGAGATCACTCCGCAGTTACCAGATACCATCTGCCGGTCACTTGCGATCGGCAACCCGGCGGACGGCTACCGCGCCATGGAGGTGATCCGGTCCAGCGGGGGGTGGGCCGAGTCCGCCAGCGACCCTGAGATCGTGGCGGGAATGCGGCTTCTGGCGCAGGAGGAGGGGATCTTCGGCGAGACGGCAGGCGGAGTATCCGTCGCCGTCGCACGCAAGCTGTTCCAAGCAGGCCGGATCCGGAGTGGAGAGATCACCGTTCTATGCATCACAGGCAACGGGCTAAAGACCACCGATGCCTTGGCTCAGGCCCTCCCCGCGCCGAGGGCCTTGGCACCCAACTTGGAAGCGTTCGAGCAAGAGCTGGCTCTCGGGGGGGCGGGAGCGTGAGGGGATTGCAGTGACCGCTGCGTGGAGCAACGGCAGGACCATGACCAGCCGGCGATTGAGACGGCACAAACTCAATCGACTGGGGTCGGCCGTGCTGGGATCGGCGTGCTCAGAGTAGTCGTGCCGGCGACGTCTGCCAACCTGGGGTGCGCCTTCGACTGCGCTGCCCTCGCCATCAACCTCCGGCTGACGGTCGAGGCAACCCGAATCTCCACCCCGGGGTTCCAGGTTACCTGCGGG
>JBAWFE010000029.1:0-9470 GCA_049591595.1 Candidatus Dormiibacterota bacterium
CATCAAGAGCTGGGCCGACCTGGTCAAGAAGGGCATCTCGGTGCTGACGCCCAATCCATTCACATCCGGCGGCGCACGCTGGAACATCCTGGCCGCCTATGGGGCGGAGCGGGAGCTGGGGGAGAGCAAGGCTAAGGCGCAGGCCTACCTGGTCGATCTCTTCAAGCACGTGCCTACCCAGGACTCGAGCGCCTCGCAGGCACTGGCCGATTTCCTCAGTGGAACCGGTGATGTGCTTTTGGACTACGAGGACGACGCGATCCAGGCGGAGAGGGCAGGCGCTGCCATCACCTACGTCATTCCGCCCCAGTCGATCCTGATCCAGAACCCGATCGCGGTGGTGAGCAAGAGCAAAGAGCCCGCGGCAGCCAAGGCGTTTGAGAGTTTTTTGCTCTCCACCGCCGGTCAGTCGATCTGGGCCAAGCAGGGCTTCTGGCCTGTCGACCCCGCAGTGGCCAAGCAGTTCCACTTTGCGCAGCCGAAGACCCTCTTCCCCATCGGCTATCTGGGGGGCTGGAACAGCGTGGTCAACTCCTTCTTCAATCCGACGACCGGGATCGTGGCCAAGGTTGAACAGGAAGTGGGCCAGTCCACGTCAAGCAATGGCTGATACCGCACTCGGGGTGCTCGCCCGCCGGCCCGCCGGTCGGGCACGTCCCCGATTCCTGGGACCCGGTATGGCGGTTGGCTATCTCAGCATTCTGGTCCTGCTGCCCTTGGCAGCTCTCCTCTCCAACGCCTTCACCGGGGGCCTGGGCACCTTCTGGAACGAAGTGACACAAGCTGAGTCCTTGGCGGCACTCCGGTTATCGGTGACCACCGCGGCGGCAGTGGTCGCGGTCAACGCCGTGACCGGGCTGGTGGTGGCGCTGGTGCTCGTGCGCGATGACTTTCCCGGCAAGGGGATCCTCAACGCGATCGTCGACCTGCCGCTGGCATTGCCCACGGTGGTGGCCGGGCTGACCCTGCTCAGCCTGTACGGCCCCGCCAGTCCAATTGGCCTGAACATCGCGTTCACCCCCTGGGCCATCCTGCTGGCGCTGGCCTTCGTCACCCTGCCCTTCTCAGTCCGATCGGCGCAGCCGGTGCTGAGCGCTCTCGATCCGGCCGAGGAGGAGACCGCGGCCTCGTTGGGGGCCGGTCCCTGGGCGATCTTTCGGAGAGTCTTGCTTCCCAAGCTCCTGTCGGCGATGCTGGCCGGGGCCGGGCTGGGCTTCGCTAGGGCGCTGGGAGAGTACGGGTCGGTGGTCTTGATCTCCGGCAACCTTCCGTTCCGGACTGAATTGGCCTCCGTACGGATCTACGGGTTGGTTCAGAGCTACGACCTCCCCGCCGCCGCGGCGGTGGCCCTGGTACTGGTGCTGATCGCGCTGGCCGTCCTGCTCGGGCTGGCCTGGATTCGGCACCGAGCCGATCCCGCCGCGAGGTTCGCCTAGATGGGCCGCGTTTCTCTGCGGGTGCTGGTGATCGGGTACATCGCGGTCCTGGTGGCGGCTCCGGTGGGGTCGATTCTCTGGCGCGCCTTCAGCTCCGGCCTGGGGGCGGCCTGGGCCGCGGTCACCACCTCCTCGGCCCTGCACGCGCTGGGTCTGACTTTGCTGGCGGTGGTGGTCACGGTCCCAGTCAACGCCGCCTTCGGGACGGTGATTGCGATCCTCATCGCCCGCCACCGGAACTGGCTAACCAGGATCCTCGGCTCCCTGGTGGACCTTCCCCTGGCTCTCTCCCCGGTTGTGGTTGGCCTGGCTTTACTGCTCGCCTACGGCCAGACCGGGTGGGTTGGTTCGTGGCTTGCCCAGCACGGGATTCAAGTGATCTTCTCCTGGCCGGGGATCCTCCTTGCCTGCGCCTTCGTCTCGCTTCCGTACGTGGTCCGGGAGGTCTTGCCGGTGCTGGAGGAGATGGGGACGGATCAGGAGGAGGCGGCCACCTCGCTCGGCGCCGGCCCGTGGAGTGTCTTCTGGAGGGTGACCTTGCCTTCGGCCCGGGTGGGGCTCGCCTACGGCGTGAGCCTGACCACGGCCCGGGTGTTGGGCGAAATCGGGGCTGTGACCGTGGTCTCCGGTGACATCCTCGACCACACCCAAACCATGACCGTGTTCACCCAGGACCAGTACCAGAACTTCCAGCAGGTGTCCGCCTACGCCGGCGCAGTGGTGCTGGCCCTGCTTTGCCTCCTGGTCTTCGCTGGGCTCACTTTGATGCGCCGGCGGGCGGCGATCGCATGAACGGTGTGCTGATTCAGGAGGTGAGCAAGCGGTTCGGCCCGCGGGAGGTGCTAGACCGAGTCAGCCTGGAGGTGCCTCAGGGGAAGCTGTTCGTACTGCTCGGGCCCAGCGGTGGCGGCAAGTCGACGCTGCTCCGGGTGATCGCCGGGCTGGAGCGTCCCGACGGTGGTTCCGTCCTGATCGACGGCCAGGATGTGACCGGGGTACCGGCCAGGTCGCGTGACATCGGCTTCTGCTTTCAGCACTACGCCCCCTTCCGCCATCTCACCGTCTTCGAGAATGTCGCCTTCGGACTGCGGCTTCGACGGCTCTCGGCGTCCGCCATCCGCCAGCAGGTGGGAGAGCTGCTCGACCGGGTTCGGCTGGCAGGTGAGTCCGCCAGCTATCCGTCCCAGCTCTCAGGAGGACAACTCCAGCGGATGGCACTGGCACGAGCTCTGGCCGTCCGTCCGCGGCTGCTGCTCCTCGACGAACCGTTCGGAGCCCTGGACGCCACCGTCCGCAAGGAACTGCGTGCCTGGCTGCGCAGCCTTCACGACCGGGTCCAGATCACCACAGTGCTGGTCACCCACGACCAGGACGAGGCAATGGAGGTGGCGGACCGGCTGGCCATCATCGACCGGGGAAGAATGGTCCAGGAAGGCACTCCCGCCGAGCTCTACGACGAGCCAGCCAACGAATTTGTCTTCACCTTCCTCGGTCCCGCCACCAGGTTCCGGGGGGCCTGGGTTCGCCCCCACGACCTGCAGCTGGCTCAGGAACGCTCCCTGGGGGCGCTCGAAGCTCGGGTGAGCCGGGTGGTGGACCTAGGGTTTGAGGTCCGGGTTGAGCTGGTTTGCGAGGGCGAGCCCCCACTCTGGGTCCAGCTGGCCCGCTCGGCGGCGTCGGAGCTCCAGCTCCAGGTGGGCGGAGCGGTCTGGGTCGGCACCAGGCAGCTCGGCGAGGCGTCGATCGTGCCCAGCGCGGCAGTCGCCAGTTAGCGGAAGCGACTGGGTCGCCTAGAGCCGACCGGCGTCGGTGAGGCTCTGCAGGAACTGCTTGGTCCGGTCCTGCTGAGGCTGCCGAAATATCTGCTCCGGGGTACCCTGCTCCAGAATCACGCCTGCGTCCAGAAAGCAGACCCGGTTGGCGATGTCGCGCGCGAACCACATCTCGTGGGTGGCGATCACCATGGTCATGCCCGCCTGAGCTAGCGAGCGGATCACGTTCAGGACCTCTGCTACCAACTCCGGGTCCAGGGCGGAGGTCACCTCGTCGAGAAGCATGAGGCGGGGCTGCATCGCCAGGGCCCGGGCGATAGCGGCCCGCTGCTGCTGGCCGCCGGAGAGTCGATCAGGGTATTCCTGGCGTTTATCGAGCAGACCGAACTGCCGGAGCAGGTTGTCGGCGTCGGCTTCCGCCTCCTTGCGGGGCCTGCCCAGGACTCGTATCGGGGCCAGGGTCAAGTTCTGGAGCACCGTCATGTGAGGGAAGAGGTTGAATGCCTGAAAGACGATCCCGATCTGCCGGCGCAGCCGGTTCACATCTACTAACTCCGCGCTGATCTCCTCGCCGAAGAAGCTGATCCGGCCCTGATCGATCTCCTCTAAGAGGTTGATGCAACGGAGCAGGGTCGACTTCCCCGAGCCGGACGCCCCGATCAAACACACCACCTCGTGGGGTGCCACGGCAAGGTCAATGTCGCTCAAAACCAAGGTGCGATCGAACGACTTGCGCACCCCCTCCAGCTGCAGCGCCAGTCCGGAGTCAGGGGCTACCGCTGGGGTCCTGATCAACGAGCAGCTCCGGCTTGGCGGCGCCGACGGTCACGGGCGATCAACCAGTCGGTGAATCGGGCCATGGGCACGGTGAGCAATAAGAAGAGGAAGGCTCCGACCGTGTAGCCCGTGTAGTTGAAGTCGGTGGAGCTCACGATCCCGGCGGCTCGATTGACCTCGATGATGCCCAGAACAGCGACCAGCGCCGTGTCCTTCTGGAGGCTGATGAAGTCGTTGAGTAGGGGAGGAATCACCCGTCGGATCGCCTGGGGGATCACGACGGAACGCATCGCCTGCCAGTGGGAGAGCCCCAGCGATCGGGCGGCCGCCACCTGGCTGGGGTGCACCGAGTCGATGCCAGCGCGGTAAACCTCCGAGACATACGCCGAGTAGGAGAGCACCAGTGCCGCCAGCCCATACACGATCACGGGCTGGGTTGAGACCCCGGCAAGGTTGAGGGCCGGGATCCCGAAACCGATGGCGTAGACGACGAGCAGCAGCGGCACCCCCCGGAAGAAGTCGGTGTAGGCGATGGCCAGCATCCGCAGGGGAAAGGTGACCGGACCGCTGAGCTGGCGGATCATGGCGATGACCATCGCCATGATCAGAATCAGCACCTCGGCGATCAGGAACATCTCGATGTTGAGGCGGAATGCGTACAGCTCCGAGAAGATCCCGCCGCGGGTGTTGCCCAGGAAGGCGGTCCGGGCATCGGGAATGTTGAAGAAGAAATGGCGGACTTGCGAGCTGCCTGGAGCCAGGAAGAAGAGCGCCACCAGTCCGGCCAGGAAGACGGCAGAACTCAAGGCCGCGATGGCGATGGCGCGCCGACCGCGCATCGCCTGGCGGCGTCGCCCACCACCCAGGCTGATGGATGGCGGTCCACCCGGGACCAGGAGTGGACCCTGGTCGTATCCACCCAGCTCGGAACCCACGGTAGTGGTGGCCCGCCGGCCCGGCTAGAGCTGAATGGTGGGGTTCTTCACTTGGGAAGTCCGACCCCACCCCGACTGGCAACCGAGAAGAGTCTCAAAAGGCGTACCGCTTCCCGCCCGGAAGGCAGTTCCGATGGGTTCGCGTCCACGTTCCGAAGGGTACCGGGACGAGGGGTGCGTAGGGGACAGGGAGTGGCAACCGCCTGGCCGTGAAGGGCGGCCGTGCCTTACTACGGTAGGAGTGCGAACGGTGCGAAGGTCCGAAGACGATTCGGCGTTGGGCCCGGGCCTGTCCAGGACGGCACGGCTTAGCGATCCAGAACAGGTGAATCTTTTACTTGAGGCACATGGCCCCGGAGCCTGGAACCGGTGCAACCCATTCGGCATCCGGCGCCCCATGGTGCGAGTCGGGCAGTCGTCGTGAGGGACTGCGCCAGTGGCAGGGGAGCTATCTTCGGTCGATGGCACCAGACGTCCGCCCTCACCGACTCTACAGTTGCGCTGTGTGATGCCTGTACTGATTGATGATCCGGGAGCCTTCGTCGTTTACGTGCTGATTACCTCAATCACTCCCGGTCCCAACAACCTCATGTTGACGACCGTGGGAGTCACTCGAGGGCACATCGCCGCACTAAGGACGGCTGCCGGTGTAAGTGTCGGGTGGGCCATTCAAATGGCCGTGTGTGGACTCGGGCTGGCCGAAGTTATTCACGCGGTGCCCATTCTCGCCAGGATCATCGAAGGCTTAGCCGTCGCGTATTTGCTGTGGCTCGCCTGGCGGCTTTGGCGCACAGACCACATTGGCTCGGCGGCTCCCTCGCTCGGTTTCCGCGGAGCCATCTTCTTCCAGTGGGTCAACCCCAAGGCGATAGTTCTGTCGTTGAGTGTGGCTGGACTTTTTGTCGTTCACACCGGCTCGGCACTTCACCTTTGGTCTGCCCTTGCGGTTGCGCTAGCGGCCGGAGTGTTGAACTATCCGTGCGTGGGTTTGTGGGGCTTGGCCGGATCATCGATGTCCAGTTGGCTTTCGCGCTCGGAGCAGGCGCGCCGCTTCAACCGAGTGGCGGCGGTAGCCCTTGTAGTCCTGGTGCTCTGGTTGTTACTGGGGTGAGAGTGGCCCTTCGCCGGAGACGACGTCGGCCAAGGAAACTGAGCTCTGCGCCTGAGCTGCGGTCCGGCGACCTGCAACCCCCGATCGCTTAGTTCGCAATGTTCCCCAGTGTAACGGCCAAGCCCTTCGAGCCGGGCTCGGAGCGGGGAAGCGATACTGCACCCGATCGTGATCTGCCACACCACCGAGCGCCTGTCGTGCCGCGCGGTTAACCAACTGAGAGCGAGACGGGCTCAGCCACGAGGGACGGCGGACGCTTCAGCGGAACTGCCGCTACGGAGACTCCCTGAGACCATCGACGCGTACTGCCTTGGTTGTGTCGTCGACCTGGTCAAGGCGGTAATTCGTCGCCTGTTACTTCAGGAATATCACGTAGACAAGTCCAAAGAGCAGAACGACCGCAACATTCACGATCAAGCGTTCGGTGGAATGGTTCCTTAGGAACGCGAAATCCACGGCCACGATGAGAACTACCATTGCCACCGCGTAGGCCACGACCGAAATTCTGCCCACTCTTCTACCTCCCTTGGAAGTTTACTCGTTGAGGATTCTCGAAGCGACTACTTTCAGGTGAGCACGATTCGGTCAACCAAAGCGCGTACAGCCGTTAGGAAAGCTCAGGTCTAGCAGTAGTTGTGCTACGACCACCCATGGTATGCATAACAATAGTTCCGGCAACCATCTTGAGATCAAATTGGCTGCCAAAATACCTTCGCTAGCTCTTGGCCATCGACCAGCAACTTCTCGCCTTCCCGCAGCTTCCGCGCGATGGGATCCGCCGTGTGTTTCCAGCCCGTCAGCTGAGGTCCTCGTGGCTTCGCTCGGCCATCGAGAACGAGGCAACCGCAGCTGACTAAGAGAGAGCCCCCTCGTTGCCTCCGAGCCGGGCTCACGCAAGGCGCCAGGACATGGCGCACTTATCCCGGAGGTCGGTTAGTTCCCTGCTATGGGGCGATGGTGGGAATCTTGATGTAGATTCCGAGCCATTTGTTCTGCAACCGCTTCAGATCTCCGTTCGACTTGAGTTTGGTGATCGCCATGTTCACGCAGCTGACTAAGGGATTGCCTTTCTCAAAGAGCAACCCGTACTTCTCGTCATTGCTGGGAAACTGACCGACCACCACGCCGTGCTTGACCTCACCTGAGGCGGCCATGTATTGGGCGGTCGGCGCATCGGTGACGAAGCCTTGGATGGTGTGGTCGGATAGCGCCGAGGAGACGTCGTTGAGAGTGTTGTATACGGAAGGTGTTTGGGTCGCTTGAATCTTCTGCTCGATGTAGATCAGGCTGGTGGTCCCAACCTGGTCTCCGTAGGTGTACGTCTTCAGCTCACTGGGGGAGTGGGCGGTCACCATCGGCGAGCCTTTGACGGTGATGAGCGCTTCATGGTCGTTGTAGTAACCCTCGCTGAATGATACCGCCGTTGCCCGCGCCGCGGTGATCGTGATCTCGTTGATGTCGAAGTCGAAAGTCTTATGTCCCGGAGCGTACGAGCTGTCGAACGGCTCGATTGTCCAATGCACCTGACTTCTGGTGAACCCCAGCGCCTCGGCGATCGCGTAGGCAACCGCGCTCTCGAAGCCCTTGTCGTTCCGGGGCTGGTTGTGCTCGAACCAAGGGGTGTACGCGGGGGCGTCGGTGGCCACCGTGAGTTGGCCGGACTTATAAAGGTGAAGCTGGCTCGGGGCGCAGCCGGAGATGGTGGATGAGGACTTGGCCAGTACCGTGGCCGTTTGCGTACCCAAGGCGCCGGCGAAGCCCGCTGAGGCCAAGATCACAAGGCCGAGGCTGGTCGTGAACAACTGCCTCTTCATCGTCTCCGCCCTCCCGCCCCTGGGGGCTCCAATTCTGATCGCCTAGGAATCCGTTCTCACTGCCCCGTTTCGCCTGCTCCGACGTCCGGGGAGAGCTCGATGGCGAACCCCGCCCCGCAGCACGAGTGCCCAAGCATATCGAGGTACGCCCTTGCCATCTACAGCGTCAGGGGCCGGATGGGAGAAAGCAGGAGGTGGGGATCGCTTCGCCAGTCGACTTCGGCCACGTCGGAATAGAGCTCGATCTCGTTCCCGTCCGGGTCCTGGATATAGAGGCTGTGGGTCACGGTGTGATCGGCGGTCCCCACCAGCGTCACCCCGTTCTCCCGGATGTGCTCAAGGACGGCCTTCAGCTCCTCGTCAGAGTCTGCGACCTTAAGCCCGAAGTGATAGAGCCCAACGTGCCGGCCACGGGGGAGCTCCTGAGCATCAGCGCCGACCTCGATCAAGAGCAATTCGTGGTGGGTTCGACCGCTGGAGAATGCGGCCACCGGAAGTCCCTCAGGGGAGATCCGCTTCCAACCGAGGATTTGACCGTAGAACTCCGCTGAACGCTTGACATCATGCACGTAGAGCACCAGGTGCCCCAGCTCTTTGACTTCCATTCTCTTCGCCTCACTCCCCTACGCTATGGTCCTCGGCTCGCTGCTCGAGCAGATTAGGCACACCGTGAGGAAGGGACCCGGTCCATGGGACCGAAGCCGTGCCGGCCTCTTGTGCGCTTGTCTGAAGCTTGACACGGAGCGTCGCTGCCCGCTACAAACGGTCCTCGAAGCGCGATGAGGCCCGCGTAACCCGGCCCAGCCGGGTGATGGCTTCTACCCCAGTCGGATAGAAGTCGCGTTAGGAGTCCCGCGTTGCCCTACTTGCTGCAGTTCCTGCAGGCACTCGCCTTGCTGGCGACTGCACCTCTCTCCCGTACGGTGACTCCCGGGCCAGCCGGAAAGCTTTCGGTGGATGGCCGACCCTCTTGCCTGGGTGCTTCTGAAGCACTGCCGCGATGTTAGCTTCGGCTCTCGGGCAGGTGATCGCCATCCTGACCGTTCTCGCTCTCTCGCCTCTGCTCAAGGGGGTGATCGAGAACCTCAAGGGTAAGGTTCAGTCTCGCCGCGGCCCGCCACCCCTTCAGCCCTACTTCGATCTGGTGAAGCTGCTGGGCAAGGAGCGATCGGTCACTCCCAACGCCTCCTTCCTATTCCAGATCGCGCCCTACGTGGTGTTCGCTACTCCGGTCGCCTTCGCCATGCTCATCCCGGTACTGACCGCGATGCCGCTGAGCTGGGCACTGATGGCGGACATGGTGGGCAGCGGGTTTGTCATCGGAATCGGTGGGTTCTTCACCAATCTGGCAGCGATGGACAGTGGCAGCCCATACGGCGGTCTGGGGGGCAGCCGCTCGCGGTTCATTTCCTCCCTCGCCGAGCCTACCTTCATCGTCGTCTTCTTCGCGGTCGGGTTCATCTCCGGAGGCACGGTCCCGTTCGTAGTGAACGGAGCCCTGTTCACCAGCGCCTCGCACATCGTTCCCAGCCACGCGCTGGTGGCCGCGGCGTTTCTGATGGTGGTGCTGGCGGAGGCCGGACGTCTCCCCATCGACAACCCCAACAGCTCCCAGGAGCTGTCGA
>JBAWFE010000030.1:0-2496 GCA_049591595.1 Candidatus Dormiibacterota bacterium
AGGCTGCCAAGAGTGGAATCGGGGGCTTCTTGAGTGCCATCCCAGCGGTCGGGGAGCCGGCCCATGAGATGGCCAAGCGGCTCAAGAGCGGGATGAAGCAGCTGGTCTCGCCCCACGTCTTCTTCGAGGACCTGGGGATCAAGTACTCCGGTCCGATCGACGGCCATGACCTGCGCTCGATCGAAGGCGCGCTCAACCTGGCCAACCGGCTCCCGGGCCCGGTCGTGGTCCATGTGGTCACCGACAAGGGCCACGGCTTCGAGCACGCCGAGGCCGACGAGGTCGACAAGTTCCACGGCCCCCCTCCCTTCGACATCAGCACCGGCAAGCCCACCGGGCAGAGCCGGGTCAGCTACACCGATGTCTTCGAGGAGGTGCTGCTGCAGCTGGCCGAGACCGATCCCAAGCTGGTGGCGATCACCGCCGCCATGGCCTCCTCCACCGGGCTGCTCAAGTTCTCAGAGCGGTACCCCGACCGCTTTTACGACGTCGGCATCGCCGAGCAGCACGCGGTCACCTTCGCCGCCGGGCTGGCGATGGGCGGGCTGCATCCGGTGGTCTGCATCTACTCCACCTTCCTGCAGCGAGCCTTCGACCAGGTGATCTGCGACGTCGGGCTGCACAACCTGCCGGTGACCTTCATCCTCGATCGCGCCGGGGTCACCGGCCCGGACGGCAGCTCCCATCACGGCATGTTCGATCTCAGCTATCTGCGGATGGTGCCCAACATGGTGGTCTCCACTCCCAAAGACGCCGAGGAGCTGGGCCGACTGGTGGCGACCGCTACGGCCCACCAGGGGCCCTTCGCGATCCGCTACCCGAGGGGACCCGTCGCCGAGAAGGTGATCGACATCCGACCCTTGCCGAGCCTCACCTGGGAGATGGTCCAAGACGGAGGCAGTGATGTCCTGATCTGCGCGTCGGGAAAGATGGTGGCGGTGGCGGAGAATGCCGCCGGTCTCCTGGCCGCCAACGGACTCACGGCCTCAGTTGTGAACGCTCGATTCATCAAGCCCACCGACCGCCGCCTCAGCACCTGGGCTCTCGCCCACCGGGCGGTGGTGACGGTCGAGGACAACACTAGGCGGGGCGGGCTGGGAGCCTCGGTCCTGGAGTTCCTGGCAGAGCAGGGGGTCGTGCGGCCCCTCCGCCAGGTGGCACTTCCCGATCACTTCCTCCCCCACGGCGCCCAGGGCGAGCTCCTGGCCGAGTACGGGCTCACCGCCGAAGGGGTGGCCGAGGCAGCGGTTCTGGCCCTGGACTTGTCCAGGGAGGCTCCTGCCCAGCAGGCTCGGGCCGTTGGCTGACGGGCCACCTGGGAAGGGGGATTCCCCGGACCAACTCAGTTCCTTCCTGGCAGCGGTGGTCAAAGACCAGTTCCAGGCCCACCCCGCGGTCGCCCGCGCCAACGGGGACCATTCGGCGGACGGCCTAGTCGCGGCCGCCGGCGCTGGAGCTCATCGAGAGCGAATCATCCAGCTGCAGCAGCTGCAGCGCCGGGCCACAGAGCTCCCGGACGGCCAGGATCCCGACCGGCACCTGGACCTGGAGACCGCCAGGAGTGTCGTCGAATCCGAGCTCTTCAGCCTCCAGGTCAGGCGACGTGCGTTCAAGGATCCCACCAGCCTGCTCGACGACGACTCTCCCCTTGACGTGGGCGGCTATCTGCTCCGGGACTACGCGCCCCTGCCGGACCGCATCGGCGCCCTCTGCCGCCAGCTGGAGCAGGCACGGGACTGGACCGAGGAGGCGCTGCGGACGCTGGAGCCCCAGCTGGCCGCCCCTTTGATCCAGCTGGCACTGCAGGGCGCGGCGGGCCATCTCAGCTTCTTGGGAGATGAGGTCGCCCCCCTGGGTGAGGAGCTTGACGACCCCGAGCTCCGGCGCCGGTTGGAAGGAGCGATCCGCTCCGGGCGGGAGGCGCTCGGGCGGATCACCGACGAGCTGGAGAGAAGGCGCCAGGCGGACTACCGCAAGGTCGCCCTGGGCGAGGACGGGCTCCGGGCGATGCTGCTGGCCCAAGAGGGATTGGACCGATCCATCCCGGAGCTTCGCCAAAGTGCCGACGCCGAACTCTCCGCCCTGCGCGGGCAGCGGGACCGGCTGCTCCAGGAAGGCTTCCAGGGCCGGGCGATCGGAGAGGTCCGGCACGAGCTGGAGCGGGACCACTTCACCGCGGAGACTCTCATCTCGGGAGCGAACGGCCTGCTGGCCAAGCTCCGGCGCTTCGCGGAGGAGCACGCCGAGGTGCCGATCCCCGACGGGCCCGCCTGCGAGGTTAGGCCCAGCCCCGGTTTCCTGACCGCCTGGGTAAGCGCCGCCTACGACGGGGTGGGACCGCTGGAGGAGCGGCGGCTGCCCTGCATCTACTACGTCACCACCCCCCAGCCCGGTTGGAGTGAGCAGGAGACCGACGAGTGGCTGCGCTACCTAAACCGGGGAACCCTGGAGAACACCAGCGTCCACGAGGTCTACCCGGGGCACCATGTCCAGTAC
>JBAWFE010000031.1:0-1832 GCA_049591595.1 Candidatus Dormiibacterota bacterium
CGCTCAGGGTGCCCGCCTGGTACACCGCTCCCTCAGGCGCAAGTTGCGACATCAGGTCCCGACGCCCCCCGAAGGCTCCGACGGGCAGCCCACCCCCGATCACCTTCCCCAGGCAGGTGAGGTCAGGGGTGATCTCAAACAACCTCTGTGCGCCCCCTTGCCCCACCCGGAAGCCACTGATTACCTCATCGAAGATCAGGAGGCTACCGTGCCCAGTTGTGAGCTTTCTCAGCAGCTCCAGGTATCCCTCGCAGGGATTCACCACCCCCATGTTTCCCGGTAAGGGTTCCGCGATCACGGCGGCGATCCGCTCCCCCTGTTGGGCAAAGAGTTCGGAGACCGCCTTCGAGTCGTTAAAGGGAACGACCACGGTGTCGGCGACCGTGCCCTGGGGCACTCCCGGGGATCCGGGGATGGAGAGGGTAGCGATCCCCGATCCGGCATCCGCCAGCAGAGAATCGCTGTGCCCGTGGTAGCAACCGGCGAACTTCACCAACAGGTCGCGCCCGGTCGCCGCCCGCGCCAGCCGGATGGCGCTCATGGCCGCCTCAGTTCCACTGCTGACTAGGCGGATCATCTCCAGACTGGGCATCCGGCGGCTGATTTGTTCGGCCAGCTCTACCTCGGCTTCAGTAGGACCCCCGAACGCCTCTCCGAGCTCCAGCTGGCGGCTGACCGCTGCCACCACCTGGGGGTGGAGATGTCCCAGGATCAGGGGACCGTAGGCCAGCACCATGTCCAGGTAGCGGTTGCCGTCAATGTCGTAGAGGAACTGGCCTTCAGCGCGATTGAAGAAAGGAGGGGTCCCCCCGACCCCCCGGAACGACCGAACCGGACTGTTGACCCCGCCTGGCAGAAACTGCCTGGCCCTTGCCATGGCAGCCTCCGAGCGCTCCAGGGAGAAGGAGCCGGATTCCGTCAGGGCAGCTGCTCCTGAACCGTGATGTCCATCAGGTCACCCTTCTTCACCAGGGCGGCGACGTTGAGTCCGGAGGTGACCTCGCCGAACAGGTTGTAGCTGGCCGGCAACGTGAACGACGAGAGGGTGATGAAGAACTGGCTGCCGTTGGAGTTAGGTCCGGAGTTGGCCATGGCCACCGCGCCGGGTTGGTACGCCCCGCTCTTGTACAGCGGGCTGACCACCTTCTCGTCGTTGAACTTGTAGCCAGGCCCGCCGCTGAGGTCGCTGGTGGGACTGCCGCCCTGGATCACCGGTCCGCCGGGTGCGGTCGACGGATCACGTGCCCAGCGCAGCCCGTCGAAGAAGTGGTTGCGCACCAGGGTCACGAAACTGTTCACGGTGTGCGGTGCCCAGCCCGGTACCAGGCAGATCACGATGTCGCCCTTGGGGCTGGAGATGGTCGCCTGGTAGAGCCTGTCTGGATCGATGGTGAAGGCAGGCTCCCTGGAGTAGTGGTGAGGGTTGGAAGGCTGATCCAAGGGGCCGAGCGGGGCGCTGAAGTTCGCCGTGCTGCAGTCTGCGCTGGTCACTGAGGGAGTCCTCCTGGTGGCGGCCACGTTGATGAAGTAAGCGCCGAGCCCCACTACCGCCAAGACCAGCACCCCGGCCAACAGGGCACCCGCCGCCCGCCAGCCAAAGGAGCCTGTCACGACGCCTCCCCGAGCCATCGGCAGATCTCTCGGGCGAAGTAGGTGAGGATGAAGTCGGCACCAGCCCGACGCATGGCCAGGTGGGTCTCCAGCACCGTCTCCTGGAGGTCCAGCCCACCCGCGGCGGCACCGGCCCGCAGCATCGCGTACTCGCCGCTCACGCTGAAGACACCCAGCGGCTGGTCAAAGTGCTGGCGGGCGTCGAGCACCACGTCCAGATA
>JBAWFE010000032.1:0-14059 GCA_049591595.1 Candidatus Dormiibacterota bacterium
CTCGAATGGCGGCCCAGGTGTGGGCGGTGCAGTTCCCTGGCTGGGGCTTAGCCGGCGGCTGGTCCCGCTCGCCAGTGCCGGTGGAGGTCGTCGCCTACGACCCGACGTGGCCCGCCAGGTACGCGGATTGGGAGCACCAACTCCGGAATGCGGTCGGGCCCGTCGCTCAGCGCCTGGACCACGTCGGATCGACATCTGTGCCCGGCCTGATGGCCAAGCCGGTGATCGATATTCAGATGAGCGTATTGCAGTTGGAGGACGAGACAAAGTACGCGGACCAGATAGCCTCGGTCGGGTTGCCACTGCGTACCCGCGACACCCTGCACAGATTCTTCTGCCCTCCACCGACCAGCCCGCGCACGGTGCATCTCCACGTCTGCCAGTCGGGCAGCGGCTGGGAGCGGGAGCACCTCCTCTTTCGCGACTATCTTCGAGCGCATCCCGACGTGTGCCAGGGCTACGGCACTCTGAAGCAGGAGCTGGCGACGATCTGGCGAGAAGACCGGCCCGCCTACACCGACGCGAAGACCACCTTCATCCTCGATGCGGCGCGGGACGCCGAGGTCTGGGCCCAGGCCACCGGCTGGCAGCTCTCCACAGACGATGGAAAGTGAAGTAGCGCCGGACGGTACGGTTAACCGATGTTCGACTCAGTCATGGGTCCGCGTCGCGAGTTGACGATCACCGGCAGCTACCGAGAGTGGTCGGCCCACCCTGATTTGCGGGAAATCGTCCAGTGTCTCTGGACCAAAGCAGTTGGGGACCAGCCTGCGCCGCCCTATGACCGGGTTCTCCCTGACGGTTGCATGGACATCATCTGGGATGGCATGTCGGTCGTTGTGGCCGGACCCGATACCGGTCCCGTCTCACTTGCCGACCGACCGGGAGTGGTCTACGCCGGAGTTCGATTTCGCACCGGCCGAGCCCACCCCATTCTCGGAGTCCCTGCCTGGGAGCTGGTGGATCAACGTGTGCCCCTGCGAGAGCTCGGGCGCCGCGACTCCAGTGAACGACTGATTGCCGATCTGCAGGTCGCGCCATCCCCAGAGGCGGCAGCGCGGCTCCTGGAGAACGACGTTCTGGCCCGTCTTCCCAACTCTGTCCAGCTAGACCCGGTGGTCGATGCCCTGGTCGCTTCGCTCAGTGGCGCCCCGGGGATCGCGGCGGACACCGATTCCCCCAAGGTGGCGGACTTCTGTCGGCGAATCGGGGTGATCGAACGGCAGCTGCTGCGCCGCTGCCGAGCGGCGATCGGCTACGGCCCCAAGACGCTAGATCGGATCCTGCGACTCCAGCGGGTCTTCTCACGGTCCCTTCCCGCCTCCACGCAGGCCGATTTGGCGGTCGACTCGGGATACGCGGACCAGTCCCACCTCTCTCGCGAATGCCGAAGGCTGGCGGGGCTGACTCCGTCCGATTTGTTCAAGCCAGGGGCCATACCGCAGGCGTAGCTTGGGCCCTGTGGAAGCCTCCTTCGCGGCGGGTCGAGACTTCATCTACCGGCAGGGCCGAGTCCTCGAGCGGCGCCTCTTCGCCTCTCTCTACGAAGCAGCTCCGGCCGCCGGGGTGATCGATGCACTGCGCGCCTACCAGAATCCAGATGGCGGATTCGGACACGGGTTGGAGCCCGACAAACGCTGCCCGGCGAGTCAGCCGATCGACGTCGAGACGGCGCTTCTGGCCATGGTAATGGTGGGCCAGGGCGACCCTGAGATGCTCAGTCGAGCCTGTGAGTTTCTGGCCAGGACGGCCCGGGACGCAGCGGCTGGCGGTGGAGTGCCCCCGGCCACTCCGGCGATCGAGGGGTTCCCCAGGGCGGCCCACTGGACCGAGTGGACCTACGTCCCAGCGCTCAACCCCACCGCCGGCCTTGTGGGACTCCTGCGCCAACTGAAGGTGGAGCACCGATGGCTCTCCGAAGGCTCGGCGTACTGCTGGGCCCAGCTGGAGTCCGACGAGCTTCCGGAGGGCGCCCACGCGCTCTCCGAAATTCTGATCTTCCTCGATCACAATCCTGAGCGCGAGCGCTCGGACGCCATCGCTGAGCTGGTAGCTGCCAAGCTCCCTTCCGCCCAGCAGTTCCGCTTGGGGCCGCTCGACCTCGAGTACGGGCTGACGCCACTGCACCTGGCCCCCCGCCCGGATGCGCGCTGGCGGCACTTTTTTACAGAAACGCAGATTGACGGCCACCTCGACCGGCTTCAAGGCGATCAGCAACCGGACGGCGGGTGGCCGCTCAGCTGGGAGCCGCCAAGCGAGGCCTCAACTCTCGAGTGGCGCGCTAGCGAAACACTCCGGGCCCTGAACACCCTGATCGCCTACGGCCGAATGCGCACGACGGAGTGACTGCCTCTACCGCAAGGACCTGACCCGAAAACCGCTTCCCGGCGGGGCGCTCAGACAAACTCAGGCCGGTTCGTAGTACGACAGCTCGGGTAGCACCGCCTTGACCCGGTCGAAGTCACTGTCCCACGTCCACAATCTGGACCCACTGGACGCTGCCGCCAGGGCGATCTCCAAATCCGTGAGTGGCACAGTCACCCCTTTTGCCCGCAGCTTGGCCGCCAGCTCGCCGACCTCCTGCCACTGCCTCCTTTGCAGGTGAGCCCAAGGAAGGCTGCTCAACATGGTCCACAGCTCGGCTCCCTGGGGAGCCGAAGCCCCAGCCAGGATCTCCGCGACGACCGGGCCGCACACCATGACTTGCTGGCCGGCTAGAAGCCCATCCAGGGTCCGGGCTCGACCTTGGGATCCTTCCCGGAGAAAGGTCACCCAGATCGAAGTGTCCGGGAGAACAATCACGAGGATCGATCGAGGTCCCGCAGGGCCGCGGACCGGTCTTCCAGTTCGACCGTACCTCCGAGCGCACGCAGTCGGGTCGACGCAGTCTCTAGCAGCCAACTCCTCACGGTCCGCTCGATCGCGTCGGTTCTGGACACCCCGGGATACTGGGACATAAGGGAGTCCATCAAGGCATCGTCGAAATCCAGAGTCGTCCTCATCTGCCAGATAATATGCCAGATCCGGATCATTCCTCGGCCAGCCGGGCACCAGGGCGTCAGCCGGAAGCTTCGCACCGGAGTGGCGCAGCAGACCCGCTTGGGGTAGTCCGGTCAGACCGCGGAACCAAATTGGTGAAGCGGAACACCGCTTGCTTCCTCCGAGACCACAAAGCTGCTGACCTCGGCCGGGGCGGGCCCACGTCTCAGCAACTTGAGGAACTCGGCCACCGCAGCTGGTGGCCCCTCGACCAGGATCTCCACCTCCCCGGTCGGGAGGTTGCGGGCCCGGCCTCGCAGCCGAAGCCGCTGTCCATGGTGGGTCGCAAACATGCGAAACCCGACCATCTGCACCCGGCCCGAAATCAGACAGCGACGCCTGATGTCGCTGGGGATCGCAGCTTCCCGCCGACGACTCAATCCGGAGCCGTCCTACTTGGGGACGGTGCGGCCCGCCTCTTCCTGACGGGCCAGCATGAAGAGCAGGTCGGAGAGCCGATTCAGGTACCGCAGCACCTCAGGATTCTCGAGGTCACCCTGGCGCTGCAGAGTCACCGCCCGGCGCTCCGCCCGGCGGACCAAGCTGCGCCCCAGGTCGATCGCCGCGGCCCCGGGGCTGCCGCCTGGAATCACAAAGCCGTCGGGGAGACCGACGCTCGCCTCCAGTTGGTGGACCTCGACCTCGAGGGCGTCGGCAGCCGCCGCGTGCAGCGTCGGAAAGTGGGCCTCCAGCTTGGCGCGCTGGCCCGTGCCGGTCGCCAGCTCAGCCCCGACCGTGAAGCACTGCCGCTGCAGCTCCAGAATCCGCTCCTGGACCAGGTGATTCGTGCAGAGGGCTCTGGCCAGCCCCAAGGCCGAGATGGCCTCGTCCAGGGCGCCGTAGGCCTCCGTGCGCTGGTCGTCCTTGGCGACCCTACCGCCGTAGAGCAGGCTGGTTTCGCCCTGATCGCCGCCCTTGGTGACGATGCTGGACGGCATCGTCAGCCGCCGACCGCGACCGGGAGCTCGCCTTGACCGGCGGCCCGGGCCCCCTCAACCTTCTTGGTGGCAGCGATTGCGGCCGTGGTGGCATCCCCGACGGCGGTCGTCACCTGGCGGGTCAGCTGGGACCTCACGTCTCCGGCCGCATATATGCCGGGCACCGAGGTCATCATGTTGGCGTCGGTCAGGTAGTACCCCTGGGGGTCGTGCTCAGCATGGACGGCGAGTAGTGCGGTGTTGGGAAGGAAGCCCACGAATATGAAGACCCCGCCTACCTGAAGGCTCTCCCGATCTCCTGTCGGCAGATGCCGCAGTTGCAGTCTCTCCACCCGACCGTCGGCGCCAACGATCTCCTCCACCACCCGGTCGAGCAGGAAGTCGACGCGCCCGTTCTGTCGGGCTCGCTCCACCAGCAAGGGTTGGGCCCGAAACTCCTCGCGCCGGTGCACCACCGTCACCTGACTGGCGTATCTGGTGAGGAAGGTGGCCTCCTCGATTGCGGCGTCGCCGCCTCCGATCACGGCGAGGTGTTGGCCCTTGAAGAAGGCACCGTCACAGACCGCGCAATAGGAGACTCCCCGACCGGCGAACTCCTCCTCTCCGGACACCTCTAGCTTCCGAGGATGGCCCCCGGCCGTGATGATCACCGCCTCCGCAAAATAGGGGCCCCCCTCCTCTAGCTCGATCCGCTTCAGCCCATCCGGCTGAGGCACAATCGCGGTGACCCGGGCGACCACCATCTCAGCTCCGAACTTGAGCGCATGCTTGGTCATGGTTTCGGCCAGGGCCGGACCTTTGATCGATTCGAAGCCGGGGTAGTCCTCGACGTCTTCGGTGTTGAGCAGCTCGCCCCCGGGGATCCCGGCCTCGAGCAGGATGGTTCGCTTCAAAGCCCGGCCGGCATACAGGGCGGCGGTGAGGCCTGCCGGGCCGGCGCCGACGATGGCGATCTCGTACTGGCGCTCGTTCACGGGATTCCTCAGTAGACCAGACCGGCGGTCGAACTCAGCAGAATTCTACCCGGGGCCTGCTCAACTCAATCTCAGGTCGGGGACAGATCAGACCGCGGCTTTAACCTTGGCGTAGCCGCCCTGCACCAGAGCCGCCCCCGCGACCGGGGAGCCCCCGTGCTGCGAGTACTTCTTCCAGACCTCATTGCCGCCGGTCTTCCAGCTGACGCTGGGCTGTGCCAGGAGTACCGGGTCCACCCGCTTGGCGTACTTGGCCACCTTCCCGATCACCGAATCGAGGAGCGTGTCCCCCAACATGTGGGGTTTCAGCCCCAGGTCGAGAAGGTGCTGGTGCTTGGCGTTGTAGTAGTGCTCCTCCCGCTCGAACCTGGGGTTGGGGATGTGGGAGACCTTAGTCTCCAGGCCGTGCTGGGCCCTGGCCGCAGACACCAGCTGAGCCAGCTCGTTGATGCTGAACTGCTCGGTGAACTGGTTGAAGACCCGGCACTCGCTGCGCTCGGCGGGGTTCTCCAGAGCCAGGGTGATGCAGGCCATGGTGTCCCGGATGTCAAGGTAGCCCCTGGTCTGACCGCCCTTGCCGTACACCGTCAGCGGCTGTCCCACTGCGGCCTGGACACAGAACCGGTTTAGCGCGGTACCCCATATCGAGTCGAAGTCGAACCGGGTGTGCAGGTCCGGGTGGAGGACAGTGTCGGCGGTCTCGACACCGTAGACGACCCCCTGGTTGAGGTCGGTGGCCCGAATCCCCCAGACCCGGCAGGTGAAGTGGATGTTGGCGCTGTCATGCACCTTGGAGAGGTGGTAGAAGCTGCCAGGCACCTTGGGAAAGGGAAGGCGGTCTCGCCGCCCGTTGTGCTCGATGTCGAGGTAACCCTCCTCGATGTCGATGTTGGGGGTGCCGTACTCCCCCATGGTTCCGAGCTTGATCAAATGACAGTCGGGCGCTCGATCGCGGATCGCGAAGAGCAGGTTGAGGGTACCGGCGACGTTGTTCACCTGGGTGAAGACGGCGTGCTCCCGATCGATCATCGAGAAGGGAGCGCTGCGCTGCTCGGCGAAGTGAATGACGGCCTCTGGGTGGAACTCGAGGAAGAGCTGGTCCAGCGCCTGATAGTCAGTGAGGTCAGCCCGTCGCCACTCGATGGTGTTGCCGGTCAGCTGCTCCCAGCGCTGGATCCGTTGCGGCATGGTCCGGATCGGCAGCAGGCTGTAGGTTCCCCCCTCCTTGTCCCAGCGCCGCCGGGCCAGGTTGTCGACCGCCACCACCCGGTGACCGAGCCTGGAGAGATGCATGGCCATTGGCCAGCCGATATAGCCGTCGGCGCCCAGAACAAGGACGGTCAGGCCGCCAGCCTTAGTTGCGTTGGTCAACTGTCCATCTCCCACCGGCACCGGCTTAGCACCCAGCGGGCGTCAGCGGCGATCCGGCATTGGCTGCAATCACGGTCGATGACCGGTGCGGTCACCTGCTCGATGTTGCCAGAGGGAGCGCGAGAGCGTCAATCGTTCTTCCGCTCCGAGGACCGATTCTAAGCGGGCACTCAGCCATCGAGCCAACTCTGTATTTCCTGGTCGACCTGGGCGATCGGGATGGCGAACGCGCCCGTCCCGTTCTCGGCAGCGAGCGTCAGGATGCCCACGACCTGACCCTCAGGGTTGAGCATGGGCCCTCCGCTGTTCCCGGGGTAGATCTTGGCAGGGATCCGGATCAGTCCGCTGTAGTCCGACAGCTCCCCGGGGGGGGCGTTGCTGACCGTGGCGCTCTCGTCGAGCCCATTGACACGGGAGTCGGTGACCGGGGGCTGCCCAGTGGCACCTTGAGAGGCCAGGACCACGACCGGCTCCCCGACTGTGGGCAGCGCGGCGATGACTGGGAACGGCTGCTCGCGTAGTCCGACGACGTGGATCTCGGCCAGGTCCAACTGCGGGTCGTCGTTGATGACCTGGGCCGAGTACTCCTGCCCGGAGGCCAACTGCACGTGAAAGCTCTCGCCGTTGTGCACCACGTGGTCGTTGGTCAGGAAGTCTCCGGAGTCGTCGATCGGCCAGCCGGTGCCGAGCTCCTCCGACGTGGTACCCACGGCGACCACCATCACGATCTCCGGTAGGTCGTTGGCAGCCACCACGTTCAGCAGCTGGGCTGAGTCGGTGGGGGTCGGCGTCGGCGCGCTGGCGCTCGGGGAGTCGCGAGAGCTCTGGTGGGCTGGGTGGTTGAGGGCGGCCCCGAAGAAGGCCGCCCCCGATCCGATCAGGACCCCCATGGCGACCACCACCAGGATTGAGATCGTGCGCTGGAGTGGATGCCGGGCCCGGCCGCTGTCGTCGGGGTCGAACGCGAATTCCTCTGGCAGGGGCTCCCCGGGAGGCGGCGGAAAGAAGGGCGGAGAGAGATCCGAATGAGGTG
The DNA here is from genome assembly GCA_049591595.1 of Candidatus Dormiibacterota bacterium. Classification (GTDB taxonomy): domain Bacteria; phylum Chloroflexota; class Dormibacteria; order Aeolococcales; family Bog-877; genus Bog-877. Next base: position 7,356 of record JBAWFE010000032.1, read on the forward strand.
GGTGCGGGACCCAGGGGAGAGGCAATGCGCGCTCGTTGCCAGCTCCTACCTGGTTGTCCTCTGCATCTGCGCCGGGGTCCGATTCCGTGCTCACACCTCTAGCTGACAGGTCGAATTGGTCCCCTCGCCCGGACGTTCCTCAGCATATCCCGCCGCGCCACACTTGCCCGCTTCCGTGACTTCTGCTCAACCGGTTGCCGAGCCCCGCGACCTCACGCACCCCCCCTGCCCTCGACCAAGACCGCAGACACGGCATAGAGCGTCAGATCCATGGGGACAGCTCATCTCCAGCGGTCCCAGAAATGGTGAGACATGATGTCCCAGAAACACTGGGACCTAAGACTGGTGCCGGGAGCGGGACTCGAACCCGCACGCAGTGACCTGCACAGCGCCCTGAACGCTGCGTGTCTACCAATTTCACCATCCCGGCCGCCGCCCAGAATCGTAACTGACGACCACTGAGCTCCCGAAGCCGAGCTCCCTCGCTGACCTCCCGTTCAGAGGCTCCAGTCCACGACTTGACGGAAGCGCTGGCTGGGGTCACCGAACGCAGGAACTCCAGGAACATGCACCGAGCTCAGATGGAGGTAGACGGCTACCGGCGTGTAGAGAAAAATCGCGGGCAGGTCGGAGTGCAACCGTTTGGAGACCTCGCGATAGGCACTCTGACGAGCCGCCGCGGTGGCTGCGGTGGCCAGCTGCGCTAGGGCGTGGTTCAGGTAGAGGTCCGGGGCCGACTGGCTGAAGTTGAGGGACTGACCCGGCTCGACCCCGGAACTCCAGAGCGAGGTGAGATCGGGGTCCGGTCCATTGTCGAAGCCGACCAGCGCCACCTGGAACTGCTCTTGCGCCAGGGTGCCCGAGACGAAGGTCGACTCGGGGAGTGGGTTGACCTTGACCAGAAATCCCTCAGCGCCCAGTTGGGAGGCGACGCCAGCCGCCGCTCGGGGCAGAGGATCCAGGTCGGGGACGTCAAGGATCAGGCTCAGCGGCTGGCCCGCTTTCTCCCAGAGGTGCGAGCTCGGCGATCGCTGCCAGCCCGCCGCCTCGAGTAGCTTCGCCGGGGAGCCCAGAGCGCTCTCGCTGTCACTGGCGCTGGCGGCCCATTGGATGGAGTCCGGAAGCGGCCCGTACTGGGCCTCGCCCAGCCCCCCCAGGTGGTTCTTCAGAAGCGAGTGACGGTCCACCGATCCCGCGATAGCCTGCCGCACCGCCAAAGTGCCCAGCGGCGGCGACTGCTCGTTCATCAGCAGCTCCACGAAGCTGTAGGTGGTGATCCGGGAATACACCAGGCCGGCGGGCACCCCCTGGAGGTCACTGGGGGTGGCGGCCAGCCAGCCGTCGACGGTGCCGTCGGCAAGCAGCTCGTCGACTGCCGCCGAGCTGGGTTCCAAGAGCAGAGTGAAGCCGTCCAGGATCGGACGCGGAAGGTAGTACGGATTGCGGGTGAGACTGACCTGGCCCGCGGTGTTGCCGTCCACCCGAAGGGGTCCGGCGCTGGGTGCGAACTGGGCATTGGTGCGCTGGTCGCCCCGGAAGAAGAGATCGGGCCGAGATTTGTAGTGGGTGGCGGGGAGCACCGCGTCCTCCGCCGCGGTCGGGAAGCTGGTGCTTGGCCCAGGAAGTACGAAGGTCCCCGACCAGAGTGAGCTGGCAAAGAGAGATACCCCAGTCCAGGGTGCTGCGATGTCAGGGTTGGGGAACTTGGACGACTGCAGGACCGCCAAGGTGAAGGCGACGTCCTTGGTCGTGACTGGGCGCCCGTTCGACCAGCGTCGCCTCGACGACAGGGTGAAGCGGTAGCGGGACCCTCCGTCCAGAGACCGCCAGCTGGTGGCCAGGCCCAGCATTGGCTCGCCAGTACTGGAGGCCGCCATCAAACCTGGTCCCGTCAGCCCTCCAACTGCCTGCGCCACCGGGTCACTCGGCGTCAAGAGGGGACTGAGGGCAGAGGGGCCGACCGGGGCGACAACCGCCTCGACATAGATCTGATGGGCGGACAGGGTGCTGACGGAGATGGTCACGGCGGCTGCCGCGCCCGCCACTACGACCACACTGCCGACCAGGGCGAGCAGCCGTAAAGGATGGCCCGTGGTGCGGAAGAAGCCCGCCGACGCGCCGGCTGAAGCTAGCTGGTGCCCAGCCGGATCTGTACCACCGCCACCAGAGCGAAGACGACGACCAGCCAGATGGAAACGCGGAAAAGCACCTTTTCCAGTCCTCGGCGGGTGCGATAGCCGCCACCCATGTCCGTCCCGCCCCCGATCGTGCCGCCAAGGCCGCTGGACTTTGGGGTCTGCAGCAGAATCGTGATGATCACCAGGAGAGCCAGGACCATCTCCAGGATGCCGATCGCGGACTTCACGGGACCTCCGCCACAAGACCGGCCGGATTATAGCCCCGACCTTGCTGACCACCTTTCAGCGGGACTTCCTCAAATCGGTTCGGCTCCTCGCCTTCAATCAGTCGCCAGGCGGTGGCCTCCCGGAGTTTGCCCTCGGCGACGGCGACCACCACGTAGTGATATCCCGGCCAGGCGCGATCGGTGTCGAACTGACTGGGCCGAGCCGGATGGTCGGGGTGGGTGTGGTAGAAGCCAATCACCTCCTGGCCGGCTTCGCGGGCATGGCGCTCGGCCAGGATGATGTCCCTGGGATCGAGCTCGTAGCGATCGTGCCGGCGGTCCTGCACCAGATTGCGGCCTTCGAAAACCTGGCTCACGATTACAGCAGCCGCCGCCGGAGTGCCGACTAGAACCCCACAACCCTCGTACGGATAGGCTGACTCCGCCAACTCGCCCATGCGGTCGAAGAGCTCGACGGGAAAGAGCAGCTCCAATGCCGGCGCCTCGCTCATCCAGCCCCGTACAGACCGGCGCTCAGGTAACGGGCACCGCCATCCGGGAAGATCACGACCACCACACCTTCGCGCAAGCCCTCCTGCACCAACTGATCCACTCCCCACAGCGCGAGTCCGGAGGAGTGCCCGGTCAAGATACCTTCCTCGCGGGCCAGCCGCCGGGCCAGATCGTAGGCTGCCCCGGTGGGACCGGCCAGGTTTCGGTCGGCCAGGCCAGGATCGTAGATCCCCGGGACGATCGCGGTCGGCATGTGCTTGAGCCCCTCCAGGCCGTGGAAGGCGTCCTCCGGCTGAAGGCTGATGCATTTGATCGACGGATTGAATTCCTTCAACCGGCGGGAGGTGCCCACGAATGTCCCGGAGGTGCCGAGTCCTGCTAAGAAGATCGTGATCTCGCCCTCGGTCTGCTCCCAGATCTCCGTCCCTGTCGTGTCGTAGTGGGCGCACCAGTTGAAGGGATTGTTGTACTGATCGGGAGTGAAGTATCGATCGGGATCGCTGGCCTGGATCTCCCGGCAGAGCAGGATGGCTCCGTCTGACCCCTCTTGGGGATCGCTGAGCACCAGCTCCGCCCCGTACGCCAGCATCAGTTGGCGCCGCTCCTCCCCGACGTTGTCCGGCACCACCAGCTTGACCGGAAACCCCAACGCGGCCCCCAGCATGGCGTAGGCGACTCCGGTGTTGCCGCTGGTGCTGTCCAGGAGCACCTGTCCGCGGCCTAGCTCCCCGCTGCGCTGCGCCTCTTGCACCATCCGGAGCGCCGGCCGGTCCTTGACCGAACCCCCAGGGTTGAGGAACTCGGCCTTGCCAAGGACCAGGAGGTCCGGAGCCTGGTCCTCGAAGAGGTGCACCCGAAGCAGTGGGGTGTGGCCGATGCAGTCAGAGATGCGACGGCCCGGAGGTGAGTTCAGGACCTGCAGCCCCCTCTCGGCTGAAGTCGGCATATTTCCCACTGTACCAGTCGGGATTAGAGGTAGTTAAAGTCGCGCCTGGGTCGGCCGGTGAGTCACCCAGTCTCCCTTGGCGAAGCGCGCCGAGCTGCCTAGCTCGCGTTCGATCCGAAGCAGCCGGTTGTATTTGGCAGTCCGCTCACCGCGGGAGGGAGCTCCGCTCTTGAGCTGGCCCGCGGACACAGCCACTGCTAAGTCGGCGATGGTCGAGTCTTCGGTTTCACCAGAACGGTGGCTGATCACGATTCCGAGACCCTCTCGCTGGGCCTGCTGGACCACGTCGAGGGTCTCGCTGAGCGTCCCGATCTGGTTGAGCTTGATGAGTACGGCGGTGGCCACCCCTTCATCGATTCCTCTCTGCAGCCGGGCAGAATTCGTGACGAAGATGTCGTCGCCCACCAGCTGGACGCGGGACCCGAGCCGGTCGGTGATCTCGGTCCAGCCAGCCCAGTCGTCCTCGGCCAGGGGATCCTCTAAGGAGACGATCGGGTATTGACGCACCCAGCTCTCCCAGAGGTCGGTGAGCTCGCTTGGTGACAGCTTCCGACCCTCGCCACGTAGGTGGTACTGGCCCTCGTCAAAGAGCTGGCTGGCGGCGGGATCGAGCGCCAGGGCCACCTGTTCACCCGGGCGATAACCGGCGCGTTCGATGGCGCTCAGAATCAGCTCCACCGCCTCGACGTTGCTCTTAAGGCTGGGGGCGAAGCCGCCCTCATCGCCCTGTCCGGTGTCGTATCCCCCGTCCTGGAGCACCTGACGGAGAGTCTGAAATACCTCGGAGCCGGCCCGAACGGCCTCAGCGAAGGTCGGCATCCCGACGGGAGCCACCATGAACTCCTGAAAGTCCACCGAGGTCCCGGCGTGAGCCCCGCCGTTGAGGATGTTGAAGTGGGGTAGGGGCAGCACACAGCTGTCAGGCCCGCCCAGGTAGCGGTAGAGGGGCAGCTTCTGGGCGGCGGCCGCCGCCTTGGCGACGGCCAGGCTGACCCCGAGCAGGGCGTTGGACCCGAGACGGGACTTGTCAGGGGTGCCGTCGGCCTCGATCATGCGCCGGTCCACCTCCCGTTGGTCGAGGGAATCGAGACCGACAAGCAGCGGAGAGAGGACGTCGTTCACTCCCGCGACCGCTCGGATTACCCCCCGACCCCCGAAGCGCTTCGGATCGCCATCCCGCAGCTCGACCGCCTCGTGGACTCCCGTCGAAGCGCCCGAGGGCACCGCCGCCCGTCCAATCTCGCCGGTGGCCAGGAGGACCTCGACCTCCAAGGTGGGGTTTCCCCGCGAGTCCAATATCTCGCCCGCCAGCACCTGCTCAATGACGGTCAAGCTCTTCCTCCGTGCTCTGCCCGGCCCTGCGTCGGGGACCCGCTAGTCTCGAGAGAGCGTGACCCCCCCCAGATTCCAGCTTCCCAGACTAACGACCGGACAGTGGATCACTCTGGGAGTGATCCTCTTCATCGCGGTGGCAGTCTTCTCGGACGTGCTCATCAGCCTCAAGGAGGTGAGCAGCGGTGAAGGGCCCCCCCAGGCTCAGCTCAACGGCAAACTGCCCACATCTGCGTTGCGGGTGGGGCAGCGCAACGCATTTACCTTCGCCCTCGACGACACCGCGGGAGGCGCCATGGATCCGGCCTGCGTCGCCGGCAACCTGACCCCCGAGTTCAAGGTGGTGCGAGTCACCTTTCTCGGGACCGCTGGTGGGCACTGGCTGGACAACCGCTCTTGCGGTGGGATTCTGGAAGCCAACGCGGTGGTACCGGTCGTGATCACGGTGATCCCCCTCCATCCAGGGTCGTTCCGCCTGAAGCTGGTACCAAAGGCAGGCACCAAGAGGGCGGGCTCCGGGTCCAGCGGCGTGGTCAAAGTCGACCCTTAGCTGGCCCTGGTCGCGTCCAACAAGGCCGCATGAACCCGGGGCGATCCGGCAACGATGTTCCCGCTCCTAGGCACCCCCGAAGCGCCTTCCCAGTCCGACACCATCCCGCCCGCTTCGGTGACCAGCAATGCGCCAGCGGCGATGTCCCAGATCTTGAGCCCGAGCTCGAAGAATCCGTCGAAGACGCCAGCCGCGGCGAAGGCCAGGTCCAGGCTGGCAGCACCGGGCCGCCGCACGTCCTCTACCAGGCGAAGCACGCGCTCTAGAGTGGCGACCAGTCGCGGGATCTGCGCCGGGGTCTTGAACGGAAAGCCGGTGGACACCACCGCTCGCTTCGGTTCGGGGTCCCCCAAATGGAGTCGGCGGCCGGTCTGGTCATGGGCACCTTCGCCAGAAGCGGCGGTGAAGGTGAATCCCAAGAAGGGCGCGTGGACCGCTCCCACTACCGGCTCGCCGGCTTCGAGCAGAGCGACCGAGACCCCGACCATCGGGAATCCGCGACTGAAGTTGGTGGTGCCGTCCAGGGGGTCCACCACCCAGCCCCGCTCCGGCACTTCTCCTCCCTTCTCCTCAGCGAGGACGGGGAGGTCGGGGAAGACCGAGGAGAGAATCCGGACAATCACCTCCTCACTCTCTCGATCCACCGCGGTGACGTAGTCGCCGGGCCCCTTGCTCTCGGTGGTGTGGAAGCCGACTCCGGCGGACTTGATCAGGGCGCCCCCCGCCTGGACGGCGTAGCGCGCGGTCGCCAGCGCCAGCCGTCGATCGGGCAGGCCCTGCTCCAGACTCAGCGGCGGCCCCGACCCCGCGGTGGTTCGCGAGATACCTTCTTCTTGCGCTTCTTGTCCTTCTTCTGGGAGGGGACGCTGCTGACGAAGACCTCTCGGGGCGGGTCCGGGGCTTTGGGCGGCTGGGGTAGCTCTGATTCGCTCATCTCGGTTCCTAATGGTGCCAGTTCGCGGGCACTCCCCGCCGCGCGGGTCAGAGGAGTTGGCCCGGGTCTGACCCCAACCAACGCC
>JBAWFE010000033.1:0-6691 GCA_049591595.1 Candidatus Dormiibacterota bacterium
GATCGGCCAGCCCCCCTACGGTCGGGGCGTAGGAACGGCCGTTGTCGTTGAGGACGATGGTCAAGTCGGGCCTGAGAGCTCCGATGTTGTTGAGCGCCTCGTAGGCCATGCCGCCGGTCAGAGAGCCATCGCCCACCACCACCACGACCTTGCCCGGCTCGGCCCGGCGGCGCTTGGCCTGGGCTAGACCCAGGGCGTAGCTGAGGCCCGTCGAAGCGTGGCTGTTCTCCACCATGTCGTGGGGTGACTCGGAGCGGCTGGGATAGCCGGAGAGCCCACCGGCCTGGCGCAGGGTGGCGAACTGGTCGCCCCGGCCGGTCAGGATCTTGTGGACGTACGCCTGGTGGCCGGTGTCGAAGACGATCTGGTCTGTCGGGCTGTCGTAGGTGCGGTGGAGCGCCAGGGTCAGTTCCACTACCCCCAGGTTGGGCCCCAGGTGACCTCCGGTGAGGGAGACCTTCTCGACCAGGAACTCCCTGATCTCCGACGCCAGTTGACGGCACTCCTCCAGGGAGAGGTCACGGCAGTCTGCGGCGCACCGGATTCTCGAGAGCACCGAGCTTGGCACCCGCCCGGAATCCCCACTCGGGGCTGGCATGGCGAGGATTATAGGTCGCCACGACTTCGAAGCCCCATCCGGAACGGGCTCGCCTGGGGATTCTGGAATCGATCAGAGACGACCTTCAGGCGGGCGCTGGGCCTCGTCGTGCACTTCCTATATAGAGGACTTCTCTGCGAGCTCGGGAGCCCGGTCCTTCAGGCATGATGTGCTGGTGCCCGCTCTCCGGCAACTCCTGGTCAGCGCGCCCTGCGGCGGAGGATCTCGAGCTGTGCTGAGGAGATGGTGAACCAGCCCCGCCGGCGCCGCAGCACTGCACCAGCTCCGGTCGCCCGGAGCCTACCGGCCCAGTCGCCCTCCCCCGAGTGGCGGATGCGCCTGGCGCTGGCCCTGCTGGTCGTCTCCGGCTGTTCGGTTCTGGTCAACGTGATCGCCGTCCTAGCCCTGGGGGGAGCCATCGCCAATCTTGGAGCTCCCCAGGGCCCGCTGGAGTTCGCGCTGGTGTTCATCGGAGCGGTCGTGGGCCTGGGGGGCGATGCGCTGATCCTGGCCGGGACCTTGGCGGTGGTCCGTCCCGGAACCAGGTTGTCGGGCCACCCGGAGCGAGTCAGTTGGGGTCTTGGGCTGCAGCTTTTGGCGTCAGCACTGGTGGGGGTGCTGGAGAGCTCCTGGGTGTTCGCCCTGGTCTACGTGCTGCTGCTGGCCGGCCTCGCCTATCTATGGATCCGCACCAGCCCCCCGCTGGCCCCCAGGCCGGCTGCCCGGCACCCGGAGGCGGAGCCTGCAGCAACTCTTCCAGCTGAGCCAGATCCGGTGGGCGGCCGCTTTCCCATCCCCTGGGTCGGCAGCGCGCCGCCGCCACCCTCGTCGACCGGGACTCGGTGGGACGAGGATCCCAACTCTGGAAGTGGAGCTGGCTCCGGCCCGGGTTCGCGTCGAGGACCCGGGTTCTGATCTCGGCACCCCCGCCTCTTCCCCGGGCTCCGAGTCCCCCATTGCCCGGGGTCTCGTGGGGTCCCCGCCAGATCATCCGGGCGGTGCTCATCGCCCTGCCCGGGGTGGCGGTCGCCTATCTCCTGCCCACGATCGTGGTGCTGGCGCTTCATCAGGCCGGGATAGTCCGGGCTCTCAAGGGTCCCCGCTGGGCCGCGATCTCGCCGTACTACAGCTTTGCCACCACCATCACCTTCTACGGGGTGCTGTTGGGAATCGTGCTGCTCTTCGCCAGCCGGCACGGCGGCGGTGCCTGGGCCAGGTTGGGGCTGCGACGCTTCGCCCTCTGGGTGGCCGTCCTGATGCCGCCGCTGGCGTTCCTGCTTCAGATTGTCACCGGGATCATCTCCGAGATCCTCTCGCCGCTTCTGGGGAATATGAAGAATCCCCAGGGCTGCGACATCTCCCAGGCCTTCGGCGCCGACCCCTACCTGGCGGTGATCTCCATCGCCGTGATCGCCCCCATCGTCGAGGAGATAGTCTTCCGCGGCTTCATCTACGGTGGCCTCCGGCCGAGGTGGGGGGTTTGGGCCTCGGTGCTGGTCAGCAGCGCCGGCTTCGCCCTGGCCCACAGCTTCTCCGTGGGCGGCTCGATCCTGCTTCTAGGCCCCTCCCTCTTCATCGCCGGGGTGGCCCTGGCCCTCGTGTATGAGCGCTCACGCTCCCTGATCCCCGGGATCGTCCTCCACGCCTCGTTCAACCTGATCGCGGTGATCGCGATCTTCCTGGTGGGGACCCAGGCTTCCTGCCACTGATGCGGCTCCACCGGGCCTCGACTATCGATAATTGGGGAGAGGGGATGCCAGTTCCAAGTCACCGGCAGGTAGGGGCGGTAACGAATTCGTCAGTCTGTGCACTTGAACCGTCACTTCGCGTATCAAATTGTTACACTATCCCAGCTTGTAGACGATAGGCGTGGAGAAGCAACCTGATGCGTCGTAGTCCTCGTGGGGGAGGGCCGCAGGTTAGGGGGAAGCGGCAGACCGGAAGTGAAGGGCCACTTGGTTCCTTCGAGGGTGACACGCTCCCTGATGGATCCGACTAGAACCGTGGCCGACGAGCCCCCGTGGAGTCGGACGAGCTCTCTTAATGACGGCCCGAGTTGGTTTCCGGATCCATTGACCCCCCCGCCGCCACCGCCGATTGCCGGCTATCGCCGGACGGCGGGCTTCCCAATGATCTTCCTCGCAGCCGTGGTTCTCCTGGCGGCACCGATACTGGCGATTGACTCCGCCGTCGGGTCCAGCTTCTCTCTCTTCAACTCCACCAACTCGAGTGCCCCACTAGCCGTCAGTGCCGCCTCGAGCTTTTCTCCGACGGCGAGTTCGAGCGCTGGAGCTGAGGCTTTGGGCGTGGGGACGACCAACCACCTCGCGGGGCCTACCCCAACTCCGGCTCCCAGCTCCACGGGCACCTCGACGCCCAGCCCCGCTGACACCCCGACGCCCAGCCCCTCCGTGAGCTCAACACCTACCCCGGATGACACCCCGACGCCTAGTCCCACTGCCACTCCGAGCCCGACGCCAGATCCCTCGGCCAGCCCATCGGATTCCGACGGAGATGGAAGCTGATGCGGGCGACCTCATTCGTCGAGCCGGTTAGGAGGCGACGCCACCCGATTCTCCGGGTGCTTGAGACCGTGGTGGCGGTGGTCGTAATCATCCTAGTACTGCTCGCCATCTTCCTAGCAGTCTCTGTTCGACGTGGTCCCGATGGCCAGACTACTGCGTTCGGCCGCCCTGTCTTCTCAGTGGCTAGCGGGTCCATGGCCCCGACCTTCAATACCGGGGACCTAATCGTCGACAACACGATGTCTGCGGCCGCAGCCGACCACCTTCACAAGGGTCAGGTCATCACCTTCGATGCGACCCCCTCAATTGAGGGTAAGGCAGGCTTGGTGATCACCCACCGGATTTACGCCGTAGTGACCGGGCGCTCGCTTACAGGCGCTCCTACCGTGGAGTACCGGACCAAGGGGGATGCCAACAATGCGCCCGATGTGGGACTGGTGTCACCCTCAGCAATCCTGGGGTTGTATCAGGGGGAGCGTATTGCCTACGGCGGTTACGTCCTCAACACGCTGCATCAGCCGATAACCTTCGTCGTTCTGATCATGTTCGTGGTCCTCTATGTGGCCGAAGAACTGGTCCGCCGAAAGTGGATCGCCCTTGGCGTCCAGGATGCGCAGCGCAGGCAGGCCCATGTGGATCACCAGGGCGAACTCTGGTGACTGCCCCAACACCTCTATTCAAGTGCAGATGGGCGATATTGGGAGGAGACGGCCGCTGAAAGAGTTGACGGGACATTAAGCCTCATCGAGACATCGGTAGATCTCACGTAATCAATCACGACTAGCGGAACTAGGAGAGAGACACACAGATGAATCTATTCACCAAGCGCTTCGGGCTAGTGCTCGCAGGCGTGGTCGGAGTTGGCGCCATCGCAGCTCTGGTGACCGGCGCGAGCTTCGCGCTCTTCACCTCCCAGGCGACCACTCCGGGCCAGACCTTCACTGCAGGCACGGTAGGCCTGAACAGCGCAGCAACTGGTACATGCGCCACAGATATCAACAGCATGGAACCTGGTGACATCGGGAGTTGCACCGTCACGGTGAACTACGGTGGCAGCCTACCTTCGTATCTCGGAGCGGAGGCCAGTGCCACCGGAACCCTGGCTCCCCAGCTGACGTTCACGATCGATGGTGTCACGCAGACGAGCTCCACACCCGTCGTCTTCGGCAATACCGTTAACGACGGGGACGCCACCTACACGGCAACCGTGGACTATACGCTGTCCAGCGGTGCGGGCAATGGATACCAGACCACCAGCGCTGAGGTATACGTCACCTTCTTTGCGGTTCAGTGCTCGAACAACCTCGCGGGAGACCCGGGCGCAGCCAACGAGAACTGCGGCGACGCCGGGCCGGCGTCGTGGTCCCAGACCCCAGCCTCGGCCATCTCCTTCGCTGTGGCCGACGGGGGGACCGCCGGATGGACAGCGAATGACACAGCAATCACACTATCCATTCCCGTGGTCACGGTCAGTCCCGCTAATAGCGGTGCCTACGCGATAGTCGAGTTCAACAACGTCGGCACTACGCTGCCGACGGATGCACCGAGCTTCAACGCCAGCGTGTACTCGACAGGTACGCCGCGCTGGTACATCCAGCTCGGACCGGCCGGGACCGGTCCTTATCTCTTTGGCTACCCGGATGGCACATGGAACGTCAATGAGTGCGCTGGAGTCAACGGCGGGACTACCTACACCTACGCGGATGCCGTCGCGGCCATCGCCTCGAACTGCAACGCAGACCTTAACGATGTGACGAGCGTCAACATCGTCGCAGACACAAGTATCACGACTGGCTACACGACGGTTTTGACGGACATCCAGTACAACGACGATGTCTACACGAGCTAGTACCCAGCTGGGGTAAGCCGCGATCCGACAGCGGGACCAAAGGAGCTGGCGGCCTCAGGGCCGCCAGCTCCAACGTCGGCCGCGAACAAGTCAGGAAACAAGAAAGTGAGGAGGGAATCCGCAACTGATGGTCGGCAAGCCGTTCCGTCCCGCCCTCCGCTCTCTCGGAGCGGTTCAGGACGTGCCCTCGCTGTCGATAGTGTTTGCGGCCTGCTCGGCGGCCACCGCACCTGCAGCTTGGAGCACATCTCAGGGGGACAACAACAGCGTGCCCGAACCGGCATCCGACAACGGCTCCCCCAACGACCATGTCAGCCCGCTGAATCCACTAGGAGTAAGTTGCGGTCCGGTGTGCTGGTTGTGATCCAGCACTATTGGCGACCGCGTCAGGTGTGGTCTACCCTGGTGTTGGCCGGACTCCTTTTTGGGGTGGTCGGGGTGGCGACCGAGGTGGCGGCCGCGAGTCCCGCATCGGCGGCCGCCGTCGGCGCCTGCGGTAAGTCGATGTCACTGGCCCCGGGAGCTCAGGGCTCATGCTCGGAGACGGTCAGCGACACTTCGAACAACACGTCAGCTCAGGTCCAAGTGAACCTGGTTGTCGCCACCACTTCCACGTCCGGAGGGGGGGCTGGTGACAGTGGGATCGGCACCGAGGCAATTCTGGATGGTCGTCCGGGGGGCCTACACGTGACGGTGACCGACACCACGACCGGCCAGACCTTCAGTCTGGGGACGATCTTCTGCTACCGGGACTCTGGTAAGTCGGCGCCAGCCACCTATCCCAATGCCGCGTACTGCGACAGCTCTTCCGGGTTGCAGAGAGTGGCCACCAATGTGAATAACGCCAGCTTCACCAACACCTTCCTAGTCGCCTGGTCGTTCCCGTTGGCTGCCGGAAACCCCTACCAGGGGGCCGGCGCGACAGTCCAGCTCCAGTCCACCTATGTGGGCGCCACGGGAAGCGGAACGCTGGGGGTCAGCACCGGCCCGAGCGGTGGCCAGCTAGCGGCGAGCACGCCCACCACTGGCGCGGAACTACCGGAGACCCTGGCTCAGTTCCTGCTGTCTGCCGGGGTTCTGCTGGCTATCGTGGGAGCCCTCCTCTTTATGAGAGGCCAGCGGAATCGCCCCCTCAAGCCGCCGACCTCCTCCACCTGACCGAGACCCCCTGGCCGCGACTCGAGCCTGGGAGGCGGGGCTAGGCGGTCCGGGCCAAGATTGCCCGGCCCAGTGCCGCGGTAGCCACCAGAGAGATGGCCAGGAAGACTAGTGCCGCGATCAGGAAGCTCAGCGGCTCACCGTACGGTGGGTTACCTCCCACCAACAGTTGGAAGCCTTCGTCCAAATAGCTGAACGGCAGGAGCTGGGCAACCCAGTAGCGAATACCTTCCGCAGGCACCCCGGTGAAGAGTCCGGAGAGGAATAGCAGCGGCGCCAAGACCACCGCGAGATACAGCATCGCTTCTCCGGGGTGGTCGGTGAGGGCCGCAATGCCAAGGCCAATCGCGCCGGAAAAGGCCAGCGCCGCCAGTGCCAACAACCAGGTGGTCCCCAGAGTGGCTGGGTCTGGGCGCTCTGCAATCGCGATCACCAGCAGCACCAGAGTCGCCTGGAGAGCGTCCACCAGCCAGCCGGCGAAGAACACCTCCAAGCCCACCCGCCAGGCCGGTAGCGGCAGGACCGCCAATCGGTCTAACCAGCCAGAGCCGCGGGGCCGGG
>JBAWFE010000034.1:0-2848 GCA_049591595.1 Candidatus Dormiibacterota bacterium
GCCGTCAACCGGGTACCTCAACCTGGGCCCGGTTGCGCTCCAGGACGAACGGATCGATCAGCTCCGTGACCACCAGGCGGTGGGCGGGATGGTTGGCGTAGACCAGGTAGTCAGCGGAGTTGGCGAAGTCGACCACGATCGCGAGATCGAAACCGTTTGGGACCACGCCCAGGTCCTCACCGGCGCTCATCGCTCGGATCTCGGGGATCTGGGGGGGCAGCGCGCGGAGCCCCTCGACCACCGCAGTCACGGTTCCAGGCGGACAGTCCTCCCGAAACCGCATCAGAACCACGTGTCTAACCATGCTTCCCTCCAACTTCAGCGACTCTCCTTTGCCATCATGTTGCCATGGAGCACCCGGCCCTTCCGCTGGTCAGTCCGACCTGGCTGCTGGATCACCTCAACGATCCCGACCTCACCATTCTCGATGTGCGCTGGGCCCTGCCTGAAGGCGCGGACCGAGATGGATATCTGAAGGCGCACCTCCCTGGGGCCCGCTTCATCGATCTGGACCGTGAGCTGGCCGACCCCCCGGGGATCGAGGGACGGCATCCACTCCCCTCGCCTGAGCGCTTCACCAAAGCGATGCAGCGGGCCGGAGTCTCCCAGGTCGGCCGCGTGGTGGCCTACGACGGTGGCACGGGCGGGGCCGCTAGGGCCTGGTGGCTCCTGCGGGCCTCGGGCCACGCTCGGACGACGGTTCTGGACGGCGGCTTGGCCGGGTGGCTCGCAGCGGCGGGACCGGTTGAGAGCGGCGAGGTGGCCGCCGAACCCGGGGATTTTGCGGTCAGCTCATTTCAGGGCTGGGTCTCCGCGGACGAGACTGCCGAGCTCCTGGCCGCAGGGGCAGTGGTGCTGGACGCCCGCACCAAGGAGCGCTTCGCGGGGGCCGCTTCTCCGTTCGATCCTCGACCAGGACATATCCCGGGGGCTCGCAGCCTGCCCTGGACCGAGGCCTACCCCGCCGGGCTGCTGATCTCGCCTGGGGAGCTGGCCGGCCGCACCGCCGAGGCCACCGGTGGGCCTGAGCCGGCGGTCGCCTACTGCGGGTCCGGGGTCACCGCCTGTAGCCTGATTCTGGCTCTGGAGTCGGCCGGGATCCGCGGGGTGCGGCTCTATCCCGGCTCCTGGAGTGAGTGGGCCCAGGACCCGGACCGCCCGGTAGAGATCTAGTCCCGATCGGTAGAGCGCCGCTCACTCCCGCCGCGTGATCTTGTAGGCGGACGCCTGCTGCAGCGGGCGCATCACGATCTGGTCCAGGTTGACGTGGGCTGGCCTGGTCACAGCGAAGGCCACCACGTCGGCCACGTCCTCCGCTGTCAGACCGGTCACCCCGCGGTAGACGGTGGCCGCCTGTTCGGCGTCGCCGTCGTACCGATTTAGAGCGAATTCGGTCTGCACCATGCCTGGCGAGACCTCGGTGATCCGGATCGGGCGTCCCGACAGCTCCAAGCGCAGGGTCTGACTGATCGCGTGCACCGCGTGCTTGGCGCCGGTGTACCCGGAACCCCCCTCGTAGACCTCCAGACCGGCAGTCGACGAGATGTTGACGATGTGGCCCCTGCCGGATCTCTCCAGGGCCGGGAGCAGGGCCCGGGTCATCTGCATCAATCCCAGCACATTGACCTCCCACATCCAGCGCCACTGGCCGCTGTCAGCCTGGGCGACCGGGTCAGCGCCCCGGGCGCCGCCGGCGTTGTTGATCAGCAGCTGGGCGTCACCTGCCTCGGCGCAGAAGGCTGCCACGCTCTCTTCGTCACTCACGTCGAGGACCATGCCCCTGGCCCCCAGCTCTGTAGCCAGCCGCTTGATCGGCTTCTCTCGGCGAGCTCCCAGCAGCAGTCGGAAACCTTCCGCCGCCAGCCGACGAGCGATGGCCCCGCCGATACCAGCGCTCGCTCCGGTAACCACCGCCAGGGGTCGCGCCCTCGCCGTGGCGCCTTCCCCAACCGATTCACCCACCACTTCTCACCTCCGCTTGAAAATCGGACTCAGAGTCCTACTCAGCCTAGGCAGTACGCAGTCCCTGAAGCTCACGATCGAGCGCCGCCGGGTCATTGACGGGAAGCCGGCAGGCGAAGTCACGGCAGACGTAGGCAGTGGGAGCTCCTTCGAGCAGAGGCCTCGAGCGCACCAGGGGAGCTCCCCGCTCCGCCTCTGGGCTCCCCTCGGCAACCCGGCCCACGCCGACGACCATCTGCGGGCGCAGCGCGGAGCGCGCCTGGCGGAGCAGCGGCCAGTGCGCAAGAGGCCGCTCGGGGACCAGCAGCGCCAGCTCAATCTGGCCTGAGTCCAGGATCGCCATGGCGGTTAGGAGCGCGCCGAAGGCAGAGGGAAACCGCTCCACCGCGCTGGCCATGGCCCCCAGGATCTCGGTAGCCCGCTCCAGCCACGGTCCCTCACCGGTCAGAGCGTGCAGCCGCAGGCAGAGTTCGGTCATCAAGGAGATCCCGGACGGTTGAGCGCCGTCCTCGAGGCTCCTGGGACGCGCTCCCAGGTTGGGGTCGTGGTCGAGGGGAGTGTCGAACCAGCCGGGACCCGCCGGATCCCGATACTCCCGCTCGATCCGCCGGGCCAGCTCCAGGCCCAGATCGAACCAGCTCGCCTCGCCGGTCGACTCATGGAGCGAGACGGCGGCCAATCCCATGGCAGCGAGATCGTCCAGGGTGGCTACGAATCGGGCCTGCGACCCGTCGAAGAGGTGCTGGAGTTGGCCTCCGGTGGTGGCCCGATCCAGCACCGCGTGGGCGCACCTGAGCGCCGCGTCCAGGTAGCTGGTCTCGCCGGTTCCAACCGCCAGATCGGAGAGAGCCGAGATCGCCAGCGCGTTCCAGCCTACGATCAGCTT
>JBAWFE010000035.1:0-38428 GCA_049591595.1 Candidatus Dormiibacterota bacterium
CCTTTAGCCGGCAGCCGAGAAACTGCTCTAGGAAGAAGTGGGCCACTCCTCCGTTGTATAGGCGCTGCTTGTCGCAAACCAGACCGTCGATGGAGCCGCGCTTGTCGCCCGTCTGGACGAATAGACCTACCTTATAGACCCTCGTGGTGTCGGTCAGCATCAATTCTCTAAGGTGCTCTACCCTGAAGGTGCGACCTCCAGAGATCTGCTGCTGAAAGATGCGTGCGCCTTCTTCCTTTTCTAGCTTCAGGATCGCGAGCCCCCGGCGGTCGGCTAGGCTCGTCTCGCAGACGGTTAGCAGACCGCCCGGATTGCTTCCCTTCTGGCAGAGGTATAGATGGTTGGCCATCTCCTGGGACATCGCAACGAAGCCCGTCGAGCTACTCGTCAAGTTGTCTATCACAAGACCTGGCACTGGTGAGGTCGAGTCTGCCTTCACCTCCACTTCATAGGCGGCGGAGGCTAGGCTGCCGACAATCCGATCCCGAAGGAACGTGCGAACGTCGGCTTCAAGCGGGCTTTCCACCTCGCTCATAATGGGTCCGCCGGCTGTGTGGCCGGCCGAGTGCAGAGGCACCTCGTGGATGATGACCGAGGTGATTCTGAGTCGCCCGAGGTCCTGAATCACGACATCTCCAATCTGGCCCGTCTTATTGCCGAAGCGGTGCCAAATGGAGCCCTGCAAGGTCGGAAGGAGGGATCTGGCTTAGGTGGCCCGCGCCGGGCGAACATGTGTGCCCAGCATACCAGTGAACGGCTACAGAGGTGGGCAAGTCTGCTCGGAACAGAGCCGGAAGAAGAGTGCAGGATCCAATTCCCTAGCGGCCAGGAACTGGATCAGCCCCCTTCTGCATTGGTAGCCAACATCAAAGCCAGCGGCATTTGAAGGGTCCGCATTGAGTTTACAAACCCGACGAACCGGCAGGACTTTCAGGCCCATGGCCTCGCACCATTCGCACGCGGTAGAGGGGCCGAAAAGGGGCCGAACCAGGAGGCAGGGCCGAGGTGGGCGTAAAAGAGGGAGATAAAAAGATGGTGCCGAGGGGCGGGATCGAACCGCCGACACCGGGTTTTTCAGACCCGTGCTCTACCAACTGAGCTACCTCGGCTCGGCCGGGGAGCGAAGTCTACCAAGCGGGATCCGCCGATCTTTGCCCCTCCACCAAAGGTTCGAAGTCCCGAATCGGGACTACTCAGGGTTCGGCGCCGGGTAGGCTATCGACGTGCTCAATCGGAGATCGGCCCACCGGCTGCCGTTGGCGGTAGCCGCCGGGGTATTCTTCATCGGGGCGCTGGTCATCTCCTGGACCGAAGGTGCGGACCACCTCACTGTTCAGCTCCTCGCGATGGCGCTTGGTTTGGTCGCCTGCTTGTTGGCGGCCATGGCTGCAGGGTTCGGTCAGCGGGGCCGCCCCTCCTAGGACATCCTCTCGAGGATCATGGCCATGCCCATCCCGCCCCCGACACACATGGTCTCGAGGCCCAGAGTCTTGTCTCTTGTCAGCAACCCATTCAGCAGGGTGCAGGTGATCCGAGCACCCGTCATGCCGAAGGGATGCCCGAGCGCGATCGAACCACCGTAGGGGTTGAAGCGATCCTCCATCGGGTCCAGACCAATTCCTCGGGCGGCCGGGATCACCTGGGCGGCAAACGCTTCGTTGATCTCGACGATGTCGATGTCTTCTATGCTCATTCCGGTGCGCGCGAAGAGCTTCTCCGTGGCTGGGATCGGTCCCAGCCCCATGTATTCAGGAGCCAGGGCTGCGACCGATGTGCCGACGATCCGAGCCAGCGGCACGATCTCTAGTTCCTGCGCCCGCTCCAGAGACATCACGATCACCGCCGCAGCCCCGTCATTGAGTGGGCATGCGTTGCCAGCGGTGACTCTTCCTCCCTCCTTGAAGACCGGCTTCAGGGTGGAGAGGACCTCGGCGGTGGTATTGGGTCGAGGACCGTCGTCGCGATCGATGCGCCGACCATCAGGGGCTGAGACCGGAATGATCTCGCGGTCGAAGAAACCCTCGGACTGCGCTTGGACCGCCCGATTCTGACTTCGAGCCGCGAACTGGTCCATCTCCTCTCTGGTGATTCCCTCCCGCTCGGCGACGTTCTCGGCGGTCAGTCCCATCGGCAGGTAGAGATCAGGGAACCCCTCAGAGTTGCCCGGCAACAGGCGGGGGTTGCGCGCTTCTAGCGGATCTGAAGTGCCGTATCCGTACCGGCTCACGGTCTCGACGCCGACCGAGGCGAAGACATCGCCCTCGCCCGCCTTGATCGCGTGGGCGGCCATCCTGGTGGTCTGGAGGGAAGAGCTGCAGTAACGAGTCAGGGTGGTCCCGGGGGAGTTGACCCCGGCCAGGATGCTGATAGCCCGTCCCAGATTGAACCCCGATTCCCCTCCCGGCAGGCCGCAGCCGCAGATGACGTCCTCGATCTGGCCCGGGTCCAGCTGGGGAAGGCGGTCGAGGACTTGGCTCAGGATGAATGCGCCCAAGTCGTCGGGACGGAAGTCCGCCAGCGAGCCCTTGCCTGCCCGCCCGATCGGAGAACGCCCGGCCGCCACGATTACCGCCTCTGGCATACCGCGACCTCCTTGGAATGCGCCGATCCAGAGCCCGCTGCACTACCCCTTGGACCCGGGTGATGCCGAGGAGTCGCGGGCCCGGTTCCTAGTGGCTGGCGACCACTTCCCGGGTCATCGCCCGGGCACGCCTTGCCGACCGACTCTGCCCAGAGGGAAGCGGAGTCCCTTCTGCACGATCTCAATCGACTGGTCTGCCAGCGACCACATTGGCTGATAGCTTGGGGCCAGCGCGTCGCGGTTCACCTCGGCTCGGGAAACCACGCGCCGAGAGCGGGTCTTGGCGGCGGTCACCCCCTGATTGACGCCCGCACGAGTAGCCATAGCTTCAGTCTACCCAGCGACGATCCGGCCCACGAGCAGCACCACCCCGGCCACCGCCAGGCAGACGATCGCCCAGTTGAGGAGCTGCCCCTTGCGGCCAAGCTGGGCCTGGTTGCGTTGCAGGGCCCGGAGCACTCCAGGCAAGGCGACTTCCCTCATGAAATCCGGATCGTCCCCGGCGAACTGAGCGAGCCAGGCGGGATCCGGAGCCGAGCTCCAGCGGGAGACGCGGGAAGCCCAGCCGGCTAGCACCACCGCCAGCACCAGTACGGCCGCGATCAAGATTCGCAGTGGTGCTGTCTCCTTGGCGACGACCGTGATGCCCGCCAGGGCGAGCGCTGCGGCGATCACCCCGCCCAGCCGAGTGTTGAGCCCGTCGACGTCGCCCATTTGAGCAGTGAGCGCAGCGGACGCCACGTCGAATGCCAGGCCGACCCCGGGAGCGCTGGCACGTCGAGGCGGGGGACGGCGTCGAGTCGGGGAGGTGCTGGAGGACCTAGGGAGCACGGGAGTCTCCCCGGTCGCAGGGCTGGGATTGGAGACCGGATCCTCAGCGTCCACCGGCTCATCCTAGGTGACGACCCGAGTGCCAGCCTGAAGCGACGAATCAGTGAGTCGGGGCGGCGGCAGGTAAGAGGCGTCAGAGGGTCTGTTTCGCATCTCGCCTCGGCGCCAGCTCCGTCCGCCTGTGGTACTCTGGAAACGTCCTTCGCCGTTTGTGATGGACCGTTCGCCGCCGCTAGCCTCGCGAGCCGGCCGATCGATAAGGCTCGCGAGGAGGGCCGCGCTGCGGCACGGGAGATTGCAGATGCCGATCGGAACAATCAAGTCGATCAACGAGCGTGGATTCGGATTCTTGGCCGCCGAGGACGGAGTGGAGTACTTCTTCCACCGTTCCAGCGTTGAAGGCGGAGCCTTTGAGTCACTGACAAGGGGTTCACAGGTGGAATTCGAGATCGAGGCCAGCACCAGGGGTCCTCGGGCGGGGCGCGTCCGCGCCGCCTGATGGTTGCGCAGGCCGTCGGCAAGCCGCCGGTCCAGCGCCCCTTCCGCCGACTCCATCCGGATCTCCCTGCAGCTCGTAACTCGCTTTACGATCCCTGGCAGTGTGGGTTCCTGCACGATGGGCGGCGGAAGACCTGCCTCTTTGATGTGAGAGACGCCCAGCGCGCGATGCGCGCGCTGGGTTTTCCTCAAGAGCTCTGGACCCCACTCAGCGAAGCACGCATCGCCCACGACGAGTTCACTCGGCACGTGGTCGCGGTGCATGAGGCGCTCTCAGTGCACGCCGACACGGCGGAGGCCCGCCGGCGGTCCATGGTTCCTTCGGCGGTCCGCATCGTCCAGAACTATCTGGGGTGGGCTGACCGGGTCTGCACCCACGGAACCGGGGTGGTTGAGACTGACGACCGGCGGCGTCCAATTCCCTGACGGGACCATTCGTCCGCCCGGTCCGGGGGGCTCGTCTAGCTAGCGCGATCAGGATGCGGTCAGATCTCTGAGCTTCGTGCTTTGATAGCAAAGACGGCCGCCGCTCACGGAGGAGCATGCAGTGGGATATGCCAAAGGACTCAGCCATGGATTGGCGCTCGGGATCGCGATCGGAGTCCTGACCGCCCCCAGAGCCGGGAGCGAGACCCGCCAACGTCTGGTGCGCACACTGACCAGCACCCGCGAACGCTCGCAGCGGATGGGTGAGAAGGTCCAGCAGGGCTGGCAGATCGCTCAGCCAGCTTTGGACAGGGCCGGCCAGGCAGCCGGGGGAGTAGCCCGTGCCGTCCAGCCGGTCGCGCAGGGAGCTACCGAGCGATTCGTGGAGCTGGCCGGACGCAGCGAGAAGCCGGTCCCGCCGGCCATCCCCGGGATCGATCACCAGAACTGATGGCGGTCGACGAGCGCACCCCCCAGGAGCGGATACGCGCCTTCACCGATGCCGTGGACGAGGAGATCTTCACGCCCACCAGGCGGTACGTCCGAGGCATCCGCCGCGGCCTGATGCTGGGGGTGATCCTGGGGATTCTCTATGCCCCGCGCCCGGGTCGGGAGAGCCGGGCGCAGCTGCTTCGGGCCTGGCGGTCAGTCTCGAGGTACCTGCCGGATCGGGGTGAGACCTCCTAGCCGAAGGTCCCGGTCAGTCGGTGAAGCCGGCCCCGGCAACGATCTGATCCTCTCCCCCGTCGAGGCTGGACGAGGCACCACCTGGGTAGTCCGCCATGAACGAGGTGCCGCAGCCACAGGCGTTACGCGCGTTGGGGTTGGCCAGTCGGAAGCCCCGGCCGCGGTAGCTGTCCTCAAAGTCGAGCACCGAGCCGTCGATCAAGGGCAATCCGTCCTCTTGGACGACCACCTTGACCCCATCAAAAATTGTCAGGACGTCGTCACCCTGGGCGGCTTCCTCCAGATCGAAGAAGAGCTTGAATCCCCGGCAGCCTCCCAGCCGGACATCGATCCTGAAGACGGTGTCCGGCTTGGCGTCACGTTCCTGCCAGGCCTTGATCTCCTCGATGGCATCGCGGGTGGCGAGAACTCGAGGACCCATCTCGAGATTGTAGCTCGGGTCAGAACGCAGCCTCCATCTCGGTAGCCTTACCAGGGTGGAAGTGGCTCAGCTCTGGCGGTATCCGGTCAAGTCGATGGCCGGCGAACGCATCGCGGCGGCGGAGGTGGGGGATAGGGGAATCCCTGGAGACCGCCGGCTGGCGGTCTATGAGCTAAGCCCCAACCCCAAAGAGAAGTGGCTCAGTGCCCGCGACGTGGCTGGACTGCTCCGGTTTCGGGCCACTCTCGACTCCGGCTCGGCGCAGGTGGCGGGTCCGGAGTTGGAGCTCAGCCCCTGGGACCACGACGCGGTTCGCACCAGTCTCAGTCGCGCCTGCCGCCGAGAGCTGGAGCTGAGGCCCATGGCGGAGGGCGCCTTTGACGACTCCCCGATCCTGCTGGTCCACCTGGACACCATCGCCTCACTTTCCGAGGAGCTTGGCGCCGACGTCGATCCAAGAAGGTTCCGAGCGAACCTATACCTCCAAGGGGAGGGGATCGCGGCCCACCAGGAAGCTCAGCTGGCCGGTCGGCAGCTCCGGTGCGGCGCAGCGGTTCTCGAGGTTATCTGCGGCTGCCCGCGCTGCTCAATCACCACCAGGGACCCGGACAGCTGGGCGAACTGGCCGCTGCTCCTCCGGCACCTTGTCCAGGCGCACGACGAGGTGGTGGGGGTCTACTGCCGGGTCCGAGTTCCCGGCAGGATCGGTGAGGGAGACGCAGTTGAACTCGTCTGAAGAGGCCGCCTCCCTCCTTGTGCGATTGCTGAGCCAGGATCTGCTGATCCGCTCCCGGGTCGAGACGGGGCTGGGTGGCCAGCGGGTCAAATTGGAGATGATCACTGGGCAAGAGCCGCCTGGTCACTTCGACCTGCTGCTAGTCGATCTCAACCGGGACCAGGAGCGGCGGCTGGCCTGGGTCAGCCAGGTCACGCTGAACCAGCTGACGCCCGGAGTGATCTGCTTCGGCCCCCATACTGAGATGGCGAGTCTCAGCCCGAGAGCCCGGGCGGCGGGAGCCACCAGCTGTGTCGCCAACAGCCATCTGGAGCAAACCCTGCAACGCTGGCTACGTTCTGGGGGCGGAGCGCCGCCCCGACCGAGGAGAGCAACCGCTTGACCAGCTACGACCTCCGAGCCGAATCCCATGCCCTGATTGCTCAACTGGTGGCGGACCGGCGCCACCTCCATCGCCACCCTGAGCTGGCGGGCCACGAGCAGCAAACGGCGCGCTACCTCGCGGAGCGGCTATCGGCGCTGGGGCTGCACCCCCAACTGCTGCTGGACGACACGGCGGTGAGCGTGGATGTCGCGGGTAGCGGTCCCGGGAACCGGGTGCTGCTCCTGCGGGCGGACACGGACGCCTTGCCGATCCAGGAGCGGGGCGAAGATCACCCGTATCGCTCCGAGATCCCGGGGGTAATGCACGCCTGCGGCCACGACGGTCACATGGCGATCGCGCTGGGGGCAGCCGAGCTGCTGGAGAAACACAAAGAGCATTTCGGCGGCCTGGTCCGGGTCATCTTTCAGCCCGCCGAGGAGACAGCGGGTGGAGCTGAGCGGATGATCTCCGCCGGCGTGATGGAGTCACCGAAAGTCGACGCCGCGCTGGGGTTGCACCTCTGGAGCGGCCAGCAGGTGGGTCGGGTCGGAGTCAGGGCCGGGGCCATCTTCGCCTCCGCCGATGAGTTCGCGGTCGAGATCCGCGGCCGGGGCGGGCACGGAGCCCTGCCCCACCAGGCGCTGGACCCCATCCCCATCGCCAGCCTGGTGGTGCTAGCGCTGCAGACTCTGGTGTCGCGGGAGACCTCGCCCTACGCCTCCACCGTGGTCACGGTCGGGACCATCCAGGCGGGCCAGGCCTTCAACGTGATCCCGGAGACGGCCCAGCTGACCGGCACGGTGCGAGCCTTCACCGAGGAGGACCGGGAGCGGCTGCTGCGTCGCATCGGCGAGGTCGCGTCGGGGATCGCGGGAGGCTTCGGGGCCAGCGCCACCATGGTCAGGGGAGCCGGCTGTCCGCCGGTCATCTGCGACCCCGAGATGGCCCAGCTGGTCCGGGAGGCGGTCGCCGAATCCCCGGGGGCCGAGCTGATCGAACCGGAGCCGCTCACCGTCGGCGACGACGTGGCGCTCTACTTGCGCCGGGTCCCAGGCTGCTACTTCCTCTTGGGTTCTGGCAACGAGTCGAGCGGGATAACCGCCCCCCACCACCACCCGGACTTCGACATCGACGAGGGGTGCCTGCCGATCGGCGCGGAAGTATTGACGCGGGCTGCGCTCAGGTACCTGGCTCAATCGGCCGACTGAGCATGCTCTACAACCCACCTCCCGACACCTGCGATCATTGCCGCCAACGCACCACGGCGTGGATGCTGGTGGACGGGGCTGACCAGACGGTCAAGCTGAGCGGTGGCCGCGAGGTCGTCCGGCGGGGCCGGGTCTTCGTCTGCGGCGATTGCGGACACACCGTTCCGGCCTCCAGCGAAGGGGTGCGCTAAGCGCGTGATGGGAGCCCACCCCGATGACTGAGACCACTGCCACCAAGTCGCGGAGCCGGCCGCAGGTGGGTCCGGTGCGTGTCCGGGACGCCACCCGGCCGGCTCCCCGCCAACTGGTCCGCTTCGCCTTCTACCAGGTGATGCCGGAGTGGCGTCGCCTCGATCAGGCAGAGAGAGCGCGCCACCGCGTGGAATTGGCCCAGGCGATCTCGCAGCACACCTCCCAGCTTCTGGTCCGCACCTACACCCTGGTCGGGACCAGGGGCGATGTCGATTTCATGATCTGGGCAGTCAGTGACGAACCGGAACGGTTGCAGGCGCTCTTCTCGGACCTCAATCGAACCTCACTGGCGGGATATCTCGGCTGCTCGCACAGCTACACCTCGATGACCAAGCGCTCCATCTACGTCGACGCCGACCATCCGAACACCGGCAGCGGCCGGGACCGGCTGGTGCTGGCTCCGGGAAGTCGGCGCTTTCTCTTCGTCTATCCCTTCGTCAAGACCAGGGCCTGGTGGGCGCTGCCCGCCGCCGAGCGCCAGCGGATGATGGAGGAGCACATCCGGATCGGACATCAGTTTCCCAGCGTCAAGATCAACACCACCTACTCCTTCGGCTTGGACGACCAGGAGTTCGTGGTCGCCTTCGAGACCGACAGCGCGGCAGATTTCCTGGACTGCGTACAGGTACTCCGCGACACCGAGGCCTCCTCCTACACCGCTCGGGACGTTCCCAGCTTCACCTGCATCAGGACTGAGGTCGCAGAGATGCTGGAGGCGCTCGGCTGACGCAGACCCCGGGCTTGGATGGCCGGTGCGGTCCGAGTTCGGCGATCGGGCGGATAGGTGCTTTCGCCCATGCATGAGACCACTCCCAGCATCTTTCTGATCGCCCGACCGGCGGTCGACCTGGTGGCGATGGGCGCCTACCTGGAGGAGGTGGGCGGCCAGTCGTGGCTGGACCGCCGGCTCGAGGAGACAGCAGGGAACCCCAACCAGGGCGAGCTACTGGTCGAGTTCGCTGGCCGAGCCTGCTACCGGAGCTGGGAGCCGGGGCTCAACCCCAATGTCAGCCGGGTCCGCACGGATCCTCGCGCGTACCTAGAGAACATCCTCAGCAGCGCCCACGGGAGCGTGCTGGAGCACGCCAACTACACCTTCGCGCTGCGCAACGTGAGTCGGGTCGCCACCCACGAGATCGTGCGCCACCGAGCTGGCGCCGCCTACAGCCAGGAGAGCCTGCGCTACGTGAGGCTGGTGGACATCGGCTTCCGGGTGCCGCCCGCTCTGGAACCGTTGCGCCAACAGTGCATTGAGCTGGTCGAGAAGCTGGAAGAGTTCCAGGTGGGAGCGGCCAAGGCGTTGCGCATCGACGAGCAGGGCATCCCCTTTCACGTCAAGAAGGAGGTCACCTCGGCACTGCGCCGGCTGGCTCCGATTGGGGTCAGCACCGACTTGATCATGACCATGAACCTGCGCACCCTGCGGCACGTGGTGGAGATGCGCACCGATCCCGGCGCCGAGGAGGAGCTGCGTCTGATCTTCGGCCGGATCGGGGAGATCATGGTGGAGGAGTCCTCGGGCGTGTTCCAGGACTTCCAGCGCGCCGAAGATGGCAGCTGGACGCCGAAGTACCGCAAGGTCTAGCCCCCCTTCCGGTCCAGCTCGACCGCCTCGGCGACCAGCTCGCGCAGACCGGGCCGCCGCGTGTCCTCCACCTTCCGGAACTTGACGTGGCGGAGGTTCTTGCCCGTCCTCTCCAATAGCCGACCCGGATCGCTGAGCGACGTGCCCTTCAGGAATCCGAGACTGACCTGCCTGCTCGAGACCGCCAGGTAGCGGAAGAACTCCCGTCCTTTGAAGCTGTAGATGTGCCACGGGTTGAGCTTTTCCTCGACTCCTCGGAGCTCCGATCGGATGAGCTCCTGGATGGCCGTGGTGAGGGCGCGCAGCACCGGCGGCTTTCCCTCCAGGCTTCGATCCAACTGGGCGTGTGCCGCCGCTTCCTCTGTGATCTCATACTCCTTGCCAGACTCCTCGAGCCCCAAGCCTACCGACAGCCGGGTGGCTGGTCACGGACGACTCGGGCGGGCCCTGCGCGAACGGGCTGTAGGCTGACTCCCCGGTTCCTACCCGAGAGGAGCGGGATCGATCTCCGCTCGAACTCGGTTTGGTGATCTAGTGCGGAGGGAGCGCGATCTCAGACAGCCGCGACCAATGCCTGCCCAGATCAGCTAGGATGAATGAGGCGGACTACCTACCGTTCCTGAAAAAGGGATATACCGAAAATGATCACGGTCTCTGAGCAAGCTCTCTCGCAACTGAAGAACCTGCTGGACGAGCAGGAGCACCCCACCATGGGACTTCGCGTCTACGTGAGCCCTGGTGGCTGCTCGGGATTCAGCTACGGCATGGGCTTCGACGACCAGCCCGCCGCGGACGATGAGGTTGTCGAACACAGCGGCGTGAAGGTGTTCGTGGATCCGTACAGCGCCACCTACCTAGAAGGGGCGGAGATCGACTATGTCGACAGCCTCATGGGCGGAGGCTTCACGGTCCACAACCCCAACGCTGTCAAGACCTGCTCATGCGGATCGTCCTTCGACGCCGGGGACGAGGCGGGAGCCGCCAAGTCCTGCAGCGCCGGCTGAGCTGATCCCCAACCGGGTGCGCCCGGGGTGATCTTCAGCCTCCACCAGAAGTTCGCGCTGGTCCTGATTCTGTTGGGACTGGTCGGTGCCCTGTGGTGTTTCGTTGACCTGCGCCGCCAGGGCCAACCCTCTGGCGGAGTGCGGGCCTTCCTGATCCTGTGCTGGGCGCTGGTGCTGATCCAGGATCTGCTGGGCCTACTGCTGCTGGCCGAGGGCCGCCGGCCCAGCAATCTGCTGCTACACGTGATGTACGGGGTCCTGAGCGCGGTGGTGCTGCCCGTCGCTTGGGGGCT
This sequence comes from Candidatus Dormiibacterota bacterium, assembly GCA_049591595.1. Classification (GTDB taxonomy): domain Bacteria; phylum Chloroflexota; class Dormibacteria; order Aeolococcales; family Bog-877; genus Bog-877. The sequence continues at coordinate 10,887 of JBAWFE010000035.1, forward strand.
CAGTGCCCGCAGTGGCGGCCGCCACGAGGCGCTCTACTTGGGGCTGGGGTCGCTGCTCTTCGCGGGGCTCACGTTCCGAGCACTCGCGGTCGCCTGAGCTAGTAGATGCTCCGGAACTACTGCCGACCTCGGGCCGCCGGGGTCGAGAGCTAGGGATGAGCCCCCGGGGAGAGGGGCGCCGGGGATCGGTTCGCGAACTCTCGTCCGACCGATCCCAACTGCGCCTGGTCGTGCTGGCCGGGGGGGTCGGTGCGGCCCGGTTCCTGGCCGGCCTGGTGGCTGTGGCCCCGGAGGCGCAGCTGACCGTGATCGGTAACACCGGCGACGATTTCACAGTGCACGGGCTGCATATCAGTCCGGATCTCGACACCGTCAGCTACTCGCTCGCGGGGCTCGGAGACTGGGAGAGAGGATGGGGGCTTCGGGGCGAGACCTGGGGTGCTGCCGAGCAGTTCAGGCGCCTCGGTGACGACACCTGGTTCCAGCTCGGTGATCGGGACCTGGCGACCCACGTCTGGCGCACGGAGCAGCTCAGGCGGGGGAGACCGCTGTCGGAGGTCACACGCCGGCTGGCCGAGCGGCTTCAGCTGGGCTTCACTCTGTTACCCATGAGTGACCAGTCGGTCGTGACCCGAGTTCACACTGCGGACGGTCGGGACCTGCACATCCAGGAGTACCTGGTCCGAGACGCCTGCCAGCCGGAGATCCGCAAGATCGAATATCGCGGAATCGAGCGTGCCCAGCCGGCACCCGGGGTTAGAGAGGCGATTCGCGAAGCCGACCTGGTGGTGATCGCTCCCAGCAATCCGGTCATCTCGATCGGGCCGATCTTGGCGGTGCCTGGGCTCCGGGCCGAGCTGATGGGGGCCGCACAGATGATCGCCGTGAGCCCGATCGTGGCGGGCCGGGCGGTGAAGGGGCCGGCCGTTCCCATGCTGGAGTGCCTGGGGGTCGCTCCCAGCGCAGCGGGAGTGGCCGAACTCTACGCGGACCTGATCTCGGACCTCGTGTTGGACCAGCAGGACGCCGATCTCGAGGCCGGGGTCACCGCACTCGGGATCCGAGCTCACTTCACCGATACCCTGATGGTCGACCAGGCGGCTCGCGAAGGACTGGCGACCGCCGTTTTGGAATCCGTAGCGCTCATCCCCGCCGTCTCGGCTCCGACCGGTTGAGCGACGGGCTTGCGCCGGACTCCGACGGCACCGGTGCCTACCTGGTGATCCCGGTCAAGCGCTCGCTTGGATCCAAACAAAGGCTCGTCTCCGAGCTCCCGGACGAAGTGCGCCAGCTGGTCAGTCGGGCGCTCGCCTCGCGGGTGGTCCGGTGTGCCGCCGAAGGCTGGGCGCCGTCCCGGGTGGTCGTAGTGGGAGACGATCTCGAGATCACAGAACTCTGCGCCCGGCTCGGGTTGGCTACTCTGCCCGACGAAGGGGCAGGTCAGAGCGAGGCGGTGAGAACCGGTCAACTTTGGTGCGTGGAGAGAGGCGCCACCACCCTGGCCACGGTGGCGGCCGACTTGCCGCGAGTCGAAGCCTCTGATCTTCGAAGGCTCTGGGAGGTCGCGGCCCAGCTACCTCCCACCTCGCTGGTCGTGATCCCAGACCGGGCTGGGTCCGGCACCAATGGGTTGCTGGTGAACCCCGCCGCCTCCAACCCGTTCTCGTTCGGCTCGGACTCCATGCGGCGACATCGCGAGATGGGGGAAGGGCTAGGACTCCACGTCTCCGTTCTCGAGGTCCCCCGGCTCGCCTGGGACGTGGATCGCCCAGAGGACCTGGCGCCGCCGACCGCCCGGCTCGGCGAGGGGGCTCACCCGGTCGTGGCCTGGGCGAAGGAGATCGCCTCCCTGGACCGCCGCACATCTTCCCTGGAGTCCCCACTTGGGGCCTGAACTGGAGGCTGAGCGCCCGGTGGTCCGGGCCGGCCCCATTACCTCTTGGGCGGTAGCCGGGATCCCCGAAGTCACCCGGGGTCAGGACTTGGGGCGGTTGGCAGTCGATTCGTTAGTGAGCTCCGGGGGGCTGCAACCGTGGGATGTAGTGGTGGTTACCCACAAGATTGTCTCCAAGGCGGAGGGTCGGGTGTACCCCCTGTCCGAGTTTGAGCCCCGACCGGAGGCAGTGGCCCTGGCCGAGGAGCTCGGTCAGGAACCGCAGATGGTCGAGGCCGTACTGCGCGAGAGCCGGCGGGTCATCCGGGCCGAGTCCGGGGTGCTGATCACGGAGACTCCCCATGGCCTCGTGTGCGCCAACGCGGGAGTGGACCGCAGCAACGTCGGGGGCGGTGAGACGATCACATGCCTTCCCCTTGACCCGGACAGATCCGCGACCCTCCTCCGGGAACAGTGGCTGCCGCTGGCAGGAGGGGGACCGCTGGCGGTGATTGTCTCGGACACCTTCGGTCGCCCATTTCGGGAGGGGTCGGTCAACGTGGCCATCGGGGTGGCCGGGATGCCAGCGCTCAGCGATTATCGGGGCCTCAAGGATCCCCAGGGATACGAACTTCACGCATCTACCATCGGCTCCGCCGACGAAATCGCCTCGCTCGGTGAGCTCATGATGGGGAAGGTCGACGGGCTGCCGATGGCGGTGGTGCGGGGGCTCACCTGGGTCGGTCCGGACGAGGGATCGGCTCCGCTGCTGCGAGATCCAGAGCACGACATCTTCCGTCGCTAGCACGGGCGTGTTGCTAGGCTCGCCGAGTGGCGACTCCCACGGTGCGCGTCCGTCTCTTCGCCTCCCTGCGGGAGCTGGCAGCTACTCCGGACGTGGAGCTGGAATTGACGGGCACAATTTCGGTTGAGGATTGCTGGACCCAACTGTGCCAATTGTTCCCCGGACTAGGCACGTGGCGGGACTCGGTGCGGCCGGCACGCAATCTGCAGTACGTCGGCTGGGACGCCGCAGTTTCCGCAGGCGATGAGCTGGCGTTTCTGCCTCCCGTCTCGGGCGGAGCTACAAGCCCCGAGCCGACGGCAGCGATCCGAGTGGGCCCCGAGCCGATTGTTCTAGAGGCGATGAGCAACGCCGTCCAGCGCCGCGGCATCGGGGCGATTGCCACCTTCGCCGGACTGGTACGCGACCCCAACGAGGGGCAGGCGGTCCCTCAGCTTCTCTACGAGGCCTACCCCGAGATGGCGGAGCCAGTTCTGGCGGAGATCGCCCTGGAGGCCTGCCGGCGGTTTGGCGCCACCGAGGCCAGGGTCCAGCACCGCACCGGGCCGGTGGCCTCCGGAGTCACCTCAGTGGCCGTGGTGGTCGGGGCGGCCCACCGTCGTCAGGCTCTTGATGCCTGTAGCTACATCATTGACGAGCTGAAGTCGCGGGCGCCCATCTGGAAGTCGCCGGAGTGATTCCGGGCTCCTGATAGACTCGCCCGAAGTGGCCAGCACCGAACTGCTCCCCGAGAGGAGTCTGCCGCAGCGTCCGCGTGCTCCCCACGCTGGCCCGATCGCGAGCCGAGTCGAGCTGCTTTCGGAGCTCGTCCGTCGCGACATCAAAACTCGCTACCGGGGATCGGTGCTAGGGGTGGCGTGGACGCTCCTGAACCCCTTGATCTTCATGCTGGTGTATTCGCTGGTGTTCGGCAAGTTTCTGAAGGTCCACTATCCGGGCGGCTCTGCGACCGTGTTCATCCTCTCCGGGCTCTTGGCTTGGACTTTCTTTTCTCAGGCGCTAACCATGGCCACCGGAAGCATCGTCGCCAACGCTCAACTGGTACGCAAGGTGGCGTTTCCGTGGATGTTGCTTAGCGTTTCCTCGGTCATCGCCGCGTTGGTCAACTTCGCCATCAGCTTGTTGCTGCTGATCCCGTTCATGCTCTTGTCACACAAGGGCGTAGGCCTTCCCATCCTGGCAGCGCCGCTTCTCGTAGGCATCACGTTTGCGCTTTCGCTGGGCCTGGGACTCATGCTGGCGGCCGGCAACGTCTACCTGCGCGACCTGTCGTACTTGGTCAATCTTGGCACGCTCATCTGGTTCTACATCACGCCGGTCATTTACCCCTTGGCATTAGTCCAATCCAAATTTTCAGGTCATGGTTTGGAGGGCGAGGCCGCTCACGCCGCGATCTACGCCAATCCGATGACCTGGGTGGTTCTGGGGTTTCAGGATGTGTTCGTGTTCGATCGCTGGCCGCAGCATTGGCACGGGCTGGGTTACTCGGCGGTTTTCTCACTGCTGTCGATTTGGGTCGGACTGCGGGTGTTCCGGCGCCTGCGCCGCCGATTTGCCGAGGAGGTCTGATGGCCGACCCGGTTGTCCAGATCCAGGGCGTCAGCAAACGGTTCCGGATCTATCACGAGCGAAACGCAACGTTAAAACAATCGCTCGTCGCCCGCCGACGTGGCAGGTTTGAGGAGTTCTGGGCGGTACGTGATGTGAGCGTCGCCATCCCGGAAGGCGACTCGCTCGGCATCATCGGCGAGAACGGATCTGGCAAGTCCACGCTGCTGAAATGCGTAGCGGGGATCCTAGTTCAGGACAAAGGTTCCATTGAGGTCAAGGGGCGCTTGGCGTCTTTGCTGGAGGTGGGCGCGGGGTTTCACCCGGACTTCACGGGACGCGAGAACGTGTTCCTAAACGGGGCGATTCTGGGACTGCCGCGGCGGTACATCAAGTCCATCATGGAGACCATAGTGGCGTTTGCCGAACTGGAGCAATTCATCGATAATCCGGTGAAAACGTACAGCTCGGGCATGTACACCCGGCTGGGGTTTGCTATCGCCGTGCACTTGGATCCCGACATCCTCGTGGTCGACGAGGTTTTGGCAGTGGGAGACGAAGCGTTCCAGCGGCGGTGCATGGAGCGAATTAACTCCCTACGCGCCGAGGGTCGGACCCTGGTCTTCGTATCACACGGCATGGAGGCGGTCCGCGCTGTCTGTGACCGCTGTCTGTGGATGGACCATGGCGTAGCGCGCATGGTTGGCGGAGTGGAGTCGGTGATCAGTGCCTATCTCGCGGAGGTCAACCGAAGGGAGGAGAAAGAGCTGGAGGCGACCGAGACGGCTGAGGTGGACACCACCCCCGGACGGATGGGGGTGAGGATCACCGGTGTCGACTTCTCCGGACCCGAGGGCGCGAGCTCTGTCTTCAACACGGGCGACTCCATGGTCGTGTCAATCGGGTACGAAGCGCCGAAGCCTCTCCGAGGCGCCCGTTTCAGCGTCACCTTCCTTAGGGCCGATGGCACCCCGATAATCACGGTCCCGACCGATGACCTCGAAACTGGCGAGCGGGACCTTCCGCGGCGCGGTGTGGTTAGTCTGCAGCTGGTGGGGGTGCCATTCCTAGAAGGCGTCTACCGCGTGACCGTAGACATCACCGAGATCTCCTCGGGCCACCACTACAAGCGGCTGGAGAGGATTCGTCCGTTCCGGGTCCACAGCGTCGACCACAAGGAGGTAGGGATGGCGCTGCTGGGCCACACCTGGGAGTTGCCGCACGTGACCGCACGGGTGACTGGCGGCTAGGGGCGGCCCCCGCTTCGGCTCAGCTGTGGAGTGCTGCGCCGGCGAAAGTCAACTTGTGGTTGGCCAGATAATTCCAGACCGCTGCGACCGCGCTCCCGAATACCAGCGCGACCAGGTAGTAAAGATGGAACCGGGAGACACAGGTCAGCAGCACCGCCTCGTTGATGCCGAGCCCCACCAAGCTGACCGCTTCGAAGGTCAGAAAACGTCGGCGGCGCGGGCCTCCTCGGCGATCCCGCCACGTGACCCGCGAGTTGAGGGTGTAGGTCACCAGGATGGCCAGCTGGATGGAGATCCCCGACGCCAGCCACAGCACCAGATGAGCATGGTGGTAAAGGAGCACTGTCCCTACGAAAGTGACGATCAGACCGACCACCCCGACGCTGAGGAAGGTGGGGAAGCGCTTCCAGTGGCGGCGCAGGATCTCCTGGGCCTCGTGCACCGACGGGCGGCGACTTTCCATAGACGCGCTCAAGACCTGGAGAGAGTAGCAGAGGCCCGAAGCGCCCCCGATCTCGAACGGGTCGCGCTAGCGTGACGACTTTCGGGCCAAGTCATTGACCCTAGGAGGCGACTCACAACTGGAACACGGTCCGGATCTCGCCAACCGGAGTGCCCACCCAGTTGGTGACCGGGGTATCGACCAGTTCGGAGAGACTCGGGGGAAGTGGGTATGGGAGCTGCTCGATTTGCTGGAGAGCCCGGGCCGCGATTTGGGGCAGTCCCGTCGCTGCACCTGATTCCAGCTTGATTACCAGCGCCCAGCTCCCATTCCTCGCGACGGCACCGAAGATCGCCGCCGCACCTCCCTTGGCCGTGAACCGCTCACCGGCAACACCCAACAGCGCTGAGTCAAACGAGTTGGTGCCTCGAATCAGCCAGGGGTGGCGTGCCATGGCCGACTGGCAGCTTCGAAAGGCTCCGTCAGAGCCTGACGCCCGCGCCAGGGCGGTGGCAAAGTCGCGCAGCGAGAGCCCGAAGGTGGGCAGGCCGCAGCCGTCGACCCCGAATGGCATCTCGTCGACGGGCAAACCGGCGTGTGCCGCCAGCCGCACGGCGATCTCTACCTGCAGGGGGTGCTTCCGCTCCAGGTAGCTATCGGTGGACCAGCCTTGGTGGACGCAGGTCGCGAGCATCGCCGAGTGCTTGCCCGAGCAGTTGTTGTAGATGGGGGACGGGTTCTCACCTCTCCGGAGCAATTCGGCGGCGGCCTGGGGATCTCCCGGCAGATGGGATCCGCACAGCAGAGCTTCCTCCTCAACCCCAGCCGCCTCCAGAATCCGACGGGCCGCTTCCACATGCCCGGGTTCGCCTAGATGCGAGGCACAGGCGATGGCGACGCTGTCATCGCCCAGCCCCAGGTCCGCAGCGGTGCCAGTCTCGACGAAGCTGGCCGCCTGAAAGGGTTTGGAAGCGCTTCGGAGGGTGCTGACTGAATTGGGATCCCCGAGCGATCGCACCGGTCGACCGGTGGCGCCCACCACGACGATGTGGCCCCGGATCAGACCCTCGACAATCGCGCCACGACGAACCTCCGCCAGCGCGGCGGGTTCTGTCGAGGCTTCGCTTGGCAAGCTAAGGCGTCTCCCAGGTGGCTCGGCCCCTCCGGTACCGAGGCGGCTCACGCCGGCCGCGCCACGAAGTGGGCCGGATTAGTGTAAGTAGCCGACCGATCGACATTCCGGAGCTGGCGCTGAAAGAGGCTCGCAGCAGGAGGATCTATTGGTGAAGCGGTTCCACGATCAGGTGGCCCTGGTCACCGGCGGCGGCCAGGGGATCGGCGAGGCAACCGTCGGCCGCTTCGCCGACGAAGGCGCCAAGGTGGTGGTCGCAGACCTCAACCGGGAGGCCGCCGAGGCGGCAGCGCAGAGGGTCAACGCTGGCGGGGGCGAGGCGCTCGGTGTCAGGTGCGACGTCCAAGAGGAGGCCAGCGTCGAGGCCCTGGTCGCCGCTGGCCTTGACCGCTTCGGCCAGATCGACATCCTGGTCAGCAACGCCGGCGTCACGCGCGACAACCTGCTCCACAAGATGACCGTCGACGAGTGGGACCAGGTGCTGCAGGTTCACACCAGGGGCGCCTTCCTTTGTGCCCGGGCGGTCGCCCGCGACATGGTCGCCCGAAAGCACGGAAAGATGGTCTTCCTCTCCTCCACCTCGGCGCTTGGCAACCGGGGCCAGGCCAACTACGCGACCGCCAAGGCGGGGCTGCAGGGCCTGACCCGGACGCTGGCGCTGGAGCTCGGGCCATTCCAGATCAACGTCAACTCGGTGGCGCCGGGTTTCGTGGACACCGCCATGACCAGGGCGGTGGCTGAGCGACTACATGTATCGCTCGAGGACTTCTGGAACGAGGCGGCCAGCCGCATCCCGTTGGGCCGATTGGGACAACCGGAGGACATCGCCGCGGTCATCGCCTTCCTCTGTTCCGAGGACGCCGCCTATGTCAGTGGGCAGGTGGTCTACGTGAACGGGGGCCGCCCCAGCTGACGGGGAGCCGCTAGTCGGCGTCCGGCGGAGGCGTCCAACTGGTAGGACGCCGCTCCAGAAAGGCGGTCATCCCCTCGTGAGCCTCCGGGCTGGAGAAGAGCTTCGCCGAGAGTTCGACCATTGCGGCAAAAGCATCTTCCCGGGAGAGCGTTGGCACTTCACTGAGTATCCGCTTGGTGGCGGCCAGCGCTTTGGGGTGGGCCATCAGGAGCTCGCCCACCACCAGCTCCACGGCCTGGTCCAGCTCCGCATCGGGAACCACCTCGGAGACCAGTCCGATCGTCAATGCCTCTTCGGCCCCGATGGTTGCTCCGGTCAAGAACAGCCGGGCCGCCGCGCTGCGGCCGACTTTCGGCAGTACCACGACTGAGAGCACCGCCGGGGCCACCCCCAACCGAACCTCGCCGGTGGCGAAGCTAGCCGACTCAGCTGCGATGGCTATGTCACAGGCGGCGACCAATCCCAGGCCGCCGGCCCGGGCGGCGCCACCCACCGCGCACACGACCGGTTTGGGGCACTCCAGGATCAACTCGAAGAGGGGCGCCAGCGCCCCCACCCCGGGAGAGGGCCGCCCCTCGGCGAAGCCTGCCGTCTGCTCGTGGAGGTCCGCCCCCGAGCTGAAGGCCGGTCCCTGGTGTCCCAGGACCACTACTCGGATCTCCGGGTTCGCCTGGGCCCTCATGATCTCGCGGGTCAGATCGGACAGCATCGCAGCCGAGAGGGCGTTCCGGTTTCTTGGAGAGTCCAGCTGAAGCCGGGCAACCCCGTTTGCGAACTCAGCCCGCACCAGGCCCGCCGCCATCTCCACGCCCTCCCAAAATCATGTCCGCCGCGAGTGACACGGCTGCGCTACCTTATCTCCGCGGTGGAGTCGACTTGCCCATCCGCGCCGCGGAGCGCAAGTGCAATGTTGCCCGACTCGGGGGCGGGGATTCACAGTGAGGTGCGCATGAGACGGCTGACCTGGGGCGCTGTGCCCGCCTTCCTGGCGCTCGGCGTGCTCCTGGCTAGCTGCGCGGCGGCCGGAACTTCGGGGGCTCCGCCCAAGGTGGCCAAGATCCCTGCCATCAAGATCTCGCCCACGGACCTCTCGCAGTCTCTGCTGGTGCTGCAGCAGGCCTACGTAGACCTCTACAAAGAGGTGAGTCCATCGGTGGTGCAGATTTCCACCAGTGCCGACCTCGGCTCGGGGATCATCTTCAACACTGAAGGCGACATCGTCACCAACAATCACGTGGCCGACGGCTTCAAGAAGTTTGAGGTCACCCTCGCCAACGGCAAGGAATACCCCGGGACGTTGGTCAACAACTTCTCACCTGACGACTTGGCGGTGATCCATGTCAATGCCACCGGCCTACAGCCAGCGACGTTCGCCGATTCGTCCCAGCTGCAAGTGGGCGACATCGTGCTCGCCATCGGCAATCCGTTGGGGTTCCAGAGCAGCGCCACCGACGGCATCATCAGCGCGGTCGGGCGGACCGTGAGCGAGCCGAACGGCGTGACCCTCCCCGACGTGATCCAGACCTCGGCGCCGATCAATCCCGGCAACAGTGGAGGGGCCCTGGTGGATCTGGAGGGCCAGGTGGTGGGAATCCCCACTCTGGCCGCCGTCGACGAGGAGCTGGGTGGCTCGGAGGCCTCAGGGATTGGATTCGCCATTCCCAGCACCACGGTGGCCGACATCGCCGGTCAGATCGTCAAGTACGGCCAGGTGCAGAGCTCGGGGCGCTCCTGTGTCGGGGTCGAAGTCGAGCAGGTCACCGGGTCCAACGGCCAGGATGACGGCGTCCTGGTCACCTCGATCACCAGGTCCGCGGTTAGCCAGTCAGGGCTCAAAGCCCAGGACGTGATCACCGGAGTCAATGGACAGCCGACGCTCGCCGTCCAGGACCTGACCGATGCGCTGGCCAACATCAGCCCCGGCAAGACGATCACGCTTTCGGTCACCCATGCCGATGGCTCCAAGGGCACCGTCAAGCTGATCCTCGGGCAGCTCACAGCGACCGGCTGTGCCTGAGGGTCTCCTGCCGGCGGCGGTGCGGGATTTTCTCACTGCGCCCAACCTGGCGACCGTGGCCACTCTGGGGACCGACGGATCGCCGCAGGCAACTGTGGTGTGGTTTCTCCTGGAGGGCGATCTGGTGTTGATCAACACCAAGGTCGGCCGCTCCAAGGTGCGCAACCTCACCCGTGACCCCAGGGTGGCCCTGGCGGTTTTCGACAGCGGGGACCCCTACCGCTCTGTCCAAGTGCGGGGGGTAGTTGAGTCACGGCGGGACGGCCCGGACGCGTCGGAGGATATCCACCGCCTCAGCCGGCGGTATACCGGGCACGACTACCGCGATCCCGAGGGCCGAATTAGCTACCTGATCAAGGTCAGATCGTGGACTGCCTATGGACTGCCGGAGGTCGGCTGAGGAAAGAAGACTTCTGCTTCGCCCTACCATGTGCACCGGGGGCGGGCACCGCAAGGGAAGGAGTTCAGCAAATGCCAGATCCGTCTGACGACTCAGCGACCGGGGTGGATCCAGACCAGCAGGTCGCCTGGATCGCGACCCCCTACCATTCCCCGGTTTTCGATACTTCGGGTAGCGATTTCGGCACCACCGAGTCGCTGCTTGGCGACGAGGCATCGGACATATTCCACGGCCTGGCGGTAAAGATCCACGAGGGCGGCTTGGTGGCCGAGATAGCGGCAGCTCAGATCGACAAGATCACCCTCGGCGGGGTGCACACCAGCGTCTCCCCCGACCAGGTGCAGCTGCTTCCCGCGTACCAGGAGGAGCGCTGGTACCACCTCGGCCAGGGTGGGCTCTTCCGCAAGCGGCCCGAATGGAAGGAGCGGTGACCGGCAGCCTTCAATCCCAAGGCGAGCTTCCTCCGCCGAGGTGAGCAGGGTGCTCCGGCTGCGGTATCTGGCCGTGCTGGGGGTGGCCATTCTGGTGGTCGGCCTCGGAGTCTCCTTAGGTTTGCTGCTGCGGCACAGCGCGAGTCCCGATGGAAAGCTGCTGGTGCTACTGACGGTCGACACCCCGGTGCCCCAATCCCACACCGACGCGCTTCAGGGGCGGGCCGTCGGACTGCGGCTGCTACCGGCGACGAGCGGCAGCAGCTGGGTCACCATCACGGTGCGGTCGACAGCGTTGAATCTCCCGGGCAACCTGGCGGCCCCCAATACGGACAGTCTCTTTTTGGAGTCAGTGCCGGCAGTGAAGTACCGTGCCGCCGAGCTGGTGTTTACCTCCACTTCCGGACGCCAGCTCCACGACACTCAGCGGGTCGTGCTGACGGTGGCCAAGACTGGGCTCACCCCACTCCTATTCACCTTCCGGGTGAGTCCCTCCGGTGCCGACCCCTCCGCCTCAACGGTCAGTGACGCGGCCGCCTACGGAGGCAACGATCAGGTCAATTTCGGGCTGGAGGTGGCCCAGGGGGAGGTGATGAGCCTGCCCACGCTGCCATTGGTGAACCAGTCCGGGCAGAAAGTCTCGCTGAAGCAGTACCAGGGGAAGGTCCTCATCGTGGCCTCCTTCCTGACGGAGTGCCAAGAGACCTGTCCGCTGGTCGCGGCGGCCCTGCTGCAGCTGCAGCGACTGCTTGAGCAACAGCATCTTCAGAACCAGGTGCAGATCGTGGAGGTGACCCAGGACCCCCAGGACGACACCCCGGCGATTCTCACCAAGTACCAGAAGTACTTCTCGCTGCCTTGGCCGCTGCTCACCGGCAGCACGACCAACCTGGACCAGTTCTGGTCGCAGCTGAAGGTTCCCCCGATCCAGAACGCTCCCTGGGACGGACCGGCGCTGATCGACATGTTCACCGGCCAGGCGGAGGCCTACAACATCGTGCATGCCTCTGTGGTCGACGTCGTAAATCAGGACGGGTACGTGGTCTCCGAGCAGGAGGATCAGCCCACCCTCAACGCCAGCTCGATCCCCGCCACCATCTACAAGTACCTGGACGCGCAGGGCCACCAGGAGCAGAAGGCGGGCGGCTCATGGACATCGGAGTCGCTACTGGCTGACGTGACTCCCCTTTTGGAGCAGACAGGCACTTACACCAACCTGCCGAAGGCCGGGGTGACGGTCGGGGACGAGGCGCCCGACTTCTCCCTGCCGAGCACCGCCGGCGGCAATCTGGCCCTCAGCCAGGATGTGGGCCATCCGGTGCTGATCGATTTCTGGGCCACCTGGTGCACCAATTGTCGTGCGGACATGAAATTGGTGGCCCAGACCGCAACTCAGTACAAGTCCCAGGGTCTGCGCGTGCTGCTGGTCGACTTCGAGGAGCAGAGCTCGACCGCGGTCAAGTTCCTAAAGGGGCTGGGGATCGACCTGCCCACTCTGCTGGATCACAACGGCCAGGTGGCCCGGAAGTACGGGGTGCCGGGGCTTCCGGTCGCGGTATTCGTCAACAGCCAAGGCAAAGTCGCCGCCATCCAGGTGGGCCAGCTGGATCAGGCTGACGACAACCACGACGTAGCTACCGCGCTGGGTTAGTGAACTGATTTGCTAGCATTTGAGTCGTGGGGAAGATTAGTGGGCAATTGGTCGATCGCCAGGCCCTGGCAGCTCAGCGATGTAGGCGCCCGCCCGCTGGCCTAGCGCACTAGCCGTAGCCGAAGCTGTCGGCTGCGGGCGACCGCTGACACCGCGCCTTCGCCAGTGGCGGTGTCACCTCAACGGCAGCAAGAACGGCGATTTCTGATTGAACTTCCGACGACATACCTTCAAGGGAGAGCAACGTGAGCGAATATTCCAAACCCCAGTCACTGGTCACCACCGAGTGGTTGGCCGAACACCTACAGGACTCGGACATCCGGATCCTGGATGTCGACGAGGACACCGAAGCCTACGGTAGGGGGCACATCCCGGGATCGATCGGAGTCCACTGGCGCAACGACCTACAGTCGCAGTTGGAGCGCGACTTCGTCGGACCGGAGGCATTCGCCGCACTCCTGGACCGGTACGGAATCTCTCCCACGACCCGGGTCATCCTGTACGGCGGCAACAAGAACTGGTTCGCCGCTTACGCCTACTGGTACTTCAAGTACTACGGTCACGAAGCGGTCCAGCTGGTCAACGGGGGCCGCAAGAAGTGGGAGCTAGAAGGCAGGCCGCTGGTCACCGACGCTCCCACCTTCACACCCAGCAGCGGATACCCAGTACCCAAGGGCAACGACGCCATTCGAGCGTACCGCGACCAGGTCGCCCACGACATCGTCGGCAAGTCCGGTAAAGGGCTGGTCGATGTCCGGTCTCCCGAGGAGTACCGGGGCGAGGCGCTGGCGCCGGCCCATCTGCCCGGGGAGGGCGCCCAGCGGGGCGGCCACATCCCAGGTGCCCGCAACATCCCCTGGAGCAAGGCGGTCGACCCGGAGCAGGAGACCTTCTTGTCCGCGGACCAGCTGAGCCAGCTGTATCAGGGAGAGGGCATCACCCCGGATCAGGAGGTAGTCGCCTACTGCCGAATCGGAGAGCGCTCGGCGCACACCTGGTTCGTGCTGCAGGAGCTGCTCGGCTACCCCAACGTCCGCAACTACGACGGCTCGTGGACGGAGTGGGGCAGCCTGGTGAAGGCCCCAATCGAGAAGTAGCGAAAGGACCGGGGGGCAGGCTTGCCCCCCGGTCAGTCGCAGAGCGCCGATCGTCACCCACGCGGTAAGTTCAACCGGTTGAACCAGCAAGCGCTGCGAGCATCGACTCTTCCGAACTGGGATTTGGCGTGAGCGTGCTTCCCCCGGGAATGTCTGGGCCGCGGGCCTTTCCCACCGAAGAGAGCCAGGCCCCCGGTGCAGCGTCCACCTACCGGATCGTGCGCACACTTCGGCTGCGGAACGAGAACCTCCCCGGGGTCTTGGGCGAGGTGGCGACCGCGATCGGGTCGGCTGGCGGCAACCTCGGAGACATCCGGACGGTCCAGCGTGGTTCCCGCCACGTGGTGCGCGACATCGACGTGAGCACCACCGACCTGCACATGCTGGAGGTGGTGCTGGACCAAATCCGCACCCTCTCCCACACCGCCTTGATGGACGTCCGCGACGAAGTGCTCCGGGTGCATCTGGGCGGCAAGCTGAGAGTGGTCCCCAGATACCCCGTCCAATCGGTGGCCGACCTGAGGCGGGTCTATACCCCGGGGGTGGCGGAGGTCTGCCGGCTGATCGCGAGTGACCCGGGAGTGGCCGACAGGTACACCGGCATCAACAACTCGGTGGCGGTGGTGACCGACGGAACCGCCATCCTGGGGCTCGGCAACATTGGCCCGGTGGCCGGCATGCCGGTGATCGAGGGCAAGTGCGCACTCATGGCCCAGATGGTGGGAATCGACGCCTACCCCCTGCTGGTGACCCCCGGGCCGCCCCAGCAGATCGTGGATGCGATCGCCCGGATCGGTCAGACCTACGGCGCCATCCAGCTGGAGGACATCGCTGCTCCCCACTGTTTTGAGATCGCCCCGGCGCTCCAAGCCAGGCTGGACATTCCGGTCATGCACGACGACCAGCACGGCACAGCCACGGTGGTCCTGGCGGCGCTGTTGCGGGCGGCGACGCTGACCGGGCTGGACCTGGGCACCCTCACCGCCGGAGTCATCGGCCTGGGCGCCGCGGGCTCGGCGATCGCCCAGCTGCTCATGCGCTACCAGAACCGGCCGGTCCTGGGTACCGGGCGCACTCCGGACTCGGTGGAGCGGCTCAAAGTGGCCGGCGGCGAGGCCGTCGAGATGGACGAGCTGCTGTCGAGGTCGGACGTGGTGATCGCCACCACCGCCCAGCCGGGACTGATCCGGCCGGAGCAGGTCCGCTCCGGCCAGATCATCTTCGCCCTCTCCAATCCGCTCCCTGAGATCGAGCCGGAGCGGGCGATGGATGCCGGGGCGATCCTGGCGGTGGACGGCAGCGTGGTCAACAATCTGCTGGGGTTTCCCGGCCTCTATCGAGGCGCCCTGGACACCAAGGCCAGCCGGTTCAACACGGAGATGTACCTGGCTGCCGCCGGAGCGATCGCCCGCCTGGCCCAGGAGGACGAGGTCGTCCCCGACTCGCTGGATCCTCGCGTCCATCTGAGCGTGGCCCGGGCCGTCGCCAAGGCGGCGGTGCGCACGGGCGTCGCCCGAGTGGAGCCCCTGCCCGACTACTACGACGAAGTCGAGCGAGCGGAGAGCTGACCCTCAGAGATCCGTACGATGGCGAGGTGGTGATCGAGCCGCTCGCGGAGTCGGAGCTGGGCGCGATCAGGCCGCTGTTGGTCGACCTGCTCCATGGCGAGCAGGAGCAGAGCCCCAAGGCGCAGCTCACACCAGAACAGCTGGAGCGTTGGCTGCCGGCCACCAGCGCCAAGTTCGTTGGCGAGAACCACATCTTTGCCGCCAAGGAGCAGGACCGGATCGTGGGGTTCTGCTGGTGTCTGCTTTTCGATCCCGGCACTGGGCTGGAGGGCGAGGTGGCCGAGCTCTACGTGGCCCCGGACGCCCGCGGGCAGGGCATCGCCTCCAGGCTGGTGGAGGAGGCGGTGGCGCTCTTCGCCAGGCACCGGGTCACCTTCGCCTGCGTCTGGACCAGACAGTCCAACCCGGCCGCAGTCAGCGCCTATGAGGGGGCCGGGTTCGGGCCCACCGAGCAGCTGGTGCTGACCTGGTACCCGCCCTCGTGAGCACGCCCACCGCGACTGCGCCGCCTTCGCAGGTCGGACCGGTTGCTCCCAACGCTTCGCCAGCGCTTCGGTTGGGTGCGGTGGCAGTGGTGGCGGCGATCGTGGGGGTGGTGGTGGGGGGAGGAGCCGCCTACTTCCTGGTCAAGCACTTCGAGAACAGCTCGCCCGGCCAGGTCGAAATTCGCAACGTCACCACTCCCGGGGGAAACAGCACCGCCACCCTGCCCGCCTTGGTGACCCAGCTGAGCCCATCTCTGGTGGAGGTGATCCGCGAGCCGGCCGCCGGGTCCCCGGTTACCAGTGCAAACGTCTCCAGTGGGTTCATCGCCACCTCCACCGGATTGATCCTGACCAGTGAAGGGGCGGTGGCGGGCGCCTCAGGAGTCGAGGTGGCGCTGACCACCGGACAGCTCCTTCCGGCCACCATTGCGGCCGCCGACCCCGATACCGGGGTGGTGGTGTTGCAGGTCAGCAGCAGCTCGCTGCCAGCCCCTCTCACCTTCGCCTCCTCCCCACCTGCAGATGGAGATGTCGCTATCGCCATCTCCGTGCCGATCGGCGGCAGCCCCAGCGTCGACGTGGGTACGGTGAGCACAGTCGGGTTGACCGTCACCGTCCCGGACCTGGCCACGGCCAGCGGGGAGACAGTGATCGACGGGGTGTTGCGGACGGACACCCCCCAACCAGTGGGCAGCTCCGGCGGGCCTTTGGTGGACTCGGCGGGCGCGGTGATCGGCATTCTGACCGGGGACCGGATGCAGCCGGTAGACCAGGGCACCAGCGCCGCCGCGTCGGGCTTCGCTCTGGACGGCTCGGCAGCCGACCAGTTGGTCTCATCCCTCATTGCAACCGGATCCGGCCCGCATCCGATCGGGCTGGTCTGCCGCTGGTTGAACCAGGCGTCGGCGGCCTCTTTGGGGATTCCCGCCGGTGCCCAGGTGATCTCGGTGGACCCCGGCTCCGCCGCCGCTCAGGCGGGAATCCAGGCGGGGGACGATGTGATCACCGTAGGTGGCACACCGGCCTCAGGCGCCGTTGTGACAACGTATCCAAGTCTTTCTGACTACCTGGACTCCCTCGGAGCCGAGTCGCAGGTTCCGATCGTGGTCTTCCGAGATGGGGCCAACCACCAGCTTTCGCTTACGCTTCCCTCGCCCTGATCGCGATGGACAGGGCGAACTCGGCAGCACACTGATCGTGAGGTAGCAGTTGGAGATCACCTGGCTGGGCGACAGTGCCCTCCTGCTCAAAGGCCGCGACACCAAGGTGCTGTTGGACCCCGCCTTCCGCAAAGGTGGAGTTCCGGCCAACAGCACTGCCGAGATCGTGGTGAGTCCTGCCGGCGGAGACAACGTCCTCACCCCCACCCAGGGGCCCCAGGTGATCGCCCGGCAGGGGGAGTATGAGCTGAGTGGCGTCTCGGTGAGAGGGGTGGTGACCGCTGGTGGAACCCTGTTCGTGACCGAGGTGGACGAGGTCGCCGTCTGCGACTTCGGAGAGTTCTCAGGTCCGCTCGATGTCGAGGCGCTGGACGCGATAGGAACCATCGACGTGCTGGCCGTCTCCCTGCAGCAGGGCTCGCCGACGAGGGCGGTCGAGGTAGCGGCGCTGGTCTCGCAGCTGCAGCCCTCGGTGCTGGTTCCGGTCGGCTTCCAGCCCAGTGGCGACGAGTCCCCGGGCGAGCTGGCGGAGTTCGCCAAGGAGATGGGACTGACCCAGGTGACCGCCCAACCCAAGCTCACCCTGGCCGGCTCCCCGGGCATCAGCGACGACACGCGAGTGGTCATTCTGGAGGCCCGTCGCTGACCCTGCCGTGTTAGGATCCGGCTACATGGGTGGTGCTTACCCGTGTGCCGGCCGGAGCTGCTGATGACGAAGTTCATCTTCGTCACCGGGGGGGTGGTTTCCGGGATCGGAAAGGGGATAACCGCCGCCTCTCTGGGGACGGTGCTCAAGGCCAGAGGGCTCAAGGTTTCGCTGCAGAAGCTCGACCCCTACATCAATCTCGACCCCGGGACCATGTCGCCCTACCAACACGGTGAGGTCTTCGTCACCGACGACGGGGCCGAGTCCGACCTGGACCTTGGCCACTACGAGCGCTTTGTCGACACCAACCTGACCAAGGCCAGCAGCGTCACCACCGGGAAGATCTACAGCGAGGTCATCGCCAAGGAGCGCCGGGGTGACTTTCTGGGGGCCACGGTTCAGGTGATCCCGCATATCACCAACGAGATCAAGGACCGGGTCGCCCGGGTGGCGGAGGAGTCCGAGGCCGACGTGGTCATCGTCGAGGTCGGCGGGACGGTCGGCGACATCGAGTCCCTTCCCTTCTTAGAGGCGATTCGCCAGCTCAAGAATGACATCGGCCGGCGCAACACCTTCTACGTCCACGTCACCCTGGTGCCGTTCGTCGACGCCAGCGAGGAGTTCAAGAGCAAGCCGACCCAGCACAGCGTCCA
The DNA here is from genome assembly GCA_049591595.1 of Candidatus Dormiibacterota bacterium. Taxonomy (GTDB): domain Bacteria; phylum Chloroflexota; class Dormibacteria; order Aeolococcales; family Bog-877; genus Bog-877. The sequence goes on from JBAWFE010000035.1 coordinate 28,958, forward strand.
AACCCTGCGCGGGATCGGGATCCAGCCAGATGCCATCGTCTGCCGGTCTCGGGAGCCGGTCGGGGCCGGGGTCCGAGACAAGATCGCCCTCTTCGCCGACGTCGAACCCCGGGCGGTTATCAGCGTCCCTGACGCACCCACCATCTACCAGGTCCCCCTCCTGTTGGAGTCCAGCGGTCTAGGTGCCTACGTGGTCGAGCAGTTGGGGATCGAGGCGCCTCCCGCTGATCTCCGGGCCTGGACTGAGCTGGTGGCTAGGATCCTGGGCGCCGAGGAGCAGGTCGTGGTGGGCGTGGCCGGTAAGTACGTCGCCCTGCCGGACGCCTACATCAGCGTCACCGAGTCGCTCCGCCATGCGGCCGTGGCCCATGGGGTGGGGCTCGAGATCCGCTGGATCAACACGGAGGCGCTGGTTGCGGGGGACACCTCGGTGTTCGAGGGGCTCGACGGACTGGTCATACCGGGCGGGTTCGGGCACCGGGGAGTCGAGGGAAAGATCGCCGCGTCAAGGTACGCTAGGCACCACCGGGTGCCATTCCTCGGGCTGTGTCTGGGGATGCAGTGCGCTTGCATCGACGTGGCTCGGGAGGCGCTCGGCACTGAGGATGTGAACAGCACCGAGTTCAACGCCTTCACCGAGAACCCGGTGATCGACCTGCTGCCGGAACAGAGGGACGTGGCCGACAAGGGCGGCACCATGCGCCTCGGGCTCTACCCGTGCAAGCTGGAGCCGGGCACCAGGGCCGCCCAGGCCTACGGGGAGTCCGTGGTCTACGAGCGGCACCGGCATCGCTTCGAGTTCAACAATCGCTACCGCGAGACGCTGGAACAGGCGGGAGTCGTCTTCAGCGGCACCTCTCCCACGGGACGGCTGGTCGAGATCATGGAACTCCGGGGGCACCCGTTCTTCGTCGGCAGCCAGTTCCATCCCGAGTTCCGCTCCCGGCCCCACCGGCCCCACCCGCTCTTCTTCGGATTTATGGCCGCCTGCCTGGAGCGTGCCGGACTGGCGATCGAGCCGGAGCTCCCGCAGGACCCTGCGGTAGCTTCCGTCTGACGCAGTCCTGACCTCCTCAGGTGGGGGGCTGCTGGTCAGTGATCGGACTCAGCGACAAATGGGTTCCTGACCCTGATCCCATCGAATTTACGAAAGTCACGATCCGCAGTCCATATGGTGGACACGCCGTGGGTCCTCATGAGGGCTACCAGATGGGCATCCGATACGAGGTTCCCAGCGGCTGAGACCTCGCTAAGCGTCAGAAGCGCTACTGCCCAAAAGTCCCTGCCTTCCGACGGCACCCGGAGGTGGGGTCGGCGGAACAGGTCATCCAAGTTTGCGGCCGCCTCTGCCAAAGAGAGGGGACGAGCGAAGACGGACGGATGAGTGGCGAGTCGGAGATATCCCATCAGCACCGGCCAGAAGAGGTAGCGCACTTCTGGGCCCCTGGCGAACTGGTCGATCAGGCGGCGAGCCCCGGCTCCATGCACGCTGGACGTGTCCGAGGCATACAGGAGGATGTTGGTGTCGACGGTCGAGCTCAGGGATCTTCCAGCGCTCGACGCAGCGCTTCCTTGTCCCCAAGATCGACCCGAGGCCCAAGGTCACGGGCGTTCCAGATAAGCGGCTCGGTGGAGGCGTTCGCCGTCTCCGCGAGTGCCTTCGCCAACAGCTCGGACACGAGTGACCCCAGAGTCTTTCCCCGGCGACGGCGACGCTTTAGCTGGTCCAAGATATCGGGTTCGATGTCCAACGTCGTTCTCGTCACGCATCTGATGCTAGAGACCGCTACATTCGATGTCAATCGAGGACGGGACCGGTATGATTGAAGTCGCGCAGTTCGACGTCAAGGGTCGGCCACCCTCGCCGAACTGACCGCGGGAGTGGTCAAACGGGTCCGGTCAACAGAGCGAAGCGGTCCCGTGGCGGGTGGTGGCCGACCGCCTCGGGATCGGCCCCGAGCTGCTCAGCGGGCTGCGAGACGAGATCAACTCCGCGGGCGCTTGGGACGATCCGCTCCTCGATGTCTCGTCAAGCCATCGAGGCCGCGTCCTGCCAGCCATCTTGAGCAAGTGGACTCGCCACCCGCAACACCAGCGGTTGGCTGGGCGGAGCGTCGATCACCAGGGACAAAGCGACGTGGCTGCATGGTGAGCCATCTCACCCGTTCCCACAGCTCAGGAAAGTCTGAACAGGAGATCGTCTTCTCCACAGAGTCCTGACTCGCACCTTCACGGGCAGACGCTTGCCGTTGCCGGCACCCGTTGGCGCGAAGTCCCCGCGATCATCGAGCTGGAATCGTCTCGAAGCGCTGGCGTCCCCGGAGTCGGTAGATCTGAAAGTCGGTGTCGAGGGTGAAGATCCTGCGCTGTCCCCGCTCCTCGGCAAGTGCCACGAGGGTGGCGTCCGCCAGGTCCATCGGTTGGTCCGCGTACTGGTCCATGAGTCGAGCGCTGCGGTCGACAACGGACGGTGAGAGATCGGCGACTACGAGTCGGTTCGTCTGCACCAGTCGCCAGAGGGCGCGTTGGGCTCGAATGCCGCCCGCACGGGCGAGGAGGTACATCGCCTCGGTGAATGCCGGCCACGTGGTCACGAGCGGCACGGAGATCTGGTTGAGGGTTTCCATACACACGTCGTGGTCGGACTCGTCGGCGTCGATGATCGCGATGAGCGGACCGGCGTCAGTGAGTGTCACCGCCCTCGGCGGTCATCCGCAAGTGATTCGGCGAAGGCGTTCCCGGTCCGACGAGCCCGACCGCCGCCCCCGTGGACCACTCCGGCGACGTCGGCGAAACGCTCGCTTGGAAGCGCTAACAGCGTCTCCGAAGCCCGTTCTGCGGCGGCACGCCGGAGGAACTCGGACACCGACTCGCCCTGGACGGCGGCTGCCTGGCGGACCCTCTCGTCGAGCTCTTTATCAAGCCGAAGACTTCGCATAGCGTCATTGTATTACGAATGCGAGCACGCGTGATACAATTCGGGCCCCAGATCACTGGTGCGGTGAAGGCGTCCGGTCAGCTTCGCCTCGGGAGAGGGCTCCTTGATCGACGAGCCTCTGCGCCAAAAGCTGACGAATGTCCACCCTCATCTAAAGTTTGTTGGCAGCGATACCTCGGCGGCAATTCTGACGCGATTGGCGCCGGGCCTATGATCGGGTCGTGGCAATGACTTCCTCTTTTTATTCGTGGATTCGCAGGACCCGTCGGGTAGGACTGGACGACAGACCGGTCGGGTCGGTCCTGGCTCGGCTAGTGCAATGGCGACTCACCAAGCGCGCTGGCTCACGACAACGCCTTACTCAGAATGTCCGTTCGGACGACCTGGCGGGGTCGAGCTCTAGTCGATTGACCGGTCAATCCGAGAGGGCCGTCGGCATCCTTGGAGTTCGGAGCGTCCGCCTGCCGGGCACCGACGTGGACACGCCGCGCGTCAAGGCAGGACGGGAGCCCATCCCCCAACTGCCGGCGATTCACTTGGCCCCGGTATGGCTGTGCTGCTGAGGCCGCTACTGAGCGACGCTCAAGGCGAGTTGCGACCCGCCGCCTCCGGCTGGGAGGCGGTTGGTCAGAGCGGGTTGCAAGCCCAACGGCTCTCCTCCTGGATCCCACTTCCGCCCCGCTCGACGCTGATGCACCTTCCCCAGCGGCGGGCCCTGGGGATGCGGAGGGGCACCATCCAGCCAATCGCCGATGGGGCCCTGGCGGTGGCGGCGGTGCTTCCCGTCGGGTATCTGCGGCTGCTCTGCCCGGCATACCTTCCCATGGGGGCGGACTCGCCCGCGACTCTTCCTCTCTACGGCTATGCGGCGGTGGCGGAGCGGCAGGGAGAGGTCGTGGTGGCGGCTTCCCGCAGCGACGACTTCTCGCCCTGGACGGGGCGCCGACCGTCGAGTGCCCAACTGGCGGTCGCCGTCGATCGAGCCCAGCGCCAGCTGTCGCGGAGCAAGGTGATCGCCCAGCTCTCGGTCTGCGCCTTGCACCACAACTGCCTCACCGCCCAGAACACGTTCCTCCGCCGCCACGAAGGGGCGCTTCCGACCTCCGCGGCCTGCAACGCGGACTGCCTCGGGTGCATCTCGCTGCAGACCGACTCCGGCGCTCCGACCCCCCAGCCGCGGATGCCGCGAGCACCCACCGCGGAGGATCTCATCGAGGTCGGCAGCTACCACCTGGAGGGTGCCCGGCAGCAAGGGGAGTCGGGGATGGTGAGCTTTGGCCAGGGCTGCGAGGGAGAGCCGCTACTGCGGGAGCGGGCGCTCCGACCGGTGGCCCACGAGCTCCGGCGCCGATTCCCCTCATCGACGGTTCACATCAACACCAACGGCAGCCGCCCAGCGGCGCTCCAGCGCCTGATCCGGTCTGGGGTCAACAGCTGCCGGATCAGCGTCTTCAGCTTCCGCCAGGAGCTGTTTTCCGCCTACTACCGGCCCCGGGGCTACTCGATCGAAGACGTCCTGCAGTGCGCCCGAGTGGCCCGCCGCGCTGGGGTTCAGCTAACCATCAACCTGCTGACCTTCCCCGGTGTGTCAGACACCCCCGAGGAGGTCGAGTTGACCGTCCGCACCCTCAGAGAGCTAGAAGTCGACCAGCTGCAGCTGCGCAGCCTCAACGCGGATCCGCTGTGGCTGATGAGTCGCCTTCCCGTGCTCCCGAAGGGGATCGGCCTGGAGCGTCTGGTGGAGACCTTGCACCAGGAGGTTCCGACCGTTCGACTGGGCAACTTCACTCGCCCTCTAATCCAGGATCGGCAAGCACAGGAGGCTGCCGGGAGACGGTGATCTGCCGTGCCGGCCAGCGCCCTGAGCTGTCGGGCTCGGTGGGCGGGGACCGGTCGAGGAGAGTGACGTCATTGCCTGGCCTATGATCCGGGCATGAACTCGCCCCCCGATGGCCGGGACGGCTTCGGGTGGATTGGCTCCTCCCCAGCTGTCGTGCCCGCCGAACGGCCGCCGGAGTCTGGGCTGCCAGCACCGGCTGCGGAGCATTCAGCTGGGGTACCACCGGGGTCCTGGGGCGGTGACCACCAACCGTACTCGCAGCGCCCCTCGACTCCGGCCCGACGACGGGGAATCCTGGGCTCCATCTTTGCCGGCGCGCTGGCCATATTCAAGGGCGGGTTCCTACTTCTCAAGTTAGGAGCGTTCAAGGGAACCCTGATCACCATGGTGATCAGCGTCGTTGTCTACTCCTTGTTCTTCGGACCACTCTTCGCGATCGGCTTCGTAGTTCTTTTGCTGGTCCACGAGATGGGCCACTACCTGATGGCCAGGCGGCTCGGGCAGTCGGTCTCGGCGCCCGTCTTCATCCCCTTCCTGGGGGCCTTGATCAACATGCGACGCCAGCCCGCCTCTGTGCAGCAGGAGGCGACCATGGCTTTGGCTGGGCCTACCGTAGGAACGGCCGCCGCATGGCTCTGTCTCTTGGTGGGGGTCGCCACGCGTTCGCAGTTCTGGGCTGCATTGGGCTACCTGGGGTGCCTGCTCAACCTGTTCAATCTCATTCCGGCGACCCCGTTGGACGGCGGTCGGGTCACGGCAGCCATCTCCAAGTGGGCCAACTTGGTCGGGTTGGGGATCCTGGTCCTGTACGCGGTCTGGGCCTTCACCTCGGGCACGGCGGTGAGTCCGGTGATCGCCATCATCGTGCTGTTCGCCGTGTTTGGGACCATCTCCAGGTTCCGCCAGGCCAAGCGGATGCCCGAGTACCTGGCGGTGCCCACCAGGGAGCGCTGGGTGTTCTTGGGAGCATATCTGCTGATAGTCCTGATCGCCGCGCTCGGCGTGGTCAAGGGCTACCCCCAACTGCAGTACGTGCACACAGTGCACTTCCATCTCCCGTTTGGCTTGTGAACTTGCCTGGTAGACTCGAAGAGCAACCATGAAGGCAATTCACCCCGAGTACTTTCACGACGCAGCGGTTACCTGTTCCTGCGGCAACTCGTTCACGACCGGGTCCACCCAGAAGACCCTGCATACCGAGGTATGCAGTGTCTGCCACCCGTTCTTCACCGGGCAGCAGCGGATTGTGGACACCGGCGGGCAGGTTGAACGCTTCCGCCGGCGCGCCCAGCTCGCCCAGCAGCAGTAGCTGCCGAACGGACCACCCCCGCCCGGTTGCCGGCCCATCCAAGTATTGGGGCAGCCGCGCGCCGCGAGACCGGCAGCGCCGACTGCAGGTCCTCTGATCAGGCATTCGATAAGGTGTCCGTCTAGTCGTTGGAGAGTTAGATAGTGAATTCGATCCGCGGGAATCGCCCGCCAGCACCATCGCCGTCGAGGCGGGCCTGCTGATGCTGTCCCCGGGGCTGGAATCCCGGCTGGAGGCTGTTCGCGCCCGGTCTGAGACGATCGCGGAGGAGCTTCAGCACCCCGAGGTCAGCCGGGATCCGGCCAAGCTGGAGCAACTCGGCAAGGAGCAAGCCGAGTTGAGGCCTGTCGTCGAGGCGCTGGCGTCGTTGCGCCGCGCTCAGGCGGCCGAAGCGGAGGCCCGCAAGCTGGCCGGCGCCGAGCCAGATCCAGAGATGCGGTCGTTCCTCGAGTCGGAAGCGCGACGGGAATCGGAGAGCGCCGGCGAGCGGTTGGCGGCCCTGAAAGTGCTGCTCCTGCCCAAGGATGCTGACGATGACCGGGATGCGGTCGTCGAGATCCGGTCTGGCACGGGCGGGGATGAGGCGGCACTGTTCGCCGCCGATCTGATGCGCATGTACTTGCGCTTCGCTGAACGGCGTCGCTGGCGGGTGGAGCTGCTGGGCAGCTCAGCCACCGAGGGCGGCGGGTTCAAGGAGGTCTCGTTTGAGCTTCACGGCAAGGGCGCCTACGGAACCATGAAGTTCGAGAGTGGGGTGCATCGCGTGCAGAGAGTGCCCAAGACCGAGTCCCAGGGCCGTATCCACACCTCCGCAGCCAGCGTGGTGGTGCTTCCCGAGGCCGACGACCTTGACGTCGAGATCAATGAGGAGGACCTCCGGGTCGACGCCTTTCGCTCCACTGGCCCGGGCGGCCAGAGCGTCAACACCACCGATTCCGCGGTGCGGATAACCCACCTGCCTACAGGCCTGGTGGTCACCTGCCAGGACGAGAAGTCCCAGCACAAGAACCGAGCCAAGGCGCTCCGAGTACTTCGCTCTAGGATCTACGACCTGAAGCAGGGGGTGAGAGACGCGGAGCTACAGGAGACCCGGCGCAGCATGGTCGGCCACGGAGACCGAAGCGAGAAGGTACGGACCTACAACTTTGCCGAGGCCCGGGTGACCGATCATCGCATCGACCTCAAGGTGTACCAGTTGCCCCGGGTGCTGGAGGGAGAGCTGGAGCTCCTGGTGGGGCCGCTGCAGGCAGCGGAGCAGGCCAGAAGGCTAGCCGGGGAGGAGTGACGTGGTGGCGGCCGGTCGGCAGAACCGTAAGGATGGATACCCTGCTCGAGAATCTTCGGCTGGCCCAATCATCATGGAATCGGTGAAGTGGCCAGACCGATTCCGGTAGGGGCACGGTCTTCGCCCGACTTCCTGGTGCAGCTGGCCGGCTCCCCGGGGACTGGCAAGAGCGCGTTGGCGAGCGCCCTAGGTCGCGCGCTCGGGGCGGTCGTTCTCGACAAGGATGTGGTCAAGTCGGCGCTGCTCGACGCCAACGTTGGTTGGAATGGCGCGGGTGCAGCTGCTCACGAGGTCATGTTCGCCCTGGCGGCCAGCTTGTTGGAACAAGGTCTCAATGTGGTGCTGGATAGCCCGTCCCACTACGCGGTGATCCCGGAGCGGGGCCTGTCCGTGGCTCGAGGTCGGGGCGCAGACTATCGGTTCATCGAGTGCGTCTGCGAGGACTTGGAAGAGGTGGGCCGACGGCTGGCTGGGCGGAAGGTGCGCCGCAGTCAGTGGACCGGACTCAACGTTCAGTCGCCGGATGGTAACACCGGCGCCGAGCTGGTGGGACCGCACCGTTGGCGCACGTACGGCCCTGAACGCGGATGGTTGATTCTGGACACCGGGGAGCGCCTGGAGATGTCCCTGGCCACTGTCCTGGGGCACCTCGCGACTCCGTGAACCGGCGCGCCTTCGACCCCTGACCCTCTAAGTCCACAACGGCTGACGATTACGCCGTCCCAATCTCCGCAAATGGAGATCCGAAAGGGTCGGCACGTCTTCCGGTCAATTAGGCCCCAGTACCGGGAGGCTCATAAGCACCATGAACGTTGAGCACACCGAGTTGACGTGGGAGGGGCACGCCCAAGGCGCGCCGGTCACGTGGTATGCGGACAGCGCCCGAACCCAACGGAGATGCCTTTAGCAACAGCGTGAACGCCCTCCGTGCCGTTCCTAAGTCCGAGGCTGGCGCCGAGGAAGCCAAGCGCCCCAACCGGTACTGGAAGACCGCCTAGGCACTCGCCCGGGACAGGCCCGCCAGGTGACTAGCAGAATATCGAGCCACTGACGGACAAGACGTCCGTCGCCGGTGGTAATTGACCTGGTGCGTAGTAGGCACTGTCCGGGGTTGTCTGAATTTTGAATGTCGCACCCGTCACGCTGTTGTAGTTGGTCACACCATCGCCAGTCGAGGTAATCCAAGCATTGGTCACGGTAGAGGTTTGGCTTTCCGGTCCCACGTTCTCCAACACTTCGCTGTAGTTGCCAGCTACACCTGGCTGGGCAATGATGACGTTATAGGTGTCGCCGCCTAGACTGCCCCACATCTGTACGGCAGGGAACTGATTTGAGCACAGGGCGTGGCCGTCCGATAGCACACCAGACCGGGTACCAGCCAAAGTCACCGTGGTGCTGGGAGCCGGGGATGCGGTCGCCGATGGAGAGGGTGAGGCAACCGGGGTAACCGAACCGCATCCGCCAATGAGCAAAGCCGCAGGAAGAACGATCGACCCCAGAATTCGGAGTGCAGTGGCGTTCATCTCTGAACCCTTAACACCGTTGAGTTAGCGCCGGTTACGGCTGGCGGAAGCCCCTCGTTCCTAACTCAGTGGTTCGCCATGTATACAGCTGCCTCCGATCAGCGCTGCCAGTCGGCTTCTCCCACCGTTGGTAGACGCGTCCGCCTAGCTCAGGGCGACTCGGCAGTGTGGCTAGGAGTTGGAAGCACCGTGGCTCCAGCCGCTGGCCGCCGGCCGCGACCACCCCGTCGCCGTCGCCTGCCGGTCCGTCCGGAGCTGGCACCGAGGGCGGCTGTGGTTTCTGGCGCAGGGGCGGCCATACCCTGGACCGGAGCCACGTTGCGCCGCTGGCCCAGTTTAGGGAGGATCCGAGGCGGGGGCGGAGTGCCGACGGCCACCAGGTCCGCCAACGTGCTCCAGCCGAATTCCTCCTGACCGAGGCGTATCAGTCGAACGAAGCAATCGGCGGTGGCCTCGGCATCGGCGAGGGCGTAGTGCGGGTTGCGATGGGAGACGCTCAGCCGCTCGCAGAGTCGCTCCAGTCCGATGGTGTCCTTCAACTGGAACAGGAATCCGGCGACCCGCGAGGTGTCCAGG
>JBAWFE010000036.1:0-20034 GCA_049591595.1 Candidatus Dormiibacterota bacterium
CTTCGGCCCGCTTGTCGCATGAACCAGATGGGGGTAGCGTCGGTTGCGTGGCGGCGGGTGGCCGCCAAGAAGCGTTCGGCGCCCTCCATCACAGCGAGTAGGCCGGGCGTACAGCGACCATGAATTGATGAGCATGCCAAAGTCCAGCCCTCGAGGGGGATGGCGGGGATACCTGCTTCTGCTGCACCCAGGACCGTCGCTGGTCTGCACCACGGTGACTACCGTTGCCGGCTGGAGTGCCTGGCGCCAGGCTTCCCCACTCGATCGTCCGGCGGGGAATTGGCCAGTCAAGCTCGCCCTGGGGGGCGGCGCGATGGCCTTCGCCCAGGTCAGCACCGGGGTCCTCAACGACGCCTTCGACGCACCCTGGGACCGGCTCTACCAGCGATACAAGCCGATTGCCAGCGGCGCTGTGCCCCGGAGCCACGCCTGGGTGATCGGCCTCGGCTGTGGCGGTGCATCGCTGCTCTGCGCCCGGGCAGCTGGGGTACGGAGTTTGCGGGTCATGCTCTGGGGACTGGGTAGTGGCTGGAGCTACAGCCTAGGGCTCAGCCGGACCCCTTTTTCGTTCCTTCCTTTTGCGTCAGGGCTGGCAACGGTTCCCCTGGTGGGTCCGGCCGCCTTGGGGGTCTCTCTGCCATCCCGCCGTCAGGTGGCGGTCCTCGCCGCCGGGCTGGGACTTGGTCTCCACCTGGCCAACGGCGGCCCGGACATCGAGTTGGACCGACTGGCCGGGCGGCGCAGCCTCCCGGTACTCCTGGGGGAGAACGGCTCTCGGTTGGCTAGCCACCTGCTCCTGGGGTCTGGCGCCCTGGCGGTGGCGCTGGGCAGCCCCGCCCGGGGCCGACGTTGGGCCTGGGGCGGCGCCGGGGTCTGTACGGCCCTGGTCCTGGCCGACCGGATGGGGTCTCGTCCCGACCGAGCGGGGGGCGGCCATCCCTTCGTCCTCCCCGCGCTTGCCGGCGGTGCACTGGCCCTCGGCTGGCTGCTCGGCAGAGCTCGGGCTGTGGCGGCGGCGTGAGTTTATTGGGGCTCGGGCCTAACCGCGATGGCTGAGCCGAACCATGAGCCGCGAACGCACCAAGGTGAGGTGCGGATCGGACAATCCACCGAGCACCGTCGGCGCGCCGCAATCAGCGCCGGAGCCACGGTCGGGACCGTCTTGGTGCCAGTCGGCGTTCTGCTCACCTTGCTCAGTCAGGACTGGAGCGTTCTGGGGCTCTGTGTATTCGCCACCGCGCTGGTCGCGGTCGGCTCATATTTTGGGCAGGCGCACAACGAGGTCTTCGTCGGGCCCGGGGGAATCCGCCGAGTTTCTCGCGACTGTGACCTGACGGCAACCTGGCCATCGCTTCGATCACTCGACGTGAACGTGCCGGGAAACCGCATCGTGAAGTTCACGCTTGAGACCGACGGCTTGGTGGTGGAGCGACTCACCAAGGGCCACTCCAATGCCGCCGAAGCACTCGTGCGCAACCCTCCAGAGGGATTCCAATTCCAGCTAGAGCGATCGGCCGCAGACGCTCTAATTGCCAAGATTTCGGAACGTCGTCGCGACCTGAAGGGGTTAGCCGACTGGTCTCGGTCGAGCCGGCCATCGTAGCAACATCGAAAAGTTACGCGGGGGCGTCCACATGAGCGAGTCCTGCGCGCACCTGACGTGACCACGACTGCAGCCGAGAATGTGTTGGTACGACCCATCGCCTCGGGACACGGCATCGGCACGATGGTTTCTGACGATTTGGGGCAGGTGCTGCAGTCGATATGTACGCCTCTCCGAGGCAGTCGCGCTGCCGCCGAAACCATCCCGCCTGCGCGGTAATCTGCGGGTTTGCTTCGATATCTCGACGCACACTCTACTTCTGGTCGGACGTCTGGTGGTAAAACCGGACGTGGGCCCGGACCGGGTGGGAGCGCTCTGCGTACATTGCGTTTAAGTGGGGTTGACGGCGCGGATTTGCGCGACAGTCAACGCTCGGCGCCTGCAACGCGCGGCCAGCCAACCCGCACAATGTGCGCTCTCTAGCAGGTTCGATTACGGCTGTTCGAAGTCCCTGTCGCCGCCGCGTATGTGCTGGCGCGCGAGCAGTCGCTCGTCGCGGCGGCGCTCCTCCAAACTCTCCAATAGCCGCTGGGCGGCGTCGACCAACTCCTGTCCCTGCTCAGTCACCGCCGGGTCGCCGAGGTCGGCGGTCTGGCGCTGCACCTTGCCGGCGCGGCGAAGCAACGAGCGGGTGTCGGCGGCGACCGCGTCCAGCGCCCGCAACCGACTGGCACCCGGGGTGCTCAGGTCAGGCATTCGGCCACCTCGCCCCAGTCCCCATCGGCTCAGGATAGGCTGCCGATCGCGGCGGGGGTCGTGGTCGGTGGGCCGTAGATAAACCCGGCCAGCCGTTCGAACGCATCACCCGTCGTTCCCGCGGCCACTCCACGGAGGTCCACGTACGGAGCCCGGGGGCCCAGGAAGACCCAGTTGGCCTCCGCGACCGTGTAGTCGCCCGAGGCGTCGACGCCGACGACCAGGGCGACGTGACCAGCCCCCGAGTCTGTATAGACGGCGATCGCTCCCACCTGGGGTTCCGGTCCGGTCGCGTAGCCGGCGGCGGTGGCCAATTGCAACCACTGACCGGCGTTGCCGCCGAGCTCGCCTGACGACGTGTGCCAGGTCACCCGGCGTCGAGTGGCGACGTACCAGGTGCACTGCCCGGTGGCGAAGCCGTCGTAGTTAGCGGGGAAGGGAGCCGGGGAGCCAGTGCAGGCACTGGGGTCAACGGAGAGAGCTCCAGGCTCGGGCCCGCACGGGAGTGCCCAGTCGGGAAAATCCGCCGAGCCGTCCGGGATGTCGGCACCCGCCGGGAGCATGAACCCGCCCGTCTCCGGAAGGAGACCAGAGACAGAACCCCACCCAGCCGCCACCGCTCCCGCCGACAGGAGACCCACGAGGGTGAGCACCACCACCAGGGGTACGGCGCAGCCCCCGAGAGCGACTGTCGCCCAACGCCGGGTCTGAGCGTTCAGCTGATGTTCCGGGCGTCGGTGCAGAGCACCCGGTGGAGTTCAGGCGGCGCGGTCCCCTGGAAGGCGGCTCGCTCCCGGCCGACGATCACGATCCCCGACCCCGGGGTGGCATCGCGGAGCAGGTCACACTCAACCGGCGAGAGACCGAAGGCGGTGCGCACCGCGGGAATCGCCACCTCCTCCTGGCGGAGCAGCAGCTTGGTGTGGCAATTCCGGACAATCACATTCCCAACGGGTGAGTTGAGGAAGTCCTCCACCACCTGCGAGATCACCATTAATCCGGTGCCTAACTTTCGTACCCGCCGACTCAGCGACTCCAGCGCCACCGCACTTCGAGGTCGGGAAAGCAGAACCTCCGCCTCGTCCACCACCACCAACCGAGGCGAGCTCTGGTCCCGAGCGATCTCCGCTTCCAGCTGCTGCAGGATCATCTGCATCGCCGGGGCCAGCAGCTGATCCCGGTCGCCACCCCAGCCCGCCAAAGAGAAGACAGTCGCCACCCCAGCCAGCTCCGCCTCGGCACGGCCATCGAACACGCCACTCAGCATTCCCTGCGTGAAGCGGTTCAGTCGACGGGCCAGTACGTGGTGTTGAGCTCGGTCCAGGGCGGCGACTAAATCCGGGAGTTGGGGGTCCTCGGCGACTGAGAACAGTCGGATCAGAACCGCTTCCAGATCCTGGGCGTCATCCTCGGTAAGGTCCCAATCCCCCCTCCTTCCCGAAACCAGCAGTTCCACCACCACCAGGGCTCTGGCCGCCCGCTCGAAGACCGTGCCATCGCCCGGTCGGCTGGCGCTCGCCGGTCCTAGTGCACTGAGTCCCGAGCTGTGCCCTGGCCCGATCTCACGGCAGGCTCCGTTGAAGAGTTGAACCAGGGATCGGTACTCGCCGACCGGGTCGATGCAGCGCAGCCGGCAGCCGCGCAACACCAGCCGGGCGGCCAGCAGCTTGGCGGTGTAGGACTTGCCACCCCCGGAAGTGCCGAGCACGACCACGTTGAAGTTCGGGTTGGCCTGGTCGAAAGGGTCCACCACCACCAGCTCTCGAGAGATCAGGCTGGGGCCCAGTAAAACCCCGGAGTCGGCCGATAGGTTGCTGCGCAGGAAGGGAAAGCCGGTTGCCAAGGCGCTGGCCGTCATCTCTCTGCCCCACCCGAAGGGGCTGACGCCACTCGGGACAGTGGCCCGCCAGCCGTCCACGTGGCGATGGGTGAGAGGGACGACGCCGCAGCCGAGCTCCGCCATCGTCGCCAGAAGCTGCTGCCAGCCGCCGTCGAGCTTTTCGACCGTAGGTGCTGCCAGGGTCACGAAGAGCTCCATCTGGAAGAGGCGCTCCTCTTCCACCAGCACCTGCTCCTCCAGGATCAGCGCGTCGCCCAAGGCTGTCTCAGTGCTGCGGTCGGGGCGCTGGCCCCGTAGGTGGTCGACGACCAGGCTGGTCTCGAAACCGCGAATCTTGTGACGGAGCCGACTCAGGCTGAGCTGCTTGGGGAGCGGCACGATGTGCTGGGCCACCCTCACCTCGCACTCCAAGCCCCGCAACAGCGGTGCCAGCCACCCGATCGCCACCCGCCTCGGGTAGGAGGCTACGAACAGGCTCCGACTCCAGCTGTCTCCGAGCCGAATCTGTCGCGGAAGCACCTCGGCGTCGCCAGGTGCCAACCAGCTCGCAAAGCTGGTCGGCCCCCAACTGCTCCGACCGGATCCCTGCTCCTGCAGCAGCCGCAGCCACTCACCGTCGCTGATCCTTCTTGCCCGGGCTCCCAGCTGCCCCAGCCCCGACGCGAGGACTTCGCAGCGCTGCCCCAGGTCGACTTCAGAGTTCCCGCGATCGGCGCCTGCGTCGCGAGCGCTCTTCGGCCGCAGTCGATCCAGCGATCCGCGCAGACCCGCGAGGGGGTTGGTGAGCTCGCCCCCCCAGGCGACGACGAGGTGCCACTGGTTCTGCACCAACCTGCCCCGAATCAACTCCTGACAGAACTCGTGGTCCTGCCGGGCTAACCGCTCCAGCAACGGCTCTTGAACTGCTGAAGGGCGCCACTCGGCCGCGCCTGGATCGGGCCGTGATGACTCATAGATCGAGACTGGCCCGGTCAAGGATGTGAGCAATTGCCGATATCGCCGCCACACCTGGTCTTGCTCGGCTTCGCCCTGCAGAGCCAGGGTGATGGGATCGATCAGCAACGCTGCCCGCTGGGCCCCGTTTGGCAGGTGGCCGACCCCGTACTCGAGATACTCGATGTCGACCAACTGCAGAGTCGACTGCCGACCGACCCGACGCCAAGCTAGGCCCAAGGCGCCACCCAAGGAAGAGCAGGTGCCTGTAGGGGCGCATCTGATTCGAACCGACGTACCTCAGGGTCAACTGCGACGTAGCGATCGAAAGTCGAGGATCCGGGATGCCGAAGGTGGTGCGGCTGGAACCTGAACCAAAGCCAGTCTCCGATCCAGCTGTCGAGCCGGCGGCCCTCCCGTCTCCCGAAGGCCAAGAGCACGGCGACTGCCAACCAGGGCGCGGATGACACGAGGGCCAGCTCGGGGGAGAGTTGCAGCCTCAGCAACAGGTAGGGGAGAGCCGCCCCGGCACCGAGCCAGGCCAGCTGGCGACCGGTGAAGCCGCCCCATCGGAGTGGAACCCCGGAGATCGGCTGAGGTATCTCCGCCTGCATCACAAACGACCTCGGTTATCGCTCGGGGAGGCGGACCCTCGCTTCAGCCGACCGCGCCGAAGCGCGTTGAGGTAGGCGGCGTCGAGGTCGTGCACCTGGGTCCCACCGGCGGCCAGGTAATCGCGGCCAACCCGCGAGAAGACGGCCGGATCCCGCTGCGCCTTCTCGCGTAATCCGGAGAGCTCGGCCGGCCCGAGGCCCAGAAGCCTCTGCAGCTCACCGGGGGAACCCTTGCCACTCAGGAGATTCCGGCCGATGAACTGCTCGCGGGTCTCCCGGCCCGGAGCCACCGGCCAGCGTGCGATTCCCGCCGACTCCGTTTGCTCCAAGCGCCCGGCCAGATGGTGGTCCCGGGGACCGGCTCTGCCGAGGAGCGAGCGGCCCGCCGGGACCATCTGCGAGCCGAAGCGCGCGACCCGCGGCTGAAGCTGAGCTCGCGCCACGGCGGCTCCCCCCAACAGCACGCCGCTGGAAGCTGCGGCGAGCGTCCTCAGACCCCGGGAGGTGGCCATCTCACCGCGACTGATCCGCTTCGGCACCTCGAGCATCAGCCAGACCGTGACGATCGCGAGGAGGCACTTGGCGAACTGGTCCCCTGGGTCACCACTTCCCACTTGGGCCAGCAGACCGGAGGACCCGGCGCCACAGCTGGAGGAGGCAGAGGCGGAGATCAGCGGACAGCCGCCGAGGTGGGCGGCAGCAGGGTTAGGAGAGAGCCCTGACACGGTCGAGACAATCGCCACGAAGACTAGGAAGACCAGGGTCTGCACCACCACCACGGCCGAGAGTTCCGCCACGGTCCGCCAGTAGCGTGAGAACGCCGACCTACCCCCGGGAAGTGCCAGGAGCAGAAACGCCAGGCTAGAGCAGGCAGCCAGCACGGCCAGGGCGAAATACCGAGCTAGATAAGTGAGCGCCAGCCAGAGACCCAGGCAGGTGAGGATCGTGAATGCCACCATCCCCTGGAGCCCGTCCGGGACGTCGTACCCGTTCCGGCCGTGGGGCCCGACCCCGTCCCAGACATCGGTGAACGAGGAGACGGTACCCCAGTAGATATCGGCATAGCGGCAATCGGCAGGACTCTGGCCGTTGCCGGCTCGCGGCTCACCCGGAAGTGGAAGCAGGTTCAACTGGACGCTACCCAGATCGGTGCCGCCACTTCCCTCCAAACACTCCTGGCCGGCGTTGTTGTTGACCTGGTTGTCGGTGTCGGTGCAGAGCGGTTGGTCCGGTGCAGCGTCTCCCCGGTCGCAATTAGCGTCGTGCAGCGGCGGCCCGAAGAAGTTCTCACCGCGGTCCAGCACCTCTTTGGTGAAGTCGGGGTCGTCGGATCCGATGCAGTGGGACTGGGTGAAGTGGGGATCCATCCAGGGCTGCACCAGGACCTGCTGGGCCGGGGCCGTACCGGGTTCTGAGATGTGGATCCCTGGATGGACGATCGGACTGTCTTCAGGGCAGTACGCGGTCATCGCCAGCACGGTCATCAGGTCGAGCGGCTGGGAGCTGCGGTCTCCCAGGTGTTCAAAGGTGGTCTGCAACAGTGCCTGGGAAGCCCATGTCCCCGCGTCGATCACCCTGCCTGCCAAGTGCAAGGGCAGCCCGGCGCCGATGACTCCGGCGGCGATCAGGCAGGGGATCAGTCCGGCCCGAAGGTTCAGCTGCTGGCCGATCATGAACAAGGACGCCTGAATTGCAAACGCCAGCACCAGCAGGCTGAGCGACAGCGGAACGAGAATCGAGTTCAGTTCCTGCACCCAGGGGATGCAGCCTGATGCACCGCACTGGTGGGCCGGCTCGCCCCAGGCGCCGTTGTAGCTGTCCACAGCCGGATTGCTGCCCACCAAAGTGGTAACCAGCTGCCAGGGCCCCGACGTGATGGCCCCTGTGGTGGGGCTCACGTGAGCGGGGTCGGGGCTCCCGTCGAGACTGCCCATGATCGCCACCGGGCCACTGATGAAGGCGTCGACGATGTAGCAGAGCGGGTCGGTGATCCCGCCGCACTGCTGGCTGGTGCTGCCGGCAGTCCCGGAGTCGTCGTCCGAACTCGAGACGGGAGTCGGGCTGGGCGTGGCCGCGACGTCGACTGTCCGTGCGGTCGCGGTGGCCACGGGGCTCGAACTCACACCAGGGAATGAGATCGCCAGCCCCCAGAAGGCGCCAGCCAGCAGGACCAGCCGGAAGGCAGTTGGCAGCTCTCAGTGGGTGGTGCCGGAGCAGCTGCTGGTGGCGCACGCGGTGTCGCTCCCGGAGAGCCCCTCGACGAAGCTGAGCACCGCTCCCTCGTTGACGAGCAGCAACACACCCAGGAGGACGGTGATCAAGCCCTGGACCGCGGCGGCGCGGCGCTGGCTGTTGTCCAGGGCGGTCATGTACCGAATTGCCGCGAAGCTAAGACAGAGAACCGCTACCGCGCCCAGGGCCAAGCCGGTCACGGTGTGGATCACGTTGTCCAGTCCGCTACTGAAGGTCGCCAGAATTTCCACCGCTCCCCCCGGCCCACCCACGAGCTGCCCTTTGGCTCTCAGCTCTCTAAGTCCGCCGGGTTCCAGTGAAGGGGGCAGGCGCTGGAAGTCCAGTTCGGGTCGGGATCGATCCAGTCTCGAAGGGGGCGGCCCGGCGCGGGACGAGGTCCGTCCGCCGCTGATCCCAGGGTGGCTCTCGACTTCAGTGCCCGATCGCGGAACCAGCGGTGCTGGTCAATGACTGCGGGCTGGTCGCCCCCATGGAGCACCAGTGCCTGCTCCGGCTTCAGCCGGCGAACGTCGTCGGGATGCAGCAGAGGCTGAGACGACACCGGCTCGGTGGTCCAGTTGCTGGAAGGTCGATGCAGAGTCGCGGTCCCGGCCAACTTGCTCGCCCGCTCCAGCAATTCAAGCTCGGAGATCCCCGGCAGCAGCACCTTGGTGCGGCAGTTCGACCACAGGGCACCGGCGGCCTCGACACCGTAGGTGGCGCTGATGGATCCCAGATCCTGAGCCATGAGCATCATCCGCACGCCCTGGGACCGGCCTAGCTGGACAAGTGAAGGGAGCTCGGGGAGGTTGGTGAGCTGGGTGAACTCGTCGAGAACGAACAGCGCAGGGGTGGCGGGCGGGTTGGCAAAGAGGCTCCTCCAGCAGCAAGAGATGAGGGCTGAGATCAGCCCCCGAAGCACCGGCGCGTCGTGGGGCGCGACCACGCAGTAGAGCGTCTGAAGGTCGCCACCGGCGATTTCAGCAGGGTCGAAGTCACTCTCGGCGGTGCAGCTGACCACCTGGTCCGCGGCGTAGGCGCCGAGCTGCGCCACCAGGGTGGCGACCACTCCCATCGCGGTGCGGTCCCCGCCGCTCAGGGATCCCTGAACCAGTCGGCGGGCCACCGGATGGCGAACCACCTCGGGGAGTTCCTCCGCGGGACAGACCTGAAGCAGCTCCAGAACTCCCCCCAGCACCTGTGGTCGGTGGGAGGCCTCGACCAGAAGGCCGTGGAGCAGCTGGCGGGCCAGTTCATGCCAGAAAGGTTCTCGCTCAGGAGTCCGGCCCATAAGAAACGTCGCGACCCGAAGAGCGTCCTCGGAGCTCTGGATCGAGCCCACTGGGTTCCACCGAGCGCTGGGTTCCATCAGTGGGGCGAAGACCGCGACTTCGCCCAGAGTGCGCCGGTAGGCCGAGGTGGTCCTGACCAGTTCGCCCTTGGGGTCGGTGACCACCACTGGTCCGGGCCACTCGAGCAAGGCCGGGATGGCCAGCCCGGACGACTTTCCGGATCCAGTAGGGCCGAGCGCCAACAGGTGCTCGTCACTAGGGAGCCAAACAGTGCGGCGGTGGTGCTTCCCCAGCCGGACCTGAGGCGCTGCCGCCGCTCCAGCTCTCCTGCTCCTGTGCAGGGAGCGGAGGTCCCGACGCCCGGCGCGCCTAGCCCGTCCCAAAACGCCAGATCCGAGAATCCGCCTGCCCCTCAACTTGATCACCGCACTGAGTCCGAGGAGTGCCGCCGCCGCCAATGCCGCCGCTACCTCCGATGCCGACGGGACCCAGCCAGTCCCGAAGCCGCCCACCACCCCGTGACCTCCTACTGCGAGCTCCCTTGCAGTGCTGACCGAAGCTCGACCCTCTGGAAGATGGAGGGCCATCGCCAGCAGCGCCATTCCCAAGACAGCCGCGGGGCCGGCTATTGAACCGAGAGCCGATTCTCCGGTGTGAGCCATACGCGGGGTTGTCCCGTGGCGCCGGCCATCTGGGTGGGCCCTGGCCGCGACAGCCCCGTCGTCTGCGGTTCCCCAAGCGTTACAGGTCATTGCCGGAACGGTGCAGGAAGGTCAGCCAAGTTCGGCAGGCGCCAACCTAGACTGGCCGACATGTCTAGCCCGGCTGCCTCCAAGGGAGCCTCTTCCAATCAGCTATCGGAGCGCGCGATCCTTGTGGCGGACCGAGACGAGGTGAGTCGCACCGCGACCGCGTCAATCCTCCGCCGCCTTGGCTTTGAGGTGACTGAGGCGGACTCATCCCGGTCGGCGCTGGCTCAGGCGCGGCAGGGAAGCTACGCCTGCGCCATCCTCGATCTGAATCTGGTCGAGATGAGCGCTTTCGAGGTGTGTCGCCGCCTGCTGGCCAGAAGCCAGTGGAGCTGGACCCCGGTGATCTTCACCAGCAGCCGCCAGCCCCGCCTGGATCTCCGGGTGAGCATGCAGGCGGGCGGATTCGCCTACCTTCCCAAGCCCTTTCGCGCGGACAACCTGATGGCTGTCGTCGGAGACGCTCTGGCGAGCCAAGGGCCGATGCGCCAGGTGAAGCCCAATCGGGAATTGGTGCTCGCTCGAGCGGAGGCCGCCGCCGGGTCAGTCTGAGATCAGGGGCTGGTGGCGCTTGTTGGGGTGGGACTCGGGCTGGGGCTGGCAGAAGGGCTGGTCGAGGGAGACGCTGAGGGAGCGGCGCTCGGGCTCGGCGAGGGGGTGACCGTGCCTCCGCCCAGAACTGTGGTCGAGGGGCCGCTCCCGCTGAGGTAGTAGTCGGTCTCCCCGTCGATCACCTTGGTGGTCAGCCCGCTGGGCTCGGTGTACCAGGTGTTGGGCGTCTCACCCAGAGCGTCCACGATGAAGTCGTGCCAGAGGGTGGCGCAGCCGGTTATCCCGTTCACCCCGCCGCCGTACATCGGCGAGTCGTTGGCATTGCCCACCCAGTCGCCCACCACCAGGTTTGGAGTCCAGCCAACTGCGGTGTTGTCCCGATAGTCGGTCGAGGTGCCGGTCTTGATGGCCACGGTGTGCCCGGAGACAACCAGCGGAGTATCGGAGCCGAAGGCCAGAAGCCGGTTGCTGTTGCGGGACAGGATCGTGTTCATGATGTAGCTCACCTGGGTGGAGAGCACCCGCCGGGGAGAGGGATTCGCCCGGAAGATGACCTTTCCCTGGTCATTAGCCACCTGAAGCACGAAGGTCGTCGGATGGAGCACCCCCTCGGTCGCGTAGGCGGCCCCGGCCTGGGTCATCTCCCAGAGGGGCACCGGGTAGGCCCCCAGGGTGAGGCTGTCTCCGTAGTCGGAGTCCGGTTGGGTCAAGGTGGTGATCCCCATGTTCCTGGCCGTCGCCAGGATGTTGGGGACCCCCACCTTCAGTTCGACTCGGACCGCTGGGACGTTGAGCGAGTTGCCGAGCGCCACCTGGGCCTGGACCACCCCCGCGTACCGGCCCTCGTAGTCGACAACCGTGTACGGTCCGCCGCCCGCCCCGCCGGTGGGCAGAGTCAAAGGAGCATCCAAGATCGGAGTGGTCATGGTGATCTCGCGGTTGGCGATCGCAGTCGGGTAGTTGAAGAGCTTGAACTCGGAGCCGGGCTGCCGCGGCGTGGCGACCGTGTCGATCTCTCCTCCGGGAGCGCTCGCGCCGGGGCCCCCGACCCAGGCCAGAACGTCTCCGGTTTTGGGATCCTCGGCCACCAGGGCACCGTCGGTCATGTGCTGGGCCGCCCCTTCGGCGACGGTCTGGGTCACGAGTTGCTGAGCCTCGTTGTTGAGGGTGACGTTGAGGCTGGTCTGAACTCGAAGGCCGAGCGTCTGGTAGCCGCTGCCGTACCGACTCTGGAGCCAGCCCTCCACCGCGTCCACGAAGTAAGGGGCCAGGTCGAGGGAGCTTCCACCCTCCGCAGCCAGCCGGGGTGCCCTGGCCAAGATCGCCTTGGCCTGGGGAGCGGTCAGGTCACCCTGGCGCCTCATTGCCGCCACCACCAGTTGCTGGCGTTGCCGGGCCGCCGGCAGGTTCAGGAAGGGGTCGAGATAGCTAGGCTCCGGCAGGAGGCCGGCCAAGAGCGAGGCCTGGTTGGCGCTCAGCTGGGAGGCGTGAACTCCGAAGTAAGTCAAAGCGGCCGCCTCGATCCCGGTCGCACCCTCGCCAAAGTAGGTGTCGTTGAGGTATTCGTCGAGTACCCGGGAGCGGGAGAGCTTGGCGGTCAGCTCCTCGCCGTAGAGAATCTCCTTGACCTTGTAGGTGAGCGACTTGTCGTCGTGGAGGTAGAGGATCTTGCCCAGCTGCTCGGGAATGGTGCTGGCACCCTGGGCGGTGCTGTGGTGAACCACGTCGAAGAAGGCTGCCTGGGCGATCCGAGCCAGGTCAAAGCTAGGGGCGGACCAGAAGCTGTGGTCCTCAATGGCGACCACCGCCTGTCGCATCACCGGCGCGATCTGGTTCAGCGGAACCGGGATCCGGCTGCTCCCCGCTGGGTGGAGGTCAGCGATCTCGACTCCGCCCTGGCCGTAAATCAGGGTGTCGCCGCCCAGATCGGCCGCCTTCGGCAAGGCTCCGTAGGCCCGGGCCAGGGCAGTGAAGGGGACCGCCAGGATCACCACGGAAGCCACCGCCGCGAGAGCGACGGCGGCCCCAATCCGGCGCCAGTCGGCACCACGTCCTTCGCTCATTCTCCGGGTGCGGGGCTGGTTCATCCGAAGACGGTCAGAGTCCCGCCGAGATTTGAAATCAGCCATATTCGACGTATGGGCACGGCGCGGGGCTCAGGGTCGCCCGTAGAGCGTCGCGACCCGGCCGGGTGGGGAGGCACCGTGCACGCGCCGTGCCCAACCAATAAAACGCCGGAGCTCGGCATTTGGTTTCCGAACTCCCGAGATTCGATTCGGCGAATCGCCTGTCGGAACTCCTTCGCAGGACCGAGGTCGGCCCTTCGGCCTCTGCCCCGAGGGCATCTCGGATGAGCGATCCGCCCGAAGGTCCGGCGCCGCTGCCCCAGGACCAGACCGGTCTCCCGGTGCTGCGTCCCGCGCGGCGCGGCAGTCAGCGCCGCTTCACCCTGCTCCTCTCCGGTGCACTGGTGGTGCTGATTCTGATTCGCCTGCTGACCACCCATCCCCTGCCGCCGCCCTCGCACCAGAGCTCGGGCGCCGCGGTGGCCGGCTACCTGATCGGGCTGGAGCACAACGACGTCACGGAGGTACGGCGCTATCTCGCGCCGGCCGAGAAGTCGCAGGCCAGCGCGTTGGTCACAGCCTTCACTTCCAGGCACGACTACATCGCGGCGCCGGCCCTGGCTCTGGTGAACCAGGGCAAGAGCAAGGCCACCGTGGCGATCTCCCTCCAGGTCTGTTCTCCTCTGCCCAAGACCAAGGAGTACACCTGTCAGTCTCTGGGCCATTCCACCCTCGGCCTCCCCATCCAGCTCAGCTGTGCCAGGATCGACGGCGAGTGGTACGTGACGACCATATTCAAGCCCGAGTGAGGAGATCAGCCGCTCCCCCGTTCCTCCAGCCCGGGCTGGACCATCCGACTGGGGTCTAGCAGCCGGTCCAACTCCTCGGGCGAGATCCCCGAGCGCTCCTGCGCCACTTCCCGGACAGTCCGGCCGCTCCGGTGGGCCTCATGGGCGATGGCGGCGGCAGCGTCGTAGCCGATCGCGGGCACCAAGGCGGTGCAGATCGCCAGCCCCTGCTCTAGCAGCTCCGGCCCTCGGGCAGTGGCGAAGAGGCCGTCCACCGCCTGGCGGGCAAGATTGGCCGAGGCTCGAGCCAGCAGCTCTATCTCCTCCAGCAAATTGTGGGCGGCGACCGGGAGCATCACGTTCAGCTCCAATAGGGAGCCGGTCGACCCGCAAAAGGCGACTGTGGAGTCGTCCCCCAGAACCTGGGCGACCGCCATCAGGGCTGACTCGCAGATCACCGGGTTGACCTTGCCCGGCATGATTGAAGAACCTGGCTGCACCTCGGGCAGGCTCAGCTCCGCCACCCCGGCCCGGGGACCAAAGCTGAGAAGCCGCAAGTCGCTGGCGATCTTGTGGAGCGCGATCGCCGCCCCCCTCACCGCTCCTGAGGTGAAGACCACGGCGTCCAGGGTGCTCTGCGCTTGGAAGTGGTCGTCGGTCTCCCGCAGTCCCGGGTCATACCCGGGAGCTAGTCGGGAGATCACCCGTTGGGCGAATTCTCGGTGGGTCCCAATCCCCGTCCCCACGGCGGTTCCCCCGAGCGCCAGCTCGACCAGCTGCAGCCGGGCCAGATCCAGCCTAGCCAAAGCCCGCTCCACCTGGCCGCGGTATCCCTCGAACTCCTGGCCCAACCGGATGGGGGTGGCGTCCTGGAGGTGGGTGCGGCCCGTCTTGATCACCGCCCAGAGCCGATCTCGCTGGCGGCTGAGGCTGACCTCCAGCTGACGCAGACTCGGTACCAGCTCGTCTCGGAGGGTGGCCAGGGCCGCCAGATGGATCGCCGAGGGGAAGACGTCGTTGCTGGACTGGCCCAGATTGACGTGGTCGTTGGGGTGGAGCCGGCGACGCTCGCCGCGACCCTCCCCGAGCAGCTCCAGCGCCCGGTTGCAGATCACCTCGTTGGCATTCATGTTCGAGGAGGTGCCGCTTCCGGTCTGGAAGATGTCGACCACGAACTGGTCGTCGAAGCGCCCCTGGCTGACTTCGTCGGCCGCCTCGGCGATGACCCGGCTGAGCTCTGCTGGAAGGAGTCCCAGCTCCAGATTGACCCGGGCCGCCTCCCGTTTGATGTCCCCCAGGGCGGCGATCATCCGCCGGGGGAGCCGGAGCCGGCTGATGGGGAAGTTCGCGACCGCCCGCTGGGTGCTCGCCCCGTAGTAGGCGTCGGCGGGGACCTCCATCTCGCCCATGGAGTCGCGCTCGAGGCGGACCGGGCCCTCGCTCATAACTCCGAGTCTATCGGCTGGCTCGCGACGGTCGGCCCGCTCGTAACCCGGTCAAAGAGCAGCCGGGTGACCCAGCTGTCGGGAGCGTCGTCGGGCCGGGCGCGGCCCACCCGGTAACCCTCGAAGCGGCGGAGGACCAGGCAGATCACGATTCCCACTGCCGTGATCGCGAAGGCCGGCGAGGCCTTGGTCAGCCAGAGCACCACCGGCAGCCCCGCGTAGGCGAGCAGGACTCCCAAAGCGCTCCGGCGCAGCGCCCCTCCGATGATCACCAGGACCAGAACGAAGCCAATTCCCCACCAGGACCACAGCGCCACCGCTCCGGTCGCGCTGGCGACCCCTCGGCCCCCGTTGTACTGCATGTAGATTGGCCAGCCGTTACCGATGACCGCGGCCAGTCCGGCCCCCGCCGCGACCCAGGCGGGAGCTCCCAGCAGCACCGCGACCAATACCGGAAGCAAGCCCTGGCAGAACTGCAGCGGGCCCACCACGGCGGCCGGCAGCAGGCCGACGGTATGAAACAGGTTGCTGGTTCCGATCTTGTGGGTGCCGACCTCCCGGAGATCCACTCCGGCCAGCCGGCCGACCATCCAGCCGATCGGAACTCCACCCACCAGATAGGCCCCGGCCCAGATCAGGAAAATCACCAGGGGCTGAGTCCCCGGCGCCATCGAGGCGACCGCCATCACCCCTCCAGCGGAATTTTGTCGACCGCTGCCGCGCCGATCAGACCCGGTCCGGTGTGAAGCGCGATCACCGGGGTCAGGTTGAGCCGCTCCACGGGCCGCTCGCCGAAGAGCTCCTGAAGGTGGCGGGTCAGCTCGGGCACCGCTCCCGGGGAGTCACCACAGAAAACCGCCAGCCGCACCTCTGTATCCGGGGGGGTCTGCTCGCGCAGATGCTCCGCGACCGCGCGCAGGGCGCGCCTGGTGCCTCGGACCAGGCCCAGCCGGCGGACGTCACCTCCCGTGAAGGCGAACACCGGCCGCACGTGGAGCAGGTCGCCGCTGAGGCCGGCCAGAGCCGGAACCCGACCGCTTCGGACCAGGTAGCGCATAGTCTCGAGGGCGGCGATCACCCGGGCGCTGGCCGCCACCTTTCGAACGTGTTCAGCCACCGCTTCCCGCTTCAATCCGGCCGCGCAGGCGGCCGCCGCGGCCTCGGCGACCAGGGTGTAGCCGCCGGCGGCCGTGCCGGTGTCCAGGATCTCGATGTTCTTTTCGGAGTCCTCGCTGCGCAGCATCTCGGCTGCCACCCGGGCGGAGCGGCCCATCATCGAGTATCGCTCAGGGATGGTCAGGCAGACGATGTCGGGGGTGCTCATGGCCCGAAAGACCTTCAGGTAGTCACCAGGCGACGGGGAACTGCTGCTGGGGATCGGTCCGGTTCCGGCCAGCTGGCGATAGAGCTCCTGGCTGGAGATGTCGATGCCATCTCGCAGCACCTGGCCGTCGACCTCGATCGACATCGGGACGACGCTGACCCACGGCGATTCGCCCAAGGCTGGCGGAAGGCAGGCGCCGCTGTCCACCACCAGGGCAGTCTGGGGGAGGCTTCCCACTACGGCTGGGCCACCGGTAGTTTTCCCCGTCGAAGGGGCTTGGGGCACCGGCCCTGCGCTGTGCCAAGCCCGGCACGGGTGTCGACCGGCCTACCCACCAATCACTCCTCCAGCTCGGGGCATCGAACCATCCGCGCCGGGGTCGCACGCCACCAGAGCGATGCGATCGCTTGGCATTACCTCGCCGGCCGGATATCGCTCGCGGGTCGGCCCTGGCACTCCCCGTAAATCGCCTGCAACCGATCCAACATGGCCGCCATCCCATGATGACGCACCGCCTCCTCGCGTGCCATTTGACCGAGCCGCCTTCGCTCCTCTGGCCGCGCTCGCAGGTCTGTCAATAAATCCGCGATCGAACCGCTCAACGACCGAGAGTCAAGTTGGATGGCGACGCCACCCACCGAGGAGGCCCCTCCGGCCACGGTGGCGGCGACCGCGCAGCCACTCGACATCGCCTCAAGCAGGGCGATCGAGAGGCCCTCAGCGCTGGAAGGCAGGCAGAAGATGTCCACCGCCCGCCAGAAGTCGAGGCGATCGTGGGCGGTTAGCAGCTGGCCAAGGTAGATCACCCGTGGATCCCGCTGCGCCTCGCTGACCCTCCCCTCGATCGCCCCACGGCCGGCGATGATCAGCCGAGCGTCCGGGCCCAGTTCCGCGGCGCGAAAGCCCTCGAGGAGCTCACGGACCCCTTTTTCGGGATCGAGTCGGCCCGCATATCCGACCACCAGGCTCGCTCCGCGGAGCCGGTCCCGCCGGAGCGTGGAGCTGCCCGGCGAGAAGCGCTCGGTATCGACTGCGTTGGGAAGCACCTCGATCCGAGATCGATCGACCCCCACCTCGGCCAGCCGACGACGGTGGTCCTCGGTGAAGACGATGACCCGCTGATAAGGCCGGAGCCGAGGCGCCCAGAAGCGGTGCAGCTCGCGCATCACCGCCGCCCGTCCGGAGCCCGGCCGGCCGAACGGGAGATGGAAGGTCGCCACCGTCGCTGCCCCTGATGCGCGGGCCTGACGGCCTAACCACCCGTCCGCCAAGGTGAAGCTGAGTGACGCGTGGACGACGTCGGGTTGAGTGGTGGCCAGCCAGCGGGAGATCCGAGAGCGGAAGCCCCATCTGGGCACGGTCACCGTCTTGAAGCGCCAGGTTGGCCAGCCGATTCGGTGCGCCTCGTCCACCGGGGTGATTCGCCCGTCCCGAGTCGCGTGGTGGAACCAGACCTCGACGCCCCGTTCCTGGAGCCCGCCCGCGACATCCGCTGAATAGGTGGTCAGGCCATCTGCCCGGGCACCCACGGCGTGGCCGAACCAGGCGACCCGAACCGGTCGCGACGGGCCGGTGTCAGTCGTCAGGGAGGTCAAGGAACAGGTCCTGGCGGAAGGGAAACCACTGTTCTGGCCAGCGTCGCACGGCCGCCTCGAATACCGGGAGCACCTGGCGGAGAGCTTCGGCAGGGTCCGTGTCCGATGCGACCGTCACTGGCGGGAAGAGCTCGACCAGGTAGCCGCCGTTGGGGGTTCGGACGCTGGTCGCCGGAACCAGCGGGGCACCGGTGTGGGCCGCTAGTATTCCCGGGGCCGCCGAGAAGAGAGTTTTGTGACCGAGAAACTCAACCTCGACCGACGGGGTGTCGCCGGGGATGTCGATCACCAGGGCAACCCAGTCGCCGGCGCGCAGGCGCTGCAGCAGGGTGCGCGGTGATCGGGAGGCCAGCACCACTTCAACCCCGATCTCCGCGCGGGCCCAAATGACCAGGTTCGCCAGGGTGTCGTTGCCCTCATCGTCCATCACTGAGGTGAGATGGATTCCGTTGGCGATCGACAACGCGCCCGGGGCGTCCCAGCTGCCGTGGTGGAAGACCACAAGGATTCCCGGCTCTCCCGCCAGCTGCCGGTCCTGCATGTAGGCCTCATACCCGAACACCCGCATCTCCGAGAGCACCCTGGTGCGGGCCAAGCGCTGGACGTAGAGGAAGTCGATCGCGGTGCGCGCGTACTCCCGGAAGCTGCGGGCCGCCAGCCGGCGCGCCTCCTTCGCGGTCAGCTCCGGGAAGACGGCCCGGTAGTTTCGGATGGCGGCTCTCCGCAGCGCCGGTTGAAGGGCGAATGTGGCGTTCCCGATCCGATCGGCGATCAGATAGCGGCGGTGACCAAGGGCCTGGACCACTGAGGCCACCCCGTTCAGGCCGAGCCGGAGCCCCAGGGGAGGGAGAACGGCCTTCGGATCGGATCTTGCTGGAGCCACGCCTCGATTGTCGCAGCCGTCCGGAAGTGCCCCAGGTTAGGCGCTGGTAGTACGTTCCTTGGGTGAACCGCCTAGGGGAGGAGACCAGCCCGTATCTGCGCCAACATCAGAACAACCCGGTCGACTGGTACCCCTGGGGAGTGGAGGCGTTCGCGAGGGCACAGGCGGAGAACCGCCCGATTTTGCTCAGCGTCGGCTACTCCGCCTGCCACTGGTGCCACGTCATGGCCCACGAGAGCTTCGAGGACCCAGCCATGGCCGAGATTCAGAACAGGCTGTTCGTCAACATCAAGGTCGACCGCGAGGAGCGACCCGATGTCGACCGGGTCTACATGGACGCCCTGCAGGCTCTGACCGGCGGCGGAGGCTGGCCGATGACCGTCTTCCTCCTGCCCGACGGCCGACCCTTCTTCGCCGGTACCTACTTCCCGCCGCAGGACCGCCCGGGGCTACCGGGATTCCGCCGGGTCATGGAGTCTCTGGCCGAAGCCTATCGGGACCGCTACGACGAGCTGGTTGAGAGTGCCGATCGGTTGAGTGAAGCGCTCCGCCCGGCCCCTCTGATCGCGCCGGAGGTGAGCAGCGGGAGGATGTCCCACGCTCTGGAAGCTGCCGAAACCCGACTGCTCCAAAGCGCTGACCCCGACCATGGAGGCTTCGGCCAGGCACCGAAGTTCCCCCAGTGCGCGGCGCTGGACTTTCTCCTCACCAGGGAGGTGCTGAGCGGCAGCGCTGCTGCGGGAGAGGTGGTCCGCCGCACCCTAGACGCCATCGCCCAGGGAGGCATTCGAGACCAGCTAGGCGAGGGCTTCCACCGCTACAGCGTTGACGATCGCTGGGCGGTCCCCCACTTCGAGAAGATGCTCTACGACAACGCCCAGCTGGTGCGACTCTATCTGCGCAGCTGGCAGGCTCACGGCGCTCCCTGGCATCTCGAGATGGCGCGGCGGACAGCCGACTTCCTGATCCAGCAGATGGAACTACCAGATGGTGGGTTTGCGGCCAGCCTCGATGCCGACACCCTGGCTGGTGAAGGGGCCTACTACAGCTGGACCGAGGGTCAGCTGGAATCAGTGCTCGGGCCGGAGCGGACCGCGATGGCCGAGGGACTCTTCGGCGGAGCAGGTCCAGCTCAGATCGCGCTTGGCGCCCGGGTGCTGCGGGGAGGGCGGGAGTTGGCGGCGCTGGCTGTTGAGCTGAACTTACCGGAAGTCGAGCTGCAGCTGGCCCGGGCAGAGATGGTCCAAGAGCTCCTCCAGGCGCGGTCACTCCGGGCGGCGCCCGGCCGCGATGAGAAGCTGATCGTAGGCTGGAACGCGCTGGCGATCTCGGCTCTCTCCGATCTGGCGGTTGGAACCGGCGAGACCAGCTACCTGGACGCGGCGCTCAGGTGCGCCCACGCGGTGCTGGATCGGGCCACCA
>JBAWFE010000037.1:0-85039 GCA_049591595.1 Candidatus Dormiibacterota bacterium
CAGTACCGAAGGTGGGGCCGGCGGAAGCGCCGGCCCCACTGACTCCTCTGCCAAGAGCTCTCTGGTTGACCGAGATCTGACTCGAGGAGATCGAGCAGCTCGGTCAGTTTTCCTGGTGGCGGCACTGGTGCCGGCGGCAATGCTCATCTTGCTTGCCGTGGAGATGATCCGAGAAGCGGTCCCGGCGTTCATCTACAGCGGCTGGGGCTTCTTCACCGGCCAAATCTTCTCCTTTGGCCAGCTTTACTCAACAGGCCTCAGCCATCAGAACGGAATCACGGCGCCCCAGGGGGCGGTCTACGGCGCCCTGCCCTTCATCGTGGGCACTCTGGCCTCCTCGCTGATCGCCCTGGCGATCGCAGTGCCGGTATCAGTGGGGGCAGTCCTCGCCCTCACAGAGAGGGTGCCTCATCGTCTCCAGAGCAGCCTCTCTGTCTTCCTCGAGGTGTTGGCGGGGATACCGAGCGTGGCCTACGGTTTCTGGGGAGTTCTGTTCCTAGGGCCATTTCTAGCCAAACACATCTACCCGGCGCTGGCTTCTGTGCTGGGATTCATCCCGATCTTTCATCGACCGGTCGGCTTCGGGCAGGGACTGTTGACCACCTCGCTGGTGCTGGCGGTGATGATCGTGCCAATCATCGCGGCGACGACCCGTGAGCTGATTCGAACGGTTCCAATCCTGGCCAAGGAGGGAGCGCTCGCCCTGGGGATGACTCCCTACGAAACGGTCAAGGTGGTGACGCTCCCCTACGTGCGCCGGGGCATCTTGGCTGCGGCGATTCTGGGATGGGCGCGCGCCCTCGGGGAGACCATGGCCGTCTTGATGATCAGCGGCAACCTGCTGGACCGGTTGCCTCAGAACATCTACGGTGGCTTCTCGTCGATTGCGGCATCGATCGTTGACCTGCTCGACTCGGCCTTGACAGACGCCACCGGAATGGCGGTCCATGCCCTGGCAGCTCTGGGATGTGTGCTGCTGATCATCACCATCGCCACCAATCTGCTTGGGAGATTGATCATCCGCCGGGCCAGCGGCGGCGTGCCCCTGCCGATCGGGCGGGGATTTTGAGATGAGGCCGCTAATCCGCCACCTGCGCGACATAGGCTTCTGGATCCTCTGCGCCATCGCGCTGGCGTTGGTGATTCTCCCAGCCGTGGCGATCCTGATCGCCTTGATGCAGCAGGCCCTGCCGGGACTCACCTGGCACCTGTTCACGGCGACTACCGCCAGTGGCGGGCTGCAGAACGCGATATTGGGCAGCCTTTTACTCTGCGTGGGGATCTTGGTGCTGGCCGGGCCGGTGGGAATCGCCGGCGGAATCTATCTAGCGGAGTTCTCGCGGCGACGTCAGGGCTCTTGGATCCGACTGGGGTATGAGACGCTGGCCGGAGTTCCCTCCATCGTGGTGGGATTCGTCGGCTACTTGGCGCTCGATATCGGGCTGCATTGGGGCTTCTCGCTGCTGGCCGGGATTCTGGCGCTCTCGGCGATCGTTCTTCCGTATGTGGTCAAGACCACCGAGGTCGCCCTTCTGCAGGTTCCCGCCTCCCTGCGCGAGGGAGCGGTGGCGTTGGGCCTCTCCCGCTTGACCACGCTGCGCCGAGCGGTGCTGCCACCGGCAGTTCCGGCCATCGCCTCTGGGCTGGTGGTGGCGCTGGCGATTTCGGTGGGGGAGACAGCCCCGCTCCTGTACACGATCGGATTCTCTGATCAGGACCCCACCGGACAGCTGTTCCAGCACTCGATGGGATATCTCACCTATGTGGTCTTTTATGACGCCACCCTGCCGTCGGCAGCCGCCCACGCACTGGCTGGTGCTGCCGGCGTGATCCTGATCGGCATGCTGCTGCTGCTGATCGGACTGGGGCGCTTGGTGGGACGGTGGTCGGCGCGTTATTCCGCCTCGATGCTCTCCTAAGCGTGCCCCGGCCCAGGAAAAGCTCCGCCTTGGCCGTCCGTCAGGGAACGACCGATGGTGTTCCCTTCCGTCGGTGGGTGGTGGCCGCTCTGGGTTCCTCTTTCACAGTCACCGTGGGCGTCGATGCTCAACAGGAACTGGTGGCCCGGGGGCATTACCGCTGGGTGAGACATCCCTCGTATTCCGGGAGCCTGCTCATGCTGATCGGGCTCGCGCTGGCGTGCTCGACCTGGTTGGCAGTCGCCACTCTCCTGCTCCCGTTCGGTGCCTATGCGTACCGTATCCAGGTGGAGGAATCAGCGCTCTCCGCCCGGTTTCGTGACGCCTACCGAAGCTACAGCCAGAGAACAACACGGCTGCTGCCCTGGATGCTCTGACGCTGCCGCCGGCGACCGCCTGATTGGGCGAGCGCCTGACCAGCGCCGCTTAGGAGGGTCAGCCCCAGACTTCTTCGGCGGTCTCCACGACCAGGCGCAGCTTGGCGAGCTGGTCCTCGACGGTCAGCTGATTCCCCTCGACAGTGGAGGAGAAGCCGCACTGGGGGGATAGGCAGAGCTGTTCCAAAGGCACATAGCGGCTGGCCTCCTCGATCCGGCGCTTCAGATCATCCTTGCTCTCCAGCGCTCCACGCTTGGTGGTCACCAGGCCGAGCACGACCATTTTGCCTGCCGGAACGAACCGGAGAGGCGCAAAGCTGCCCGAGCGATCGTCGTCGAACTCCAAGAAGAATCCGTCGACGTTGAGCTCGCTGAAGAGAGCCTCGGCGACGAAGTCGTAGCCTCCTTCCGCGGCCCAGTAGGAACGGAAGTTACCTCGGCAGGAGTGGGTGGTGATCACCATTCCCTTGGGGCGATTCGCGATCGCCGCGTTAATCTGCCGGATGTTGACCAAGTGCTGGTGCTCGGCGTCCGCCCCCTGGCTCTCCAGGAGCTCTCGCTGGCGCGGGTCGTTCAGGTAGGCGAGGCTGGTGTCGTCCAGTTGGAGATAGGTGCAGCCGAGAGAGGCCAGCTCGCGGATCTCCTCAGCGTAGGCGGCGCTGAGGTCGTCCCAGAACTCATCCATCTCGGGGTAGACACTGGGGTCAATGGCGGCCCGACCGCCGCGGTAATGCACCATGCTGGGAGAGGGGATGGTCAGTTTTGGGGTGGCGGTGGTTACACAGCTCTGCAGAAATTTGAAAGCCTCGGTGAAGATGGGGCGCTCCAAGCGGATGCGGTCGTGCACCTTGAGCGCCGCAGAAGTGAACTCGATACTTCCATCACTGTTGCGGAAGTCCACTCGCAGGCTCTCGTCGGCTTTTGAGATGCCTCCCAGTTGATAGATGAAGTCCATATGCCAAGACGCCCGCCGGAACTCCCCGTCGGTGGCTGACTGGAGTCCGACTTCCTCCTGCATCTTCACCGCAGTCCGGATTGCAGTGTCCTCGACCTCCCGCAGCGCTTCCTGGCTGATGCGCCCTGCGGCCGCCTCACTGCGGGCCCGATGAACTGACTCGGGCCGCAAAAGGCTGCCCACATGATCGGCACGGAATGGCGGCGTGGTGCGGTGTCCCATCTAGGAAATCGTACCCGGTCGGCAAGCCACCTGACTGTCCCAGGGTGTGCAGGTGGGCTGGGCGACGGCCCAGCAAGGGTCGCCGCCGAGACGCCCCCCAATCGCTACACCTTCACCTACGGACCACTAGCGAGGGTGAGGGTGACCGTTCCCACATAGGTGCCGGCATAACTGTTGGCCGGAACTGCTAGCCACCAATTAGTCCCGACCGTACAGGTTCCCTCTCCGCTGTCGATAGCAGCCGTGTACAGGAGCTGAGGTGACGTCGAAAGCGTCACCGGATATACCACGGTATTTCCGGTAGGCGTGACACTGCCGGTTCCAGTGCATGCCTTGGTGGGTGCTTTCGATGCGCTGGAGCTGGTGGTAGATCCATCGACGTCGTAGCCGCTGGGCACCGCCGGCAGGCTGTATCTGCCGCTGATGAGTGAAGTGGCGGAGACGGTGACATTCCAGCCAGGACCGAAGTACAAAGTGTCGGCGACGACCGTGCCAGCGGCGTCGTCCAGTGACTGATTTACTCCGGTCAGGCTGGTACTCCAACTGATCGCGGCAGGTCCGGCGAGGGCGAGTTCACAACTCGACGACGCGGCCCACTGCTGGGCGACGGTGGCCTCCGACAGCGCCCCCCCGATGACAGCAACTTCTCCCAGCGTGCCTGCGAAATAGCCCGTCCCGGCATTGGTGAAGCCGGTGGTGGCCATAGCCCCCAGCCGCCAGTACCCCGCGTAGTCATCGTCCGGGGCAAGTTCGGTGCTGGCAACCAGCGCGCCGTCCAGATAAAGCGTCATGCCCGCTCTGGAGATGGTGGCCACCGCCATATGCCAGGTGTCGTCGTCGACCGCCTGGCTGGAGACCAGGTCGGTGATGGTGGATCCGTTGGATACAGCCCAGTACAGGAGCCCGTCGGTGCCGATGTAGAGAGCCCGATCAAAACTCGTCGGTGTCCCAGAGGCGGTGTTGCCGAAGCTGATCAGGGCTCCGCCGGTAGTCGAGCTCGTGTGGAACCAAGCTTCGAGGGTGAAGTCCTGTGGGTTGCTATCGCTCGTCGCGGTACTGAAGTAGGCGGTTTCCCCGGTCGCCAGCTTGACCGCGGTCTCTGCCGGAGTGCAGGTTTCTGGGCCGCTCTCTCCGAAGGTTGGCGCCGTGCCTCCACCAGTTTGGACTGTGGCGATGTCGCCGTTACCGCTGGCGTCTCCGACCATCGAAGGCACCGGCGAGGCTGGGGGATCCATTCGCCAATATGCGGTTGGCGCCTGGACTGTGACGGTGGTGCTGTAGCTGTCGGCCACGCTGCCTGCCACTGGAATCTTCTGAGTTCCTGGGCCGTCAGCGAAGTTCACCGTCGCGCCGTAACCGCCGTAGCTGGAGGGGAGAAATTCCACCTGTACGACGCAGGTAGCGTCTACGGCCAAGGTGGTTCCACAGGTGTCGGTAACAATCGCGAAGTCCGCCGCGTCACCCCCGGCCACGGTCTGGCTGGTCAGGTTCATGCTGGTGGTGCCTGTGTTTTGCAGGGTCAGTGCCTGCTCGGCGCTGGTGGTACCGAAGGCTAGCTCCGGGTAAAACAGATACCCCGGGCTAATCGTGGCGATCCCCGCCGCGGCGACCGCTATGGGAGTCAAGCCGATCAGGCATAGAGCGAACACGAGCGCCACCGCAAGTCGCCCTCGAACTCGGGCGGCTAGTCGCTGAGGCACTTGGTCGCCAGGCGTCTAGGCCGCCTCTCGCCGTCGGCGCCGTACGGTGACGACGAGCAAGGCACCCAAGAGAGCGAGTACCAGCACCCCGAGCACCCCGATCGTGGCCCAGGTCCATGAGGGTATCCCAGCGGTGATCAGCAGAGTGGTGTTCTGGCGGTGCTCTGTTCGAGTCGCTGCAACAGCTGGGACGACCAGTGCCCCCCGCCAGACGGCCTCCTTGGAGTGGTCCGCATACCAGAGGTCGACTCTAGCCGGATAGGTCCCAGAAGAGAGCTTTCCCAAGTTGAGATCCAGGTCGGCACTGCCCTGAGGGAGCACGGTGCCGCCAGCCAAATTGAAGGTTCGCGTCCTTCCCTCCGGCGTCCGCAGGTAGACGAGCCCTGCCGTGGGATGGTCGAAGGAGTTGCCGCCATTGCTCACTTCCGCCACCAGCCGGAGCACCGGCCTGGTTGTGATCGTGACCTGGGGGATCGAGAGCTGAGGATCTAAAGAGCCGAGTGGACCGACGGTGACCGCGACGCCCAGGACAACCTGCTGCTGCACCCGGACCTGAAATGAAGTACTTCCGCCGTGATCCGACGCGGCCGCACTGAGCGGTGGCTCGACAAGGATTCCGGCGAGGTACTGGCCGGATGGCGTGCCGGTGGGAACCCGAACCGTGAAGTCATATTCGCGAGTCGCGTCCGGTCCGAGCACCTGGCTTGTCGGCAAGCCCTGCACCCAGCAAGCCGATCCTTGGCACGGGGTGGTGACGGCGCGGTAGGCGTCCCCAGAGTTGAGTGCCGTCACTCCCAGTACCGGCGCGATGGTGATCGGCACGGAGCCAGACCGATAGTTATCCACCGAGATTGCGCCTGTCGCGGACTCTCCAGGCAGGAGATCAAAAGTGAAGTAGGAGATGGGAGCCTGATTGGGGCTAGCGACCGGACGGGCGCCCACATCCCAACTCGAGCTCGACGCTGCTTGAACGGTGGCAGGATCCAGCAGTGAGCTCAAAAGGAGCAGCCCGCCAAAAAACGCTGTGTAGCCGAAGATCCAGCGGCGGTACATCCTCGGGCGATTCCCCTCACCCATCAAGTTCTCGGAGCTATCCCGGCGGCCTAAGGACCGCTCACCATCGCCAGCGTGAAGGTCGAGGTGTAGGTGCCCGCCAGCGAGTTGCCAGGCACACTCAACCACCATTCAGTTGCGAGGTCGATGACGCCCATGCCGGTGGCAGCGTTGGCTGTGTACAAAGTCGCGGGACTGCTCCCGGTCGGGAGTAGGACGGGATAGGTCACCGGTGCGGTTGTGGAGCTGGGCAATGTGCAGGTGCTGCCCGCACCGCAGGTGGCAGTCGGCGCCGCCGCATTGACCTCGGCGGCCGCACTCCCGTTCACGTTCACGTCGTTACTGGAGAGGTGATTGACGCCGGACGTGAACTGGCTCATGTCGCCCGTAAACTGCCAACCGGCACCGCTGCCAGAGGAGTCGGTCACGATGGATGTGGCGGCCGACCCGAGCGAGAGGTCGCTGCCGCTAAGCGTCGCCGACCAGGTGACAGCGCCGGGGCCGCTCAACGCGAGGGACCCAGCAGTGAGTGTGGCCGTGCCCGTAGCGGCGGAGACGTTCACGATTGTGGCCAAGGTCAAGGCGGCGCCCGCCACGACGGAGAGGGTGAGCCACCGACCGTTGCCTTCGTTTGACATGTGAGCTTTTTATCAGTCGAAGGTTGCGCTCGAGTCGCGGTTGCGCAACAGGTTGTGACGCGCCGGACAACCCTTGGTTCGGGGAAGTCAGCTCAGCCCGGCGCAGATCGCAGTTGGTGACGCGGATGGGATGCGCGGCTCACCCAGCGATCGACGGGTTGGGCCGATAGGCTGACGTTGCAGAGGTTGCGTTGACCTGGCGCACCGCGGATATTCGCAGGGTGGCTACCCCTCGCGGTCTAAGAGTTCTCCTTCGATTCGTGGACGCTCTCCTGCTGGTCCGCCAGCCCCTCCATGCCGACCTAAGGAGTGGCCGTCCGCGGCCCGAGCGGAGCTGCAGCCGCTGGGGACCGCGAGAGTTGTCTGCTCTGCGGCCGCAGCGTGTCAGGTGTGAGGGATCGGTGTTGGGGAGCTCGAGATGAGCGAATGAAGCGGATGGAGCCCTTCCCGGAGTTGAGTGATAGAGTCGGCGACCCAGGGGAGGTCGCAGGGTGTGGTGCTGCGCAACGCCGCCCAGCGTTGTTCATCGGTCGTGCCGTACAGCAGGCTGGTCGCGACGCGGAACCGCAGCGAGGTGGGTTCATCCCCAAATGCGGAACCGGCCAACACCGCAACGCCGCGCTCTCGGAGGAGATACGCAGCCAGCTGGTCGCCAGATGCGATTCCGATCGATCGAAGGGGCTCGCGGAGCGACTCGAAGTCTGGATATAGGTCAAAGGCGGCCTGAGGGGCACGGCACTGAGCGCCGGCTGCCAGCAAGATCCGGTGCACCTCTACAGCCACCGACTGGTACAGCTGGCGGCTTGCCGAAATGTGCTCTCTGACGGTAGCGGGCTCGTCGAAAAGGTGCCTGGCGACAGCCTGCATGGGTCCGGCTAAGGAAGATCACAGCTCACTTGCGAGCGCGGTGACCTCTCTGCGGATCCGCTCGCCCCAAGCACTGGTGGGAAACCGGGCGGCCCCAATCCGCCACCCGCCCAGCGGCAAGCTCTTGCTGAGCCCCGTGGTCACAACCGTGCGCTCGGGGAGAAAGTGTGACGGTGACCGGAAACTCCTGGGCTCGTAGGCAAGTTCGCGGTAGATCTCGTCGGAAATGACAGCCAGCCCGTGGCGCGCGGCGACCGCGCACACGGCTTCGACAATCGACTCCTCAGCGAGGGTGCCGGTGGGATTGTCGGGAAGGGTGACGATCAGGCACCCTGCTCGCCGACCATCGGACTCAGCCTTGGAGATCGCGGCATCAAGGAGTTGGGATCAGGAATCCTCGCAACGGAAGCTGGGTTCGACACCCAGATTGCCCGTCGTCCGGCGATCGCGGCCTGGGCACCGTAGCTCACCCAGGAGGGTTTGGGCAGAAGCACGTCCCCTGGGATCACTTGGAGCAAGGCGTAGAGGATCGCCTTGCTCTCTGGAGCCAGGATCACACTGTCCGAGCTTGTTGGCAGATCCCGACGGTTCCAGTTCCCGGCCAGCCCTGCACGAGCGTCAGACGAGCCGTCAACTGGTCCGTAGCTGTTGATCTGGGCGCCGCCGGCCAACGCGGCGGCCGCCTCGGGCAGAACTGGAAGGCCAGCTTCGCCGAACGCCAAGTGAAGGACTCTCTCACCCGTGGCTAACCGTGCCCGGACCTGCCGGTCGACGGCCAGAGTCGGAGACTCCAGAACGGCCATGGTTGGCACCTCGGGAAGGGAGCGGGTTGAATTTGTCTGAAGTCAGTGTCCCAGGACCAGTTGAGTTGAGGATCGTTTCGCCCTCTGGGTGGGCAACAGTTGAATCGACTGCGAGTAGGTGCACGAGGTCCCACCGGCCGTCCAATACGATTCCGCTCTGATCGTGGCGGAGCGATTGCTCTCCGGCAATTCGATGGTCCGAGGAGGCGACTGGATGGCCCGGGTCCCCCTGGCAACTGACGGCCTGAGGGGTGACCATGCTCATCGGGGCCCCTCCGAGAAGAGGAAGGTTCCGGAGGTAATCACGGTCTACTTTTGGATCATCAAGATCCTGAGCACGGGAATGGGGGAGGCCGCCTCAGACTTCCTGGCCCACCACTTTCCCCCGGTCCTCGCGGGCACGATCGGAGCCTTGGGATTGGCGGTGGCCCTTCTGCTCCAGTTCGTCGTCGCTAAGTACATCGCCTGGTCCTACTGGCTGGCGGTGGCCATGGTGGCGGTCTTCGGAACCATGGCTGCGGACGGACTCCACGTGGAGCTGGGAGTTCCCTACATCGCCTCAAGTGCCTTCTATCTGGTGATCCTGGTCGTGATTTTTGGCGCCTGGTACAACAGCGAAAAGACCTTATCCATCCACAGCATCTTCACGCTCCGTCGCGAGCTCTTTTATTGGGCGACCGTTCTGGCCACCTTCGCGCTGGGAACAGCTTTGGGCGATCTCACCGCGATCACCATGCAAATCGGGTACTTCGCCTCGGCGCTCTTGTTCGTCGGCCTCTTCCTGATCCCTGGCCTGAGCTACTGGTTATTCAGGGTCAACTCGGTGCTGGCCTTTTGGGCCGCCTACGTGCTGACGCGACCCATTGGAGCGTCATTTGCAGACTGGATGGGGGTGCCGAAGGACTTTGGAGGACTGGACTGGGGCCGGGGCACGGTCGCGTTGGTCCTAGCCATCCCGATGGTGCTGTTGGTCGGCTATCTGGCGATCAGCCGACGAGATATTCGAGCAACGGGCACTTCGTGAGCTTCTCAGTTCGCGGGGCCGGGACTACTCGCCGCACCGACGTGTCAGGGCGGGGACCAGGCGAGGCGGCCGCGTCAGGAAAGGCGGGCCCCCCAGGTTGTCGTTAGAGCTTGACCCGGTTCCAGCCGGATCAGGCCGTCGCCGGTCTGTAGGGCGTTGGGCGGGCAGGTCATCGGCTCGGTGCCGAGTCCTCGCCGCCGTCGGTTTGGGGCCAGTGTGTCACCCGTATAGATCTCGACTAGCGGGTAGCTCTCGTCTACCCAGAGCTCTGCCCGGCGGCCGTCTGCGCCCGTCAGCCTCGCCCAGGCGCGCCCACTCGAATCGCGGGCCAGTCCGGTGAAGGCGTAGTCGACCTGAAGGTCCCGCAACGACCTGTTGGTTCGGAAGTCATATGGGGTGCCCTGCACATGCTCTGTTCCCACCGGAAGCTGCCGCAGCTGGTCAGTGGTGATCCGCGTGTCGGCAGCCAGCTCCAAGCTGCAGTCGTCGAGCAGGCTCGGCCCGGCTGAGAGATAGGGATGCTGACCGGCACCGTAAGGGCATTGCCGATCACTCAAGTTGGTAGCCGTGGTCCGCACCGTCAGCCCCGCGCTGGAGAGGGTGTACTCGACCTCGACCGCGAGGAGGAACGGGAACCCCTGGAGCGGGAACAGTCGGGTTCCCATGGTGACCCGGGATAGCTGGTGGTCGGTCAACGTCCAGGGTCGCCAGCGAAGGAACCCGTGAATGGCGTTTTGCTTCTCCGGCTCAGTCAGCGCGACCTGGTAATCGACCCCGTCGAAGCGGTACCGGCCGTCGGCCAGGCGGTTAGGCCACGGAATCAGCGGTGCGCCGTGCGCTCCATCGCAGATGGCGTCCAGAGGATACGGATCGAGTACCGGTCGATCGCCCGCGAAGTACTCGCGGATCCCCCCACCAACCTCCACCACGGTAGCTCGCTGGTCACCGCACCGTATCTCGAACTGCTCTCCCGACGGAGCAAGCGCCATGCCGACCTCTATACCTCTCTTGACATAGCCGCCATCTGCCCAAGATAAGCACCTGGGCTGCGGAAGTCTTGTAGCCGGTTACTGGAATCGCAGTTTGGCCCGCGATCCGGGCCGACCTCAGAACCCTTTGTGCGAGATCGAGGCGGTATCGTTGTCTGCTGCCCACGGCGCCACTCCCGGCGCCATCTGCGAATCGACCGCGGCGGCTTGCCGTTAGGTCGCGTCCGGAAGGATTGGAGGCGAGATTGCCCAACTCGAGCCCACCCGCCGGGGCACTGGTGATCTTTGGTATCACCGGGGACCTGGCCCGCAAGATGACCTTCCAGGCCCTGTTTCGGCTGGAGGAGCGGGGTCGGCTCGACTGCCCGATCATTGGGGTCGCCAAGGACGACTGGTCCGAGGAGGCCCTTCGGGAACACGCCCGACAGGCCCTGATCGCCTGTGGGCAGAAGTTCACCCAGACCCAGTTCTCCCGCTTTGCCAAACGGCTCTCCTATCTGCCTGGAGACTTCGATGATCCCGCAACCTTTCAGCGGCTGGCGCGGCGGCTGAAGGGGATCACCAAACCACTCTTCTATCTGGAAACCCCGCCGTCGCTCTTCGCTCCCATCGTTGAGGCGCTGGCCCGGGCCGGCCTGGCCGCCGGAGCCCTGGTGGCGGTGGAGAAGCCGTTCGGTCACGATCTGGACTCGGCCCGGGCACTGAACTCGGAGCTTCGGTCGCTGCTTGAGGAGGACCAGATCCTGCGGGTCGATCACTTCCTCGGCAAGGAGCCGGTGATGGACATCCAGTTCCTCCGCTTTGCCAACGATCTTCTGGAGCCGGTCTGGAACCGCGATCACGTTGCGAGCGTGCAGATCACCTTAGCCGAGGACTTTGGGGTCGAGGACCGGGGTGCCTTCTACGACGCTGTCGGCGCGCTCCGGGACGTGGTCCAGAATCATCTGCTCCAGGTGCTGGCGCTGATCGCGATGGAGCCGCCGGCGGGGTCCGAGGCCGATGCACTCCGGGACAAGAAGGCGGAGGTCTTCCGTGCCATCCCAGGAGCGGATCCAGTGCACTGCGTGCGCGGCCAGTACCAGGGGTACTCTCAGGTCGCCGGGGTGGCTAAGGGTTCCAAGACCGAGACCTACGTCGCCCTGCGCCTGGGGGTTGATAACTGGCGCTGGCTCGGGGTGCCGTTTTTCATCCGTGCCGGTAAAGCGATGGCGGAGCGGGTCACCGAGGTCCGACTGGTGTTCCGGCACCCGCCGCGGCTGGCATTTCTGGGCGGTGCGGCCCAGGCCGATGCCAATCAGGTGGTGCTCCGGATCGACCCGAATCCTGGGCTGCGGATCGGCCTCACGTCGCAGGGCAGCGGCCGGCGGATGACCCAGCCGGTGCACCTGGACCTCTACTTCGCCCAGGAGCTGGGGCAGCCGCTGAGCCCGTATGAGCGGTTGCTGGACAATGCCATGCGGGGAGACCAACGCCTCTTCACCAGAGAGGACAGCGTGGAAGAGACCTGGCGGATCGTCCAGCCGCTGCTGAATGCCCCACCACCGCTGCATCGGTACGCCGAGGGATCATGGGGACCGTCCCAGGCCAAGCTCCTGGTCCGGGGACATCCCGCCTGGCAGGAGCCCTGGTTGGGTTCGGCCGACGGGGTGGGGGAGCGCTGAAGTCCAAAGACACTCGGATGGGCAAGGAGGAAGGCATGGCCAGCAGTGAGCCGATGCAGCTAGGCATGGTGGGACTGGGGCGGATGGGGGCCAATCTGGTTCGCCGACTGATGCGGGACGGCCACAGCTGTGTGGTCTTCGACGTCAATCCCGCCACCGTCAAGGAGCTGGAGGCCGAGGGCGCGACCGGAGCCAGCTCCATGGATGACTTTGTGGCCAAGCTCTCCAGTCCTCGAGCCGCCTGGGTGATGGTACCGGCCGGCGAAATTACCGACTCCACCATCACCGAGCTATCGACCCGGATGTCGAAGGGCGACATCATCGTGGATGGTGGCAACTCCTACTACCGCGACGATATCCGTCGGGCCAAGAAGCTCGCCGAGAGCGGGATCCGCCTCGTCGACTGTGGGACCAGCGGCGGCGTCTTCGGCCTGGAGCGGGGATTCTGCCTGATGATTGGGGGCGACGACCAGGCCTACTCCCACCTGCAGCCAATATTTGCGACGCTGGCTCCCGGGGTGGATGCTGCGCCCCGCTCGCCTGGGCGAATGGGCAAGCCGGGACCGGCGGAGCAGGGTTATCTGCATTGCGGGCCCAACGGAGCGGGCCACTTCGTAAAGATGGTCCACAACGGAATTGAGTACGGCATGATGGCCGCCCTCGCGGAGGGTTTGAACATCCTTCACAACGCCGACGCCGGGGCGCACCTGCAGGATGGCGACGCTGAGACGGCGCCCATGGAAGAGCCGGAGTTCTACCGGTATGACATTGACACCACCGCCGTCGCCGAGCTCTGGCGCCGGGGCAGCGTAGTCGAGTCGTGGCTGCTGGACCTCACCGCGATCGCTCTCCAGGAGTCACCCGACCTGGCGGGATTCAAGGGTCGGGTGTCGGACTCAGGGGAGGGGCGCTGGACCTCGATTGCCGCCATCGACGAGGGCGTCCCGGCACCGGTGCTGACCGCCGCCCTGTACTCCCGGTTCTCGTCTCGAGGTCTCGACGAATTCGCCAACCAGGCGCTCTCGGCGATGCGAAAGCAATTCGGTGGCCACGACGAGAAGGCCGCAGCCAAGTGAGAGGTGGGGTATCGGGCTCCGTCAGGGAGAGCTGGGGGTGATCAAGCCCGCTGCGGTGCTCTTCGACATCGATGAGACGCTGGTCCACACCGGAGGTGCCGGCGCTCGAAGTTGGGCCTTCGCCTTCGACAAGCTCTATGGCGTGGCAGCCGACATTGGCAAGCACACCTCAGCAGGGGAGACCGACCCGGAGGTCGGCACCGAGACCTTCCAGGCTGTGCTGGGGCGCAAGCCGAGTCCCAGTGAGATGGTCGCGGTCTACGCCCAGTACCTGCTGCACCTAGCTGAGGACATCTGGCAGTCCAAGGAGTACCGAGTGTTCGAGGGGGTCGAGGAGACGCTCACTCGACTGAGCGAGGCGGGGGTGATCCTGGGCGTCGTTTCCGGAGCGATGGAGGGCGCCGCCAGGACCAAAATGATGCCCGGCAATCTCAACCGGTTCTTCATTTTCGGCGCCTATGGCTCCGACTCGCCAGACCGTGCCGAGCTGACTCGGTTGGCCATCGGCAAGGCCGGGCGGCTCCACGGGCGGGATTTGAGCCGCGAGGACGTGATGGTGGTGGGGGACACCCCGCGGGACATGGCGGCGACGCTTCGGGCGGGCGGGAGCTCGGTGGGTGTCGCCACCGGTCACTACACCAAAGAGCAGCTGAAGAAGGCGGGCGGAGTCTGGGTTCTCGGGTCGCTGACCGAGCCTTTTCCAGGACTTGAATAGGGGCTGCGGGCTGATCCCGAGGTGAATCCCGAGTAGCGGCACTGCTCGCCACCCCGTCCGGTCAGCGTCGTTAGCTGGAGGGCAATGGTTCCGTGTCGTGGTCAGTAGTCGGCGGCTCGTACAAGTGGTCTAACGACGAGTACTTGTACGACCTCGGACGGCATCGGTTCAACCAGCGGCGTGGGCGTGGTGGCGGAGCGACGTATGGGGCCGATATCCCTCTGGCTCGGGGCCTTCAGGTGATCAAAGAGTGGTCATTTGTGGCGGGACGCGTCCCGCGGAGGCTTGCCGCGGTGGCGGTCGGCGACCATCCCGATCTGGTGGTGGCCTTGGCCGACACCGACACCGCCGTGCTCTGTTTCAAGGGAGATCCGCCAGAGGCGGTGAACCTGGGCCCGACCACCTCCGAGTCCGGCTCCCT
Organism: Candidatus Dormiibacterota bacterium; assembly: GCA_049591595.1. Classification (GTDB taxonomy): domain Bacteria; phylum Chloroflexota; class Dormibacteria; order Aeolococcales; family Bog-877; genus Bog-877. Next base: position 14,421 of record JBAWFE010000037.1, read on the forward strand.
CTGGAGCCTTCTCCTTCCTACCTGGCTCGGCAAGTTGGGCATCGGCGATCACCCAGGAGAAGCCTTCATGATCCCGGGCGATCAGCTAGACGAGGACATCACCATCGTCCCGTCCCTCGTCCGTTTGGGAACCGACCACTACTCGGTGAGGTACGATCCGCAGTTAGAGATCATCACCTCGTGGGAGGCTTTCATCGACGGCCAAGTCTCCGATAGACAGTTCCTGTCGCCTCTTCACGCATCGGCGAGAGCCTGATCGACGACCTGGCAGTGCGGGAAAGTTGATGCCCTCCGAGCGGTCGGAGAACCTGCGCGATAGAACCTTCTCGCCTCGAGTCCCCGAGGCGTTGAGGGTGGTGGACGCCAACCAATTTGAGGGTCAGCTGAGCAGCATCTCGCTGCAGGGCGCCACCATCACGCGGTCGGCTGGACCGCTCCTGATCGACGGAGCCAGAATCACCGCGACCGACCTTAGTGAGTCGAGGTTTGTCAGACCCTCGGTGGGCGATGCGATATTCGATGACTGCAATCTGGCCAACGCCCACTGGAGCGAGTCGGCGCTGACCCGGGTGGCGTTTCGAGAGTGTCAGATGACTGGGTTCGACGCGAATGCTTCGGCTCTGATCGACGTCCATTTCTGGCGCTGCAAACTGTCGCTTTCAAGCTTTCGGTTTCTGGTTAGCGCAAAGGTCCAGTTCACGGATTGTGAGATGGACGGTACCGACTTCCACGGAGTCGACCTGCGCCGCTGCCGATTCGATCGATGCATTCTCACCGGCTCGCTATTCCACGGCGCTAACGCTGACTGCCTTGACCTGAGGAGTTCGGCGCTCGCCGCAGTGCAGGGGATCGATGGGCTGCGGGGAGCGCTCATCGATCAGCTTCAACTGCTTGAGCTCGCCGAATCGTTAGCTGCGCATGCGGGACTCCTGGTCAGGGAGAGACACCAGTAGCTGCCACGGGTCTCGGCGGCGCACGCCACTTCACAGGGCATTTACGCGTCCAGTGGATCGGCGCGAGTCCGTGGCCCGGGGAATGCGGCTGAAGCGCGGTCGCGCCGCCTACGCGGCAGCGACCTGACCTTCGACCAGCTCGGCTAGTCGCGACAACGTCTGCTCAGCCCCTTCCCTTGCATGGAACTTTTCATTGGTCAGGTCGCGCTCTTGGGTGCTCCCGAAGACAAGCCGCATGGTGAGCACCGTCATTCCCATCATTTCGTCGAAGTTCACAGTGGTCTTGAAGCGCGGCGCGAGATGCGTGTAGACCAACCGCTCCGGTGGGACCACCTCTTCATAGACAATTTGGTTCGGGTAGTCGACGCCATCCGGACCGTGCATGGTGAAGCGCCATTCGCCGCCCGGGCGCACGTCCATCTCTTCGAGAGTGACCGAGAACCCGGTCGGGCCCCACCACTTACTCACGTGATCCCGATCTGTCCACATGGCAAAGACTCGATCCGGAGGTGCTGGGAGGAGGCGAGTCACCACCAGCTGACGATCAACCGTGCCACTGAGCAGGTCATCGAGGCACTGCAGGCTCTGATTCCAGCCGGCCCGCATGCCGCCGAGCATCGGGATCGCTTCCGGCACCAGTGCTCTTGCCTCCGCGTGAAGCGTGATCTCGGTCCTCCCGCCACGGTCAGCAAAGGTAACCCTGTGCGTCGACTCCAATAGGGCGTTGCCGTCGGCACCGACCGCGGTGGACGCCACCACTAAGAGCTCGGGGGGAACGACCTCTCGGTACTCTGCGGCCATCGGTAAGTCGATGCCATCCGGTCCGCGCATCACGAGCTTCAGGATGCCTCCGACCCGAGGATCTGATTCGGCTAAGGAGACCGAGAAGCCTTCTGGTCCCCACCACTGAGCGAGGCGCTCAGCCTCGGTAAAAGCTCGGAAGACCAGCTCTCGCGGAGCATCGAAGGTGCGGGTCAGGGTGATCACCCGGGTGGTTTCGACGTCATTCATCGGCGGTTGCCTCCTCTTGGATCTGGCGAAGGTAGCTGTCGAGGCGAGCGAGTCGTTGCTCCCAGAACACGCGGTATACCTCCAGCCAATCGGATGCTTGCTGGAGCGGCACTGCCCGAAGAGTGCAAGGTCGCCACTGGGCGTCTCGTTGGCGCTCCACCAGGCCTGCCAGCTCAAGAACTTTGAGATGCTTGGAGATGGCTGGCTGGCTGATGTCGAACGGCTCTGAAAGTTCGGTCACCGACGCCTGCCCCTGGGTCAGGCGGGAGAGGATCGCCCGTCGGGCAGGGTGGGCCAGCGCGGCGAAGGTCCGGTCCAGTTGAGTGGCGTCGACAGCTGACATAACTGGTAGGTTACATAACCAATAGGGAATATGCAAGTTCTGGGCCGGATTGGCGTCCTTGTCGTGTTGGTCGGCAACTCTGGGAAGTACTGGTCCAATGCCTGGAGGACAGGAGAGCGCTGGGGAGCTTCGCCGCTGGGATCTATACCCTTCCGGAAGTTCGGGCTTGGGAACCACCCAGAGACTGGGTGAGCAGATGTCCTGGCGGAGCGGTTACCTGGATTACTCCAATGTGCCACGCTCTGTGGACTTCACCATCGAGGCACGGTGGAGCACCGGTGATGGAGTGATTGGATGACCCAGCTAGAGAACCAAACCGGCGGACTTCACCCACCGGCATGGCCGAAGGACGCCCTGCGGATCGGATTCGGGGTGATCTGGGCAGTCGACGCAGCTCTCAAATGGAGTCCCGCTTTCAGGGCTGGGTACCTTGGCTACCTGACGTCAGCCGCCAAGGGCCAACCGGTCTGGCTTCAACCCTGGTTCAACTTCTGGATCCGGCTGCAGCACCCGCCGGTGGTCTGGGCCTACGTGACAGCTACTGTCGAGACGCTCATCGCCGCCGCCCTGATTCTCGGCTTCGCGCGCAAGTCCACCTACCTTGCCGCCGCGGTGTTCAGTCTCCTCATCTGGTCCACCGCCGAGGGTTTCGGTGGCCCGTACACGGCAGGGGCCACCGACGTGGGGACCAGCATCATCTACGTCGTGGCGTTCATGGGACTGCTCGCCCTCAACGCCTACACCGGTCCGTCCCCGTTCTGCGTTGACCGGTGGCTGGAGAGTCGGGTTTCCTGGTGGTGGCGGATGGCCGAGGTCAGCCGACCCGTTGGCATCAAAAGACATTGACTGAGATGTGAGCCGGCCGGGGTCGTCAGCTGTCGCCAGCACCGTATCCCAGGACGACGGTGGCGAGCCAATCCCCAAGGGGTGCGTCAGCTCCAGTTGCTCCTCGGCGCGGAGCCCCAGACTGTAGCGTGTTCGCACTTCCAGACGAGACAGACGCGCGTACGCACTTTGCTGTCCGCCCTCGGGAGATCGGCTTCGGTAGAGGGTAGGGGTGGGCAGTCGGAGCCTCACGGCGTTCGCGCCTGCCCTCAAGCCTCGCTCGGCAACCCAGTCCAGGCGCGGCTTTCGCTCCTTAGGTGACCGCCCTCTTCACCAGCTTGGCGATCTTCGCCTCGTCGGCTGTGGTCAACGTTTTGAGGGCGTAATACGTTGGCCACATCTCACCATCGTCGAGGTTGGCCTTATCAGTAAACCCGATGGTGGCGTAGCGAGACGAGAATTTCGCGGCGCTTTGGAAAAAGCAGACGACGTTGCCTTCCTTCGTGTATGCGGGCATTCCGTACCAGGTCTTAGGCGCAAGCTGGGGCGCGGTCGAAGCAATGAGCTTGTGGAGCCGTTGGGCTATCTTGCGATCGGACGGCGGCATCTCGGCGATCTTGGCCAGGCAGTCGGCTTCGGCCTCGGCCCGGTTGCCACTCGCCTTCCGTTCCTTGATCAACTCCTTCATGGCCGCCTTCTCCTCGGCGGTGAACACCTTGGAGGCGGCAGCGCTGGCGGGCTTTTTTATTGCGGGCATCGGCACCTCTCCTGTTTTTGGTGGTGGGTCTTCATAGTTGACCGACCGTGGGGTAGCCACCGGCTCATGAACAGATCATGAGCAGATGTTCGAACAGCGAAGTCTGGGCGGTATTTGGAGCGGGAGACGAGACTCGAACTCGCGACATCCAGCTTGGAAGGCTAGCGCTCTACCAACTGAGCTACTCCCGCTCGGGCGGACCTGCTCAAGGATAGCTCCCGCTCTTACCCGGACAGGGCGCGTTGCCCGGTCCTCCCGAACCCGCTGGGCGGCTTCTTGGCCGTTGTTAGACTGAGAGCGGATGCTCTTCGACTACCTGCCCTTGCTCGTCTTCTTGGTGATGGTGGTCCTCTTCGGGGGGGGCATGACCCTGGGCATTGCCCTGCTGGGACCGCGCCATCCCACCAAAGCCAAGGGCCTTCCCTATGAGTGCGGGATAATTCCAGCGGAGACGGCCCGCCGCCGCTTCTCGGTCAGCTTCTACCTCACCGCGATGCTGTTCATCGTCTTCGATGTGGAGGCCGTCTTCCTCTACCCGTGGGCAGTCTTGGTCAAGAACACCCTCCACATGTTCGGCTTCGTCGAGATGGTGGTGTTCGTGGCCCTGCTTGGGGTGGCCCTCCTCTACGTCTGGCGGAAGGGAGCTCTGGAGTGGGACTGAGAGCCACCGAAGGAGGCTTGGTACTGCCTGGACAGTGGCAAGCCGCGCGCGTAGGGACTGCGGGTGCGCCGGCGGTCCCCGGCGTGATCCCGTCCGAGCAGGATCTGGCCGATGCCGCCGCTCAGGTGGGAGTGTTCACCACCACGGTGGGCAAGGTGATCGCCTGGGGGCGGTACTCCTCGCTGTGGCCGGCGCTCTTCGGCCTAGCCTGCTGCGCCATCGAGATGATGGGTGCCAGCAACGCCCGCTTCGATCTCTCCCGCTTCGGTGCCGAAGTCTTCCGCGCCTCGCCGCGCCAGGCCGACGTAATGATCGTGGCCGGGCGGGTCTCACAGAAGATGGGACCGGTGCTGCGCCAGATCTACGATCAGATGCCTGATCCCAAATGGGTGATCTCGATGGGGGCGTGCGCTTCCTGCGGGGGAATCTTCAACAACTACGCGATCATCCAGGGGGTCGACAAGGTGGTTCCGGTGGATGTCTACATCCCCGGTTGCCCGCCCAGGCCCGAGGGACTTCTCGACGCCGTGATCAAGCTGCAGAAGAAGATCGCTGCCACCCCGGTGAGCAGCGTCCGGGGGTAGGAGCCTGTCCCCGAAGCCGGCTGCGCGGCGCCCCCGAGCACCTTCAGCGACGGCAGAACAAGGCACCCGAGCGGTGCAGCTCCTCACCAAGCTGCTACCTGCAAGCGCAGTCGAAATCAGCCGCGAGCGCGGCCAGGCGAAGGTCAGGATCCCAGCGGAGCGGCTATTGGAGTCAGCGGAGGCATTGCGGTCGGGCCGCAGCGCCCTCTACGAGATGTCCATCTGCATGACCTGCATCGACTGGCCCGAGCGCGAGCTGCGATTTGACCTCGTTTACTTACTGCGCTCCTTGGTCCACAACGATCTGGCGTGGATTAGCGTCCTGGCCTCGGAGACCAGCGAGGTGCCTTCGCTCTCGGGGATCTATCCCGGGATGGAGTGGCACGAGCGCGAGTGCTACGACCTCTTCGGGATCAACTTCACTGGCCACCCGAACCTGACCCGGATCCTGCTCCCAGATGACTGGGAGGGCCATCCACTGCGCAAGGACTACGTCTCCTTCGGCGAGCCGGTGGCCTTCACTCACAACATCGAGTGGGCCCTCTCGTCCCAAGACCGCCCCGAGTACCTCCCGGGCGCCACCCGGGGTGCGGTGGAGCGACCCTGATGGCAATCCAGCCCCCGCCGGTGGGAGATGGAACCCCGCCAGACCTGGTCCCGCGCCAGGAGGGCATCCCACGGTTCCGTCCCGCCGGTACCGGTGAGTTTCTCGACAAGATCGAGCCCGCCGAGGAGCTCATGGAGATCAACATGGGCCCCCAGCACCCGAGCACCCACGGGGTGCTGCGGCTGGTGCTGGGCTTGGACGGGGAGCGAGTCCGTAGCTGTCGGGCCGACATCGGCTACCTCCACACCGGGTTCGAGAAGAGCTTTGAATCGCACACCTACCAGCAGTGCATTCCGCTGACCGACCGGATGGACTACCTGGCGCCGCCGATGAACAATCTGGGCTTCGCATTGGCAGTCGAGGAGCTGCTGGAGCTGGAGATCCCCCCGCGCGGCCAGTACATCCGCGTGATCGTGGTCGAGCTCTCCCGGATCGCCAGTCACCTGGTGTGGCTCGGCACCCACGCCCTGGATCTCGGAGCGACCACGATGTTCATGTACTGCTGGCGGGAGAGGGACCGTATCCTCGACATCCTAGAGTGGATCTCCGGGGTGCGGATGATGACCAGCTTCATCCGGGTGGGTGGGCTGATGGCCGACGTGCCCGAGGAATTCGTGCCCATGGTCCGGGCCTTCACCGCTGACTTTCAGCAGAAGGTCGATGAGTACGAGGGCCTGCTGACCTCGAATCCGATCTGGCGTCAGCGCACCATCGGGCTGGGCGTCATCAGTGCAGCCGACGCCTTGGGCTTCGGCTGCAGCGGCCCGACCCTGCGCGGCTCCGGAGTTCCCTACGACCTGAGACGGGCCCGTCCCTACTCCAGTTATGACCACTTCGAGTTCGAGGTGCCGATCGGCCTTAACGGGGATGTCTACGACCGCTATCTGATCCGGGTCAGGGAGATGCGAGAGTCCTGCCGGATCATCGACCAGGGGATCAAAGGACTTCCCGGAGGACCAACCAATACCGCGGACCGCAAGGTGTCTCTACCGCCTCGATCCGAGATCGACACCTCGATGGAGTCGCTGATCCACCACTTCAAGCTGACCACCGAAGGTTTCAGGCCTCCCCAAGGGAGCATCTATCACGCTATCGAGAGCCCCCGCGGCGAGCTCGGTTTTCTGATGGTCTCGGACGGTGGTAACCGTCCCTACCGGTGCAAAGTCCGGGCTCCATCCTTCAGCAACCTGTCAGCCCTGCACGAGATGGTCAAGGACGAGCTGGTGGCGGATGCCGTGGCCGTCGTGGGCAGCATCGACATCACCCTGGGAGACGTTGACCGGTAACCTGCACCTGCTCCAGGCGACTAGGTTGTGGCCTTCTCTCGATCCCCTGAGCGGAACACTCCGGGTAGGATCAGCACCGCTTCCAGGACGGCCAGGAGCACCAGGGCGCTGGCAATTCGCGGCACGAACTCGGAGACGGACGGCGGCGAGGTGAATAGCCAGGCGATCAGTGCCGGCACTCCGATCGCGGGGACGATAGCGAAATGGCGAACTCGGGCGCCCATGCCGTAGTAGACGAACATGTTGACGAAGGTCAGCCCGACTACGCCAATCGCAAAGATGGGCAGCAGCGGGGAGTCCCTGGTGTACTGGGGGCCGAGGATGATCCTCAGCAGGTGAGGCGAGAGCAGCCAGTAAGCCAACAGCGCCACCGCGTCCACCGCAGAGAGAAGTCCCAGGGCCTGGAGCAGGAGCTTGCGGCGGGCAGACGCCGTCGCAGCGGCGGCAATCCTGGGGTACATCACGGCGCTGAGGCTGCTGGTTCCGTAGAAGATGATCTTGCCCATCACTGAGAGTCCGGAATAGAGTCCGGCTCCGCCCGGCGGCAGAACGTGGCGGGCGGCGACCACATCGATGTTGTTGAACACCGGGGCGGTGGCTGCTCCTGCGACCACGGTGTAGTCGATGAGCTGCCCGGAGTTGGCGGTAGTCCGGCGCAGGTGCGCTCCCGGGTGGCGGGGGTATCCGGCGGACGCGGCCGCTCCACCGACAGTTGCGAGCGGGACTGAGGCGGCTCCCAGGTGCAGGTGAAGCAGCAGCACCGCCACCACCACCACGGTCCCCCCGTATAGGACCAGGTTGAGGGCCAGTCGACGGAAGTCCCGGGCGCCCTGGAGGTAGCCGCGCTGGACGCCGGCGTAGACCGTCAGAGGTCCGGCGACGACGGTCGCCGCGAGAACTTCTGGATGGGGGAGATGGAGGAGGAAGGCGAGCAGGAAGTCGACTGGGATCATGGCCCCCGCCAGCACCAAGCCGATCCTCCAAGCGCTGCGCCGCAAGTCGGCCCAGCGCTCGATCGCAGGTACGCCCCGAGCGACGGTGGCGGCCACCTGCCGGGCGGCTCCGGCGGCGACCACGAACGCACTGGTATAGAGGAGGTTGAGCACTGCCACCACAGAGGTGGATTGGCCATTCTCTGCCGCGCTCAGGTGGTGGGCGGCGTAGGACTGGGCGATCAGCACGCCGAAGCCCGAGACCACGATTCCGACCAGGTAAAGCAGGTTCTGCCGGATCATGGGGCTGGTCGCCAGGCTCTTGATCCGTCCGCCGCGGGGGTCGTTGGTCGTTGACAGTGCCACCTCGGTGCGCTCCTTTGGCGGGGGTGGGGGCGACGTCACAGCGGTAATCCTGAGGCACCGAGCGGGTCACTGGTCGGGAGTCGGTTCCGAGTGGGGCGGCCTGGTTGGTAAAGTGGGCGCCGAATGAGCTGCGGCATGCAGAAGCGCGCCCTCTGCCTCTTGGGGAGGCCATCATTCGATCTCCCCAGTCGGTCTCCAGGGTCACCAACAAATGACTAAGGCAAGCGGTGCGGCCAAGGGGGCTTCCCTGGGACTGAACGCCGCGACCAAGGCGCGCATCCGGCACTCCAAGGAGCTGTATCCCTCGGCCCGCTCCGCGGTTCTCCCCGCCTTGTGGGCGGTGCAGGACCAGTTCGGTTACCTGCCCCCTGAGGGTCTGGCCGAAGTGGCGATTGAGTTGGATCTGGAGCCGTCGGAGGTTGAGGCGGTCTCGACCTTCTACTCGTTGTACTTCCAGCACCAGCCGGCGCGGCACCTGATCCAGGTGTGCCGCAACGTGTCCTGTGGACTGCGTGGCGCGGACCAGCTTCTGCGACACCTGGAGAGCTCACTCGAGGTCGAGGATGGTCAGACCACCGAGGACGGTGCATTCACCTTGGAAGGGACTGTCGAGTGCCTGGGGGCCTGCGGAGGCGCCCCCATGATGCAGGTGGATCGCTACAGCTACGAGAACCTCGACTTCGAGGCGGCGGACCGGGTACTGGCTCGGATCCGGAGCAAGTCCGAAGCAGCTCCTGGAGTGGGGGCGGATGCCTGAGGCGCGAGTGCTCACCCGGCACCTGGGGGCCAAGGGACTCACCACCCTAGCCGGCTACGAAAAGGTCGGCGGGTACCAGGCGCTTCGCAAGGCACTAAAGATCGGCCGGGAAGCGATTCAGGCAGAGGTGAAGGCCTCAGGGCTGAGGGGTCGGGGCGGGGCGGGATTCCCCACCGGGACCAAGTGGTCGTTCTTGCCCAAGGGGGTCTTCCCCCGGTACCTGGTCGTCAATGCAGATGAATCCGAGCCTGGCTGTTTCAAGGACCGCTACCTCATGGAGGAGTTCCCCCACCAACTGCTGGAAGGGGTCTTGATCTCGGCCTACGCCCTGCAGGTCTCGCACGCCTTCATCTACATTCGGGGGGAGTACCGGGCGCAGCGGGAGCTGCTGGAGAAGACGGTCGCCGAGGCATACCGCGCCGGGTACGCCGGGAAGGGCATCCTGGGCCAGGACTGGAACTGCGAACTGATCGTCCACGGCGGGGCAGGCGCCTACATCTGCGGTGAGGAGACAGCGCTCCTGGACTCCCTCGAGGGGCTGCGCGGGCAGCCCCGGTTGAAGCCGCCGTTCCCGGCCATCAAAGGGCTCTACGGCCAGCCGACGGTGGTGAACAACGTCGAGACCCTCTCCAACTTGCCGTACATCGTGAGCGAGGGCGGCGCCAAGTACGCCGAAATTGGCACCGAGAGCAGCCCCGGCAGCCGCCTCTTCTGCGTCAGCGGCCATGTGGAGCGTCCCGGCAACTACGAGATCGCCATGGGCACAACCACCTTCCGGGAGCTGCTGGAGATGGCAGGCGGGGTCTGGCGGGGCCGGAGTCTAAAAGCAATGCAGCCGGGCGGCGGGTCGATGCAGATCCTCGGGCCGCAGCATCTGGACCTGGCGATGGACTTCAAGGCGGTGACCGATGCCGGCTCGGCCCTGGGGGCGGGGGCCTTGGTGATCATGGACGAGACCACCTGCCTGGTGGACGTGTCTATGCGGCTGGTTGACTTTTACGAACATGAGTCCTGCGGCAAGTGCGTGCCCTGTCGCGAGGGCACCTACTTCGAGAGCGAGCTGATGCACCGACTCGAGGCGGGCCTCGCATCTCGGGAGGAGCTGGCAACCTTATCGGACATCTGCGCCAACATGGACGGGCGCTGTTTCTGCCTCCTCGGCGACACCGCCACCTGGTTCGTGATGTCCGCCTACAAGATGTTCCCCCGAGAGTTTGAGCGCCACTGCGGGGCCGGCCACTGCCCGGTCCGGGCGGAATTGGAGGCCGCAGCCTAAATGGCTGATACCCAGACGGCCGCCGAGCTGGTCGCGGTGTCGGTCGACGGGCGAACGGTCGAGGTGGCCACCGGCAGCTGGGTCTGGGATGCCTGCGAAAAGGCCGGGATCTACGTTCCGGTGTACTGCGCCCACAAGAAGATGGAGCCGGTGGCGGTTTGCCGGATGTGCCTGGTTGAGGTGGAGGGCACTCCCAAGATGCAGCCCGCCTGTGCCACCCGGGTTGCCGAGGGGATGGTGGTCCGGACTGCCACCGAACAGGTTCGCAAGTTCCGCGAGGGCAATCTTGAGTTCCTCTTGGTGAACCATCCCCTCGACTGCCCGGTCTGCGATCGGGGAGGGGAGTGCGACCTGCAGGACTTCACTGTGCGCTACGGTCCGGGGCGATCCCGAACCGAGATCGGTGAGAAGGTTCACTTCGACAAGGCGGTCAAGCTCTCCGACAAGATCGTCCTAGACCAGGAGCGCTGCATCCTCTGCTGGCGCTGCGTTCGCTATTACGAAGAGATCACCGGCGAGAGGGAGATCGTCCTCCAGCAACGCGGCGTCCACACCGTGGTCGACACCTTCGAGGGGCGGCAGCTAGAGAGCGAGTTCCAAGGCAACCTCCCGGAGATATGTCCGGTCGGAGCACTTACCCACGAGAAGTACCGCTTCCAGGCTCGACCCTGGGACCTCAGGCGCACCGCCAGCGTCTGTCCCAAATGCTCCTACGGCTGCAACATTTTCATCGATGCCCGGGAGGACCAGGTAGCCCGATTCGCCAGCAACGACAACCCCGACGTCGACGACAGCTGGCTGTGCGACACGGGCCGGTACAGCTTCCCCGAGCTCAACCGCTCCGACCGGGTGCTCAACCCCGAGGCCCGGATGGCCGGAGCACGCCAGACCGTCTCGTACCAAGAAGCGGTGGCCCGAGGCGCCGGAGCGATGCTCCGGGTGCGCGGAGACCACGGACCTAGTGCGATCGCGTTCCTTGGCTCAACCCAGGTAACCAACGAAGAGGCCTTCCTGATTCAGTGGTTGGCTCGCGAGGTGGTCGGCACGCCCCACCTGGATCACCGCCTGTCGGCACTCCCGGGGATCGGCCCCGACCAGTTCACCCTGGGCATCGCAGAGATCGACGAATGCGCAGCAGTGGTGGTGCTGGGAGACGAACCTGAGCTCGCCGATCCGGTGCTCACTCTGCGGCTCTTCAAAGCCGAGCAGAAACTTCACCGCGAGATTCTGCGTCGGCCGGTGGACACCGACCTCGACCGGCTGGCAGAGCAGCTGAGAGGCAAGGAGCCGGTGGGGATCGTCGCCCACCAGGACCGTCGACAGGCGGCCATGGCGCTGGCGGATCGCCTCTCCCGAGATGGCACAAGCCACAAGGTCCTGACGATCGTAGAAGGCATGAATGCGCGCGGCTGTCAGGATCTGGGCCTGACCCCAGGGCTGTTGCCCGGGTACCAACCGGCGGGCACCCGGGGACATGACGGCGGAGCCATCCTCAAGGCGGCCGCAAAGGGATCCATCAAAGCCTTGGTGGTGGTGGGTCGTGGCTGGGAGTCGGACCCGGCTTATGAGGAGGCCCTCGCCCGGGTCGAGGTTCTGGTCGGTATCAGCGCCTTCTCTGGTTCTCTCTCTCGCCACGCATCAGTGCTGCTGCCCGGTCGGACGATCGCGGAGAAGGCAGGCACGGTGACCAACACCGAGGGCCGGGTCCAGCGGGTACGCCCTGGGGTCCAGCCCCGCTACGCGTTTCCCTCCGACCTGCGCATCCTGGGCGATTTGGCCCGTGGGATGGGAGCGGACTTGGGGGTCCAGCCTTTGGCGGGTCCTGTGTTCGAGCTAATCGCACGGGCGGTTCCCGGCTACCGTGGGACAGTGGGCGGAGCGCGCGCAGATTGGACTCTCTCGGCTTGAGTCCAGCCTCCACGTCCATCGTACTGGCGGTGATCGTGGCCCTGGTGAAGGGAGTGCTCATCGTCTTCGTGCTAGCCACCGGATTCGCCTACATGACCCTGGCCGAACGGAAGATCTCCGCCCGGATCCAGCTGCGTCTAGGACCGAACCGAGTGGGGCCATTCGGGATGCTCCAACCGGCGGCGGACGGGATCAAGCTCTTCCTGAAGGAGAAGGCCGCTCCAGAAGGCCGGGACAACTTCCTCTACACCCTGGCTCCAGCCCTGGCCGCTGCGGCCGCTCTCTTCGCCTTCTCGACCATCCCGATAGACCAGACCATCTGCTTCTTCGGAACCCATGGCGCAGGACCGCTCTCGGCCAGCTGCCCCGGAGGGTATCCGCTGCACTGGGACCTGGCCCACCTGAACGTCGGGCTCCTATTCATCCTGGCCATCACGTCGCTGGGGGTCTACGCGATCTTCTTGGGCGGGTGGGCCAGCAACTCCAAGTACTCCCTGCTCGGTGCTTTGCGGAGCTCGGCCCAACTGATCAGCTACGAGATGGCGGTGAGCTTCGCCTTGATCGGCCCCGTTCTCCTGGCCGGGTCACTCAACCTGGAGACCGTGGTCAACCAGCAACACGGTCTCTGGTTCGTCTTTCTGCAGCCGCTTGGTTTTTTGCTCTACTTCACAGGAGCCCTGGCCGAAACCAATCGCCTGCCCTTCGACCTGCCCGAGGCCGAAGCGGAGCTGGTGGCCGGGTATCACACCGAGTACGCGGGAATGCGCTTCGGCCTGTTTTTCATGGCCGAGTACATCAACATGATCACGGTCTGCTCGATCGCCACCGTGATGTTCCTGGGGGGCTGGATGGCCCCGCTCTGGTTCTTACCCAACTGGCTCGGCCCGCTCTGGTTCGGGGCAAAGGTCTCAATGCTGATCTTCGTGATGATGTGGGTGCGCTGGACCTTCCCTAGACTCCGCTACGACCGGTTGATGCAGTTCGGGTGGAAAGTGCTTTTGCCGCTCGGTTTGATCAACCTTTTGATCACCTCGGTATTCGTGGCTGCGCGATGACCAGGGTCCTGAACATGCCGGGCCGACACCGAGGAGAAGGTCGAGATGTTTCGTGAATTGATCGCCGGTCTGCGCACCACCATGAAAGCCATGACCAGCAAGCCCATCACGATCCAGTACCCGGAGGAGCAGCGCCCGGTTCCACCGCGACATCGGGGACGTCACATTCTCCATCGCTACGACAATGGGTTGGAAAAGTGCATCGGCTGCGAACTCTGTGCCGGGGCGTGTCCGGTGGGCTGCATCTACGTCCAGGCGGCGGAAAACGACCCTCAACATCCGGTCTCGCCCGGGGAGCGTTACGCGGTGCGCTACGAGATCAACCTGATGCGCTGCATCTACTGCAATTACTGCGCCGAGGCTTGCCCCACTGAGGCGATCACGTTGGGTCCCCGTCTCGACCTGACCGACTACAAGCGGGAACGGCTGGTGGCCACCAAGGACGACCTGCTCGAGGCCTGGCCCGGGGCGCAGCAGCTGCAGGAGGGCGCCGGCGCGGGGACCGGACCCCCGGCCTCCCAGCCGACGCCGCTTGGGGCGGGTTCCTCCCACCACGGACCGGCGGGAGTCGCGCCCGGCTTGAATCCGCCGATTCCGCTGGCGCCAGGGCAGGGGAGGGGCACGCCACCGGTATGACGGTGATCTTCGGGATCGCGGCGGTGCTGGCCTTTCTCGGTGCGGTGGGGGTTGTGACGAGTCGCCGCACCATCTACTCGGCGCTCAGTTTGGTGGCCAACATGGTCGCCCTGGCAGTGCTCTTCTTGTTGCTGGACGCCCAGTTCCTAGCGGCGGTGCAGATTATCGTGTACGCCGGGGCGGTGATGGTCCTCTTTGTGTTCATCATCGCGCTCCTCGCTCCTGGCGTGGAGGAGCGGCTCCGGCCCTTGGAGTTACGGGTTCTGGTTGGGGGTATCGCCGCGATTGCCTTCACGGTGGTCATCGGGAGGCTGGCGCTCAACGGGATCACCGTCAATGCCGCCGGCCAATTTCATGGGGGACTGGGGCCATTTAGCCCGCAGGCAGTGAACATACACGGACAGGTGCAAACACTCGGTGAGCAGCTGTTCACCACCTTCCTGTTGCCTTTTGAGGTGACCTCTCTCCTGCTGCTGGTGGCGGCGGTTGGGGCTGTCTATCTCTCCCGCCATCGGCGGACCGCTAGATGACCGGTCTTTTCCCGGGGTTCCTCACTCTCTCAGCGGCGATGTTCGGCCTGGGCGCGCTCGGGGTCATGGTCCGGCGCAACCCGCTAGTGGTCTTCATGTCCATCGAGCTCATGCTGAACGCCGGCAATTTGGCATTAATCACTTACGCGCGCTACACCCACACCATGGCGGGCCAGGTCTTCGCCCTGATCGTGATCGCGGTGGCGGCCAGCGAGGTGGTGGTGGGGTTGGCTCTGATCACCGGGGTCTACCGCAGCGGCCGCCGGCTGGACATCGACGAACTGAGCGAGATGCGCGAGTGATGGGCCGATGAATCCTTCCTTCACCATGGTTCTCTCGGCCATCGCGCTGGGACTGCCCACCGCCGGATTCTTGGTAAACGCCCTGACCGCCGGAAAGCTGCCCCGTCGAGTGGTGAGCTTCCTTGGACCGGGCGTGGTCCTGGGAGCCTTCGGGGCCACCGTGATCCTCTTGGTAGAGCTGCTCTCGCAGTCACCCGCGCACCGCGGAATCACGGTCGTGTTCTGGCACTGGCTCAACCTGAGCGTGGGGTCCGCCGGTGGGGCTGTGGCCCAGTCCGGGTTCAACGCCAATTTCAGCGTGCGGATCGACCCCCTGGCGGTCCTGATGATGTTGGTCATTACCGGGGTCGGTGGACTGATCCATGTCTACAGCGTGGGCTACATGGCGGAGGACGCCGGATACAACCGCTTCTTCGCCTATATGAACCTGTTCATCACCAGCATGCTGTTGCTGGTGATGAGCGAAAGCCTCATCTTTCTCATCATCGGCTGGAGCATGGTGGCCTTCGCCTCCTACGCCCTGATCGCCTTCTGGTATCAGCGCCCAGCAGCCGTGGCCGCCGGTCGCAAGGCCTTCATCACCCAGGTCATCGGCGACATCGGGCTGGTGCTGGGAGCGTTCCTGATCTTCCTCAATTTGCGCGGCAGCGATGGGCAACACCTGCACACCGTCGACCTGCGGACCATCTTCGCAAACGTCGGTCCGGGAGCCCATTTCCACAACGGCCTGGGTCTGATGGGCGCCGGTCTGGTGACGGTGATCGGGATCCTGCTGTTCTTGGGCGCGGCCGCTAAATCGGCTCAATGGCCACTGCATACCTGGCTTCCGGATGCGATGGAAGGCCCGACGCCGGTTTCAGCCCTGATCCATGCCGCGACCATGGTGACCGCCGGGGTGTACCTGATTGCACGGTTCCATCCGATATATCAGCAAGCTCCGATTGCCGCCGGGATCGTCGCGGCGGTGGGCATTGGGACCGCGCTGATGGCGGCGGTCATCGGCTGCACCCAGTACGACATCAAGCGGGTCATCGCCTATTCAACAATGAGCCAGATCGGGCTGATGATCTTCGCGGTGGGGTTGGGGGCCTACAGCGCCGGGATGTTCCAGTTCTTCACCCACGCCTGCTTCAAAGCGCTTCTCTTCCTGGCCGCCGGGAACGTGATCCACGCCCTCCACGACGAGCAGGACATCCGCTCGATGGGTGGGCTCTCGACCCGCATGAAGCTGACCTTTGGGGCGTTTTTGGTCGGCTCTCTGGCCCTGGCGGGAATTCCGCTCTTCGCGGGTTGGTTCAGTAAGGAGGAACTGCTTAGCTCGGGCCTGGCGTTGGGCCCGGCGGTGCCCTGGCTGTGGCTCCTTGGAGTCTCCGTCAACGTCCTGACCAGCTTCTACATCTTCCGGGTGGTGTGGCTGGCCTTCCGTGGTGAGCCGTCCAGCAGCCGGGCCGCCGCGGCGCACGAGGCCCGCTCGGTGATGCTGGTGCCGGTGCTGGTGCTGGCCTTTCTGGCGGCGGTGGTGGGATTCCTCAACATTGACTTCTTCGGCTTTCATCCGGTGACCGTTTTCAGCGCCTTTCTGCAGCCGGTTTTGGGCACTCCCGCAGCCCACGCCAGCGACGGAATCCAGGCTCTCGCCCTGGTGGTGGGAACGGTGCTCAGCCTGCTGGGGCTCACCCTGGCCTGGGCGGTTTACGGGCGCAAGGCGATCTCGCCCGACCTGATCAGCCGGAACCTGCCCTGGCTCTATCAGCTCTCCCTCCAGAAGTTCTACTGGGACGAGATCTACGACGTTGCGCTGGTGCGCCCGACTCTGGCCTTCGCGGGAGTGGTGCGTCAGGTTTTCGAGCCCCGAATCTTCGATCGACTTGTGGATGGCGTGAAGGAAGGGGTGGGCACCCTGGCCGATGACCTGCGCACCATGCAGACCGGCTTCTTTCGCGATTACGCCTTGATCTTCTTTGTCTGCGCGGTGATCGGACTGGTGGTCCTGGGGTTGCGACTGGCATGACCTGGCCCATTCTTTCGGTGATCCTGGCGGTCCCGGTCGTCGGGGCACTCGGGGTCTTTGCGGTCCCCAGCAACCGGCCCCGGGTTGCGCGCTGGGTGTTGCTTGGCGCGACCGCCGCCACGCTTGGGTTGGCCTGCGTCCTGCTGGTCGCTTTCCTGGCAATTCCCCCGGCTTCCGATTCGCACCTCAGCGGCACGGCCGAGGGCACCTCGCTGAAGAGCGTCACCGGTCCGATCAGCTTCCAATATCAAGAGCAGGTAACCTGGCTTCACACCGGAAAGTCGCTCTCGGCCACCCATCCCGCGTTCAATGAGGGCAACAACGCCTTCAACCAGGCCGAGCCGCCCGCGATCAACTTCTCCTACCACGTTGGGGTCGATGGGCTGTCGGTGTGGCTGATCGCGCTAGCGGCACTCCTGTTTTTCCTGGCTGCCATCACTCTCAGCCGGAGAAAGGAGAGATTGCGCGCTTTCGCCGGCTTGATGCTCCTTTCAGAGTTGGGAGTGCTGGGCGTCCTGATGTCGTTGGACCTGGTCCTCTTTTACTTCTTCTGGGAAGCCGCGCTGATTCCGCTTTACTTTCTGATGATCGGTTGGGGAGACGAACACCGCGGGCGGGCTGCGCTCAAGTTCATCATTTACACGGTTGCGGGCAGCCTATTCATGCTGCTGGCGATCATCGGGGTGTACTTCATTTCCGGGGCTCAGACCGGGGTCTACACCTTCGATGTCCCGACCCTGATCGCGGCCCAGGCGTTTGTCAACGCCAGCCAGGGCTCGGTGCTCACCGTGTTCGGACACAGCTTCACCCTGCTCAATGCCCAGGACTGGATGTTCCTGGCTTTTGCGCTGGCCTTCGCCATCAAGATTCCGCTGGTGCCTTTTCACTCGTGGCTGCCTGACGCCTACAGTTCCGGCGACACCTCTTTCCTGATTTTCTTCGCTGGCATCGTCAGCAAGTTGGGTGCATTTGGATTCATCCGCTACGACCTGACGCTCTTCCCCCAGGCCAGCCACACCTTCCAACCTCTGATGATGGGGCTGGGCGTGGTGAGCATTTTTTATGGCGCACTCTCGGCGCTGGCCCAGCGCGACATCAAGCGAATCGTGGCCTATGCGTCCATTAGCCACCTGGGCTTCATCGTCCTGGGAATCTTCGCGCTTAACATCGACGGACTTAACGGAGCGATCATTCAGATGATCAATCACGGGATCATCATTGCCGCGCTCTTCATTTGCGTCGGGGTTTACGAGTCTCGGTTTGCAACCCGGGATCTGCGCGAGCTGGGCGGACTTGCCAAACCGATGCCGATCATGGCCGGTCTCTTCCTGATTGCTGCCCTTGCCGGATTGGGCATGCCACTCCTGAATTCTTTTGTGGGAGAGTTCCTCACCCTCCTGGGCGCCTTCCAGGTGGCCCCGGCCTGGGCGGTGGTAGCCAGCCTGGGGATGGTGCTGGCTTGCTGGTACATGCTTCGGCTCTACCAGGGAATCACCCAGGGCCGGTTGAGATTGCCAAATGGCCAGGTCGAGGGCGAGGCCACCCGGGCGGTCGCCCGGCTGGGACGGCTGGACGCGGGAGTGGTCGAGGTGGCGGTGCTCGCCCCGTTGGTGGCGCTGATCATCGTGATCGGGGTGTACCCGGGGCCGGTGATTCGGTACACCCGCTACAGCGCCGGTCAGTACATAGCTGCAGTTGACCGGGCGCCGGCAACTACCGCCGCCCCGGCCAATCGAGCGGCGATCACTACTAGCGGGGCGCGGCGATGAGCGTCGCCCTACCCTTGCTGGCTTCCACGGCCCCGCCCTGGTACCCGCTCCACTTCATTCCGGGGTCCGACCTGATCGGCATCCTGCCGATATTGGTGGTGGGGTTTGGCTCGGTGGTGGTTTTGCTCGCGGATCTCACCGTCCACCGACGGGGGCATCCTCTCCTGCCCGGGCTCGCCGCGGTCGCGCTGGTCGCCGCACTGGGAACCGTGATCGGACAATGGGTGGTCAACCCGGTGCACTCCCTGGTCTTCGATGGGGCATTCGCCGACGACCGATTCGCTCTCTTCTCGGACTTCGTGGTGCTGGCGACTGCGCTGGCGGTGGTGGCGCTCAGTCCCGGGTATCTGCGCCGCCGGGGAATGGAGGAGGGGGAGTACTACATCCTCCTCTTGGCCTCCGTCACCGGGATGCTGGTTCTCGACGGGGCGACCAATCTGATCGTGATCTTCCTGGGGATAGAACTTCTTTCGATCCCACTTTATGTGCTTGCTGGGTTTGCCAGAGGCGAGCGACTGCCCCAGGAGGCGGCCCTCAAATACCTGCTCCTGGGGGGCTTCGCCTCCGGCTTCCTGGTTTACGGAATGGCCCTGGTCTACGGAGAGACCGGCAACACCATGCTGACCGGCATCCATACGGCCGTCACCCACTCGGCGCTGCACGGCCCGATCGACCCCATGCTGCTGGCGGGCATGGCTCTCTTGGCGGTGGGGTTGCTCTTCAAGGTCTCAGCTGCGCCGTTCCACTGGTGGACGCCGGATGTGTATCAGGGTTCACCGGTGCTGGTGACCACCTTCATGTCGGTAGCCACCAAGGTCGCTGCCTTCACCGTCTTCCTGCGACTGTTCTCCGCGACCTTCGCTCCCTACCGCTCGGAGTGGGAGATACCGGTGGCTCTGGTGGCGATCGTCTCGATGGTCTACGGCAACGTGGTCGCGGTTGCCCAGAACTCCGTGAAGCGACTGCTGGCCTACTCGGGTATCGCCCAGGCCGGCTACATCCTCATCGGAGTGGCGGTCGGCCGGCCTGATGGCACCCAGGCAGCGCTCTACTACCTGGCGGTGTACGCCTTCATGAACACCGGCGCCTTTGCGGTGGTGACCCTTTTGAGTCATCGTGGCGAGGACTGCGACCGTTACTCGGAGCTTGGCGGGTTGGCCCGCCGTCAACCTTGGCTGGCGGCAATGATGTCCGTCTTCATGCTGTCCCTGGCGGGATTCCCGCTCACGGCCGGATTCTTCGGCAAGTTCTTTCTCTTCACGGCGGCCATCCATGATGGGCAGCTGCCGCTGGCGATCTGGGGCATTCTGACGTCGGCTGTTTCCCTGTTCTATTACCTCAGGGTGATTCTGGTCATGTACACCAAGGACCCTGCCGCAGGCTCGGTGACCGACGCTGCCGGAGTGTCACTGCATCCTGAGCCGTCCCCAGCCGGCGGGCTGATCGGCATTGGCTCCCTTTCCCGTGCCGGAGTGGGAATCGTTGCCCTGGCAGCCGCCGGGACCTTGGTGCTGGGGATCTTCCCCGCCGTGATCTACACCCTGCTTCAGAGCATCAGTGTGGTCCGTGGCTGACCCTGGTGACCTAGGGCCGGCCCAGCTGGCCGGCAAGGTCAGCCTGGTGATCCCGGTCTACAACGAGTCAGCCAACATGGCTCGAGTGATCCCGGTCGCCTGCGAGGCGCTGGCCACAGTTGCCGAGGTCTTCGAGATCGTCCTAGTCGACGACGGCAGCACCGACGACACGGTGGCGGTCGCCCAGGCGGAGATGGGTGACCGCGTGGGTCAGCTGCGAGTGGTCACGCATGCCCGGAAGTCCGGGTATGGGATCACCGTGGCCGACGGACTCCGGGCGGCGACTGGCGACTGGGTGGCTTTCGTCGACGGCGATGGTCAGTTCGATCCCCGAGATCTACGCCAGCTGGCGGAGCTCTCGGAGGGCGCGGACCTGATCGCCGGCTGGAGGATTCACCGGGCCGATCCCTGGCACCGGTCAGTGGTCAGTGGCACGTTTAACGTGCTGGTGCGACTTCTGTACGGAATCTCCTACCGGGATGTCGATTGTGGCTTCAAGCTCATTCGGCGGGAGTTGCTCCAGGTGGCCAGTCCCATCCTGGCCCGTTCGGCTCTGCTGAACACCGAGCTATACTTCAAGGCCAAGCGCAGCGGACTGGTGATTCGGCAGGTGGGAATTCAGCATCACCCAAGGGTTGCCGGCGTGCGGTCCGGAGGTCGCCTGATCCCGATCCTCAGAGCGGTACGGGAGCTTGTCAGACTGCGGCTGGCCTTGGCCCGGACCTGGCACCCGCCCACAGTGGGCACTGACGGCGCCCTTACCTGACGCCAGCGAAAGTCTGGTAGGTGGTGGTCAGCCCCTGGTTGAGTTCGACCCGGGCTTCCCAAGGGAGGTCACGGGCAGCGCGAGCGGCGTTTAGGTAGTTGGAGCGAACCTCGCCTGGCCGACCGTCAACGTGCTCGGCCGGACCCGAAAAACCGGCCACCCGGGCGAGGGTGGTAACCACCTCATTGACCGAGGTGGCGCGGCCGGTGCCGATGTTGAGCGGCCCCCGGAAGCGGGTGGTGAGAGCGGCTATGTTCGCGGCCGCCACGTCGGCGACGTAGGTGAAGTCCCGGGTCTGCCCGCCGTCGCCGGTGATCCGAGGGGCCAGGCCGCGGAGCAGGCGGTCGGAGGTGATCGCCACCACCCCGGCCTCTCCGGTGCCGTCCTGGAACGGTCCATAGACGTTGCCGTATCGGAGCGCCACGAAATGAAGGCCAAAAGTGCGGGAGAACATCCCCAAATACCCCTCGCATGCAAGCTTCGCCGCGCCGTACGGGGATAGCGGTTTGGCTCGATCTCCTTCCCGGCTGGGCAGACGCCGGGCGCTGCCGTAGATGGCTCCACCCGAGGAAGCGAAGACGATCCGCGGGCAGTTGGCGTCGACCGCAGCCCGCAGCAGCGCCACCGTTCCGACCACGTTGACGATGGCGTCGGCAGCGGGGTCCTTCAGGGAGCGATTCACGCCGCCCTGGGCGGCCAGGTGAATGATCGACTCAGGCTGAAAATCGAGCAGACTCTGGCGGGCGGCGGGGGAGGAGATCTCTTCGCGAATCAAGGTGACCGCTGCCGGCACCGGTTCGAGGCAGGCGTGCCGAAAGTCGTCGATCACTAGGGTTTCCATCCCGAGATCCAACAGCCGGCGAACCGTGTGGGTCCCGATGAAGCCTGCCCCCCCCGTCACCGCCACCCGGCTCGGGGTAGCTCCCTGCTTCATCGGTTAGCCATACTAAAGGCCGGGCACGATCGCCCAACGAGGTCAGGCGCCGTCTCAGAAAAGTCCCAGGTTGGGAGTCCACGCTTCCCGGCAGGGTGGAACGTCCGCCGCATCGCGGACTCGGGGCATGACCGTACGCCTCGCCGGTGGCAGGGGCGGCTCACCGGCGCAGGGAGAAGAGTAGTCGTGGGTAGCGGGCGGTCAGAGAGCGTGACGGGGCCGGGAATCGACGCTGCCGGCGAATCAGCTCCCGAACCGCGATCTCGGTGGGTCCGCGCCCGCAGCCTGACCGTGCCTCTGGTGCTGCTGCTGGTGCTGCGGCTGCCCTCCTTGTACGAACCTCACTGGTACACCGATGAGGCGGGCTACGCCAACGTGGCCTGGCAGATGGTCCATGGCAAGGTGCTGTTTCTGACCACCTGGAACAACAAGCCCCCGCTTCTCTTCTGGATCTTCCAGGTCGGGCTGGGCATCTCCGGACCCAGCGAATTCGGCATCCACTTGCTGTCCACTGCGGCGGAGGTCGCGGCACTCGGGGGAACCTGGATCCTAGCCCGACAGTACGTCGGGCCGCGCCGGGTTTGGGTGGCCATGCTGCTGACCGCATTCTTCCTGGCCACGCCAATCTTCAACGGTGACCTCGCGCTGCCCGAGGATTTCCTTATTGGGTTGACGCCCTGGGCGATGGTGGCGGTCTTGGCAGCGCTGCGCTCGAGTGCGAGATCCCGAGCGATCATCTGGGCGGGGATAGCGGGGGTACTCTTCGCGGCCGCCATCCTGATCCAGCAGACGGCGCTGGCTGATCTGGCTGCGGGCGGACTGGTGATGCTCGTCGCCAATCGCCGGGGGGTCTGGCTCGCGGTGACGACCGGCGTGGCCGCGACGCTGATCACGGGAGTGGTGCTGGCCCCCTTTGTGGCCGCCGCCGGGCTACACAACGTGATCTTCTTCTTGGTGACCAGCTACACCGGGTACACCAAGAGCACCCTTCACCCATCCTTCTGGTCGTTGCTGCCGCGCGCCTTGGCGGGACTGCTCCTTTTGGGGGGGGCGTACAGCGCGCGGCGGTGGCCCCCCGAGCGGCTGCTGCCGTGGGTGTGGCTGCCGATGCTGCTGCTCGCCTACGGTCTTCCCAACCGCGACTATCTGCACTTTCTGCTACCGGCCGTACCGGCGGCCGCCCTCCTGCTGGCCCGGGTGCGGATGCCGAAGTGGCGCGCCTGGACCTCCTGGCAGGGGCTGGCTGGAGTGCCGCTTCTGGGTTCGGTGGTCCTGGCAACCTTCCTCTGGGCGGTGCTGGTGGGGTCGGGGCTCTCCGGGGGAAGCCTGTTCACCCTGAGACTGACGGGGGAGTACTACCCGGCGTTCGTCGGCAAGCTGACGGGCGCCCTGACGGCCAGCCAGTACGTGTCGATCTACGACCAGCGCGCGATCGCCGAGCACGACGCCGTGGTTTGGATCGAGCAGAACCACCTGACCGGGTCCACCGCCGTCGTTTGGTCCCCGGATTCGTGGGCGTATCTCCTAGCCGGGCTGCGACCCATATTTCCCGAGCCGACTATTTACGAGAACAGCGCCATCTTGGGCAACGCGACCCTGCTCAAGCGGGTCGAGGTGGATCGACCGGTGGTGGTGATCCTGACCAGCGACGCCTACACCCAGTACGGACCGATCCTCCCAGTCCTGCAGAAGGGATACACCGAGGTGGAGGCGTCCGCCGACGGGGAACTTTGGATCCGCTCTGACGTGGCGACCCGAGTGCTCACTTCGGCTGAGGCCCACGCCGACCATAAGAGGTCTCCGGGGTAGGGGCTCCTGCGGCGACGGGAGCCTTTCCCTCTGGTGAGCACTCGGCCCGTTACCTTGACCGGAAGCACTCACGCGTGCAGGAGGGTGACCTACTGGCTCCGCCAATCGTTAGTCAACTTACGTGAGCTCAGCGCCCCTCTCCGGCGGGAGTCCGGGACGTGGGTTAGGCCGCTGGCGGCGAGTACAGCTACCTTCGCCAGGACAGGGTCCGTATCGGAGTCTTTGGGTCGGCCTGGCCCTCTTGGCGCTGCTGCGCCTGCCCTCCCTGTTCGAGCCGCACTGGTACTCGGACGAGTCGGACTACGCCACCACGGCCTGGCTGATGAGTCACGGCAAAATCCTCTATCTGACCGTCTGGGACAACAAACCGCCGGTGCTGTTCTGGATTTACCAACTGGTGATGGGCCTGTTCGGACCAAGTGAGTGGGGTCTCCATCTGCTCTCACTGACTACCGGACTCGGTGCTTTGATCGGCACCTGGCAGCTGGCCCGGAGCTACCTAGCGCCGGCCCGCGTGTGGATCGCCGTGCTGGTCGGGGCAGTACTCCTGGGAACACCGGTCTTCAACGGAGATCTCGCTCTGCCGGAGAATTTCCTCATCGCCTTCACGGTTTGGGCGATGGTGGCATTGCTGGCCAGCATGAGGGCGACCTCCGGTCGTCGAGCGGTGACATGGGCAGCTCTGGCGGGGGTTCTCTTCGGCATCGCGTTTCTGATCCAGCAGACTGCCCTGGCTGACCTCGCGGCGGGAGTGCTGGTGGTGGGATGGGGCCGACGAGGGCGACTCGATCTAGCCGTCACCGCGGTTGCCGCGGCCGGGCTGGTGGTGGTTCTGGTGATGGCTCCGTTCGTGGCGGCGGCCGGCCTTGGTGACGTGATCCACTTCACCGTACTGACCTACGTCAAGTACACCGGGAATTCGCTCAAGCCGTCGCTTTTGGACCTCGCCCCCCGGGGCGTGGCTGCATTGCTGCTGTTGGTGGGCGCGTTCTGGGGGCGCAGCTGGGAACCGGAGCGGCGGTTGCCCTGGATCTGGCTCGGCGCTCTTCTCCTGGCCTATGTGCTCCCGGACCGGGCCTACCTTCACTTTCTGCTGCCAGAGGTCCCGGCGGCGGCGCTGCTGCTGGCCCGGATTGGGCTGCGCCGACCAGGCATCGAGGTCAGCCGTGCTCGTCTCGCGCTGGCTCCCCTTTTGGGGGCGGTGCTGGTGAGCGGGCTCCTCTGGGGCGGTCTGGTGGGATCCGACATTGCTCGGGGCAAGCACCTGACCTTCACGTTCACCGCCCAGTACTACCCGTCATTCGTAGAACGTGCCACCGGAGCCCTGAGCGCGGAGGCATATTCCGCGACCTACAGCCAGAATCCGCAGTCGGAACAGCACGCCCTCGCTTGGCTCCGCCGGCATCGACTCCGCGGCTCGAGCGCCGTGGTCTGGGGCAGCAATGTCTGGCCGTATGTGCTGGGAGATCTACACCCGGTCCTCCCGGTACCGGAGACCTACAACGACCGCGCCTGGCTGGGCGTACCGCAGATGATGAGTCGGATCGAGCGATCAAGACCGCGGATCATCCTGTTTTTCCCCGGCTCGCGTCGGGTAGCGGGATACATTCTTCCGCTGTTGCACAGCAGCTATACCGAGGTGGAAGCGGATGGGCGAGGAAAGCTTTGGATTCGCCGCGAGCTGGCGCGACGGCTGTACCTGACTAGGATGGTCCGGCTCCAGCCGCGGCCCGGCAGGGCCGGGTCACCGGGACGACTACCCAAGCTCTTTTGATGGCTCGTGCCGTACCCGCTCCCCACGACTTCTCCTTAGCGGTCGCCACAGGTGCGGGTATGGGCGCCGAGCGAGCGGTGGGAGCGCAGCGCGTGCCAGATTGCCCAGTCGCGTGCAGAGCTCGATGAAGCGGTCGTCACTTACCTGTGCTGGATCATTCGCATAACGCCGGCGACGAGGCCCTGCTGGTTGCTGATCCGCGGGCGGGCTGGTGGCACTTACCCGGATCGGGCCATAATCCGATCGAGGAATCTCGAGAGGAAGGAGTCCAATACTCCTGAGCTGGGAACCAAGAATGGCCAACGAGCGTAGGCTGACGCTGGAAGTGGGTCCCACGGCAAAGAAGGTAGTTGCAGTGGCGCCGGACTGGCCCGGGCTGGAGCGGGGTGCGAAGACCGCAGAGACCGCAATTGAAAAGGTGCAGGCCTACCTCCCGCGCTACGCAGGAGTTGCACAGCTGGCTGGGACAGCGGACGAGTTTGCGGCCATCAGCAAGGCTGACGTCGTTGACCAGTACCGGGGCACCCGCTCAACCGACTTCTGGGGCATCTCATTCGCGTTTTCGGGCATGGATTGGCAGCCCATGTCGACCATGGAGTTAGAACGTCAACTGGCTCTGTTGCAGGCATGTTGGACGTTCTTCGACGATGTGCGTTGGCGCGTGACCTCTGAGATGAGAAAGGGTCAGCGCGGCGGAGGGCGTGATCGGGAGCGAATCGTCACCCATACCCTTGGCGTTGAACAGGGGTGGGCGGAGAAGATCGGGGTGCACCCTCCGCCAGGTGTGGTGGTGACCGACGACGTCCATCTGAAGGCGTACCTCGAGGCATACTGCACCGCGACTCGCACCTTCCATGCTGACCGGAAATCTGCGCGAACGTGGCCGCATAGGTACCTGGTGCGCCACACCGCGTATCACACGATGGATCACGCTTGGGAACTGGAAGACAAAGACCTGACTGCCGTAATCGGGTAGCACGACGTAACGGTCAACTGCATCCTCGAAGAGCACTTCAGTCTCCAGCTTCAAGGGTCCAGTCATCGGCAGGCCGGACCCTGACTACCCTGCTCCACGGCGGTGGTGCAACGATCAGTACGGCGAATCCGTCTTTCTTAGCCCGCCTGATCAGAGTCACAACGGCCGCGGCAAGTATCTTGTTGCCCTAATCTGGTCGAGGAGAGTGAGTCAGGAGGTCGGTGAAGGATGTCCGAGGAGAGCCTGGTCATTGAGGTGGTCATCGAGATCCCCAAGGGCAGCCGCAACAAGTACGAGATGGACCACAGCACCCACCGCGTACGCCTGGACCGGGTGTTGCATTCGTCGGTCCACTACCCGACCGACTACGGGTTTGTTCCCGAGACCCTGGCCGAAGATGGCGACCCCCTGGATGCCCTGGTCATCGTGGAGGAGGGGACTTTCCCTGGCTGCTCGGTCCCCGCTCGCCCGATCGGTCTACTGCACATGGCGGACGAGCATGGAACCGACATCAAGTTGCTCTGCGTGGCTGCCGGTGATCCCCGTTTCGACACCATCAGAGAGCTGACCGACCTGGCCCCGCACTGGCTGCGCGAGATCGAGATTTTCTTCGAGACCTACAAGCAGTTGGAGGACCAGAAGGAGGTCTCAGTGGGCGGCTGGGACGGCCGTCCGGCGGCCATGGCAGCCGTCGAACGGTGTCGGCAACGGGCTCTCGAACACCCGGGGGCATGAGCTGAGGCGAATTGGCCGGGTTCCCTATCATGGGAAGGGATCAGATTTGAGCTGGGCGAGCTGTGCCCGCTCTGGGGAGGTTCCATGAGGGACAAGGTCTCGGTCATCGGTGCTGGAAACGTGGGGGCCACCCTGGCCCAGCGCCTGGTGGAGCTCGACCTTGTCGACGTGGCCCTGGTTGATGTCGTCGAGGGGCTGGCCGAAGGCAAGGCGCTGGATCTCCTTCAGGCGGGGCCAGTAGTCGGCTACGACAGCCAGATTGTCGGCAGCACCGATTACGCGATCACAGCTGGCTCTCGGGTGGTGGTGATCACCTCGGGACTAGCGCGGAAGCCGGGAATGAGCCGGGATGACCTGGTCAACGCCAACGCCAAGATCGTGCGTGAAGTCACGACCGCGGTGGTGGCTCACTCTCCTGACGCGATCCTGATCATCGTCACCAACCCACTTGACGTGATGACCGAACTGGCCTTGCGTGTCAGCGGCCTGCCCCGTAGCCGGGTGATCGGGATGGCCGGAGTTCTGGACACGGCCCGGTTCCGCACCTTCTTGGCGGCAGAGCTCGCGGTCTCGGTGCGCAGCGTCGAGGCCTACGTGCTTGGGGGCCACGGCGACTCGATGGTGCCCCTTCGCGGCGTTACCTCGGTCGCTGGGGTGCCGGCGGGCAAGCTGATCCCAGCGCGGCGGCTGGAGGAGATCGTCCAGCGGACCCGGGACGGTGGAGCGGAGATCGTGCGGCACCTGAAGACCGGCAGCGCCTTCTACGCACCGTCGGCGTCGGCGGCGCAGATGGTCGGAGCGATTCTCTTGGACCGCGGACAGATCCTCCCCTGCGCCATTCGGCTGGAGGGCGAGTATGGCCTCGACGGCGTCGTGGTCGGAGTTCCGGTGAAGCTTGGCCGGGACGGAGTGGAGGAGGTGATCGAGGTCGAGCTGACCTCGGAGGAGCGAGCCGAGCTGGTCAGCTCGGCGGCAGCTGTTCGCGAGACCATCGCGGTCCTGGGCTGATGGCGGTCAGCCTGCGCCTGGGTCGCGCGGGCCGGGCCCAGTTGAGGCAGCTCTGGTGGCTCTACCCGGCGAACGTGGTGACCTGGCTCAGCATCTTTGGGATCTACAGCCTGTGGACCATCGTCTTCTTCCACAGTGATCAGTTTCATCAGTACCTTTCGCCTTTTTACTCACCTCAGGTGGCGATCGGACGCACCCCCGTATCCCCGGCCCTTTTCATCTTTTACATCCCCCTCGGGTTCCGTGCCACCTGCTACTACTACCGCAAGGCCTACTACCGATCCTTCTTCGCTGACCCGCCCGCCTGCGCCAAGGGCGAGCCCTCCCAGCTGGCTGCGATCACTCCGACCGGGCGGGGGACGGCGTACCGTGGCGAGGCCAAGCTCCCGTTCATCCTCAACAATCTCCACCGCTTCTTCATGTACCTGGCGGTGGGCTTCGTCGTGGTCCTTTGGATCGATGTAATCCGAGCCTTCTCCTACCAGGGGCACCTGGGCTTCGGACTGGGAACGGCGGTGATGTTGGTGAACATCGTCTTCCTGACCGGTTACACCTTCGGCTGCCACTCCCTGCGCCATCTGGTGGGGGGCAGCGTGGACTGCTTCTCCTGCGTCCTGGCCGGCGCCCAGCGCCGCCAGCTTTGGCGCGGCACTAGCTGGCTCAACGCCCGCCATTCCATCTTCGCCTGGCTCAGCCTCTTCAGCCTGATCATCACCGACGTCTACATCCGGCTCCTGCAGTACGGGGTCATTCATGACCCGCACCTGGGCTTCTGAGTTGCCCCGCCGTTGACCATCGAGGCCGACTACGACGTCTTGGTGTTGGGGGCGGGGGGAGCGGGGATGCGGGCCGCCATTGCCGCGGCCGAGCAGGGCTGCCGGGTGGGGGTGGTGTGCAAGTCGCTGCTCGGTAAAGCCCACACTGTCATGGCCGAGGGGGGCATCGCGGCCGCCTTGGGGAATCTGGATGGGGAGGATTCCTGGGAAGTGCACTTTGGCGACACCCTCAGGGGCGGCGCCCTGCTCAACAATTGGCGGATGGTCGAGCTCTATGCCCACGAGGTGATCGACCGGGTTATCGAGCTCGAGGAGTGGGGTGGGGTGTTTGACCGCACCAAGGCAGGGGGAATCAGCCAGCGTGCGTTCGGAGCCCACTCGTGGAGGCGGCTGGCCCATATCGGCGACCGCACCGGGCTGGAGCTGATCCGCACCTGTCAGGACCGCCTGGTTCACACCGACGGGGTCACCGTCCACATGGAGACAACCCTCACCCGTCTGCTCAAGGATGGCGAGCGCATCGCGGGCGCAATTGGATACGACCGTGCGACCGGTGAGTTCGTGCTGATCCGGGCCAAGTCGGTGGTGCTGGCCACGGGCGGCTGGGGGCGGATGTTCCTGATCACCTCCAACTCCTGGGAGGGCACTGGGGATGGTGCCGCCATGGCCTACCAGGCGGGAGCTGAGCTCAAGGACATGGAGTTCGTCCAGTTCCACCCGACCGGAATGGTCTGGCCCCCAGGGGCCCGGGGCATCCTGGTCACGGAGGGGGTGCGAGGGGAGGGCGGCATCCTGCGCAACCGACTGGGTGAGAGGTTCATGGCGCGCTATGACCCGATCAAGAAGGACCTGTCCTCCCGGGACGTGGTGGCCCGCTCCATCTTCAAGGAGGTCCAGGCGGGCCGCGGTTCGCCGCACGGGGGGGCGTTCCTCGACGTGACCCATATCGGCGCCGAGACGATCAAGCGCCGGTTGCCGTCTATGTACGAGCAATTTCACAGCTTGGCGGGGGTGGACATCACCAAGGAGGCGATGGAGGTGGCGCCGACCATCCACTACACGATGGGCGGGGTCAACGTCGAAGCGGAGACCGCGGCCACCAACGTCCCCGGGCTCTACGCGGCCGGCGAGGTGGCGGCCGGGTTGCACGGGGCGAACCGGCTGGGGGGTAACTCGCTGGGTGACATCCTGGTTTTCGGTCGCCGGGCGGGGGAAGCAGCCGCGGAGTATGCACGCTCCCGCAGCCTTCTTCCCAAGGTGAGCCTGGCGGAGGTCGAGGCAGAGAAGGAGCTGCTGCTGCGGCCATTGTCGGGCGGCGATGGCGAGAACCCCTTCCAGCTCCACCGCGCCCTGCAGAACGCGATGCAATCTGGCGCCGCGATCGCGCGCACCGAGGACTCCCTGCGGGACACCCTAGAAGAGATCCTCGCACTTCAGGAGAGAGCCAAGCGGATCAGGGTTCCGGGCACCCCGGCCTACAACCCCGGATTCAGCGGCGCCCGCGACGACCTCTTCATGTTGACCATCAGCGAGGCCATCGTTCGCTCGGGACTGGAGCGCCGGGAGAGCCGGGGATCCCAGTGGCGGCTCGACTATCTGGAGCGCGACCCTGAGTTAGGCAAGGTCAACTTGGTGACCCGACTGGGTGCCGATGGTCGGATGGAGGTGATCCGGGTCCCGCTGGATCCGATGCCCGAGCATCTCCGCAAGCTGACTGAGGGAGAAACCAGGGTTGCGGCGACGGCTATCGCAGACGCGGCCGAGGCGAGGTTGCAGGCCAAGCTCAAGGGCCAACCGACTCCCACCGTCGAGACATCACCCGAGGACGAGCACCCGACCCGGCTGCGGATCGACTACGAAGACGGTTCCACTGACCGCAAGGTGAAGCTCAGGGTTTGGCGGGGCAATGCCTCCGGCGGGGATTTCCAGGCGTTCTCCGTTCCCCAGATCGAAGGCATGGTGGTGCTGGATGCGATCCACTGGATCCAGGCCAACGGCAGCGGGGATCTGGCCTGCCGCTGGAACTGCAAGGCGGGCAAGTGTGGATCGTGCAGCGCCGAGATCAACGGCCGCCCGGCGCTGCTGTGCAAGACCAGGGTCGACCAGGTGTTGGAGACCGCGACTGAGGTCTCGGTCCGTCCCATGCAGGTGTTCCCCAAGATCGAAGATCTGGTCACCGACGTCAGCTGGAACTATGAGGTCAACCGCCGGATCCAGCCGTTCACCCCAGCTCCCGGCGAACACGCTCCCTTTGTGATCCACCAGCAGGACATCGAGAGGGTCAGCGAGCAGCGCCGCTGTATCGAGTGTTTTCTCTGTCAGGACGTCTGCCACGTGCTGCGGGAGCATGAAGGTACTCCTCGCTTCTTCGGGCCTCGCTTCATGGTGCGGATGGCCTCGTTGGAGATGCATCCGAAGGATGTCGCCAACCGACTCCCGCAGCTTCATGGCGAGGCGGGAATCGCCCTCTGCAATATCACCAAGTGCTGTACCGAGGTCTGTCCGGAGCACATCAAGATCACCGACAACTCGATCATCCCGCTCAAGGAGCGGGTGGCTGACCGTCACTTTGATCCGGTTAGGGGGGCCCTGGTCCTCCTGCGTCCGGGTCGGTCCGGACCCGCGCCGAGCCGGGGCTCACAACCGGAGGAGTGACCGCCCCGCTGAGCTGGTCACTCCGCTGCCGCGATCAGCCGGGGCGGGGAATCGCGGCCGCAGGCTCGGTTGCTTCTGATCCAGTCACCGCCGTGGCCAGGTCCTGAGGCGACCGGTAGGTCTTGGAGGTGAGCTCCTGGTCGCGGTACTGGAGTTCTAGGAGGCCGCCTTTAGCGCACTGCAACCGGTGCAGGGCCCAGGGCAGGCGGTGGTCACTGGTGGCCCAGAATGCCTGGATCGGATCGCCGTGGCTGATGCATACGAACGCTCCGCCCGGGTGCTCCCGGCGGCCTTCGGCAATTACCTGCTCCACCCGGCTGGCCATCTTGCCCATCGACTCGTCGCCGGGAACCAGACCGGGCCACACCATGTGGACCCACCAGCGGGGTTTGCGCCAGAGAACGTCCCGGTAGCGGGTCCCCTGCAGGTACCGGCCGAACTCAGCTTCCACCAGAGCCGGGCGCGAAAGCACCGGTGGTGGCGGGAAGAGTTCGCTGGCCAGCAGCGAGGCCGTCTCCTGGGCCCGCTGAAGTGGGCTTGTGTAGATGGCCCCGACACCGGTCTGGGCTAGATACCGGCCGAGGACCTCGCCCTGCTGCCGTCCTTTGGTGCTCAGCCCGAAGTTGGGTAGGTGGCCGTACAGAACCCCGTCCGGGTTGGCGACGTCGCAGTGGCGAGCCAGGTAGCAGCGGGTGATCGGATGGGCGGATTGGGCGGCGGTCACTTGGCCCATCGTAAGGAATTTGAGGGAGACAGCAGATCGGCTTTCCGGTGGGCACCTGGCAGGTTATGTCGAGATCGGAACTGCGAGCCGTCAAAATGGCCCAGAGCGACGCCCCCTTAGCTCAGTGGATTAGAGCGGCGCCCTTCTAAGGCGACGGTCGGTGGTTCGAACCCACCAGGGGGCAGCCGTTTACCGCCTATAAATGAGGAGACATGGGCATGGCGGCCAGCCCCGGCCCGAGTGGTGATCTGGATGCGGGACCGGGCCACTGGCAAGCTCCTGGCCCCAGATTGACGCCTGGCGCGCGCCTCGACGGGAGTCAGTCAGGACTGCTCACATTAACCCGAGCGGTCCTCAGGCTGACGGTCCGAGCCTCTGCTAAAGGTGGACTTGACCTAGAGGGCTTGGCCAACGTTCCGAGCAAGGGTCCGCTACTGATCTGCTCCAATCACGTATCCAACTTTGATCCGCTGGTATACGCCGCCGTCCTCCCCAGGGTTCTCCACGCACTGACCAAGGCCGAGCTTTTCGGCAATCCGGTGCTGCGGGCGTTTCTGCTGCGCTGCAACTGCATCCCAGTCCGCCGGGGTGCTCCCGACCGGCTGGCAGTGCGGGGGGCGCTGGCGGTGCTCCGCTCGGGGGGGGCGTTGCTGCTCTTCCCCGAGGGCCACCGAGCAGCGGGCGGTGGCATGCTGGAGTTCGAGCCGGGGGCGGGGTACTTGGCGCTACGATCGGGAGCCACCGTGCTGCCGTGCGCGATCTGGGGCACCGAGGAGGTGTTGCCCAAGCACCGCCTCCTGCCTCGCAGGGGAAGAATCGCGGTACGGTTGGGGCCGCCGTTTCTGCCAGTTGGTGGGGACCCGCTCGCCGTCAGCCGAGAGATTCAGGCGACGGTCGCTCGGTTACTCCCCGAGCAGTATCGTGCCTCAGCTGACCGCGACTAGCTGCACGGTGAAGATCAGGGTGGAGTCGGCCGGGATCTTCCCGTCCGCGGTACAGCCGTAGGCGAGTGCCGCCGGGATGACCAGTTCTCGGGTTCCCCCGACTTTCATCCCGGCAATTCCCTCCACCCATCCGGCGATTACCTTGCCGGTGGCGAGCGTGAAGCTGATCGGCTTGCCGCCGTCATCGTTGGTGCTCCGGTCGAAGACGGTCCCGTCGGGTAGCGAGCCGACGTAGGTGACCTTGATCTTGTCTCCGTCGGCGGCGGTCGCTCCCGTGCCGACCGTGGTGTCCTT
The DNA here is from genome assembly GCA_049591595.1 of Candidatus Dormiibacterota bacterium. Taxonomy (GTDB): domain Bacteria; phylum Chloroflexota; class Dormibacteria; order Aeolococcales; family Bog-877; genus Bog-877. The sequence continues at coordinate 47,959 of JBAWFE010000037.1, forward strand.
GATCTGCAGGTTGCCGGCCAGGATCTGCGCTCCCGCCAGTTGGTAGGTGGCCTCGGTGTCGCCGGGGGACACACATGCCGATGCAGAGGCGGTTGCGCTAGCGCTGGGACTGGCCGAGGGGAGCGCGGGGGTCTGGGGGCTGCTGGTGGGGGTGACCCCGGAGTCCAGTGATGCCCCACATGCGCTCAGCAGCAGTGCCAGACTGAGGGCCGTGCCCAGTCCCGCCAAACTGCCGGTTCCGAGGTTGCGCCACGTTCTCATCTAGCCATGCCTCTCAGTAAGCAACTGGTCTGCCGGCGCCGACTGTCTCGACCCGCCGGCCATCCTATACGAGAGCGCGGTCAGGCCCGATGGTGGCCGTTGCTGGCCGGACAGACGTGGCCGCTGGGGTCGATGGCCAGGTGGCACAGGGGACAGATCGGCCGTCCGCCCTCGATCACCTCCAAGGCCCGCTCGGCCAGCGCCCGCACCTGGGCGACGGTGGCAACCAGGCGAGCCGCGCGCAGCTCAGGGTCGTCGTCCTCTTCGGAATTCTCTAACTCGACGAGCTCCTGAAGCTCCACCCCCTCCTCGCCCTCGACCATGGTCAACTGCCGGCGCTCCTCCAGCAAGAGGGTGCACTGGCGTCCGTCCTCGTCAAGCGACAGCTGGATGTTGCCGACCCGCCAGCCTGGCGGGTCGCCCGGTCGGGTGACCGGCTGGGGAGCCAACCCGGTTCGGATCGTAGGAGGCTCCAGCAGCTGGAGCAGTTGACCGCCCAGCTCCTGCAGCTGGATCTTTTCGACCATCAGGGTGCATTGGCGCGAGCCTTGGCGTCCCTCGAGAAAGAAGACCCTGGAACCGGGCTCACCCTCGACGCCGACGGTTATCTCGTCGACCGGGTCAAAGTCGAACTCGAGGATTGCCACCTAGCAATTGTGCCGACTCGCCGCCCGACCGGGCCAGCGGCGCCTCACGTCAGCTCGTCGGCCAATGGACCTCGGTTCTGGGCGGCGCGCTCCAGGTGGGCCGCGGCGTTGATGATGGCAAGGTGGGTGAACGCCTGCGGGAAGTTCCCCAGCATCTCTCCGCTGTCCGGGTCCAATTCCTCGGAGAAGAGGCCGAGGTCATTGCCATGTGCGGTCAGCCGTTCGAAGAGGTCGCGCGCCGGGGCAAGCTGTCCCTGCAGCGACAGGTTGTCGACCAGCCAGAAGGAGCAGAGCAAAAAAGTCCCCTCACTAACCCCCAGACCATCGTCCCGGCGGTATCTGTATACGAAGCCGTTCTCGTCGGTGAGGTCACGCTGGATCGTCTTCACGGTCATGCGCATCCGGGGGTCGAGAGGTGGCAGGAAGCGAAGCAGCGGGAGCATCAAGGAGGTCGCGTCGAGCTGGTCCTCGTCAAGCACCTGCCGGAAAGAGCTGAGCTTCTCGCTCCAGCCCCTCGTCAGGATGGTGTGGCGGATCTGCTCTCTGGTCCAGATCCATCGGTCACGGCGGACTTTGTCCACGTTGAGCTCGTGGCTGAGGTTGATGCCCCGGTCCAGTGCCACCCAACAAAGCAGCTTGCTGTAAACGAACTGTTGCGGCCCGCCCCGGACCTCCCAGATGCCGTTGTCAGGTTGTTCCCATTCCTCCATCGCGTGATCGACCATGGCGACCAGGGTGCTGCGCATCGGGGCCGCCTTGGCCTTGCCGAAGCGGAGATAGAGGTAGGCGGAATCGACCACTTCCCCGTAGATATCAAGTTGCTTCTGGTCGGCCGCGCCGTTGCCGATCCTGACCGGCCGGGAGCCCCTATATCCGTCAAGTTCTGAGAGTTCCGACTCGGCAACGTCGGTACGTCCGTCAATCCCATACATGATCTGGAAGTGGTCAGGATGGCCCTCATGAATCCGCTCCAACCAGGCGATGAAGTTGGCCGCTTCCTCGTGATATCCCAGCAGCTGCAGCGCGTAGAGCAGAAAGGCTGAGTCGCGTAGCCAGCTGTACCGGTAGTCCCAGTTGCGCTGGCCGCCAATCCACTCCGGAAGCGAGGTGGTGGGCGCAGCCACGATCGAGCCCTCGGGGGCGTAGATCAGGAGCTTCAGCACCAGGGCGCTGCGAAAGACCAGGGCGAGGTACGGTCCGTCGTACTCGCAGCGCTTGATCCAATCCGTCCAAAATTTCTTGGTCAACGCCAGGAGCTTTTGGGGATCGTAGTCTCGGTGGTGGGAGTGGGCTCCGTCGTAGCGGAGCAGGATTGAGGCTGGCTCCTCAGGCGACAGCTCCACCCTCTGCGTCAGCACCCTGCCGTCCTGCTCCCAGAGTCCCGGACCGTCGAGGTGGAGGTGCAGGTCCTGATTGCTGAGGACCAGGCAGCGTCCGTCTCCTCCGATTGTCACTTCCGGCTCCTGACGACCGTAGTCGAAGCGGGCGTCAACCTTGAGCTGGACCCCGATCGGTCCGTCAGGCGCCTCCAGCCGGCGCACCAGGATGTGGTCGTCATCCTTCTGGTGCATCTGCTCCTTGGCCACCATGAAGTCGGTGATCACCAGGCGGCCCTGGGGGCTGCTCAACCCCGTCTCCAGCACATTCGTACCAGGCAGGTAGCGCCGGCTGTCAGCGATGTATTGGCCATCGGGCACAACGCTCATGGAGCCGCCCTTCTCGGCATCCAAGAGCCTGGAAAAGACCGCTGGACTGTCGAAGCGAGGGGCACAGAACCAGTCAATCGACCCCAGGCGGTCGACCAGGGCAGCGCTGTGGAGGTCGCCGATGATCCCGTAGTCACCGATCGGTGCGTATCGTGCGGTCGCCATGTAGCCCCTCCGGTCTTGATTGGCTTCCGAGATGATGGGACCGTTGGGTCTGGCTGCGCCACCTGACGGTAAGGACTCACCACTGCTCCAGCCCTAGCTGGCGCCACCTGGGAGATCAGGTGGGAGACACCAGAATGGCGGAGCGGGAGGGATTCGAACCCTCGAAGGGGTTGCCCCCTTACGGCATTTCCAGTGCCGCGCCCTCGGCCAACTAGGCGACCGCTCCCCGAGGGGATTCTAGTGATGCCCCCATCTGTCCCCGGGGGGGGACGGTCGCCACCCTGGCTTGATCAGGAGCGTACCTGAGCCGGAAATAGCTCCGGAGTCAGGATCGGCTCGGGGGGAGGTATCGGATGGTGCAGTTCGAATACCTCCTCGTCAAAGAGCACCCGGTCGCCGTGTTCAAGCTCCAGCTCGGTCATTCGCAATGGGACCACCAGTCCGATCGCCTTAAGAATGACGAACGTCATCCCGCCGTCGTAAGCGGTGATCACCACCAGCCCTATCACTTGCACCACGAGTTGGCGCGGGTTGCCTGAGAGAAGTCCGCCGACGCTGGCGTTGGCACCGTGGACGCCGACATACACGATCATGGCCGGGTTTGCGATCAGGCCGACCAGAATGCCCCCCACTGCGCCGGCAGTGAAGTGGGTATGGATGACTCCTAGGGTGTCGTCGACCTTCTTGAAGGGCCAGCGCCCGGAGAGCTTGTTCATGGTCAGCCATGGGATCGCGGCCCCGAAGAGACCCACGATGATCGCGCCGTATCCGTCGACGTAACCGGCGGCCGGTGTGATGGCGACGAGCCCACAAATCAGACCGTTGATGGCTCCCAGAAAGGACAGCTTGCGGTTCAGTGAGATGTCCAAGAAAAACCAGGTGAGCATGGCGATGGCGGTAGCCAGGTTGGTGTTCAGCACGGCCGCCGCGGCATCCCCATTGGCGAAGTAGGGGTCGCCCCCGTTGAATCCGTTCCACCCGAGCCAGAGGATTCCTGCTCCTACTGCGGCCAGCAGCATGTTGTTGGGCTTGAAGTCCTGCTGGTCCTGAAGCGTGCGGGGGCCGATGACCGCGGCTCCAATGAATCCTGAGATGCCCGCCGCCACATGAATGACGTAGCCGCCGCTGTAGTCAACCACTCCCATCTGCGCCAGCCAGCCGCCGCCCCAGAGCAGAAAGGCATTGACGCTGTAGACGAAGAGCGACCACAAGGGAACGAAGAGCATCCAGGCCTTGAAATTGATCCGTCCGAACAAGGCGCCGGCCAGGATGATCGGCGTGATCGCCGCAAAAACGAACTGGAAGTAGATCAATGACGCCTGGGGGAATGCCAGCTTGGGCATCAGCCCCTTAAGCAGCGGGATGCTCGCCCGGGCCGTCTCCCCGAGGACGCTTAGAACCGGTTTTGGGAAACCAACCACCGATCCCAGCCAGGGGTGCCCGAATCCTAGGCTGTACCCCGCCAACACCCACACCACCAGAACCGCCGCGAATGCGTAGAAGCACATAACGGCGGAGCTCACGGCCCACTTTCGCTTGACGACGCCTCCGTAGAGGACGGCGAGGCCCGGCAGCGACATCAGGCCGACCAAGGTGCCGGCGGTGAGCTGCCAGGAGTTATCGCCTGCGTTCAAATAGGGCGGCGACGGGATGTACATGACCAGGGAGGTCCTCCTCTCGAGCCGGATGTCCCGGGCCCCCGGTCTGGGCGGGGGTGTTTGCAGCCGAGTCTTCCAGAAACCCGAGGTACCGTCACCAGGCGATGCACACAATTTATCGCCTTCCTGTTGGTGTCATCGCACCATCGGTAGCCGCTCACGCCTGAGAGCTCGGGTCGGGGGTCCGGAGTCAGTCCGCTCGGGCGACTAAGGCGGCTCCGATGGCAGCCGCCGCCATGCGCCCATCGGCGATCGCCTGCACGACCAGCGAAGCCCCGCGCACCGCATCGCCGAAGGCAAAGACGCCGGGAACATTGGTCTGGCTGCCTGCTCCAACTATCAGGCGACCGCCAGGAAGCACTTCCGCCCCGAGCTCCGTGACGATCGGAGCGGCGTCCGCTCCGGTGAATCCGAGAGCCAGCAGGACCAGGTCCGCTTCGATCGAGGAATTCGTGTCGGGGACCGGCTCGAGGCTCCTACTACCGTCCGGGGCGACGGCCGAGCGCACCTGGCGTACCTGTAGAGCGCCAACCCGACCATGGTCGCCCGAGAAGGCGACCGTCTCCACGCTGAAGCCGCGCCGACCGCCCTCCTCGTGCGCTGGTGAGACTCGTAGCACGACCGGCCACTCGGGCCAGGGGTTGTCAGGTGCCCGGTGGAGCGGGGGCCGGGGCAGAAGTTCTAACTGGTCGACCGTGGCGCAGCCCTCGCGGTGCGCGTTTCCGAGGCAGTCGGCGCCAGTGTCGCCGCCCCCCAAGATCACCACTCGGCGCCCGGCGGCGCTGATCTGGGCGGTGCCCGCAGGCAGCGGGAGTCCGGCGCGGCGGCGATTCTGCTGCTCCAGGTACTCCATGGCGAGGTGGATCCCTATGAGGGCTCGGCCGGGGATCGGCAACTCCCGGGGCCGACGCGCCCCGAGAGCCAGACCGACGGCGTCAAAATTGGCGCGCAGCTCGGCCGCGGAGACATCCTGGCCAACGGTCACCGAGCAGCGGAACCTGACCCCTTCCGCCTCCATCTGAGCCACCCGTCGATCAATCAGCTCCTTGGGCAGCTTGTAGTCCGGGATGCCGTAGCGGAGCAGTCCACCTGGACGGTCAGCCTGCTCCAAGACGACGACCTCGTGGCCGGACCTGGCCAGTTGCTGGGCTGCCGCCAGCCCAGCTGGGCCCGACCCCACAATCGCTACTGACCGACCAGTTTTGAGAACAGGAGGGCGGGGCGTCACCCAGCCCTCCTGGTACCCCCGGTCGATCAGACTTCGCTCCACCTCTTTGATGGTCACGGGCTCGTCGTTGATGGCCAAGACGCAGCTCGCCTCGCACGGGGCTGGACAGACCCGACCGGTAAATTCTGGAAAATTGTTGGTCTGGTGCAGTCGCTCCAGGGCAACGTCCCAGCTATCACGGCCGACCAGAGCGTTCCAGTCGGGAATCAGGTTGTGGAGGGGGCAGGCGTGATGGCAGAACGGAATGCTGCAGTTCATGCACCGGCCGGCCTGCACCTGGAGATCCGCCTGGGGCAGGCTCTGATGGACTTCCTCGTAGTCGCCCAGTCGCTCCGTGACCGGGCGGTCGGGCCCTAGGTGACGCCCATGTCGAACGAAGGCCAGCGGATCGGCCATCAGCTCAGGCCAGCGCCGCAGCGGTTTCAGAGGCGGCATCCTGCAGCCGCTGGGGAACCCCCGACACGCCGGCTCCGCGCCGCCGGGGACGCACCAGAACCAGCTGCCCTGCGGTGTCGGTCCACTCCGCCAGTAGCTGGCGTGCCTGCCGGCTACTGGTATACCCAGCATGCCGCTGCAGCAGGTCCTGCACTATTGTCAGGTCAACCTCGTCGGGATCGGTCACCTCGACCGACGCCGGGTTGCAGCGCCGGCGCACGGCGTCCAAGGGGCCAAGGACGTAGGCGGCCCCTCCGCTCATACCTGCCCCGAAGTTCTGGCCGATCGAGCCCAGAACGAGCACCGTGCCGCCGGTCATGTACTCACAGCCGTGGTCGCCGATGCCCTCGACGACAGCTGTCGCGCCACTGTTGCGCACCGCGAAGCGGTGACCGGCCTGGCCCTCGAAGTGGGCCTCTCCGGAGGTCGCTCCGTACAGAGCGACGTTGCCGATTATCACGTTGGCGGCCGCGGCGTAGCCACTCTTGGCGGAGGTTCGGACCACCAGCCGGCCCCCGCTCAGTCCCTTCCCCGGGTAATCATTGGCGGCGCCGGTGCAGGTCAGACTGATCCCGGGGGCGAGCCAGGCGCCCAGGCTCTGACCGGCGACACCGTGCAGCCGGACCTGCAGGGTGTCGTCAGCCAGTCCCATCTCGCCATATCGGCGAGCCACCTCGCCGCTCAGCCGCGCGCCGACGGCACGGTCGTGGTTTCGCACTCGCGACGAAACCGCGCCGGGAGTTCCGCCCAGAATCGAGTTGCGCAGTCGCTCGAGAAGTCGGAGATCGAGGGCCGAACCCAGTTGGTGGTCCTGAGCTCTCCTGTGCGACAGCGCCTCGACGTCGGCTCGCCTAGGCCCGCGCCGCAACACAGCCGGTCCTGGAACCGGAGCATGCAACAGGGGGGTGAGGTCCAGTCCGGCTGCCTTCCAAGGGCGGGCGCCTCGCCGCTCTACCAGACGGTCTACCCGGCCGACCATCTCCGAGACCGTTCGGAATCCGAGTGCAGCCATATGGCGGCGAACGTCCTCAGCGACCATCATGAAAAACCTGACGACGTGTTCAGGCTCGCCCGAGAAGCGGCGGCGCAGAACGGGATCTTGGGTAGCGATGCCAACGGGGCAGCTGTTCAGGTGGCAGACCCGCATCAGGATGCAGCCGGTCGCCACCAGGGCGGCGGTGGCGAAGCCGAACTCCTCCGCCCCTAGCAGGGCTGCGATGACGACGTCGCGGCCGGTGCGAAGGCCGCCGTCAGCCTGCACTGTGACCCGGGAGCGGAGTCCCTGCCGGACCAGAGCCTGCTGAGTCTCGGCCAGACCCAGCTCCCAGGGGATGCCGACGTGCTTGATCGAGGAGAGCGGCGCAGCGCCGGTGCCTCCGTCGTGTCCCGAGATGGTGATGTGGTCGGCGCGGGCCTTCACCACGCCCGCCGCTACCGTGCCCACCCCAGCCTGGGACACCAGCTTCACGCTTACCCGGGCTGTCGGGTTGGCCTGCTTCAGGTCCCAGATCAACTGGGCCAGGTCCTCGATCGAGTAAATGTCGTGATGGGGAGGCGGGGAGATCAGCTCCAAACCGGGGACGGCGTGGCGGAGCCTGGCGATGTTGGCGTCCACCTTGTGGCCAGGCAGCTGGCCGCCCTCACCAGGCTTCGCCCCTTGGGCGATCTTGATCTGAATGTCGTCGGCATTTACCAGGTAGTGGACGGTCACCCCGAACCTGGCTGACGCCACCTGTTTGATGGCGCTGCGGCGGGAGCTGCCGTCACCGGCGGCCGCGAAGCGCTCCGGGTCTTCGCCGCCCTCCCCGGTGTTGCTCTTACCGCCGATCTGGTTCATCGCCAGCGCCATCGTCTCGTGAGCTTCCTTACCGATCGACCCCAGCGACATGGCTCCGGTGACAAAGCGGCGCACGATCAGCGGCGCCGCCTCAACCTCTTCAATTGGGACGGTGTGATTGGAGGTCAGGTCGAGCAGATGTCGCAGCGTCGTGGGCGGTGCGCTTCGGGCATCGGCCAGCTCGGTGAACCTGCGGAACCGATCCGGGTCACCGGCTCGGACCGCGTGCTGAAGCGCCGCCACGCTCTCCGGATTCCAGGCGTGAGACTCGCCGCCGTGACGCCAGCGATGATCGCCTCCGAGGTCTGGGTCATTGGTTGAGGAGAAATCGCGGAAGGCATGGCGGTGCCTCAGCCGCACCTCCTCGGCCAGCACGTCGAACCCGGCACCGCTGAGCCGGGACGCGGGACCTGCGAAGCAGCGGTCCATGACCGGTTTGGCAAGCCCGACCGCCTCGAAGACCTGGGCCCCGCAGTAGCTGGAGAGAGTGGAGATGCCCATCTTCGACATCACCTTGAGCAGCCCCTCTTGGAGGCTCTTGACGTAGGTTGCCCGGGCCTCGAAACGGTCTCGGGGCTCAGCGAGAACCCCGGCGCTCGCCAGGTTGGCGACCGAGGCTAATCCGAGGTACGGATTGACCGCCTCCGCGCCGTGGCCAATGAGGCAGGCGACGTGGTGCACGCTCCTGGCGTCGGCGGTCTCGGCCACCAGACTGAGCGCCGAGCGCGCCCCAGCTCGAACCAAGTGCTGATGGATCGCCCCGACCGCCAGCACGGTGGGGATCGGCCCCAGCTCAGGGCCTGCCGCCCGGTCGGTGATGACCAGGATCCGAACTTCGTCTTCGACCGCCAGCAAGGCTTCGGCGCAGAGGCGCTCGAGGGCACGTTCTAAGCCATCCCCGCCTTCCGCTACATCGAAGGCCGCGGAGAGAGTGCGGGTTCGGAGATTGGGCGGCAGTTCGCTCTGGATCTGCCGGATCTGTCCGTCAGTCAAGATCGGATGTGGGAGCTCCAGGCGTGTCACCGGTGGACGGTCGGGCGACACCAGCTCGCCGCCACCCCCCAAGGTGGTGCGCAGCGACATGACGCAGCGCTCGCGAATCGAGTCGATGGGAGGGTTGGTGACTTGAGCGAAACTCTGACTGAAGTAGTCGTACAGGAGCCGGGGTCGCTCGGAGAGGACGGCCAGGGCGGCGTCGTTCCCCATTGAACCGATGGCTTCGTGGCCAGTCACCGCCATGGGACCCAGGACTTGACTGAGCTCCTCGTCGGTGTAGCCGTAGCAGCGGTGCGAGCTGGTCAGGTCGCCGCCCGATAGGTTCGCCGCCGCCTGGTCGTCCTCAGAAGGGGAGGGGAGTTGGTAGAGTGACTCGGCGGACAGTTTTTGGTACGGGTGTCGCCTGACCACCGACTGCTTGATCTGGCGGTCATGTAGAACTCTCCCGCTGGCCGCGTCAACCATGATCATGTGCCCCGGCTCCAGCCGTCCGGAGCGCCGGACCAAGGCGGGGTCGAGGTCTACTACCCCGGCCTCCGAAGCGAGGACGACCAGCTGGTCGGTAATTGAGTAACGGGTAGGCCGCAGACCGTTGCGGTCGAGCGCCGCGCCGACCCAGCGACCGTCGCTACAGCTGATGGCGGCCGGTCCGTCCCATGGTTCGATCAGGTTTGCCTGGTAGCTATAGAAGGCGCGCAGCTGGGCGGGCATCTCGGCGCTTTCTTCCCAGGCCTCGGGGATGGTCATCATCAGCGCCTCCGGGAGCGACCTCCCGGACCGGATCAGCAGCTCGATGGCGTTGTCGAAAGCTCCGGAGTCACTTCCCTGAGGTTCGACAATGGGAAGAAGCTCCTCGGGACTGGCACCACAGATGGGGTGCCGCCAACCTCTCTCCCGGGCCCTCATCCAGTTGACGTTTCCCCGTAGGGTGTTGATCTCGCCGTTGTGGGCGATGAACCGAAAGGGTTGAGCTAGTCTCCAGCTCGGGTCGCTGTTGGTGCTGAAGCGCTGGTGGAAGACCGCCAGCTGGCTGGCCAGGTCGGGCGCTGAGAGGTCGGGGTAGAAGGTCTCCAACTGGGTCGCGCTCAGCTGACCCTTGTAGACGAGGGTGGCCGCGGAGCAGCTGGTGACCGCGAACGCGCCCTCAGAAGTCGCGTCTCTCAGAGAGAGGGCGCGGACCCGGCTCTCGATACGTTTGCGCACTGGATAAAGCGCGACGTCCAGAAGCTTGCCGTTGGTGCGCCCACTGATGAAGAGCTGCTCGATGACCGGCTGGCCGCTCCGGGCCACGGGGCCGAGTGCGGTCGGGCGGACTGGGACGTCGCGCCAGCCAAGCACCCGTAACTGCGCTTCCGCCATCGCAGCCGTCACGACTTCCCGGCAGCTTTCTCGATCCGCTCCCTGGCGAGGAAGGAAGAGAGTGGCCACGGCATAACGACCGGACCGCGGCAGAGCGATTCCCTGCGCGGCGCAGACTCGGCGCAGGAAGGCGTCGGGAATCTGAATCAGCAATCCCGCGCCGTCCCCGGTGCGGGGGTCAGCACCGAAGGCTCCTCGATGGAGAAGCCGACGCAGGGCTCCGAGGGCTAGGTCGACCACCTGCCGGGAAGGGGGGGCGCCGCGGCTGGCGATGAACCCCACCCCGCACCCATCCCGTTCCAGCTCACGGTCGTACAGACCGTCGAGGGGAGTCCCCGGCGCGTCAGGGAGCGCGGCGCGCTCCCTCGCTGGCGGCGACCTGGGTGTGCGCAGGTAGGGCCGGGGTTGCATGACTTTGCGGCTGGCGGTGCGCGGCTACAAAAAAAGACCGGACCCGAGAGTTCGGGAGCCGGTCTTTGGGGTAGCGATGCGGTGGCGCTAGCTGACCGGCCCTCCTGCTGGTAGGGATGCGCTAAGCCTGAGCTCAGTGACGGCCGGTAGAGCACCGAATTCTGTCCGCAAAGTGCGGTCAGTGTAACCGGCATTCCGCGACCCGTCAAACGCGCGGAGAGAATTTTCGTAACTCCGTCGGACGGGCACTATCACCTGCGACAGACGGCCACCATCACCTTTGACATCACCGGGCGGAGAGGGCGGGATTCGAACCCGCGGTGGCTTGCACCACACCGCTTTTCGAGAGCGGCACCTTAAACCACTCGGACACCTCTCCGTGATCCCCGGGAATTGTAGGCCGGGCGAAGTGGGGCCCTGGGACCGGGCTCGGACTGGTCGCGGGTGCAAGTTAGGTAATGACCCAACACCGCAGGAGGTGGCTCCGGCCGGCTTGGAAGCAGTCAACTGGAACGAGAGCGGAGTTGTTGAAAAAAGGCTTTCAGGACCAGCCCCGCAGACTCGGCTTCACAGCCTGGGAGAACCACCGGACGGTGGTTGCCGGCGCGACTCCCGAGCACGTCGTAGGCGGACCGGAAGGCCCCCTTTTTGGGGTCATCCGCGCCGTACACAACACGGTCGACCCGGGCCAGCAGGATCGCCCCCGAGCACATCGGGCAGGGCTCCAATGTCACGTAGAGAGTCGCGCCCTGCAGGCGCCAGGAGCCGAGACCGTGGGCAGCTTGACGAAGGGCTAGCAGCTCCGCATGGGCCGCCGCGTCCCGGGACTTCTCCACGCGGTTAGAGGCGGCTCCGACGACGATACCATCGCGCACGACCATGGCGCCAACCGGGACCTCACCGCGGGCCGCCGCGGCTCGGGCCAGGCGGAGCGCGCGCCGCATGAAGTGGCGATCGGTCTCAGGCGATGGGAAAGTGGGGGGTTGGGGTGCTGACACTGCGATCCTCGGTAAAGTGAGAATTCGGGCCGCACCTATAATTTGGCCCCTCGTGGTGGCTATAGCTCAGTTGGTTAGAGTGCCAGGTTGTGGCCCTGGAGGTCGAGGGTTCAAGTCCCTCTAGCCACCCCATCTACCGGGCGGAATGCTCCCGTCGGCGATACCTTCCGGGCTTACTTTGGGCAAATTCGGCCTGTGCTATGCTCACCCGGACCCGGAGCCCAGCTAAACACCGGTCGTGCCGTGTGGGGCGGGCTCCGTGGTGGCTCAAGGAGAAATACCCAAACATGCTTCAAGGTGAAGCCAAGGCTGCGGTGATCGAGGATCACCGCCAACACGAAGGCGATACCGGTTCGCCTGAGGTCCAGATCGCGATCTTCAGCGAGCGGATCCGGGAGCTGACCGAGCACCTCAAGGTTCACCCCAAGGACCACCACACCCGACGTGGCCTGCTGAAGCTGGTGGGCAAGCGGCGGCGCCTGCTCGACTACCTGATGCGGGTGGACATCACACGCTACCGTGCTTTGATCGCCAAGCTGGGGCTGCGCCACTGACTCTGATCGATATCCGGCTCACTCGCTTGCAACCGAGAGCTGGTTACTTTTACGACCGCGAACTCTCTAGCTGGGAGCAGCGGCAGACTTTGCCGGAGTGCCAAGCGCGCGGTTGGAGACTGGCGATCGGAGCCGAACCAAAGTTCAGCTCTCATCCCCTTTCCCTAACCGCGACGGCCGATCCGCAGTGGAGCCTACCTCTCTCTCAGCCAAGAAGGCGCGGGGAGGAACCCTATGGACAAGACCGTTGTCTCACGTACGTTTGACGGATCGGAACTAACCCTCGAAACCGGCCGTTTGGCCGGACAGGCCAACGGGGCCGTGCTGGTGCGCCATGGCGACACGGTGGTCTTGATCACCGCCACCGCCAGCAAGGCGCCCCGGCCGGGGATCGACTTCTTTCCCTTGACCTGCGACTACGAAGAAAAGATGTATGCGGTTGGCCGTATCCCGGGCGCCTTCATGCGCCGGGAGGCGCGACCATCGGAGGCAGCGATTCTGACCTCCCGGATGATCGACCGGCCGATGCGCCCACTCTTTCCCAAAGATTTCCGCAATGACGTTCAAATTGTGGCCACCGTGCTCTCGACAGACCAGGTCCACGATCCCTCCATCCTGGCTCTGATAGGCGCTGGCGCCGCAGTCGCGATCAGCGACATCCCGCACGACGGCCCGGTGGCTGCCGTCCGGATGGGGCAATTCGAGGGTCATCTGGTCGAGAACCCCGGGATGCCGGACCTGGAGCGTAGCCAGCTGGATCTGGTGGTCGCCGGTACCAAGGATTCACTGAACATGGTGGAGGCGGGCGCCCGCGAGGTCTCCGAGGAGACCCTGGTTGAGGCGTTGGCTCGGGCTCACGAGCGGATCCGCGAGATCATCGCGATGGTTGAGGAGTTGGTGGGCAAGGTCGGCAAGCCGGATATGGAATACCCCCACGTCGGAGTGCCTGCCGAAATCAAGCAGGCGGTGGCCGAAGCGGCCGCGGGCCGGATCGATCAGGTCTTCCGAGAAGCCGACAAGGCCCAGCGTGACGACCAGGTCGAGAAGCTCCGAGCCGAAGTTGTGGCCCAGTTGACTCCCCGTTTCCCGGACAAGAGTGGCGACATCGGCGGCGCCTTCGAGTCGGTGCTCAAGTCGGCGGTGCGCCGAGCGATCCTGGAGCAGGGGATCCGCCCGGACGGCCGGCGCACTGATGAGATCCGCCCGATCTGGTGCGAGGTCGGGGTCCTTCCGAGAGCGCACGGCAGCGCCATCTTCACCAGGGGCCAGACGCAGGCGCTCTCGATCGTCACCCTGGGCACCATGTCAGACCACCAGAAGCTGGACGGTCTGGGCCTGGATGACTTCAAGCGTTACATGCACCACTACAACTTCCCGCCCTACTCAGTTGGCGAGGCGCGACCGCTTCGCTCGCCCGGTCGGCGAGAGATCGGACACGGAGCGCTGGCCGAGCGCGCCGTCAAGGTGATGGTGCCACCAGCCGACGACTTCCCTTACGTCATCCGCATCGTGAGCGAGATCCTCTCCAGCAACGGCAGCACCTCGATGGCCAGCGTCTGTGGCAGCACTCTCGCTCTGATGGACGCCGGAGTTCCCCTGGCCGCTCCGGTCGGCGGCATCGCCATGGGGCTGGTGACCGACGAGAGCGACCCCAATCGGTACGCCATCCTCTCGGACATCCAGGGGATGGAGGACGCGCTCGGCGACATGGACTTCAAGGTGGCCGGGACCCGGCGCGGAGTCACCGCCCTGCAGATGGACATGAAGGCGAGGGGACTGAGTTCCGACCTCTTTCGCAAGGCGCTGGAGCAGGCTCGCCAGGGTCGGCTCCACATTCTCGACAAGATGGCGGAGGCGCTGGAGAACCCCCGTCAGGCCATGTCCACCTACGCTCCCCGAATCACCACCATCCAGATCCACCCCGACAAGATCCGCGATCTGATCGGACCCGGCGGCAAGACGATCCGCCGGATCCAGGAGGAGACCGGCTGTCAGATCGACATCGAAGACGACGGCAAGGTCTTCTTGGCTACGGTGGATGAGGAGGCGATGGAGCGAGCGGTGGCGATGATCCGCGACCTGACCGAATCGGTCGAAGTGGGACGGATCTACAAGGGCAAAGTGGTCCGGATCATGCCCTTCGGGGCCTTTGTCGAGATCCTGCCCCGCCAGGACGGTCTGGTTCACATCTCCCAGCTGGCGGACCAGCGAGTGGGCAAGGTAGAAGACGTGGTCAACATCGGCGACGAGATCATGGTCAAGGTGACTGAGATCGATGACCGGGGCCGGGTCAACCTCTCCCGCAAGCAGGCCATCCTGGAGTTGGCCGGTGGGGCCGCACCGAGCGGCAATGGCGCTCCGACTGGTGAGCGACCTCCGGGTAGCTGAGCTGCCCGAGGAGCCGACGTCAGAGGCGCAGGCCCACCTGGAGGCAATCGCCTCGCAGGTCAGGGCCTGCGTCCTCTGCCCGCTCCACCTGACCCGAACCCAAGGTGTTCCGGGCACCGGACCCGCCACCGCTCGGGTAATGGCGGTCGGGGAGGCTCCGGGAGAGAACGAGGACCGGGAGGGCCGCCCGTTCGTGGGGGCGGCCGGCAGACTGCTGACTCAACTTCTAGTGGAGATCGGGTTGAGTCGGGAGGACATCTTCATCACCAATGTTCTGAAATCCCGGCCTCCGGGCAACCGAGATCCACTGCCGGATGAAGTCTCGGCCTGCGCCCCTTATCTGGACGCGCAGATCGAGGCGCTTCAGCCGGAGGTCATCCTTGTGCTCGGCCGCCACGCACTGCAGAGGCTCTTGCCGGAGGCACCCGGGATCTCCAGGGCCCACGGCACCCTGATCCACCGCGCCGGCAGGACCTACATGCCCTGCTACCATCCGGCGGCCGCTCTCTACAACGGGGGTTTGCTGGGGACCCTGCGCCAGGACTTTCAGCGGCTCCAGGCCCACCTCCAGAAGGCGGCCACCGCCCCGGCTGCGGCTCCCCCAGAGCTGTCCCCGCCGTCACCGCCTGACGAGCAGCTTGGACTCTTCTAAGGAAGTCGTGACCGGCGGCTCCGGGGATTTTCTTGGCCAGCCAGCCCTGGGAACCCTGCGGTTCATTCCCCTCGGTGGAGTGGGGGAGATCGGTAAGAACCTGGCCCTCCTGGAGGCCGGGCCAGATGTGGTGGTGATCGACGCCGGTCTGGCGTTTCCCGAGCAGGAGACCCCGGGCGTCGATGTCGTACTACCGGACATCTCCTTTCTGCGGACCAGGCTCAGTCGACTGCGAGCGGTGCTGCTGACCCACGGCCACGAAGATCACATCGGGGCCCTGCCGTTCTATCTGAAAGAACTCAACGTTCCGGTTTACGGCACAAGAATGACGATTGGGATGCTGCGCAACAAGCTGGAGCGGCGAGGTTTCTCCGGAACTCCGATCCTGCGCGAAACAGAGCTCGGGGAGCCGATTGAGGTTGGCCAGCTGACGGTCGAGCTGTTCCACATGACCCACAGCGTTCCGGGCAGTTGTGGCCTGGCGATCCACACCCCGGCCGGGCTGGTGGTTCACACCGGAGACTTCAAGCTCGATCAGACTCCGGTGGGAGGGATGACGCCCGACCTGGGTCGGCTGAGCGACCTGGGGTCTGAGGGCGTTCGGCTCTTGCTCAGCGACAGCACCAACGCCACCGTGCCCGGACTAACGGCCTCGGAGCTGACGGTGCGCCCGGCGTTGCGAGCGGCACTCGAGGACTCCCCGGGCCGGGTTCTGGTGGTGACATTTGCCAGCAATCTGGCTCGAATGCGACAGACACTCGAACTGGCCGAGGAGGCCGGCCGTCGCTGCTGCCTGGTCGGTCGCAGCATGCTCCGCAACGTCGACACCGCCCGCGAACTGGGCTACCTGCAGATCAGACCCGGGCAGCTGGCCTCGCCCCGGGAGTTGGCCAGCATCCCCCCCAAGCAGCTCTGCCTACTCGCCACCGGGTCTCAGGGAGAGCCGCTGGCGGCGCTCAGCCGGATCGCTGCCGGCACCCATCCCTTCATCCGGCTGAGAGGTGACGACACCGTGGTGCTGGCAGCCAACCCGATTTCCGGAAATGAGTCGACCGTGGGTCGGATCGTCAACCAATTGGTGGAGCGGGGGGTACTGGTCTTGGCCGGTAGCGCATCGGGGGTGCACGCCAGCGGTCACGCGTCGGGGGAGGAACTGCGCTTTTTATTGGAAGTAGTCAGGCCGCAGTACTTCATCCCCGTCCACGGCGAGCCGCGGCATCTGGCGGCTCACGCCGGGCTGGCCCTCGAGGTGGGGCTCAGCCCGAATGCCATCGCCATCATGGAGAACGGGACGGTCGCCGAGGTCTCAGAGCAGGAGTTGCGCGTCAGTGGCAGCGTCAGTGTTGGAGCGATCCCGGTTGATGCGGAAGGAAAGAGTTCGAGAGAGCAGGGGTCCCCGAAGCTGCCGAACCAGCCGCTGGTGGTGGTGTCAGTCACCATGGATCGGGTGCTCCGAAAACTGCTGGCCGGACCGGAGACAGTGGTGGTTGGGGACGCTACGGCGGACGAGCGCCAGCTAGTCGATGGGGGAAGAGCCAAGGTGCGGCAGGTGGTCGCCCATCGCCGGGAGTTCCGCGATCCCGGTGAGGTGCGGCGGATGGTGGGCACCACGATGGAGGGGCACCTGGCGGAAGCTGGCGCGTGGAGACCGCGGGTGGTAGCCGTCGTCAGTCTGGCCTGAGCCCCCGGTGCGAGGAAGGGTGCGTCGGGTAGTTCTGGGCGTGGCGAGCCTGCTGGTGGTGGCCCTCGCGATCGGGGCCGCCGTCCAACTGGGGCGGCCTGTGCCGCGTCTGGCGGCGCAGAGTCACCTGGCTCGCTCGTACGTGGTGTCCGGTCCTCCTGTAACTCTTCCCTGGCCGGAACAAGGAGAGGCGGCACTTTATTTGTCCGGGTTCGGCTGGATTGGCTCAAGTTCGCGCGAGGAGTCGGTGCCGATCGCCAGCGTCACCAAGATCATGACCGCCCTGGTAATCCTTCGAGCCCATCCCCTGCACTTGGGGGGCTCGGGCCCGGCAATCACCGTGACCGCGGCGGACTTCGCTCTCTACCAGACCGAGTTGGCCCAGGGAGACTCGGTGGTGCGAGTGGAGTCCGGCGAGACCATAACTGAGTTCCAGGCGCTGGAGGGGCTGCTGCTGCCCTCCGGGGACAACCTCGCGGTGCTGCTGGCCGACTGGCAAGCTGGCTCGGAGAGTGCCTTCGTGGAAAAGATGGACCAGCTCGCCGTATCTCTGCACCTCGAGCAGACCCACTTTACCGACAGCAGCGGTCTAGATCCCGGGAGCGTCAGCAGCGCCCGCGACCTGGTGACTCTGGCTACGGTGGCCATGCACAACCCGGTCTTCGCCTCGATTGTGGCCATGCCTACGGTCAGCCTTCCGGTCGCCGGCACGGTCCGTAACTTCAACCCCATCTTGGGGCAGGATGGAGTGATCGGGATCAAGACGGGGTGGACCGAAGGAGCGCTCGGATGTTTGGTCTTTGCCGCCAAGCAGAGCATCGGAGGGCATCAGGTCCAGCTGATCGGCGCAGTGCTGGGCCAGCCGGGCGGCCCAGTGTCGGGCCTGGCGGCGGCCGGTCGGGAGGCCTCCTTGCTCCTGACCGCCAGCGAAGCCGAGCTGCACCAAACGACGCTCCCAGGCGGAGCGTCCCTGGTTGGCAGAGTGACCTCTAAATGGGCGGTTCCCGTGGCAGCGCGAGTGACCAACTCCGTCTCCCTGACCGGGGTGGCAGGGGCTCGAGTGCACCTGGATCTGCAGTGGCACCTGCTCAGAGCGCCACTGTGGCGGGGAGAGAAGGTCGGCTCCCTGACGGTCACCACCCCTGGTGGCTACAGATTCCAGGAAGCGGTGGTGATGACCCGGCGGGTGGCCGCTCCGGACTGGTGGTGGCGCCTAACAAGGTCGCTTTAAGCGAGCAGATGTGCGGTCTCACTGGTAGACTGCGGCCAGCGGGTGGCAATACCGCTTCCGACGCATCCAATCCCACCCATGTCAACGCCCTCATAGATGGCGAAAACGAAGCGGCGCCGAGCGCCGAGACCGCGGGCGGCTACTCCCAGACGGCGACCGTCGAGCAGCAGGGGTAGTCGCCGAGCCGGTCCTGCCCTGCGCCTAAAGTCGACGCAGCAGCGAGAGCTGGCTGGAATCGCCGCCATCGCGGTCGGCATCATCTGGATGATCCTGCTGGCCTTTCCCCAGGCCAAGGTCGCCTTTGACTTCGGCCGAGCAATCCAGTCGGCTGTTGGAGTAGGCGGCTGGATCATCGGGGTGGCCCTGGTCGCCGGCGGAGTGGGCATGCTGGCATCTAGGACTTCGGAGCGAAGCGGCGGCCAGGTCATGGTCGCCCTCATCACGTCAGCGGTCTCGGCGATCGCCATGGCTTCTACTGTTCACCCTGGCGGAGGAGGGGCCCTTGGCGGAGCCATCGGTCCGCGACTCGCATCCTGGGTCGGCGCTCCGGCCACACTCGTGGCGCTTGCCGGTTTGGCACTGGCGGGCCTGATCGTGGGATTGGAGATCTACCCATCCCGCCTGTCGGCTCGGGCGCTTAGCCGGATCGGGGAAGCCGCCTCCAAGGCATTTACCGCGAACGGTTCATCGAGGCCCGGTTCCCGGCCGTCACCCGCCCTGGCAACCGCGCCTCACGCCCAGCTGGGCGGTCTCCTTCCGGTGCTTCCGGCTGGTGCAGACCAGAGCCTCGGCGAGGACGAAGCAGCTCCCGAGGCATTCCAACGGATCTTCGAAGGCCTCGAAAACGAGGAACCGACCCCCATCGCCCCGGAGGCCGCCGCTGAGGCGGTCGAGGTCGGCGGCACTCCGGTGACCAGCGCTGGACTTGTGGTTGTGGGCGATACCTCAGACGAGCTTGACGACGAGCCCGAGCCGAACTGGGTCCTCCCCAGTGTCGATCTGCTCGACTCCTCCAGTGGCAAGCGCGAGCGACTCCGGGACGAGATCCGGAGCCGGATTCGCACCATCGAGTCGACTCTCGGCAACTTCGGCGTGCAGTGCAAGGTGATGGGGGTTAATGCCGGCCCCACCGTGACCCAGTACGAGCTTCAGCCGGCCCCCGGGGTGCCCGTGCGCAAAGTGCTTGCCTACCAGCCGGACCTCTCGATGGCCCTGGCAGCACCCATTCGGATCCAGGCTCCCATCCCTGGGAAGTCGGCCATCGGGATCGAGGTGCCCAACAAGGCGGCCCAGTTGGTCACCCTGAAGGAGGTTGTCCAGGCGCCGACCTTCAACAGCGTGAAGAGCAAGCTGGCCATGGCCCTCGGTGCCGACGTCAGCGGCCACCCGGTCCTAGGCGATCTGGCAGGGATGCCTCATCTGCTGATTGCTGGTACCACTGGCTCAGGCAAGAGCGTCTGCATCAATGCGGTGCTGGCTGGGCTCCTGCTTCAGTCCACCCCTCGGGACCTCCGACTCATCTTGGTCGATCCGAAGCGGGTGGAGCTCAGCAACTTCTCCGGACTGCCCCATCTGCTGGTGCCGGTAGTGGTTGACGCCGACCCTGCCGTGGCCACGCTTCGCTGGGCGGTGATGGAGATGGAGCAGCGGTACAAGCTCTTCGCCGGCCATGGCGCCCGGAACATCACCAACTTCAATGAGCGGGCCCCGCAGCTGGGGCTGCGCACCCTGCCCAAGATCGTGATCGTGATCGACGAACTGGCCGACCTGATGATGGTGGCGGCCAACGAGATCGAGGATCTGATCTGTCGGATCGCGCAGTTGGCCCGGGCCGTGGGGATCCACCTGATCGTGGCGACTCAGCGGCCCTCTGCTGACATCATCACCGGGCTGATCAAGGCCAACATCCCCTCCCGGATCGCCTTCGCAGTGAGCAGTGGGGTCGATTCCCGGGTGATCCTGGACGAGATGGGCGCTGAGAAACTCCTAGGCCGGGGCGACATGCTCTACTTGCCAATCGACGCCGGCAAGGCGGTCCGGCTCCAGGGAGCCTACGTCTCCGACCGGGAACTGGACCAGCTCATCGGCTGGTGGAAGGCGCAGGGCCGGCCCCACTACCAAGAGGAGATCCTCCAGGCAGCCGCGTTGGCACCGGTTCAGGGTGATCCCGCGCTGAAGCGGGACCCGCTCTTCGAACGTGCGGGGCGGATCGTGATCGGGGAGCAGCGCGGCGCTGCCTCGCTGCTGCAGCGCAAGCTCAATGTGGGCTACACCAGGGCGGCTCGGTTGATCGACCAGCTCTCGGATGCCCGGGTGGTCGGTCCTTATGAGGGCAGCAAATCCCGGGAAGTGCTGATGAACCTGGCCGAGCTGGAACAGATGCTCGACTCCAACGAGGACGGGGACTAGCCGCTACGCTTGGCTGGTGGCCAGCACCGAGCACTCCTTTGACGTGGTCTCGGACTTCGACCGCCAGGAGCTGGTGAACGCCGTGGAGCAGGCCAAGCGGGAGATAGCTACCCGCTACGACTTCAAGGACATCACTGCCGATCTCGATCTGCACGAGAAGGAGATCGTGGTGCTGGCCGCCTCGGACAGCCGGGCGGAAGCCATCCTCGATGTGCTGAAGAGCAAGCTGGTCCGCCGTCAGCTTTCCCTCAAGATCCTCGACCCAGGCAAGCCAGAGCCGGCTGCCAAGGGCAACGTCCGTCAGGTGATCCAGTTGCGTAAAGGGATAGCTGAGGAGACGGCCCGTGAGCTGACCAAACGCATCAAGGCGAACCACTCCAAGATCCAGGTGCGCATCCAAGGCGACGAGCTCCGGGTGTCCGCCAAGGACAAGGACGCTCTGCAGGCGGTCATCCACGAGCTCCGCGAGCTGGATCTGCCGGTGCCGTTGCAGTACACCAACTACCGATGACCGTCAGGGGGACCACCGCTCCCCCTGAGACCTCCGGGGAGGTCGCGGAGCCCCTGGGCGCGAGCTGGCGTGGGTTCGCCAATCTGATCACACTCAGCCGCCTCGGCCTGATCCCGGTGATCCTCTTCTGCCTGGAGGCGGG
This sequence comes from Candidatus Dormiibacterota bacterium, assembly GCA_049591595.1. Lineage (GTDB taxonomy): Bacteria > Chloroflexota > Dormibacteria > Aeolococcales > Bog-877 > Bog-877. The sequence continues at coordinate 69,228 of JBAWFE010000037.1, forward strand.
GTTCGCCGAGAGCCACCAGATCGCGGCTGGGCTCTTCGTCCTTGGAGCGGCCACCGACAGCCTGGATGGGATGGTGGCGCGTCGCCGCCAAGAGGTGAGCACCCTCGGGATCTTCCTCGACCCTTTGGCCGACAAGCTGCTGGTGATCGCAGCGCTCTTTCCTCTCGTCAGCGAAGGCGCACTGCCGGCTTGGGCCGGGTTCGTGATCGTGGCTCGGGAGGTGGCGGTGGTGATCCTGCGGACGAAGGGCACGCGCTCGGGCGTCTCGATCAGCGCCAATCGAGTCGCCAAGCTCAAGACCCTTAGCCAGGATGCCATGGTCGTGGCCCTGATTCTCCAGCGCCCCTACCCCGGGCTCAGTCCATACGCCGGTTGGCTGGTGGGGGTGGCAGTGGTATTCACCGTCTGGAGTGGGGGAGTCTACCTCTGGCGGTTTCGGAACCTGCTGGGTTGGCGATGACCGAGCCTCGTCTAGAGGACCTTGCCCTGGTCTTCCCTGAAGCGCGAGCGGTGCTCGAGAAGGCTGGACGGAGTCCGGCCCGAACCCTAGCTACTGCTGAGTCATGCACTGGGGGACTGCTGGCAGCGGCTCTGACCGCGGTTCCGGGAAGCTCTACCGCGTTCCTGGGCGGGGTGGTGGCGTATGCCAACGCTCTGAAGCTCGGAGAGCTGGGAGTTCCCAGAGAGCTGCTCGAGGCCCACGGGGCTGTCAGCCTGGAGGTGGCGAAGTCCATGGCGCTTGGGGTCAGGGAACGCTTCCAGAGCTCCTTCGGAATCTCGACAACCGGCATCGCGGGACCCGACGCGGCCGAGTCCAAACCGGCGGGGCTGATCTTCGTGGCGGTGGCGGGAATCGACGGCACGACGGTCCGGCAGTTGGGCCGCGATCAAGGGCGTCACCAGAACCGGGTCAACGCCGTCAGTGCCGCCTTGGAGCTGATGCTGGCGGTGCTCAACTGAATGCCATTGACCCCCCGCTGGGGCGTCGGAAGGACCTTCCCTTAGAGGGCGAGAAGCGGTACAATACCGAACAAGTGTTCCCCGCCAATACTGAGCCGTCTTGAAACCCGTCACTGCTCGCGGTCAGACCGCAGCGACACACCCGGAGGTCACTGAAATGAGCGCTACACTCGAAGTCGCGGGACGCGTAAGCGGACCGGTAGACCGCGATGCCAAGGAGCTTGCGCGAGTGGCCACAGAGAAGGATCGGGCGTTAGGAGCCGCACTGACCCAGATCGAGCGGAGCTACGGCAAGGGCGCGATCATGCGGCTTGGGGACGGCACCGGAGTACGAGGGATCGAGGTGATCTCTACGGGAGCCCTCACTCTCGACCTGGCCCTGGGAGTGGGAGGAATCCCGCGTGGTCGGATCGTGGAGATCTTCGGGCCGGAGTCGTCAGGCAAGACCACCCTCAGCCTCCACATCGTCGCGGAGGCCCAGAAGTCTGGTGGAGTCGCGGCCTTTATCGACGCCGAGCACGCGCTGGACCCCACCTATGCGGCCCGGATCGGGGTGAACACCGATGAGCTGCTCATCTCTCAGCCTGATACCGGTGAGCAGGCACTTGAGATCGTGGAGGTGTTGGTTCGTAGTCAGGCGGTCGACGTGGTGGTAGTCGACTCGGTGGCGGCCCTGGTCCCCAAGGCGGAGATCGACGGCGAGATGGGCGACACCCATGTTGGTCTCCAGGCGCGTCTGATGTCGCAGGCCATGCGGAAGTTGACGGCCGCGATCAGTCGTTCCAACTGCGTGGTGATCTTCATCAACCAGCTGCGCGAGAAGGTTGGAGTGATGTTCGGCAATCCCGAGGTCACCTCCGGTGGCCGGGCGCTCAAGTTCTATGCCTCGATCCGGCTCGACATCCGCAAGATCGATTCCCTCAAGCAGGGCCTCGACGTCATCGGGGGCCGAGTCAGAGTGCGGGTGGTCAAGAACAAGGTGGCTGCACCGTTCCGGTCCGCTGAGCTTGATCTTCTCTACAGCGAGGGCATCTCATACGAGGGCAGCGTCCTGGATGGGGCCATCGAGGCCGGCATCGTCGAGAAGAGCGGCGCTTGGTTCAGCTACGGCGAGACGCGCTTGGGCCAGGGCAGGGACAACGTTCGCGATCTGCTCCGCGGTGACGCCGAACTGACTAAGGAGATCGCCAACAAGGTTCGCCAGGCGGTGATCGGAGAGCCGGTACTTCCGGCCGCCGAGGAGAGCGACGTGGCGATGGTGTCGGAGCCAGCGGCAGCCCTGGGCTGAGGTGCGTCCCTAGTTTCGCGGGTGCAACCCATGCCCTGACCTCCAGGTCGGCCGGAGTACGCGCTAAAATCGGTCCCACTTTCAATTAATTTCCTACTCCTCCGGCTTCGTGAGGGGTTGAAGTCGGGGAGGGGCTTTCCATAGTCCCTTGCTCGACACTGCGAGGTCTGGGCTATGAGCGCAGCAATGGACGTGCTGCTGGTCGTACTAGCCGTGCTTGCCGCGGGCGGAGTCGCCTTTGGTCTGATGGCGTCCCGTCAGGGACGTCGCGGTCAGGATGACCTGGTCGCTGCTCGGGCGGCGATCGAAACCGATCGCAAGGCGGTCGGTCTGGAGGCGAAGGCGGAGGCGCTCCGAGTCCGGACCGAGCTCGAGGAGGAGCTCAGGGAGCGACGCGCCGAGGTCTCCCGACTCGAGCAGCGAATTGTTCAGCGCGAGGAACAATTGGACCGACAGCAGCAGGATCTCCTCCAACGCGGGGATGCCGTGGCTGCAGAACGCACCCAGTTAGAGGTATCACGGGGCGAGTTGGCTGCTCTCCGGGAAGCTGGGGATAAGGAGTTGGAGCGGGTGGCCGGGCTCTCGCGGGAGGATGCCCGCCAGGAAGTGCTTCAGACGCTCGATCGGGAGCTTGTTTCGGAGAAGGCGGAACTGATCCGCAATTCCGTCGCTTCGGCGCGGGCCGAGGCGGATGAGCGCTCACGGGAGGTGCTGGTTACCACCATCCAGCGCCACGCCGCTGATCAGACCGGGGAGACCTCGGTGTCGGTCGTCCCGCTGCCCAACGATGAGGTAAAGGGTCGGATCATTGGCCGGGAAGGACGCAACATCCGGGCCCTGGAGGCGGCTCTGGGGGTCGATCTGATCATCGATGACACACCCGAGACGGTGGTCCTGAGCGGATTCGACCCGGTTCGGCGGGAGGTGGCTCGGGTCACTTTGAACAAGCTGCTCAGCGACGGCCGGATCCACCCGACCAGGATCGAGGAGGTGGTGGTCAAGTCACGCGAGGAAGTCACTTCGCGGATCGTGGAGGAGGGGCAGCAAGCCCTCTTCGAGCTGGGGCTGCAGAACGTTCATCCTGAGCTGGTCAAGCTGGTCGGGACGCTCCGCTTCCGCTACAGCTACGGACAGAACGTTCTAGCTCACGTCAAGGAGGTCGCCTACCTCGCCGGCATGATCGCCGCTGAGATCGGAGCTGACGAGCATCTCGCCAAAGAGGCGGGGATGTTCCACGACATCGGCAAGGCCGTGGACCACGAGGTGGAAGGGTCCCATGCTTTGATCGGGGGCGAAATCCTGAAGCGCCTGGGGCGGCACCCGGAAGTGGTGAACGCGGTGCAGTGCCACCACTACGATATCGAGCCGACCACCATCATGGCCTTCGTAGTGCTGAGTGCAGACGCCATCTCCGCTTCGCGCCCCGGTGCTCGGCGGGAGACGCTGGCCAGCTACATCAAGCGGCTCGAGAAGCTGGAGGAGATCGCCAACGCCTTCGAGGGTGTCGAGCGATCCTTCGCGATCCAAGCCGGCCGCGAAGTGCGGATCATGGTCAAGCCAGATCGCGTGAACGACGATGCCGCGGTGGTATTGGCCCGAGAAATAGCTCGCCGGATCGAGGGTGAGATGAGCTATCCCGGAACGATCAAAGTGACGGTCGTGCGGGAGACGCGCTCGGTCGATTACGCCAAGTAGCCGGCATCCCGAACCCGGCACATCTGTCCCAAATTTGTCACAACCGTGCCGCAATGCTCCTGATCTGCCCCTGAACTCGGAATCCTGCAGCTAGACTGCGCTGGTCCGTTGGAAGGGACGACTATCTTGTGAGGGAGATTTAGGAACTTGCGACTCGTGGTGCGGATCGCGATCTGGCTCCTGCCCCGGTCGGCAGGTTGGACGGGTCTTAGCTCGACTGGACGGGATCTGGGCGGGGTCTACCCGGACGGGTGCCCATGAGCAGTCCCACTGCAGTACGCCGGCGAGCCGCGGCCGGGGGGACCGACGTGTCGGTGCGACACGCCCACGCGGTCCGGGTTCCAGCGATCGCGGCTCACATCAGCGACGTCCCTGCACCTCGCGGGTACCGCTGGCAGGTCATGGTCGTCGTCGCGGCAACTACCGGACTTGCCACGGCCCTGGGCCTCGTTTACATTCACCCCCCATTCGACTGGTCCGCCCTGCTCGTCGTATTCGCGGTGGTCGCGCTCTTGGAAACTCGAGGAGGAGTCCCAGCTCCAGTCGGCCGGGTAACAATTCACTTCAGCGCAAAGGCCTACGCGAGCATCGGAGCTGTTTATCTTCTGGGGCTCCAGGGGGCGGCCGCTTCCGGTATTGCCGTGCTGGTGGTCGGCCTCGTGGTCCGGCGAGGGATCACAGTCAAGCTGCTGTTCAACAGCGTGATGGGTTTTCTCATCTACGCGATGGCATTCCTTGTGTACAACGACGTGCTTCAGGCTTCTCAAGGTGAGGTCGGATGGTTGATCTTCGCTGGCGCAATGGGTGGTGTCGCGTGCTGGCTCGCCAACCAATTTCTCCTCGGGTTGGTGCTAATCGCCGATCAGGGACGCCGCGATTTTCAATACCGGGTCTTCCTGCATAACGTGGTTAACGTTATGCCCTACTACGTCGGGTACGGGCTGACTGGACTCGGTGTTGTGGCCGCCGCAACCTATTTGCCCTATAGCGCCGCCCTGGTCACTCTCGCGGCCCCAGTCGCGATTGTCCAAACTGCCACAAATCGCTGGATGCGTGAGCAACAGGCCCGCGCGGTTGAGGCCCAGAGCGGATTCAACGCGACCTTGGTCAGCCTCTCCAAGGCGATCGATCTTCGGGACCATGACACGGAGGGCCACTGTCGCCGCGTCGTGGAGTATTCGCTAATGATGGGCAGATTCCTCAAGTTCCCTGAGCCCGAGCTGCTGCGCCTGTGCCACGGGGCGCTTCTTCACGATATCGGCAAGATCGGCGTGCCAGATTCGATTCTCCACAAGCCGGGACCTCTCACCGACGAAGAGTGGAAAGTCATGCGCACCCATCCGCAACTCGGGGCGCTAATGGTGGCTGACGTCCGGCAGCTTGAGTACGCTCGAGAAGTGATCCTGACTCACCACGAGCGATTCGATGGGAAAGGCTACCCGAACGGCTTGGTCGGTGACTCGGTGCCGCTGGCCGCGCGAGTCTTCACAATCGCTGACGCTTTCGACGCGATGATCTCGGACCGTCCGTACCGTAAAGCGATGTCCCTCAGCGAAGCCCGAGCAGAGGTCCGCCGATGCTCGGGAACCCAATTCGACCCCCAAGCTGTCGCGGCCTTCGAAAGCATCTCCGACGAGGCCTTGGAGGCGGTATCAAAAGAGAGAGAGCAGCCCACCGAGGAACTGCTCTCCCTTTGATGCGCTTCAGGAGGGCTTTAAGCCCTCCGAGCGGGTCAGATCAGCGGCCTGACCAATCCCAAGAGTCCCACGTGCTCATGTACTTGCTCTCCTTAAACGTAAATTGCGTTCTCTGCACAGTCGCAGCTGGCGCAGAAACCCTTCGGCTCGACCATATCCAACGAAGTGACAATGTCGCAGGCGCCTGACTTCGAAGTGACGAAGCAGTAACATACCAGCCCGACCGGAGGGGGCAAAACGAAGTCGGGGGCCGAGACAAAGCCCGGCCCGCTACTTGTTGCCGTTGGGACACTCCCTACACTCTCGAAAGCGCTCGCGCCGGAACTCTCGTTCGCTGGAGGTTTCTATTGCCCGAAACCGGAATTGGGTGGCGCGGCCCGCTGAGGGTGTCCAGATTTAGAGCATTCTGGATAGCCGGCGTACTCTCCTGGTACGGAGACTTCCTAACCCTTCCGGCCCTGGTCATAATCTGCTACCGGCTGGGCGGCGAAGTGGGAGTCGGGCTTCTCTTTGTATTCGAATCGGCGCCTCTGCTAGCCCTTCTGCCTATCGGTGGCCACCTAGGGGATCGAGGAGATCGGCGAAGAAGGTCAGCGGCCCTAGATCTGGTTCGGGCTTCGCTGGCGTGCCTCACTATTGTCGGAGCGGAGGGTCACATTCTGGTGGCTGTGCTCCTCGCTGCAGGAGGGGCGAGGGCCGCCTCGGCTCTGTATGAGCCCGGGAGGCGGCGGCTCGTGGCGGTTCTTTTGCCTCAAGGCCTCGTTCCTGCCGGCAGCAGCCTCTTATCGGTAGCCTCCGAATCCGCGGTGGTGGTCGCACCCGCTCTCGGCGCGCTGCTTCTTCTTGTAATGGCACCCGCGTGGCTCATCGCCGTCGATGGACTCACGTTCTTAGCCTCCGCAGCCCTGATGACGCGGGTCGGTGGACAGCCAGCGCCCTGGGTCGTTCGGTCGTACACAAGGCAGCGGGTATTGCCTGTCCTCCGCCGCGGCTTTGCGCTTCTTCTGTTTGACCGTACCACCCGACTCTTCGCCTTTCAGGCGGCGGTTGGAGCCGCCCTCGCCAGCGTGATCCAGGTCTACTTCGTGCCACTCGCGCGCTACATCTTTCATGTCCACACCAACCAGGTGGGGCTGATGTACGTGGTGGTCGGCATCTCATCACTCGTGGCCAGCGCGGTGGCCCTGCGGCTGCCACTGGTTCGGCGGAAGAGCGTGGTCATCATCGGGTACATCCATCTCGTCGTCGCCGCTGCAATCGGAGTCATGGTTGGTGGCTGGCTGGTCCTGGCGGCGGTGGTGGTCTTCTTTGGCAGCGGAGCGCTCCAAGAGGTCTGGGGCTTCAACCGGATCCAGACCAAGACGCCGAGCGAAGGAGTGGGACAGGCTATGGGGGCTGCACTGTGGTTCATGACCCTAGGGCGAGCCCTGGGTGCCCTCGCGGCGACCTGGGGCGCCTCTCACCTGCACGAGGATGATTTCATGCTGCTGGTGGCCGCGGCCGCGGTCCTGATCTGTCTCAGCGTGAGCCTGCTCGGGCAGTTCAATCTGCGTCGTAATCCAGCGACCTGGCCACCAGGCGGTCCGCCGCTGCCCTTTTAGCCGTAGAATCCGCATCACACTTCAGGACCTTGGACATCTTGTCAATTCCGACTTCGCCCACCGGCGGGAGCGCCGCCACCCCAGTGGAAGTACTCAAGGTCTCTGCCACCTCGCAACCTGTGCGGGTAGCCGGAGCGATTGCTGGCGTGGTCAGAACCCAGCACCGGGTTGAGATCCAGGCAATTGGGGCCGGGGCGATCAATCAGGCGGTCAAAGCGATCGCCATCTCCCGGGGATATGTAGCGCCGGGAGGTCTTGACTTGGTCTGCATCCCGTCTTTCATCGACATCGCCATCGACGGTGAAGAGCGGACCGGGATGCGGCTGGTCGTGGAGGTCCGCTGACGGGGTCAGTCGGGGCCAGGTCGGTGTTCAGTCCGCTACCTCTGCTGGAGGCTCGCCCCCATCGCACGCCGATCGCGGTCAGCGGGGACCGTGCCCCCCGGGTGAACATTTGGCAGGTGGGATGCCAGATGAACACCGCCGACGCTGAGAGCCTCGCCGAGCAGTTCGCGGAGCTGGGCATGGTGCCGGGAGTGGAACTGGAAAACGCGGACCTCGCAGTTTTGGTCACCTGCGCTGTACGGCAGCACGCCGAGGACCGGGCCAGCAGCCGCCTCGGCGAGCTCGCGGCCTGGAAGGCGGCGCGCCACGGCCGGGGGATCGCCCTGACTGGGTGCATGGTCGGAGAGCATGGAGGCGAGCTGCTCCGCCGATTCCACCACCTCGATTACGTCTTCGACATGCGGGAGCCAGACGGGTTCTTCGCCCGACTACGGGACCTGTACCAGGGAGCGTTGGAAGGCCCGGTGCCGCTGCCCGCCTCCGACCGGCTTTTCGCGTACTTGCCGGTGATCCTCGGTTGCAACGAGATGTGCACCTACTGCATAGTCCCGTTCGTTCGTGGACGAGAGTCAAGTCGCCCTGCAGAGCAGATCGAGCTCGAGGCAAGGCGGTTGGTGGATCGGGGAGTCGTCGAGATCACGCTGCTCGGCCAGAATGTCAATTCCTATGTGAGCCCCGAGGACGGCTCCGGCCTTCCCGAGCTGATGGCCCGGGTCGACAAGGTCCCTGGACTCCAGCGGATGCGGTTTCTCACATCTCACCCCAGAAACGCCTCTGAGCGTCTCCTCGAGGCAATCGCGGATCTGCCGACCGCTTGTGAACAACTCCACCTGCCGGTCCAGTCGGGCAGCGACAGCTGTCTAGGCCGCATGAAGCGCGAATACTCGGTGTCCGACTACCTGGCAGTGCTCGAGCGGTCCCGGTCTCGGGTCCCCGGAATCTCCCTCAGCACCGACGTGATCGTGGGGTTCTGTGGAGAGACAGACAAGGAGTTCGCGGCGACTCTCCGGATGTTGGCGCAGGTGCGGTTTGACACGGTTCACGTCCAGGCTTACTCGCCCCGTCCGGGAACGGCTGCCTTCCGTAGGGAGGACGATGTTCCCCTGGCGAAGAAGAAGGAGCGGCTGCAGGCAGTGTTGGAGCTCCAACGGAAGATCAGCGAGGAGCGGAACCGCTCGCTGATCGGGGCCGAGGTGGAGGTCTTGGTCGAAGGGGTCGGTGAGGATGGTCGAGCCTTCGGCCGAACTCGCCAGAACCGGGTAGCGTGGCTGGGGCGGCCGGCTCTGCCCGGTGAGACGGTCACCGCCCGGGTGACCGCCGCCACTGCCTGGCAGCTCGTGGCCGCTTGACGCCGCTGGGCACCCCCCGCCCTGTGGCCGAGGTGCGCGCGGATACTCCCGACACCCCAGCTGTTCGTCAGTACTGGTCTGCCAAGCGAAGTCATCCCGATTGCTTGGTCCTCTTCCGAATGGGTGACTTCTTCGAGATCTTCGGTGAGGATGCCGAGCGTGCAGCCCCGATCTTGGGCGTGGCCCTGACAGCGCGACCGTTCGGTAAGGCAGGACGGATCGCTATGTGCGGGGTGCCGCACCACAGCCTCGCGCCCTATGCGCGCAAGCTACTGGACGCCGGGATCAAAGTTGCCCTGTGTGACCAGATCGAGTCGCCTCGACCAGGCAAGCTGGTGGCCAGGCGGGTGGTGCGGGTTCTCACCGCCGGAACCTTGATCGAGGACAGCTTTTTGGCCCCGGGGGCCGTGGCAAGATGCGTAGCCCTCTGGCCCGAGCGCGACCAGGTAGGGCTCGCAGCGGTCGACGTCAGCAGCGGAACCTGCCAGCTTGGCGTCATCTCGGGCGGCATCAGCTCACCTCGAATTGCCTACCAGCTAATTGCGCTGGACACGGCTGAACTTCTGCTTCCCGAGGGATGTCCCGAATTGTTCGGGCTGTCCCCCGAGGTCGCGGTTTCTTACCGGCCGATCACCGCGTTTATTGGCGAACTAGGACGCGACCTAGTCGAGTCGACAGGGGCGAAGGCTGCCGACGAGGAGAACGGTGGATCGGAAGGCCTAGCTCTGGCTGCCCTGGCGGCGGTCGCGGACTACTGCCGAGAAGGGGAACTGGCCCTTGATCCCTCATTTCTCAGAGTCAGTTGGCGGGTGCCTGGGGGCACGATGAACCTCGATGCCTCTACGCGACGAAACCTGGAGTTGCTCGAGCCGTCCGGAGGAAGCGTCTCGGTCTTCCGCCTGATCGACCGAACCTTGACCTCCCTCGGAGCTCGCCGACTCCGTGCCTGGCTCCAGGAGCCGCTAAGCATGTTGCCCCCGCTTCTCGACCGCCAGATAGGGGTCGCCGAGCTCGCGACCTCCAGTGCAGTTCGGGCGCAGGTACGGTCCTGCCTCAAGGGATGCCGGGACCTGGAGCGGCTTGTCGGCCGGTCAGTTCATGGGGCCGCTAGTCCCCGCGACCTGAGCAGTCTCGCCGACACGTTAGAACGACTTCCCCAGCTGTCGACCGTTTTGGATCGAGCGCAGTCAGCTCCACTTCGGTCACTGGCACCGGCGCTGGCAGGTCCAACCGAGGAGCTGGCGGCACTGCTCCGGCGGGCTTTGGAGGAGGACCTTCCGGCACAGGCGCGGGATGGCGGCTTCATCCGGCCTGGCTTCGACGATCAGCTGGACCAGATTCGCCAGGCCAGCACCGGGGCGCGGGAGTATCTCTCCAAGTTGGAGGAGACCGAACGCGACCGTACCGGTATTCGAACGCTGAAAGTTGGCTACAACCGGGTCTTCGGCTACTACATCGAGGTCCGCCACACGGCTCGGGACGCAATTCCTCCGGACTACGTCCGGCGACAAACCCTGGTCGGCGCCGAGCGATATGTGACCCCTGAACTACGCGAATACGAAAACGTGGTGCTCACCGCCCGCGAGCAGAGCCTATCCCGCGAATTGGAATGCCTCTCGTCACTGCTTCAAGCGGTCGCTGACCAGGCGGGAGAACTCGGTCGGGCGGCGACTGCGCTCGGAGACCTGGACGCGCTGCAGGCCTTGGCCGAGTTGGGGGCGGAGCACGGCTGGGTCATGCCGCAGATCTACGAGGGGTTGGCGCTGGAGCTGATGGACGGAAGGCACCTCATAGTTGAGGCCAGCCTGGGAGCGGGCCGGTTCGTGCCCAACGATGTCGCCATGGATGGTGAGACCGAGCGACTCTTGCTCTTGACTGGCCCCAACATGGCTGGGAAGTCGACCTTTCTGCGCCAGGTCGCCCTCATCTGCCTGCTGGGCCAGATGGGCTCGATGGTGCCATGCACCAAGGCTCGCTGGGGGCTGGTGGACCGCATCTTCACCCGGATTGGAGCCGAGGACGACATTGCCTCTGGACGCAGCACCTTCATGGTGGAGATGGAGGAGATGGCACTGATTCTGGCCCAGGCGACTCCCCGAAGTCTGCTCATCCTGGATGAGATCGGCCGGGGCACCAGCACCTACGACGGCATGAGCATCGCCCAGGCCATCCTCGAATACCTCCATGACCAACCGGGCATGGCCAGACGCGTTCTCTTCGCCACCCATTTCCACGAGCTGACCACCCTGGAGCGATCTCTGCCCGCCCTGCGGAACTTCAGGGTCGAGGTGATCGAGTCAGAGGAGGACGGCGAGCTGCGCATCGCCTTCCTCCACCGAATCGTGGCGGGTGGCGCCGATCGCTCTTACGGCATCAATGTGGCCCAACTGGCAGGACTGCCCAGCTGGGTGTTGGACCGTGCCGCCCAGGTGCTCTCCCGGAGGGAGGCCGATCGACCGCTGGCCCCCTCGAGCGGTGGGGAGCAACAGTTGTCGTTGCCATTGAGCCCAGCTCATCCGGTGATGGTTGAGCTGGAGCAGCTGAAAATTGACGACATGACGCCGTTGGAGGCACTCGAGAAGATCGCCGATTGGCAACGTCGGGCAGGAGAGGCAACCTGACCCGGACTAGTCCCGAAGCCCCCGATTCGGGCAGCGTTCGGCCGCCCATCCGACAGCTGGCGCCGGAAGTTGCCGACCTGATCGCGGCAGGGGAGGTGATCGAGCGGCCAGCTTCCGTCGTGAAAGAACTCTTAGAGAATGCCCTCGACGCCGGCGCAAACCGCATCACCGTCGAGATCGAGGGCGGAGGCAGCGAGGTGATCCGGGTCGTCGATGACGGTCGGGGCATGCCTTCCGGGGAATTGGCGCTGGCGCTGCAGCGCCATGCTACGAGCAAACTCACCGCGATCGATGATCTGGCGCAGATCGCCACCTTCGGGTTCCGAGGTGAGGCGCTGGCGAGTATCGCGGCCGTCGCCCGAGTGGTGGTGGTCTCTCGGGAGCGTGAGTCCCTAGCCGGCGCCAGACTTGAGATAGCACCCCACGGACTGGGCCAGCCATCCCCGGTGGCGGCCCCACCGGGAACGTCGGTTGAAGTAAGTCGCCTCTTCCAGAACACTCCCGCTCGGCGGGCCTTCCTACGCACCACTCGGTCAGAGGCCAGCGCTTGCCTAAGGGTCGTTATAGAGGCGGCACTGGGTCGACCGGACGTCCTGTTTGAAGTGCGGACGGACGGGAGGAGAACCCTTGGTACTCCCGGCGGGGGCGGTCTGGTGGAAGCCGCCCGATCGGTGCTCGGACGTAGTGTGGCCGACCAACTGATCTCGGTCGCGTGGCGGGGCCAGGGACTGGCCGTGGTCGGTGTACTTGGCCCGCCTGGCGTGGCCCATCCCAATCGCAACGCTCTAGTCGTGATGGTCAATGGCCGGCGGGTCCACCAGCGCGCTCTGACCGCCGCCGTAGAGGGCGCCTACCGCGGCCTGCTCGAGGTGGGGCGTCACCCCCTGGCGGTGCTCGACATCCGTTGTGATCCAGGTGAGGTGGACGTGAACGTTCACCCCACCAAGCGGGAGGTGCGTTTTCGCGACGAGGGACAGATCTTCGAGGCGCTTCAGCGGGCCTGCTGGGAGGCTCTGCGCGACCTTGGTCCGGCCGACCTCCTGCTATCCCGAGAATCCCAGATCGGCGACCCTCGGTATGCCGTCGGCTGGTCCACGGCACCTGGAACACTTAGGTCTAGTCCTGATTCGACCATGGATCTGCTCACTGAGGATCTACCGCGGAGTGATGACGTTGGCTCGCTCGCCGGGGCGGACCGATGGCGGTACCTCGGCCAGGCCCACAACCGCTACCTGGTGGTGGAGACGGAGCGCGGACTGGCACTGCTGGACCAGCATGCGGCCCACGAGAAAGTGCTGTACGCGAGGGTTCTAGAGGGGCTGTCCGGCGTAGGCGACCGGGGCGGGCAAGCGGGCCAGGGTCTTCTCAGCCCTATGCTCGTGGAAGTCGGGCCGGCGGTCCTTGCCGGCTTGGCCGACGCCACCGACCTCTTCCGGCGAGCCGGCTTCGAACTGGAATCGTTTGGGGTCGGGACTGTCAGGTGCTCCGCCGTCCCCATGGGTACCCGACTGTCCGAGCTCCAGCAGCTGCTGGTGGAGGTGATTGGCAGCACGGTGGTCGGGGAGGGAGACGTCCCCTCCCGGCGGCACCGGTTGGCGGCTTCGGTGGCGTGCCACAGCGCGGTCAGGTTTGGTGATCCGATAACTCCCCGGCAAGTGACTGCGCTGTTGAGCGACCTCTCGGACACTCCCGGTGGGATCACCTGCCCCCACGGCCGGCCTGCGGTTCTACTTCTCTCCGAAGCACAGTTGCTGTCGGCCTTTAGGAGGCACTGAGGGTGGCCGGGTCATCGGCCTGGCCGAGTGTGGGAGTCCCTCGGGTCTTGGCTATCCAGGGCCCGACCACCTCGGGAAAGACGCTCCTGGCGGTAGCGCTGGCCCAGGAACTGGAAGGGGAGTTGGTGAATGCCGATTCCCGCCAGGCGATCGCAGAGCTGAGCATCGGAGTCTGCAAGCCCACTCCGGCTGAGCTCCAGGGAGTGGTGTGTCACGGGCTGGATTGGAGCCAGCTGGGCCGACCATTCTCAGCCGCCAAGTACCGCACCCTGGCGACCGCGGCCATCGAGGAGATTGCAGCTCGGGGCCACACTGCCATCGTTGTGGGCGGGACCGGGCTATATGTCCGAGCGCTGCTTGGCGGCTACGACTTTGGCCGCGTTCCGCCCGAGGACGCGCGGACAGAGAGGTTGGGCCCCGACGACGACCAACTGCTCGCAGTCGCGACCCAGGACCTGGCGAGCCTCGACCCCGCACGGGCCCAACAAGTGGACCTGGGGAATCCTCGGAGGGTCATTCGTGCCGCGGAGCTGGCGCGGGCGGGAAGTAGGGCCCAGCAGTCCCGCCCCAGCTGGTCGATCCGCAAGTTGGGGTGTCGCGTCGGCGCAAAGGAGCTACGGGACCGGATCGAAGCCCGGTCGAGCCGGCTCTTGGGAGACCCACTCCGGCAAGAGGTGGATTCCCTGGTCGCCAAGGGCTTCTCGGCAGAGCTACTGGCCCGTTCTGCGATCGGGTATTCTGAAGTTGTCGATTGGGCTCTCGGCCGCTGCCCGCGCCAGCAAGCACTCGAGCGCATGGTGGCGCGCACGTGGCGATACGCGAAAGCCCAAATGACGTGGCTGCGCAGCGAGCCGGACCTCGTTTGGGTCGACGCGACTGCCAGCACGGACGAGATGGTTAGCCAAGGGTTGGCGGCACTTCTGACCGACCCCAGGGCGAGGTTTCGATGAGAGTTTTCGACGAGTCCATGCAGCGCGAGCGGGAACGCGCCTTTCTGCTGGGGTGGGCGGCGTCGGAGCGCGACCTCGGCCACGTCGAACTGGAGATGGACGAGCTTGGAGACCTGGCTCGAACCGCGGGAGCGGAGGTTGTCGGATCAGACGTGCAGAAGCGCCCGAAGGTGGACCCCACCTTGTTCTTCGGTCGGGGAAAGGTGGGTGAGATCCGGGAACTTAGGAACAGCTTGGAGTTTGGCCTTCTGATCACCAACGACGAGCTGTCCCCACGACAGCAGCGCAACCTGGAAGAGCAGCTGGAGATAACGGTCGTCGATCGCACAAGCCTGATCCTCGACATCTTCGCTCAGCACGCGCGATCGCGCGAGGGGCGAATCCAGGTCGAAGTCGCCCAGCTCCAGCATCTCCTACCCCGCCTGACGGGCACCAGCGGACTTTCCAGGCTCGGCGGTGGGATTGGAACCCGAGGTCCCGGTGAGCAGAAGCTGGAGACCGACCGGCGACGGATCCGCAACCGACTCCGGGTGTTGCAGAAAGAGCTCACCGAACTGCATGAGGAGCGAGCACTGCATCGGGACGGTCGTCGGCGCCAACCATTTCGCACCGTCGCTCTAGTTGGCTACACCAACGCTGGAAAGTCCACGCTGCTCAACGCCATGACCGCAGGTGGTGCCTTGGCGGAGAACCAACTCTTCGCGACACTTGACCCGACCACCCGCTCGGTCCAGCTACCGTTTGGTCAGCCGTGTCTGCTGGTGGACACCGTCGGTTTTATCCAGAAGCTTCCCCATGAATTGGTCGCCGCCTTTCATGCCACATTGGAGGAGGTGGCCGAAGCGGACCTCCTGGTGCATGTGCTGGACGCCAGTCACGCCGGCGCTGAAACCCGACTCGAGACAGTGCACGCCACCCTGCGAGAGTTGGATCTAGAAGATCGACCCCTTCTCCTCGCCATCAACAAGGTGGACCGGTGCTCGCCAGAAAGTCGGATGCGGCTTCGCACCTTTCAGCCGGAGCCTTACCTCAGTGTGGTCATGGTCAGCGGCACTACCGGAGAGGGTCTGGACGAACTCCGGACTGCCATCGCCCAGGCACTTTCCCGAGACATGCTCGCGATTGAGGCCACGATTCCCTACGACAACTGGAAAGCTCTGTCCCGCTGGCGACGCTACGGAGTAGTCGAGGGCGAAGAGTTCGCCAGCGATGGCGTGCACGTGCGGGGCCGCTTGCCCGAGGCGCTGGTGGAGGGAATGAAGAGCGAAGCGGGCGGGGGGGAGCCCGTGGACTGAGTCAGTGACCCTACTGGCGCAGTACCCGAATCACCGCCACCACTTTGCCCTCGATATGGGCGTCGTCTACGATCAGCGGACTGAACTCCTCGTTCGACGGTTGCAGCCGGATATGTCCGCTTTCACGGTAGAGGCGCTTGACGGTAACCTCACTCTCGCCGGTGTCCGGGCTCTCCAACCGAACCACGGTGACGGTTCCGTTGGGGACGTCCGTGCCTGGCTTGACCACTACGAGAT